>NZ_DCDO01000012.1:0-63478 GCF_002316465.1 Exiguobacterium sp. UBA1053 | reverse complement strand
TCGATCGAGAAAGCGTCTTTTTTCATGCATCAGCGAATACCGCGCATGTATTTTTGAAGTTTTGGTGCGAAGGCGAACAAAAGTAATCCGAAGATGACGGCAACGATACCCGTGATACCGAAGTACAAAATCTCCGTGTCATTCGTGTAGTATTTAACGATTTGTGCGTTGACCGCTTGACCCGTTGCGTTCGTCAAGAACCACAGACTCATCGTTTGCGCTGAGAAGGCAGCCGGCGCCAGTTTTGTTGTTGCCGATAGACCGACTGGTGACAAGAAGAGCTCACCGATTACGACGAGGAAGAAGCTCAGTGCAAGCCAGAGTGGACTAACTGACGTCTCCACACCGAACAGAATACCTGGTAGTGTCATGACGATGAATGAAAGTCCGGCAAACAGAAGACCAAACGAGAACTTTTGCATCGTTGTTGGTTGACGGTCACCGAGTTTGACCCAGAAGCTCGCAAACACAGGTGCTAATACGATGATGAAGAGCGGATTCAACGATTGGAAGAATGCCGGTTGAATCTCGAATCCTAAGAATGAAAGGTTCGTCCGTTCACTTGCGAAGATGGAGAGGACGTATGAACCTTGTTCTTGGATTGCCCAGAAAATCGCTGCTGCGATGAACAACGGAATATACGCAATCAAACGTGAGCGCTCATCATTCGTGATCTTTGGACTACGAAGCATGACTGTGAAGTAAGCGATCGGAATCAAGATCCCGAGAATCGTGACCATTAAAGTAAAACGAGAAATCGTCAACAGTCCTGTCATCGATGCAACGACACCGAGTACAGCAATCACTACGACAACGATTGATGCGATCGTGATGAAACGTTTTTTCTCGTCCCCTTTTAATGGGTTCAAGACGTACGTACCCGCTTGACCAAGGTTTTTCTTTTTCGTCAAGACGAAGACGACAAGTCCTGCGAACATCCCGATGGCAGCGAGTGCGAAACCAGCGTGATATCCACCGCGGTCAGCCACTTCACCAACGACGAGTGGTGAGAGGAATGCACCAGCGTTGATCCCCATGTAGAAGATACTAAAACCAGCATCGCGGCGGTTATCCGTCTTGCTGTACAAATCACCGACGATATTCGATACGTTCGGTTTCAAGAAACCAGTACCGATAACGATAAGTCCCATCGAGATGAAGAGGGCTGTAATGCCTGCTGGTAAAGCAAGGACGATATGCCCTAGCATGATCAAGATACCACCATAGAAAACGGTGCGTGACGTACCGAGTAAACGGTCAGCTACCCATCCACCAATGATCCCTGACATGTAGACGAGCGAACCATAAACGGCCATGATTGACGCAGCTGTCGTCTTATCGATACCTAGACCACCGTTGGCAACTGAATCGTACATGTAGAAGATAAGGATGGCACGCATGCCATAGTAGGAGAAACGCTCCCAAAACTCAGTGAAGAAGAGGGTGAACAACCCTTTCGGATTCCCGAAGAATCCTTTTTGCGGAACGGTCTTATAGACCTGATCGCGATCAAACTCTGCCATATGATCGGCTCCTTTCATCAATCCTAAATAAGTGCATAATCCATCATCTTTTCCCGCTTTCCCCAAACGATAAGCGTGACGAAACAGATAGGATACGAATACACTGTTTTGCCTGAATTGTCTCACTTCTTTTTTTATATATGAGACAGCACTTTACCATTCAACCGCAAATCATTTGATGAGTCAAATATTATTTACGTTACAAGAATAACAAAAAGAGCAGTCGACTACTCGACTGCTCAGGATTGCATCTGTTTCGATTCGATGATTGTAATTCCAGGCGGTGCATGTAACGTTTCACGAATCATCGCCGCAGCGACTTGACCAGCTTCGATCGGAGCAATGGCGCTCCGCTTCAACAAGGGGCGTAAAACTGTCGAAATTTTCGCAGCCGCTTGTTCGCCTAAGCGGAATTCATCTCGATCCCCTAGCAACAATGATGGTCTAAAAATCAATAACGCGTCATACCCCAGTACACGTAATCCGTTTTCCGTGTCCCCTTTTACGCGATTGTAGAAGGTTTTGGCATTCGGATGGGCACCGAGCGCCGAAATTAAGGCAAATCGTGTCGCCCCGAGGTCTAACAATTCACGGCCAAGTTCAATCGGATAGGTGTAGTCAACCAAACGAAATGCCTCTTGCGATCCTGCTTGTTTGATCGTCGTGCCCAGTGCACAATAGACATGGTCGACGACAGGTAATTCGATTTCTGTCACACGATCAAAATCAATCACCCATTCTTCCAATTTCGGATGAAAACGGCGCATCGGGCGGCGAACGAGAACATGTACCTCGCTATATGCATCTTCTGCCAACAAACGATCCACGAGTTCTTGTCCGACTAGACCAGATGCTCCTAAAATTGCTGCTCTCATACGTTTCTCCCTCCTTCATGCTATCGACCAATGGGTACGAAATAAGAACGGTTTCCAGTGATCCGTTCTCCGGCACGTACACCGATCGCACTTGGTCTTCCTCCTAAAATAAAGACACCGTACATATACGCGACTTCTCCCTCTTCCTGAAGTGAGTACGTCGGTAGTTCTTGATACGCTTGATAAACAGCCGGTTGATCACGAAACGTATGCTGTTCGTTCTTTAACATGATATTTCCGTGTCCATCATGGACCGTCACGGTATCTCCCTCACGCCCGAAAATCGGTTTTTTAACGAATGATCGCTGGCTTGAAATGAATGGATCAGCGGATAAGTACGTCGGTAAAAAATAACGCGCAATCGTCATGTGGTCCGTTTCGCTCAAGTACGGATGATTGGCTTCATGCAACATCCAGATCAATGCAAGAACCGACTTGGCTTGCATTAAAAAGGCAGACGGCGGATTGATGATTTCGAGTCGCCCTGTCTCGACGAGTTGCAGGAGTAATTGTCCTAAATTTCTTCCGTCTTCATCCCGGTCAAGTAAGGCCATCTCAATCGGAAAGGTTTGACGATATAAGATATCGATTCTTTTACCTGCCTCATCGTACAGACCTTCTTCCGGACGAATCTCTAATGCATGAAGTGGACAATAGGTCGCATCACTCCAAAACGACTGCAAATACTCAGCCGTCAATCGATCCTCGATGTGGTCACCATGTGAGGTGAAGACGACATGCGGATGCTGTTTCGTCCGATGTATCGCGGCTTCGATCGCACGACGGACAGTTGCCTTCAGCCATTTGTTTTCCCCATCGTTGACCCGTTCAAAACCTTGTTTTTCCGCTACGACATCATTGACTTCAAATACTTCTTTAATGAAAGTCGGCGTATCCGCGTTCCATTCCATGAGTGAGATACGATCTGCCGTCGCAATGAAATCAAAGCGTCCGATGACGGTCAACGGTCGCATCGTCTCGAGTCGCAAAAAAGCGAGACTTTCAACTGGAAAGCCCAGCTCGAGCAGTGCCTCATCATCCATCGATCGAAGAATCGGAAGTACTCTTTCGAATATCCGGTAAACTTCTTGCGCCGCGATATGCAGTTGGTCGATTCGTTCGTCCGAGATGGGCATGATTTCCGTCACAGCGTACGGTTCCCCGTCTAGCACATCCCAAAAACGATCGATGTCTCCGTAAAAGGTTTGTCGTCTGTTCATCCGCCGAAAAAGCCGGAAGATGAGCCTGTTCCGAATCCCTTTGTCTTCGTGTTATAACTCTTTACTGCTTTTGATTTCGGCGTATACCCTTTGGTTCGCATCGCACTATGCATCAAGGCACGTGATGCGAAATAACTACCGCCCCAGTAATAGTATCCTGAATGGGTTGATGAACTATCATCACAGTACCAAACGCCTTCATCATTATCATACTCATAGTCATCACAATCCGGATCATCTGGTCGTTCCGCTCGTGCATCATCCGATCCACACCCACTTAGTGTCGTTCCGATCAACAGTGTTGCAGCTAGTGTCGCTTGTTTCATCCAATTCACCGTCTCAGTCCCCTTTCCTTTTACTCTCGTTATGGATAGTATACGCTTTTTTGGAGAGAAAAGTTTCTTTGTTCTGTCGGAACTTTTTTTCCTTCAATGTGGTAATAGTATCTATAGAACGAAAAGGAGGATTTACGCATGTCACTTGCCTACTACGTTGAAGAAAATGGTGAATTCCATCCGATCTATCAATATGATCGTTATGCGATCGAACCGGAAGAGATCATTGCCCACCAACTCTGCGAATTTCATATCATCGAAGGACATCAATACGAGCTTCGTTCCAATGAGATGGCAGGTGAATATGATCAATTGATCGTCGATCATATCAAGGCATCACCGCGTGCGACAGAAGAACGCGTTTATCCACCGCACCAAATTCATATCGAGTTCAGACAGTATTTGTCCGACAGCGCGCAACCGCTCTTAAAGACATCAACGGTTCCGAATCATGTCCAAGCGATGCGTTTTTTGATCAAGGACAAGATCGAAGTCGAAGGCCACGGTATTTTTGAGCGTGACAGCTGTGAAATCGATATCGACCGGAATTGTTACGTCGTCTATCTTGCCGATACACTTTGAGATGTAAAATCAGGTCTCTTCATTTCCAAGAGACGTTTTTTTTGGCATACTAGAAAGTAAGAACGAATCAATCGAGGTGAACGAACATGAGTGAACAACCAAAAAAACTATCATTGCAAGAGGCAATGATCGAACGCTTGAAAGCAAAAAAACAAGCGCAAACAAAACGTCCGACTGGCTTACAAGGAACACAAACGAAACAATTGACGAGCCAACAGACGAAAAAAGCAAACAACCAGAAAAAACGGACAGGCGTCTAAGTCACAGGAATTCATGAAATAAGGAGTAATTATGAGTATTTTAACGGTATCTAACTTAAGTCACGGATTCGGTGACCGCGCCATTTTCGAAAATGTCTCCTTCCGCCTGTTAAAAGGCGAGCACATCGGTCTCGTCGGTGCGAACGGTGAAGGAAAATCGACGTTCATGAACATCATTACGTCGCAACTTGAGCCGGATGAAGGAAAAGTCGAATGGGCGAAGCATGTACGCGTTGGTTATTTGGATCAGCACGCTGTCCTTGAAAAAGGATTAACCATCCGCGATGCACTTAAAGGTGCATTCCAGTACATGTTCGACATCGAACAGGAAATCAATGATTTGTACGGTAAAATGGGCGAAGTCGAGCCAGAGGAACTGGAAAAAATGCTCGAAGAAGTCGGCGTCTTGCAGGACATTCTGACGAATAACGACTTCTATACGATCGATGCAAAAGTCGAAGAAATCGCGCGCGGTCTTGGGCTCGATGAGATTGGACTCGACCGGGATGTACAAGAGCTCAGTGGTGGACAACGGACGAAAATCCTGCTCGCCAAACTCCTTCTTGAAAAACCGGACATTCTCTTACTTGATGAGCCGACCAACTATCTCGATGTCCAGCATATCGAATGGTTGAAACGCTACTTGAATGAATATGAGAATGCGTTCATCTTGATTTCGCACGATATTCCATTCCTCAACAGCGTCATCAACTTGATTTATCATATGGAAAATCAAGAATTGAATCGTTATGTCGGCGATTACGACAACTTCGTCACGATCCACGAAGCGAAGAAAAAACAACTTGAGTCTGCATTCAAGCGTCAACAGCAGGAAATCTCTGAGTTGAAGGATTTCGTTGCCCGGAACAAGGCGCGTGTCTCGACACGGAACATGGCGATGTCACGTCAGAAAAAGCTTGATAAGATGGATGTCATCGAACTTGCGCAAGAGCGTCCAAAACCAGAGTTCCACTTCCTCCAAGCACGGACACCAAGTAAATTGATGTTCGAAGCAAAAGGTCTTGTCATCGGATACGATGAGCCACTGTCTCGTCCTCTTGATTTGACGATTGAACGCGGACAGAAGATCGCCTTGCACGGTGCGAACGGAATCGGGAAATCGACGTTGCTCAAGAGTTTACTCGGTGAAATCCCGGCTGTCTCGGGTGTCGTTGAGCGGGGAGAGAACTTGCATATCGGGTACTTCGAGCAAGAAGTCAAAGAGAAGAACTCGAATACGTGTATCGAAGAGATCTGGAATACGTTCCCGTCTCTGACACAACAGCAAGTCCGCGCCATGCTCGCGAAGTGTGGTTTGATGACGAAACACATCGAATCGAAAATCGAAGTACTCAGCGGTGGAGAAAAAGCGAAAGTCCGTCTTTGTAAATTGATGAACACGGAATCGAACATCCTCGTACTCGATGAGCCGACGAACCACTTGGACGTCGAAGCAAAAGAAGAATTAAAACGTGCGTTACAAGAGTACAAAGGAACCGTCCTCTTAATCTCACACGAACCAGAATTCTATGAAGCTGTTGCAACAGACTTATGGAACTGTGAATCATGGACGACAAAAGTATTCTAAGCCATACTTTACAAAAGATGGGATGCCCAGACGGGTATCCCATCTTTTTAGTTCATACACTTAATCATTGCATGATCGTGCATCTTCACGCACACTAAGACTTAGAAAATGATTATGAAGGAGCGTGTTTTTTTGGAAACGATCACGAAAAAAGCAACACTATCCTATCTCCATGTTCCAAGCGGTGGTTCAGAACAGTTGATTGCCCGTCTCTATTCACCTGAACACACAGCGGATGCTCCACTGATTGTCCTCTTCCACGGATTTCCCGGGAAACAGTTGAACATGGACTGGGCAGTTCAACTTCAAAGCGCAGGATACCATGTACTCGTCACGTCGTATCGTGGAACGATCGGGAGCCCTGGAACTTTCCGATTCCAACATGTTTTGGAAGACGCGACCGCGACACTACAGCACGTCTGCTCAGAGTCTTTCACTGCCGAACATGGCATCAAGGCAGATCAGGTTACCGTCGTCGGTCATAGCATGGGCGGCTTCGCCGGTCTGCATGCTTTTGCTGAGACATCGGAGGCTGCACATTATGTCGGGATTTCTCCGTTTAATTTTGGTCTCGTCGGTCAGCTTGTCCTCGAACATCCGGAATACGAAGCTGCGCTACACGGTGTACTCGAGCGAGGAGCTGCTTTCCTGAATGGTGCCGTTGCTGACGCGTTACTCGACGAGTTGAAGCATCATCATACGACTTGGAACTTACTGACGCTAAAAGAACGTCTAGCCGATCGCTCGATGTTGCTTATGACGTCAGAACGGGACGAAACATCGATCAAAGCGCTCCATCATGACTTATTGCTACCCGACAGTCCGTTCGAGGAAGCGATTGTCGATAGTGATCACAACTATATCGAGAATCGGGACGCTGCCTTTAACGAATGGACAGCTTGGCTCGCACGACAATGAAAAGAGCGCTCAGCGTACGACTGAGCGCTCTTTTGCTGAAGTTCGAGTCCGTTGCACAGGACGGATCCGCATCCGGTATAGGACGAGCGTAAACATCGTCAGTGTTGAGACAGCGTACCAGATCGTCGTAAACAAGGTTCCGGTATCCGTACCGATGAATAGACCGTGTGCCGTCATTAATAGCCAAGCAGGTAAGACGAGCCAGTGTGTCAATTTCCAAAGCGTCTTGCCTAACGTCTCCTTTAAGAAATCCGAAGTCACGAGAACGAATCCGAATAAGTAGAGACTGATCGTTCCTAGCGCATTCCAGAGTGGTTCATAAGAAGCTTGGCCCGGAATTAGGACCTCAAAGATTGTCAGTGGCGCGTATGAATCGACGATGATGAGCGTCGCATGAAGGACGATTGCGAGCAAACCTGCCCAGCCACTATATAAGTGCACGTGATACAGTCGTGCTTTTTGTTTTTTGAGTGCCGGGTAGGAACCGAGCAATCCCGCTAAGACAGAAATCGTCATGAAGAAGTGCCCACTTAATCCACTCAATCGAATCATCGTCCATGTCGAGAACAACCATTTCATCCAGTCCATATCTCACTCACTCCCTTCTGTTCACTTCGCCATTCCCCAGCAGTATCCAAAATCAATAATCGTCCTTTTGGAAACCAACGAAACAGCTTTTCTTGACGTTCTGTCTCTGTCATCTGAAAGGCAAGTTTCGTCATGACTTCGGCTTCATAGAGTTGTGGCGCAGATGCGGTTACTTGAAGAATCGGACTTTTCGTCGGACGTCCTGTTCGTCCATCCAACAAATGATGATGCGTCTGTCCGTCCGTCTTCCACGATCGATAGACACGGTTCGATGTCGCGACCGCGCCTTGTCGCAACTGCACATCAGCGACGCGTTGTTCGGTCTCGGGATGCGTGATCGTGATATTCCATGGTTCCTCATCGGACCAGACGATGACGTCGCCTCCCGCTTCAATCAATCCACGACTCCAGCTTTTTCGTAGTCGCTGCGCTGCGATCATCGCGGCAGCTCCTTTTCCGATTCCACCTAGGTCGATAAAACCGCCTCCGACTCGAGTCACGTCACATCCTTCAATGATGAACGGGGCGATCTCTGGTGGAGCAACCTCTTCATAAGCGACAACTTGTGTGAAGGGAAATGATTGGCGATAGCCATTGGCTTGTTGTTGCGCCAGCAGGAATGGAGAAAAATAACGTTCGGTCTGCTCGAAGTATCGCGTGGCGCGGGCCAGTAAGCGGGCTAACGGTAAGGACACAGATAACGTGTCGCCGATCCGTAAGCGATTCAATCGACTGACTTCACTTTGCTTATCAAAGCGTGACCACTGCCGATCCACATAATGAAAGAATCGGACAAGTTCCTCCCATTCTGCTTCATCGATCGGCTGATTCGTCACGAACCGCACCTGATTATGCATCGCATACAATTGTCGCTCCATCTTCCTCCTCCTTACCTCGAATGGCTAGACTGACCGTCACTTGATCCATCGGGTTGACTGAAGCCGGACGATTCATCACCTTGCCATTGATCATCATCGTCATCTTCGTAATATCCATCATCCCCTTCGTATTCGCCTTCATCATCGCTATACTGATTCCCTTGAGATGGTAGCGTCGTATCGTTCGAATACGTATCGCCTGTCGAAACAGGTGTCGTAGAGGAATCGTTCGAACTGACACTCAACTGACCAATCGCAAGTCCGATGAAGACGGAACTACTAAGCCCGACGAGCCATTTCGCAAATGGTTTTGGTTTCATCTGTTTCCTCTCCCTTCTTGTTACGTTTACTGTATCGAAAAAAACTGACAACTAACTGACGGCAACTATGGGATAATGAGAAAAAAAGAGGAGCGATGTGCATGCGCGTTTTGGTAGCAGAAGATGATCAGCGTCTTGCGAAGATGTTACGCCTCCATTTGGAGCGGGCAGGATATCAGGTAGATGTTGCGCAGAATGGAGTGGAAGCGCTCCTCCAATGTCAGACGTATCGCTATGACTTACTCGTTCTCGATTGGATGATGCCTCGCAAGAGCGGGGTCGAAGTCGCCGCTACCTTACGCCAAGAACAGTTCGAAGGTGGCATCTTGATGCTGACTGCTCGTGATACGGAAATTGATCTCGTTCATGGTCTCGATAGTGGAGCGGATGACTATCTCGTTAAACCGTTTCAATCGAATGAATTACTGGCACGTTTGCGCGCGCTCAGTCGTCGTCAACAAAAGGCATTCGTGTCGACGGTCTCCTTCAACGGACTAGTACTCGATCTATCGTCACAAACAATTTCCTATGAACATCATTCGATTGATTTAACACGACGTGAATTTGAATTCCTTTCCTTACTGTTAAGACGACCTGAACAGGTCATGAGTCGTGAATTAATCATCGAAGTCGTGTGGGGGATCGGTGCGGATATTACGGATAACGCGCTCGATGCGCTCGTCCGACTCGTTCGGAAAAAATTAGATGCGGTCAATGCTCCTAATTTGATCCGGACAGTTCGCGGGTTCGGTTATCGTTTAGGTGATCCGCATGCTTGAATCGATTCGAAAACGACTGACCTTGTTATTCAGTGGCTCGTTCTTTCTTGTACTAGTCCTCATCCTGATCGGTGTGTATGTCACGAACGCCCAATTGCTGAATCGAATGGAATTGAATCAATTGAAGGGAGTATCTGATCGAGATATCTTCGAACGGATCGAGCACGGGGAAGATCAATTCATCCGAAATCCGATCTATTTCCAGTTACTCGACGGTTCAGGAAATGAACGCTATGCAAGTTTGCCGCCTGGCGTCGAGATGAAAACACTGCGCCGTTTTTTAAGCTCGAATGATACGACGAAACAAGTGGAATGGGATGATCGACACTTCTTACTGTATCAACGAAGTACCGAAGAAGGACGACTACTGCTAATGAAGGACATCTCTCCGACCGAAGATACCTTACAGCGATTGATTGCCGTTCTTGCGGGGATTGCCGTTCTCGCAACGATCGTTCTGACGCTAGTCGGATACATCCTTGCTGGTCGAGCCGTCATTCCGGTGCAACAAGCATTCAATCGCCAACGTCGTTTTACATCCGATGCTTCACATGAACTACGGACACCTCTGACAATCGTCTATAGCGGGATTGAATTGCTAGAAGCGGAATCACTTTCGAATGAAGGACGCACGATTCTAGAGGATATCAAAGCAGAAACGGCAGGGATGCAGTATTTAGTCTCTGATTTACTATTGCTTGCGCGAGAAGGACAACCTTCACCGAAACAAGAAGTTGACCTTAGTTCACTCGTTCAAAAGACCGTCGAACGTTTTCAGCCTGCCTACTCGGATCGCGTCATCCACGCATCGATAATGCCTGACTTACGCATGAAAGGGGATGCCCATCAATTGAACCGCTTATTGACGGTCTTTCTTGAAAATGCTCTTGTCTACAGCGATGAAGCCATTGATGTCTCCCTCGAAGAAACTGCTACAGAACGCCAGTTGACGATACAGGACCGTGGAATCGGTATCGCTTCCAATCAACAAACTAAAATATTCGAGCGTTTTTACCGGGGTGACCATTCGCGTCACGGAACAGGAACCGGTCTTGGGCTATCGGTTGCTCAATCCATTGTGGAGCAACATGGTGGAACGATTTCCATTGATTCCACATTAGGTGAAGGCACACGGTTCATCATTCATTTTCCAACTCTTTAAAACGGTGTCAGTTAACTGTCAGATAAGCAGGGTAAAGTGAAATTATGCTTTACCATACTTATCCAAGGAGGTCTTTGATATGTTGGGGAACGTACCGCTTCATCCACTTCTTGTTCATGCACCGATTGCACTTTTATTATTTGCGACGATCCTATTACTCATCAGTCTGAAATGGACGCAATTCAAACTGTTTGCCCTTTTTACGTTAGTCGTCGGTCTGATTTCCGGAGTCGCTGCCTATTTGTCTGGAGACGGAGCAGAAGAGTATGCGGAAGCGAACTTAAGCAGTGTTACTCATGCTGCTATCGAAAATCATGAACATTTCGCGTTGTTCAGTCTTGTTGCCTTTGGTGTCTCGCTGTTATTTCTGTTATTGGGTTACCGCTCAAACAAAAAAATATTATTGTTACTTAGTTTCGTTGTTGCGATCGTCGGTAGCGGGTTGCTTGCTTATACCGGACATCTCGGTGGTCAGATGGTCTATGCCAAATAATACAAGAGCCGGTCTATTTTCTCTTTTTATGAGAGAAATAGACCGGCTCTTTTATCTTGTTTCTGTTTATTTACGATGTGCACGTCCCGGGCGACGGTTATTCGAACGACGTGTGTTTCCACGTCCTTCTGTCGTCTTCCGTGATCCTTTGCTTTGGTCGTGCTGTGCGCGAATCGCTTCTTCAGATAATTCGACGACGATTGGCGTGACCGAGATGTTCAATTCCCGCTCCATATCACGGAACGTCCGACCATCTTTTGGTGTCACGATCGAAACAGCAATTCCGTCGTTCCCGGCACGTCCTGTCCGACCGATCCGGTGAACATAACTTTCCGCATCGTCCGGTAAATCGTAGTTGAAGACGTGTGTCACACCTGTCACATCGAGTCCACGAGAAGCGACGTCTGTTGCGATCAGGAATTGTGTTTTTCCTTGATAGAACTTCGCCATCGCCTTTTCTCGTTTCCCTTGCGTCAACCCACCATGCAATTCATCCGTCGGATACCCTTGCATCTGTAGTTCTTCGTTCAATTTACTGACGCGACGTTGTGTACGGCAGAAAATGATGGCTGCGTACGGACGCATCTCGTCAAGCATCGTCCGCAGTGTCGCTTGTTTGCGGCGATCCGTCGTCTCAACGACGAACTGCTCGATCGCTTCAACAGTAATACTTTCCGCTTCCACCTGTACTTCGACTGGATTACGCAAATACGTTTTCGCGAGTTCCTCTACTTTCGGCGGCATCGTTGCGGATAACATGACGAATTGACGATCAACCGGTGCAGCCTCGATGATGTCCTCGATTTCTGGCAAGAAACCGATTTGCAGCATTTGGTCCGCCTCATCCAAAACAAGCGTCCGTAATTCACTTAAATCAAGTGTGCCGCGACCGACATGATCGAGAATCCGTCCTGGTGTTCCGATGATGATTTGTGGCATCCGACCGAGACGTTGAATCTGTTTAAAGACGTCTTGTCCGCCGTATACAGCGAGTGCACGGTACTGTTCCGTGTTCCGAATCAGTTTATGCGTCTCATCGGCAATTTGACGCGCAAGTTCGCGTGTCGGTGCGACGATCAATGCTTGAACCGTTTGTGATTCGACATCGATTTGCTCAAGGATGGGTAAGAGAAACGCTAACGTCTTCCCTGTTCCCGTTTGCGCCTGCCCAATCAAGTCGCGTCCGTCGAGTAATGACGGAATCGCTTGTTCTTGAATCGGTGTTGGCTCCTTGATGCCTTGTTTTTGTAATTTTTTTATCCACAGATCGCTGATGTGTAATGTTTCAAATGTTGACATGATATATCCTCCTAAAAATTATCCACAGAAAAAAGCTGTGGATAACCTGCTTCGCATAGACAAAAACAGTTATCCACAGCCGTGCTCTATTCAGTATACACAATTTACGCGTTTGTTGCTTCCTGTTTTAGCTTCCAGTCGAGCACGAATGTACCAAACGGGATGAATGATGCGATGAACGCAATCCCCGCCTTGACGATCGACCAATCGTATTTGAATTTCACGACCGCGAGCCAGAGTGCATACATGACGAACAAGACACCATGAAGTGCGCCAACGACCGAAACAGCTTGCGGAATATCCGCCATATACTTTAACGGCATCGCAATCAACAGTAAGACTAAAAACGAGATTCCTTCTAGTATCGCAATCATTCGGAATTGCCCAAGCGTAGTTCTTAACATCCCGTCACTCCTTTTTCTTAATTCCTGTTCTTAGTATACGGGATGGACGATCCTTCTGTGACCTGTGTCACAGGATTGTCAGATTTCGAGTGGACGTAACCGCGCTTCGATGGTAGCTCGCTTTGGTTCAAGAAACGGTGGTAACGCAAGCGTCTCCCCTAACGTTTCAACCGACTCATCCGTCGCGAATCCCGGTGTATCCGTCGAGAGTTCAAACAAAATATGGTTCGGTTCCCGGAAGTAAAGAGCTTGGAAATAGTGACGATCGACTTTACCGGAGTTCGGTAAGTGATAGGCATTCAAGCGTTCGACCCACTTTTCATATTCATCACTGTTCGGCACTCGGAACGCGACGTGATGCACACCACCACGACCTAGACGTTCTCGGTCGAGATCTGGACGTGCCTCAATATGAACCTCTGCTCCGATTCCACCTTCTCCCGTTGCATAGACTTCAATCGGTGCAAATTCACCTGCTAAAGATGGATAAGAACCTACTTTTCGGAATCCCATGACTTCCGTCAGTACACGGATCGTCAACGTCGGATCGTTGACCGTTAATGTGACGGCTCCTAGTCCAACGATCGCATGTTCCGATGGAATCTCTTCTTGCGGCCATGGTACACCACCTGCGACACCTACCTCACCATCTTCCGCGACGAGAATCAAACGTGTTCCTTCCTGATCACGAAAGGCGAGTGTTTGGCGCCCTGCTCGCTCGACGATTTCATCGTGATCCACACCTTTCGCTTCAAAACGTTGTTTCCAAAAATGAAGTGCAGCCGTTGTTTTGACACGAAGCGATGTCGAAGAGATACTCGATGCTCCCGGTACGCCCGTTCCAAGATGCGGAATATCAAAAAACGTCAAGTCCGTTCCTGGATTCCCTTCCGCATCTCCATAAAACAAATGATACGATGTCGTGTCATCTTGATTGACAGTCTTTTTGATCAGACGCATGCCAAGTATTTGTGTGTAGAATTGATAATTGCGTTCTGCCATGCCTGTTAAGATCGATACATGATGAATTCCGAGTAATTCCATCTTCCTCACTCCTTGTCAATGATTTGGTAATTGGAGTATATCTCACATTTATCTTGAATTCAAGATATTAGTCTAATAAAAAACCGCCCCTCCGAAAAGGGACGATTGAATAATTGAAATTAAAGTTTTACGACGTTAGCAGCTTGTGCTCCACGTGCGCCTTCAGTGATTTCGAACTCAACTTCTTGACCTTCGTCAAGAGTTTTGAAGCCTTCACCAGTGATTGCTGAGAAATGTACGAATACGTCTTCTCCGCCTTCAACTTCGATGAAACCGAAACCTTTTTCTGCGTTAAACCATTTTACTTTACCTGTGTTCATGGGAACAACCTCCAAAAATAAATTACTTAATACATATGCTGGGCATATGAAAAGAATTCATTATTGTCCCGAAATACATGGAGCAACGAAAAGATTGTTCGTGACACGATGTGAATCCGTAATGACAATAACAATATTAAGCTAACGTAAGTATAGAATGGATGCGCTTTAAAAGTCAAGTTGTCAGACCAATGTTTTTTCCAATTGATTCCACTTCTTCTACATAACTAAAATAAAAAACAGGTTCAGCCGAAACTGAACCTGTTCTTCTGTTTTTAACGGTGGATCCAGACTGCTCCAGCAGAGTTGTCTTTCGCTTCACCGATGACTTGAATCTTCAGCCCGTTGTTCGGAAGCAATTTCCCTGCGTCCGGAATCAACTGGTTGATGTACGATTTCGAATCATCAAACTTCGTCACACCTGGGAGACCTTTGTAGTCATAGAGTCCACGTGATGGCGAATCGATGAGCCATGCAGGTGCTTTATCATAACTGAAAGCAGCATCTGCGATCTGGTAACGTGTGCTTCCTGTCGTAACCGGCTTACCGTTGAGTGTTCCAACGATTGCTTCAGGATGTGAGTCGACGACTCCGAGGAATCCTTCACCTGGGTGTACGCCAACCCAGTTATCGTTGAAGCTTGAATCGCCATACCAGACGACAAGACCTGTGTTGTACTTAACGCCTCGTGCATGCTCGAGTGCTTTATCCGAGCCTGCATAGTTACGCCATTCGAGGTAGTACGCGTTATCGGCATAAGAGAAACCGTCTGAAGCAACGAAACCATCTAGAGTGAACTTCGGAGTACCCTCTGCATCATCCTCAAAGACGACTTTACCGTCAACTGTCAACTTCGCGTTATCAAGTGCAAATCCGTCTAGTGCAAGTCCACCATCTGTCACGTATTCAAATTTCAACGTGACTTTTTTACCCGCAAATTCGCTCAGGTCATATGATTTATCGACCCATGCTCCTTTTGTTGATTCAGCACGTTGATCACCATCTGTATCTTGATCGCCAATCGTGTCAATGACTTTCGATTGACCGTCAGCAGTAGCTGTGACTGTCAAGTAATCGTAGTTGAATTCAACATCGTAAAAGGCTTTGAAGTCGAACTTCGCTTCTTTTGCATTCGTCAAATCGAACTCTGGTGAAGTCATCGACGTATGAAGATCATCACCTTTCGTACTGTAGTAATACTTCTTACCGTAAGCCGGCGTGATACCTTTCACCGGTTTTTTCGGTAGATTTACTTTGATGATTCCTGGATTTTTTGATTTCGTTACGCTTTGGTCGAGGTACGATGCCGTCCCTGCCTTAGTGAGCGAATCAAAATCAATCTGTTGGATGTTCGCCCAGTTTCCACCCATCACGTTTTGGAAGAACTCTTTGTTTTGTGGCGAGAAACTTGTTGGTTCTGTTCCAGCAACTTTACCATTCCAGCTACCACCACTCATGATCGACCATGAAGCGACCGGTTCACCTTGACCTGTGTACTGTGTATCGTACTCATCAGGAAGTCCAAGATCATGACCAAATTCGTGCGCGAAGACGCCGACTGCGCCATCTTCTGGTTGAACCGTGTAATCATAAGCAGCCATTTTTCCGCCCCAGTAATTGACGCTTGCCGTCGTATCCGCTACAGGATATACGCTACCAAGTGTCCAGCGGTGTGACCAGATCGCGTCGTCACCGAGCTTACCGCCACCTGCTTCTTGTCCTGTACCCGCATGAATGATCATCAAGTGATCGACGAGACCGTCTGGCTCATTCAAGTTGCCATCGCCGTCCATATCGTACTGGTCGAACTTATCGTAATCTGCTAAGTTAATGCCGGCTTTAACAGCAGCATTCAGGGAATCCTTGACGAGACCACGTGGTCCTTTTGCGCCAGGAAGGTTATCATTCCCACTCACAGGACTGTCAGCACCATAATCTTTAGCTGTTCCTGGAACAGTCAACCAATTGGACACCGTACCATCTACCGAATAACTACCACCTGATTGTTCTTCATAGAACTGTTTGAACGTTTTTACTTTGTCTCCGTTGAAGAGTTCGAACTCTTGATCACCAAACATTAAATCTTGATAATGTTTTTGGTTGAAGTCATCCGAATACATATATCCAGGCTCTTGAACGACATTGTTGTGCTTGAAGTCGCTGTATTCGACGAGAAGGACGAGGACTTTATCCGTCCGTGTCGCACCGTTATAGGCTGCCTGTTTTGCTTTATCAACTTTGACGAAGCCATTCGGATTACCTTTTTTGTAGTTGCCGTGTTTTTTCTTCAATTGTTTAGCAAGTTGTTCCTTTTGTTTTGTTAAGAAGTCTTTTGTTTTCTTATCAAACGCGGCTTCTTTACTTGATTCATGATCGTGGTCATGATCGACGGCCGGTTTTCCGTTCGCCTTTTTGTCCAGGTACTTTTGAACGGCTTTTTGTTTTGCTTCTGCTGAAGCTGCTTTTGAGATGACCCCACGTTTTTCAAGCACTTTTGCTAATCGATCCTGATCGACCGTGTTCAAATCCATCGGTGCACCAGGTGCTACTTTTTCTGCTGCTTGTACGGACGTTACCTGCCCACCAGGTAAGACCGGACCAACAGCAAACGCAGCTGCCGTAATTCCAGATAGAACGGCTAGACTAAGCTGTTTCTTTTTTCCCACGTGAATTGACCCCCTATGTAGTAGTGAAAAGCATCTGATTACTATACTTTTCTGAATATTCAAATCATAGATTATTTTATTTCGTTAATCAATTGCTTTTAAGACAATTAGTGCTTTGTAACCATACCTATTTTTGGGGATTATTTTCAAAAGATTTTCAAAAGATTCTTTCACCTCTTTTTCAAAAAAATACGCTTCTCTCATTTTAGAAAACGGTACGCTGAAGGCACTCTGATTACCATAAGGAGGATCCAATGAGCGCTTTACGACATTTTGAACGTCATTTACTTAGAAACTACCTGATTGGTTCATTCGTCGCTGTCTTTGGCGTCGGTTGCCTATTTATTTTCGAGACGCTTACCTTCACCGGAATAGAACAATTGATTTTAATCGGTATCATGGCTGCGTCCGTCAGCCTGATGTTTTCACTGGAATACACGCTCTACTCCCGACATGTCGCTTCCTTACGTCGCTTTTTCGAAAACGATATTCCTTCTCTCGTCTCGTTTCAAGAAGCCTATCAAACGACGCATCGTTTTCCGGTACTGACTGTCCAGCGCATCATGGGACCACACTTTTTAGGTCTTTCCGTTCCCGCTTCACTTCTGACAGCCCTGGCGATCTCTCAAGGGTGGTTACAGATGCCGTACTATTTAATTGGTCTTGCTTGTTTTGGTGCGGTCCTCGTCGCCATTCTGCATGCGCTGATTGAGTTTTTTCTTACCTATCGTGTTACCGAACGTATGCTACTCACTTTAGAAAACTATGCGTTTAAACACGGATTTGATTTCCCTAAAAAAACGACGGTCGTCACACTAAAGCAAAAAATGCTCTTCAGTACACTGATCATCGGTGTTTTTCCCGTCATGCTGTTCGTTCTCGCCTCAGCTGTCCAGTTAACGGAAAATGAGAGCCTTCGCTCTTACTGGAGTTGGGCGACACTCATTTTAATCGTCATCTTATCCGTTGCGACGTTTTGTAGTCTTCTTCTCTATGAAAACATCCGTAAACCAATCGCTACCCTGCAACAAGGGATTCAAGATGTCGAAAGCAATCGACTCGTCTCGTTACCAAATCCGTATTCGGACGAGTTCTCCCACCTCGTTTCTGGTTTTAACTTGATGATGGAAGGTATCAAAAAGCGTGATGAGGAAAACGAACAGTTACTCGATAGTTTGTTTACCTTGTTCGCTGCGACACTAGATGCCCGTGATCCTTACACAGCCGGTCATTCCGTTCGTGTCGCTGCCTATTCAGTCGAAATTGCTACCGCTGCTAATCTACCGAACGAACAAATCGAACTGTTACGTAAATCCGCGCTGTTACATGACATCGGAAAAATTGGGATTCGAGACGATGTGTTATTGAAAGAAGGACGTCTCACAGACGAAGAATTTCAGGTCATTCAGCAACATCCAGTCATCGGTGTGCACATTCTATCGCAAGTTCAGTTACCAAAGACGTTACAACCGATTCTTCCTGGGGTAAAGTACCATCACGAACGCTATGACGGAAAGGGGTATCCGGAAGGTCTCGTAGGAGAGGACATTCCACTCTTCGGTCGAATCATGGCGATTGCTGACGCCTATGATGCGATGACATCCGACCGTCCTTATCGTAAGGGAATGTCCGCAGAAAAAGCCTTGTCGATTTTAGAAGAAGGTATGGGTACACAATGGGACGCCACCTTTACGCGTCTATTTCTAGATTTGAAGCGTTCGCCCGTCGAGGACGTGTCATAAGAAGGAAGGGAGTTTCTGATGCATCCAAAAATCGTTGAACGCCATGAATTTTATTTTGTTGGACTTGGACTGACGTGTGAAGAGAACGAGTTGCATACATTGATGCCGGAACTCTGGCGTGAATTTTCAAGACGTTCGCATGAGATCCCTGCAAAGCTGGACAGCTATCCGCTCGATATCTCGCTCGAACGAAACGGAACCAAATATTCGCAATGTGTCGGGTATCCCGTCTCGTCGCTTGAACAGATTCCTAAAGGTATGAAAGGGCATCGGATTCCTGCTGCGCGTTATGTCTTTTGGAAGCACGAAGGACCGGATATCGAAATTTGGAAATCATTCGAGAAAATTCAACGCTTCGCTTCAAAACAAGGAATCGAGCTTGATCCACATGACTTTAAGATTGATGAGACACGAGATGACGTCCATCATCTCTACCAACGTATTCGCTGAACCATTCTCTTGAATGGTTCTTTTTTTGTCTTGAAATATCTTTTACACTTAATAATTCAGTCCAGGTACTACGGACTATATTCAGAAAATTCTATTTAATTCGAATGACTTATTCTCGCTTCTCTAATTCTTTGGCATAGTTAGACTCAACCCAAACAAGGAGGCGATTTATTTTGAAAAAGTTTCTCGCTACATCGCTTGTCGCAAGTGTACTTGTTGTTCCTACGGTAGTAGGTGCAGAAGGTCTTCAGTCTGGTAAGCTCACGAAAGCTTCGTCAGAACCAGCTGCAACGATCGTTAAAGATTTCGTGAACAAAAAAGGTGACTTTGCTGTTCAGAACGTCGAAAAAGACGGATCTTCACAGATCGTACGTCTCCAACAAGAAGTGGATGGCGTCCCTGTCTTTGGTAGTGTCGTCGTCGGGAACGTCGCGAAAGACGGTACTTTGAAAGCAGTCGTAAACGATGCAATCAACGTCAAAGGAAAACCAGGTCTCGCGAAAAAAGCAACGCTCTCTGAAAAGAAAGCCATCAAACTTTATCAAAAAGCAATCAAGGCTTCTAAATTCGAAGTCGCTCCAAAAGCAGAACTCGTCATCTATCCAGTAAAAGATGATGCTGTCTATGCATACAAAGTTACATCGACGGTCCTCGCAGGCAAAGAGCCATCACGTTGGACATACTTCATCGATGCAAACTCAGGTAAAGTACTTAACAAGTTCGACCAACTCGCTCACGCAACAGGTACGACAGTACTTGGCACAAGCGCAACGTTCAACACGACGTTGAGTGCTGGGAAATACTATCTTCAAGATACGACGCGTGGAAAAGGTGTCTACACATACGACGCGAAAAACCGGACATCACTCCCGGGAACACTCTGGGCAGATGCAGATAACGTCTTCAACGCGACATATGACCGCGCTGCTGTCAGTGCACACGTCAACGCCGCAAAAACATATGACTTCTATAAAAACACATATGGTCGTAACAGTTACGACAACGCTGGTGCACGCTTGAACTCAACGGTCCACTATTCAACGAACTACAACAACGCATTCTGGGATGGCACGAAGATGGTCTATGGTGACGGAGATGGCACGACATTCGTCGCACTTTCAGGCGCACTTGACGTCGTCGCTCACGAATTGACACACGCTGTCACAGAATACACAGCTGGTCTCGTGTACCAAAACGAATCTGGTGCGATCAACGAAGCCGTCTCAGATATCATGGGTACAGTAGCTGAGTATACAGTCGGATCGAACTTCGACTGGCTCGTAGGAGAAGACATCTACACACCTGGAGTCAGTGGTGACGCACTCCGTTCGATGTCGAACCCAGCTGCTTACGGTGATCCAGATCACTACTCTAAACGTTACACAGGTACACAAGATAACGGTGGTGTCCACATCAACTCTGGTATCATCAACAAAGCCGCTTACCTCCTCGGTAACGGTGGAACGTTCTACAACGTATCTGTCACAGGAATCGGTGTACCGAAACTCGGTGCGATCTACTACCGTGCTCTCAACGTGTACTTGACTCCGAACTCGAACTTCAGCTCACTCCGTGCAGCAGTCGTTCAATCGGCGAAAGACCTTTACGGTTCAACAAGTGCAGAAGCAACAGCTGCAGCGAAATCATTTGATGCAGTAGGCGTCTACTAAGAAAATCTCCTCCCAAAGGATTTTCATATTTCCTCCCGAGTGTCGGACTCGGGAGGTTTTTTGCGCAAAAAAAGACGAATTCGCTTGAAGCAAATCCGCCGTTCATTCATTCTTGTCCAGGATCACGCGCAAGACGTAAACGCATCTTTCCGTTATCCGGGAACACTTTTAGTTGTAAGGATTCTCCCTCGTACCACGTACCATAGCTCGTATCGACGACGGGTTCACCCAGTGTCGACAAGGCGTTCGTTGAGGCATTCGTCCAGTCGATCGCTTCAATGATTCCGTCCGAGACGACGAGCAGGTATCCGGCGTTCGAGAAGTAATAGGTATTGACCGCGTCCTGTTGCGTATTACCAACAACACCATATTTTGCTTCGAAGTCAGCAATTGGTTTTCCGAGATACTGCTCCGGCTTATCAATCGGTTGGTTGGCAACTGCTTGTGAGAGTGCCGTAAGGACTGCTTTATCTGATGTTCCTTTTGGTGCTTCTAATCGGACATCGGTCTCAGGCAAATACCCTTCGATACTATCGTTGAGTTTCAAGTGGACCATTCCGTCTTTTGCATCCAATACCTCATAGACATCACCTAAATCTGCTTTATAGATGACACTACTTCGGCTTGCATCGCGATAGACGTTCGCGAACGGACGTGTCACCCAAGCTGCTTGCGCATACTCTGCCGCCTTTTTCTTTGATTTCTTCTTCTCTTTTTTCGCTTCTTTTGGATCCTTTGTCGAGGCTGTCTCTTTCTTCGACTTTTCGTTTTTCGTTGCTTGATCCGTCGTTTTCGGCTTCTCAAGCGTCGATGTTGCTTGAGAGGCATCGTTATTCGTCAACATATACAACCAGCCACCTACGATGAATAGCGTTGCTAAAATACCGCCAAACGCAATCCCCCGGCGATTGCGTTTCTGTTTCCGTCGTTCTTGTCGAGACTGTCGTTCTTGTTGGTGTTCACTCATGTATGGTTCCTCCTGAAAAGTCGACACAGTTTTTCCCCACTATACCACCAATGTTTACTCGAAATATTTAAATTTCGATGACAGTTCGACCACGATGACGTGAAGTCAGCAAGGCTTCTGTAATTTCAGGTAAATCGTTTAGTGTTTTGATAGCGACTTCTGGCGCAAGATCGACCTTCCAGTCACTCGCTAAACGTTGCCATAGCTCTTCGCGATAGGCGATTGGTGTTTGCACCGCATCGATTCCAATCAAGCGGACACCGCGTAAGATGAAGGGATAGACTGTCAATGTCATCTCTGCCCCACCGACGTTACCACACGTCGTCACGACACCACCATACTGTACGAAGCGAATGACGGACGCGAGCAATGGACCCCCTACCGTATCAATGACACCTGCATACGTTCCTTTTTTTAATGGACGGTCTGTTTCTTCTAAGAACGTAGTGCGGTCTAATACCTCCGCCACACCTTTTTTAAGTAATCGTTCTTGTTCTACTCGTTTTCCGGTCACGGCATGTACCGTGTACCCTAATCGAATTAGTAAAGCGATCGCAATCGTACCAACGCCCCCCGTCGCTCCCGTCACGAGGATCGGTCCTGCATCCTTCGAGACGATTCGTGACAATTCATCAACCGATTGTGCTGCCGTCAATCCGGCCGTTCCATATTGCATCGCTTCTAATGGACGAATGGATTCTGGAAGTAGCGTCACCCAATCGGCTGGTACACGTATGTATTCTTGAAATCCGCCTGAAGTGTTCATCCCGAAATCAAAACCATTGACGACGACGGCTTGACCGATGTGAAATCGTTCATCAGTCGTTTGTTCGATGAATCCTGCTGCGTCAACGCCCGGGGTATGCGGATAGGATTTCGTCACCCCACGATTACCCGACATCGATAAAGCATCCTTATAATTGACGCATGAGTGCGTGACACGAATCAGGACGTCTCCTTCTGGTAAATCATCGACGTGCTTTGTCTCGATATTCCCCTCGTATGATCCATCGACTTCTCGAACGACGAATGCTGAAAAAGTGTGTTCCATGATCTCTCTCCTTTCGCTTGTGCTTCTCTATACCCTGTTGTTTCCATCGACACACTAAAAATCCCTGCCGTTTCTCAAAGAAACGGCAGGGAGCGGGGACGGAAAAAGCATCAGGGTTCCATAGGTGGTCAAAGGTAACAGGTCAATCTGTCAATGGTTCGTGGTCATCGGTTTGCCGTCGCCATTTCTTCTCCACAGAGGAAAATTGAGGTCCGTCCCCTCCCCTTGACGTGGAGTCTCACCACGCCAAGGAGTTACATATAACGTCCACCATCAAAATCGATCGTCGTCTGGTAGTTCGCGGCATTAATCGCATTTGATACTTTGTGCGCTTGTCGCTCCACTTCCTCCGCCTTTAGGCGATAAGTATCGGGATCAAACAAGGCATGGCGAATGACCGTCGTCCCTTCGAATCCGTATTGGAACTCACGTTTCGGTCGACTCGCAAGCATCTGGTAATTTTGTGCCTTCGCCCGCAATTGGGTAGCCCACTCGATCGCTTCGACGAGCGGCATGTCTCCTTCATCCGTCGCGATCACGGTGTTTAAATTTGCTGCATAAACGAGACGATCTAAGACCCGCATGTCGTAACGCACAATGTCCATTGCGGCTTCTACGTCAGTTATCGTTCGTCCTTGTTGCGTCGGGAGTGCTTCTCCCTTTTCTAAATCAATGAACGCGACGCGCTCCATTTCTTCGATTAGCTGATCGAGTTGTTTCCTCAAAATACTCTTTAATTTCACGGCATCTGCTAGGTACATCATCATCTCCCCTTTCCTGTTCCATTTACGTCATTCCTTTCAAAAGGTTTCAATCAAACTGATGGACAAAGGCACCAAATTCTCCCTGAATCGTTTGCTTGTCCATCTCCGATATCGTAGCAGTTCGTTCTGTGTAGCGTTCTAAGAGGTAGGCTTTTATTAGGATATGTGACGGTTTGAATCCGATCCGCAGGCACCATTCCTGAAGTGTTTCTGTATCATGTCGCTGTAAACGGACCGGGAGAATCTGATTGAACTGGATAAGCTGTTTGCGAATCCAGACATCTGGTAGCTCGACCGGATTCTCAGTTAAAACAAAGTCGTTGGCTAAGGGCTGTAACGGGATGTCGGCTCTGATCGATTCCTCGTCCTGCTTCTTGGTCTTTCGACGTTTTCGCCAAACGATATAGCTTATGATGACTAGAGGTAAAACAAGCAAGCTCATCAGTAAGATCGATGAGGACGATCCCCCTTTTTCGTTCGTACCGCGCTCAGCATTTTCAACCCCTATAGTGAATATCTTATTCTTTTTCTTTTTCGGTTTGAGGTCTTTCTGCTTCTTCGGCTTTTCGTTCGTGTCCCAAACACGTAAATCTTCATCATTCTTCATTTTCTTTTTAGGTAACCACGAAAGAAATCGAATGTTTAACAATTCGCCTTTTTTCTTGCAATTCGGTTTACACGATCCATTCGTTTTGAATCCCGACGTCTGAACAGCTTTTGGCTTCAATGCTTGAACAGCCGCTTCCGTCAGTGGCTTACCGATCCCTAAGATTATCAAAATCAGGCCGATACCAATTACGAGTCGTTTGCGAAGTGACATCAGAAGATCCTCCTCTTTTGACATCCATTATAATCCATTTTAAAAATTTTTGTGTATTTTTATGGATGTATTGAAACGAGGAATGATTGTGTAAGGAGAGGGGAAAAGGTAAACAGACCTATTCAGAGAGGGGAACCATTTCATGTTAAAACTCGATCACACGCATGATCCGTATCAAAATGCGGCGTTGATTCAGGAATACGTTGAAACGTCAACCAACGAACAAGCAGTTCGACAAGCGGAACAACTGCTACACGATAGTCCATTCGTCGCACCACGACGCAATCCTAACCTCAGTCGAACGCTTCGTTCGATGATCTCGCCATTATTTTTGACGAACCGTGATAAACATATTCTACCGCTGACACCCGCTTTCGTGACACCACGCGATGAGATTCGACCAAGTTGGTTCGGTCGTCTCAATCATGAGTTCGAACGTTTGATCAGCGATGTCGAAACCGTCGATATCACTGATTTTGGCGCAGTCGGTGATGGACAGACGGATGATACACAAGCATTCATTGAAGCGCTCGGTGATGGACATCGACAAGTCCATGTCCCAGCCGGTACGTACGTCGTTCGGGGAATTCGTTTGCCAAGTTATACGATTTTAACAGGAGCCGGTAAAGGGAAGACAATTTTAAAGATGCACGATGATGCACCAAAAGGACGACGTCTCGTGACGAATCAAAATTATCTTCTCGGTAATCATCATCTACTCGTCGAGAAAATGACGCTTGATTGGAACATTAAACGCATCGGTGACGCGAAAAAAAGTAGCACATGGGGCAACCACTCCAGTTGTCTTACGTATGCGCATGTCACCTATGGCTGGGTCTTTGATGTCGAGGCCGTCAACCCGGGACTTCACTGTTTTGATATTTCGACACCGTATTACAATTACAATGGAGACGGAGCTCGAGCGAACTTAAGTAGTTCATTCATCTGGTTTGACGGATTGACCGGTTACGGATTCGGCGATGACGGGATTACGACGCACCATAGTGATCATCTTTTCATCTCGAACTGCTTCATGCATGACCCAAGTGGACGTGCTCATGCAGAAGGTTTCTCGAATTCAAATGGTATTGAAATCGATGATGGATCACGCGACGTTTGGTTGTTCAACAACGCAACAAGTCGTTGTTTTGGTGGACTTGAGATCAAGGCACATGCGACCTCTTCTGCTGCCTCGACCGTCAAAATCGTCGGACACCTATCGATTGATGATCATCGCGCCTTTAACTTCCGACACATTGGTCACCATCAAGCGACTGATCCGACATCTCAAACGGCTTATAATATCATCGCAACGCGTTTGATCGCTCAGACTCCTAAATATACGGAACTCTATGCGAATTCAAAACCGCGTGCGCTCGTTGTTTCCGCTTACCGTAATGTCGTCATTCATGATTTTACGGTGCTCGGTGATCCGTATTATGACTATCAAGAACAACCGATGATCGGGATTCAATATAAGGCACGGAACGTCACGATTAGTCAGTTGAAGATGAGCGGATTCCGACAAGCGAAAACGGACATCCAAATATTTGGGGGAGAAAACGGGGCTGAAGATGTACGCCTTCGTGATATCCGCATTGAGGATTCCGCCAAACACGGGATTACGATCGGTCCAGACATCACGCGTATCAAGTTGACGAACGTGGCATTAAAAGGAGACGGAACAGTCGGCTTGAACGCTAAATCGGAACCGGAAATGGAACGGTTCATCGCGACCGGATTCAAAGTACCGATTCGCGCCCAGTCGACACAAGTATGAAAAAATGACAGGATGGACCGTGGTCCATCCTGTCATTTTTTTATTGTGCTCGAATATACGCGAGAACACGTGTATCAATCGCACGATCCGCTTGTTCGCGCATCTCGAAGTTTTCCGTATGCAGATATGTTCGGAACGCGTCTTCAAAATCACCGCGATAGCCAAGCGCTAACAATTTATCCATCAACTCTGACTCTAAGACATCATCGATCGGCTTGATTTCTTCCGGCTTACTCGGTTGTAGATAAAGGGTATGCAGTTGATAGATGCGTTCGAGCTCTTCAATCGGACTCGGATGATCGTCAACGCGTAAATCAATATAACGGTCGTTGAATCCACCGTATCCGCCACCCTCCTTGACGACGAGCAGTGCCGCTGACTGCATTCCGCGTGAGTCCCCGCCTGCTGCTTGACCAGCTGCTAACGCACGCAACAAACGTTCTGCAAGCGGACCTTGCGTTGATTCAAAGACACGTGCCATCTCTTTCACCGTATTACCGTCTACAAGAATATTCCCTTGCGCTGCAAAGTGTTTCCCGGCAATACCGCCTGCCCAGTCGTTACATCCCTCTCCCGTGAATGTCGCACTCTTGCCATTCGCATCAATGATTCCCACTTGACGATCCGCTCGTCCTTCATCTGCTTCCGTCAATCGACGCAACACTTCGTCCGCTGAAGCACCTTGTTCGATCATCCGTAATCCTTCAGGGCCATACGTCGTGTTTGCAAATGATTGTGTCGCTACAGCACCTACTCCTGCCTTCGCAAACGGAACAGCGCTCCCGACGGCTAAAAACTTCGACTGAACGGCAACGCCCCATGCTTGTTCTTTTTCACAATACCCAACGATTGAATATGTCACTTCAGTTCCCCCTTTAGTCATTACCTATTCCGTTCGTGATAACGCTTCCCGATTCCTGCAACTGAAAAACCTTCCGGACATCCGTCCGGAAGGTCGACTTCATTGAATACCGAGTGTTACGGCAAGTAGTAGGGCGGCACATGCCAAGGCAATCCAAATCGCAAAGAGTTTCCAGACGAAGCGTAACCATTTCTCATACGGAATGCCTGCAATCGCGAGAAACGCCATCAAATGTGCGCTCGTCGGGAAAATCATGTTCGTCAATCCATCCCCATATTGGAATGCCAAGACAGCCACTTGACGCTCGATTCCTAATAAATCGGACAATGGTGCCATGATGGGCATCGTCGTCGCCGCTTGTCCACTCCCCGATGGAATAAAGAAGTTCGTAATCAATTGCACGGCGTACATCCCGATGACGGCAAAGAACGTCGGCAAATGTCCTACGGCATTCGATAAGCCGTAAATGACCGTATCGATAACACGTCCTTCTTCAAGAATGACGACGATTGCTCGAGCAAATCCAACAATCAAGGCGCCGAACGTCACGGCTTTTGCGCCGTCAATCAAACTCTCGAACGTACCGTTCACACCAAGCGTAACGATTCCCGCAATCATCCCGATGATCAAGAAGGATGCGGTTAATTCTGTCAAATACCAGCCCCACTCAAAGATTCCGATCACATTGAGCGTAATGCCTCCGATTAAAACCAGTAAGACGAAAGCATGACGTTTCGAAAAGCTTGAAATCGTCGTCGCTGCTTCTTCCGAACGACGTTGTTCGAGATCAAAAACAAGACTGCGCGCCGGATCATGTTTGACTTTCCGTGCGTAGTTCATGACATAAAGAATCGTCACCGCTAAAAATACGATATAAACAGCCGTTCGATAACCGAGACCACTAAAGAGCGGTACTTCCGCAATTGATTGAGCGACACCTACCGTAAACGGATTCAACATCCCACCGGCAAAACCAACCGCCGCCCCTAGACTGACGATCGCGGCTCCTGTCATCGCATCATATCCAAGGGCACGCGCTAACATGATCCCAATCGGCACGAAGATGATCGTTTCCTCTGCCATACCAATCGTCGCCCCGGCAATCGAAAAGACGAACATCGTCATCGGAATCATGATGTGCCCTTTTTGACCGAATCGACGGATTAATTGATTGATTCCCGCTTCAATAGCACCGGTTTGACGAATGATACCGAAGACACCACCAACTAAGAAAATGTAAAAAATGATCGCAGCACCCGCTTCCATGCCTTGCGGAATTGCTTCAAATAAACCAAAGAGATTGACAGGCGCAGACTCTACCGCGCGATATGTACCATCGATGACGACAGTCTGTCCGTCTTGCTTTTCACGATCGAATTGTCCTGCTGGAAGTGTATACGTCAAGATGACTGAGATGATGAGAATTGCCATGATGATGGCATATGTATGAGGCATCTTGAAGAATGATCGCTTCGACTCTGGTGCATTCGTTCGTTCATTCATGATAAAAGCCTCCTTTTTGTGTCTTTATAAGAATAATGCCCTAATCAGGGAAAAACTAACAGTTTCAGTGAAATGTCATACGATTGTAAAAGAAAAGTGAAACACGCTTATATGAAATCTGAATTGAAAATGAACGTTCTAAACGGTCACATTGAACGAAAAAAGGAGGATATTCTCGGTCATAAAACCGAGGATATCCTCCTTTTTTATTTCGTTACTCTCTTACATTTATGCTTGGAACGATTGAACGTCTAATGGTTTAGCAAGAGCCGTTTGTGCAAACGCAACGAATTGTCCGAAATGAGCACTCGTGTTGTGTGCTTCGATTGCAGCTTGGTCTTCCCATTTTTCAATCATCATGAAGACATTTTCGTCTTCTGTGCTTTGGAATAAGTCATAGCTGATGTTTCCTGCTTCAGCACGTGATCCTGCAACTAGTGTTTTAGTTGCTTCTAAAAATTCTTCTCGTTTCGCGGGTTGTACTTCTAATTTTGCTTCGATGGCGATCATCGGAAAGCCTCCTTTGTAATTTCGTTAACTTAAGCATCTTAGCACCTCCGAATTCGTTACGCCATAAAGATGCTCGGACGATTGATGATATTTAATTACGGGTAATTACAGATGTAATTATTACTTTGTGCCACACCAGAGAAAGGAGCAACGAAGATGCGCGTTGAGGTATTTTATTTTGAGGATGACGGGCACATTCCGAACAACCCGACATTCCCCGTGTTGATTTATCGGCACGCATTTGCAGAGCCATCACACATCGAACAGACCTTCCATGCACATGACTGGCGTAACAGCTGGGTGGATGGGATTTTTGACTTTCATCATTATCATAGTATCGCTCATGAAGTGATCGGGATTCTTGAAGGGCATGCAACCGTTCAGCTAGGTGGTCCGCTCGGTAAGACCTTCACTTTGACGAGTGGAGATATTCTTTTACTTCCTGCAGGTACGGGACATAAAGCACTTGATACAAGTCGACACTTTCGAGTAATCGGTGCCTATCCGGATGGTCAAGATTACGATACGCTGACAGGTCAAACAAGTGAACGCCCGGAAAATCTTCAACGTATTCGTCAGGTGATGCGCCCAACTCAAGATCCTGTATTCGGTGATCACGGTCCCTTGTTTGAGCATTGGTGACGTCTCCTTCTATTGAAGAAGACGTTTTTGTTCGGAGTTCGCGTGGTAAACCCTACTATTGTCTCTCTACTAAAGGAGGAAGAACGATGAACGCAACAGAAAAGACGTTGATACTTGCTGCATTAAAGCAAAAAACGGTGGCGTTTCCCGATCAGACGCATGTTCGGGCACTCGGACAAGGCACATGGCGGATGGGAGAAGAGTCGGAGAAGCACGAAGCAGAAATCGAAGCACTCCGTGTCGGTCTCGATAGTGGAATGGAACTCATCGATACGGCAGAGATGTACGGAGAAGGTGCTTCTGAAGAATTGATTCGCGACGCAATCGCAGATCGACGAGAGGAAGTCTTTCTCGTCTCGAAAGTGTATCCGCATCACGCTGGCGGAGAAGCATTGAAGCAGGCTTGTTCCAACACACTTGAACGTCTTGGTACCGATTACCTTGATTTGTACCTTCTGCACTGGCGTGGCGACATTCCACTGAAGCAAACCGTCGAAGGACTGGAAGCTTTAAAACAAGAAGGAAAGATTCGCCGTTGGGGTGTGTCTAACTTTGACGTATCAGACATGAAAGAACTGTTGGCACTGCCAAATGGTGATCAATGCGCTGTCAATCAGGTACTCTATCACCTTGGATCACGCGGAATCGAGTATGAACTATTACCGTTACTACGTGAGCATGGTATTCCAGTGATGGCGTATTGCCCACTAGCAGAAGGTGGTTCATTACGCGATCAACTTCTGAATCATCCGAGTGTCGAAGAACTCGCTGAGACACACGGTGTGGATCCGGCACAAATTCTACTCGCATGGGCGATTCGTGAAGGTGACGTCATCGCTATTCCTAAAGCCGGACAAGCACATCATGTCGAAGCCAATGGTCGCGCTGCGCTTCTGAATTTAACAGAGGAAGAGCTCGCTGCACTTGATCAAGCGTTCCCAGCACCAACGAAAAAAGAACCACTCGATATCGTTTAAGGAGGTCATTTTCATGACAAAACATGTTCAACTCGGTCAATCTAACTTATTCGTTCACCCCATCGGTCTCGGTACGAATGCTGTCGGTGGACACAACTTGTATCCGAATCTCGATGAGCAAGCCGGACGCGATCTCGTTCGTGTCGCTTTGAAGCAAGGAATCAATTTCCTCGATACAGCTTTCATCTACGGACCAGAACGTTCGGAGGAACTCGTCGGTGAGGTCTGGAAAGACACAGTCGCTCGAGAAGATGTCGTTCTCGCGACGAAAGGTGCGCATCAGTTCGTTGACGGAAACGTCGTCATGAACAATTCACCAGACTTTCTCCGTCAATCGGTCGAAGAGAGTTTAAAACGCCTTCAGACAGACTATATCGATTTGTATTACATTCATTTTCCGGATGAATCGACACCAAAGGATGAAGCAGTCGCAGCACTCGCAGAACTGAAGAAAGAAGGAAAGATTCGCGCAATCGGTGTCTCGAACTTTTCGCTTGAACAACTGAAGGAAGCGAATAAAGACGGACATGTCGACGTCTATCAAGGGGAATACAACCTATTCAAACGGGATGCGGAAAAAGAGTTACTCCCGTATATCGTTGAGAACGGTATGTCGTTCGTCCCGTACTTCCCACTCGCTGCTGGATTATTGGCAGGGAAATATACAAAAGAGATGACGTTTGATGATTTACGAAAAAACGATCCTTTGTTCCAAAAAGATGTCTTCGAGGAAAACCTCGCAAAAGTCGATCAACTGCGTCCGATCGCAGAAGCACATGATGCGGAAGTCGCACACGTTGTACTCGCGTGGTATTTGGCACAGGACGGTATCGATGCCATCATCCCTGGTGCGAAACGACCGGATCAGGTGACGGATACGTTGCGTACGTTAGATGTTCAGTTGTCACAAGAGGATATCGAAAAAATCGACCAAATTTTTAGCTGATCGTTCTCTTCTAATTGAACATGAGCAGAATAGGCGAAAAATCATGCTGAACTTCGTATGATGGAGGCATGGAGGCGATTGATCATGAAGCACCACTTTCATTTAACCGCAGACTGGCCGGGCAATCGCAATGATGTTGGTCAGATCGAGACGGGTGAACTAAAAACAAAAATCTCAATTCCGGACGCCATGGATGGTCCAGGGGTTGGTACGAATCCAGACGAGATGTTACTGGGGGCAGCTGCTACGTGCTATATCATCACGCTTGCCGCGATGCTTGAGCGTAGTCACATTCCAAAAGTCTCGTTAACGATGGAATCTGAAGGCATCGTCGATGTCACGAACGGTGTCTTCACATACGACGCGATCATTCATCGTCCGAAACTCTTATTGCCATCTGATCTGTCGGATCGTGATGTGGAGAAGGCACAACGTCTTGCTGAAAAAGCGGAAGGTTCGTGTATGATTACGCGAGCATTGGCTGGTAATGTCAAAGTATCGCTTGAGGCTGTTGTGGAGCGAATCTCAAATTAATAAACAAAAATCATCGTTTAACTTTTTAGTTAAACGATGATTTTTTTACTTTATTTATCTATTTATTGGTATATTATTGATGATTTGCTCATTATAAATACCATTTACTATCATTCGGAGGATAACCATGTCTTATTATGAAACACTACGTTCTTCAACTGAAACTAACTCACAATCTGATACAACAAGTGTCTCTGTACCAGCACATGACTACACAACAGAATTACTTACACACCTTAATCAAGTACTATATCAATCTTTAGACCATTTACAAAAACAAGATAAACCTGATCAAATGGTTGAAACGGTCAATGAATGGCTCCTTCATTTAAATCAACCTCCGATCGACTCGCCGCTTCATCGTGAACTCACTACTAGCACAACTCATGCTTTACCTACACAATATAAAAATTCTTTGCGTGCTTGGGAACTCATTGCTCCTGGCCAACTCGAACAAGAACAGTTATTGCATCATATCAATCAAGAATTATGGACAGCATCTGCTGCTGATTGGATGGTGAGTTTTACACGACATTCTGGAATCCAAACGCTTGTACCAGCTTTAAAAGAAGCAGAAGCTCAAAACAAACCAATTCGCATTTTGACTTCATTTTATATGAATATTACAGAAGCGAAGGCTATCCGGCATTTGATGGAATTCAGCAATATCGAAGTAAAAATTTATGAACCGATTAAAAAAAATCATGCGTTTCATCCGAAAGCCTATTTATTTTCACGTCCTGATCAGTTGGATAGTGCTATTGTTGGATCTTCTAATTTATCAAAATCAGCTTTAACGTACGGCATGGAATGGAATATTCGTATACCTTCTACACCCGTCACAACATTAGTCACTCAAGCAAAAAACTTGTTTGAACAGCTTTGGAACAGCCACGAAGCGACTATATGTACAGAAGAATTATTAGTTCAATACGAACAGTACCAACAAGAAACACCACCTATAAGATCATTTTCTATCCGCGATACAGTTGCCGAACCCGCTGTCGATTACACCGTTATTGAACCAAACCTCATGCAGATTCCAGCTTTAGAAGAACTGAATCGTTTGCGCGAGCGAAAAGAAAAAAAAGCAATGGTCATTGCGGCAACAGGAACGGGGAAAACGTACTTAGCAGCATTTGATGTCCGTCAAGCTCAGGCTAAAAAAGTATTATTTGTTGCACATCGTGGAAAGTTACTATCACAAGCTGAGCATACATTTAGGCAAGTTTTTTCAAATGAAAGTTATACATTTGGTAGATATTCAGGATCACAACAAATTCAAGATGCACAATTTACTTTCGCTACCGTTCAAACACTCTCAAAAGAGGTTCATCTTAATCAATTTTTAAAGGATACGTTTGACTACATCATCATTGATGAATTCCATCATGCTTCATCTGCTTCTTACCAAAACATTCTTAACTATTTTAAGCCCCAATTTTTGCTTGGCGTAACGGCAACACCAGAACGAATGGATGGTCAAAATATCTTTCAGCTTGTTGACTATAATGTTGCTTACGAAGTACGTCTGTATGATGCCTTAGCACAAGATTTACTTTCACCATTCCATTATTTTGGGATTCAAGATGATGAATCGATTGATTATTCTCTTATTCCTCAACAAAACGGATTTTATGTAGAACAAGATCTTGTTGTTGCACTCGAACGATCAACACGAACAGATTATATTGTTGAAATGATTCGTAAATTTGGGTTCAGTGGTAATCAGGCTGTTGGACTAGGATTCTGCGTCAATATTAATCATGCAGAGTTTATGGAGCAGGAATTTAAACGACATCAGATTGAAGCAATGGCTGTTACAAGTAAACAGTCCGAAGATGAACGCGAAGAGGCCATTCGCCGACTAGAGGACGATCAAGATCCACTGCAATATATTTTTACAGTTGACTTGTTTAACGAAGGCGTCGATATTCCAAAAGTCAATCTAATGCTATTTTTACGTCCAACGGAGTCTCCTACTATTTTTATTCAACAATTGGGGAGAGGCTTACGTAAACATAGCTCAAAAGAATTTGTTACGATTTTAGATTTTATCGGAAATAGCCAAAAGGCTTTTGTTGCACCGCTTGTGTTGTCTGGTCAACAATCGTTTCATTCTATTGATCGTTATAAAATTGCTACTGCTGTAAAACAGCATTTTCCGATTTTACCGGAAGGATCTTTAGCCATTCTAGATTCAATTACAGAAAGATTTATTATTGAACAAATGAAAAAAATAGAGTTTTCAGCTAGCAAACAGCTCCGTGAAAGTTATCAAAGGCTGACACGCATGATCGGAAATCCTCCGAGTTTAAATGATTTAGTTACGCATAAAGACGCACCAGCTATTGAAAGTATTGTTCAGCAATGGAGAAGTACATTACGTCTTAAACAACTTGAAAAACATGCTACCGACGAAGAACTACGTTTATTGCTCGATGACACTACACGCAAAATTGTGGAACAGCTCGAAGGACTATTCCCAATTCGTGAGCCCTTCAGCTTACTGATTTTAAAACATTTACTGCATCATCCTTCTGCTTCAGTTCAAGATATTGAACAAGAAGTTTTCAAAGAATTCGCCTTATCGACGAATCACTCTTTCTCAAAGCGACCTATTATTCATCATCTTTTTAAACGCTGGTCTACTGCGTTTAAAAATGATCGTATTCAATTGCTAGATGCTGTATCAAAAGAGCGCTATCGCTTTTCAAATACAGTCGGCCAAGCACTTCAACAATCAACTGAATTACGTTCATATATGATACATTTTATCCAAGCAGGTCTACTTGCATTTCATCAACTACCAGATCGAATCAACTGGTTGATCGAAGACCAGGCGTTTCTATTACATCAAACATACAATCGTTCTGTTATCCAACGTCTTCTTTGTTCACCAAGTCAGGAAGGTTCTTGGCGTGAAGGCGTAGCTCAAGCTGGTGACGACTACATTTTATTCGTGAATTTACACAAAGATGAAGCCATTGATGAGCAACTAAAATATAACGATTATTTCTTAGATCAATATCGTTTCCACTGGCAGTCTCAAAGTAATGCAACTGCTACAGGTAAAGCGGGTACTTTATATCAAAACCATGAGAGCGAAGGAATTCGTATTCATTTGTTTATGCGTAAAGCAGATAAAGAACAAGGAAAAACGCTACCGTTCACATACTTTGGCCAGTTAAAGCATCTTCAAAGTACAGGTTCTAAACCGATTAGTGTGACTTGGTCACTTCATTCTCCACTATCAATTGAACTGTTTAAGGAGTGGCAAACTCTTTCTTAATGTACTCAACTGCAGGAATATCAGCAGGAGCCCATTCAAGCTGATCAAGGTCTGAAACAGATACCCAGCGAAGCTCTGCATGTTCTACGGCAATCGGTTCTCCTGTTACGATTTCAGCTTCAAACGTATGCAATGTAACAATAATAGCATCGTACTCGTACGTCGTTTTTTCAATTGGTTGTTTGACCTTAATATTACATTTTAATTCTTCATTGATCTCGCGAACTAAAGACTGTGAAGGCGTTTCATGTAGCTCAATTTTCCCACCAGGAAACTCCCATAAGTTGGGCAATGACATTTGGCTACTACGAAGTGCACACAATATTTCATTATGATCGTTGCGAATGACAGCCCCTACGACTTGAACATGTTTTTTCATTTTTTATGTTTCACTCCAAATCATTATAGATTTTTCAGTTCTCTGCCTATCATAACAAAAACCGTTATTCCTTTGACTTATGCAAAGAATAGCGGTTTTATTATATCCAGTTATCCACATGTGGATAACCCCATTTATGGTATACTTATGGCACTTATCCACAAGTAGAAATGAGGAAACTAACATGTCTCGTGAACTTTATCCGATTGTCGTCAAACCAAAATGGATTGAATCGATTCGAAGCGGGTATCCCGCCTTACGCAAGGAAATGTTCGAAGCTTTGCACCATGTCAAAGAGGCAGGCGGACTGCTTCATCTGATGACAGAACATAAAGAATACCTCGCGACCGGTTATTTTGGCAAGCAGGAAAAAGGTGTCGGTTGGACTCTCTCAATGGACGAGCAAGAAGCGATTGATGTCGCCTTCTTCAAACAACTTTTTGAAAAAGCTTTAGACAAACGAAATGAATTTTTTGAAGAGTATTCAGAAGCCTTCCGTATCTTTAACGGTGCAGGAGATGGTATTGGTGGTTTGACGATTGACTGTTATGATCATCATTACCTCATTACATTCGAAAATGAAGGCATCTATACATTCCGCCCACTGATTCTTGAAGCTCTTGAATCACTACTGAATTATAGAAGCATCTATGAAAAACGAGACTTCCTCGTCGATCTTCAACCGGTCAAAGGCGACGACTTTTTGAAGGGCGAACGAGGCGATTTTCCTGAAGTCGCACAAGAATATGGCGTGTTGTATGAATATGACTTGGATGCTGGTATGCGGACTGGTTTTGACATTGCCCAACGTGAACTTCGCCGAATCCTTCTCGATTCCGTCGAACGAAAGACCGTACTTAACCTCTTTTCCGATACAGGAACGTTAACGGTAGCTGCCCTTTATGGTGAAGCTGCTCGAACGACAAGCGTTGATTTCTCGACACGTAGTCGAAATAAGACAAAAGATAATCTAATGTTGAACAGTTTTACTCCCGAAAAACAGAAGATTTTAGTTCAGGATGCGTTCGACTACATCGAACAAGCGGATAAGAAGACTCGTTTTGACGTCGTCTTGTTCCATCCACCCGTACAAGTCAATACACGGACACGTCAGTTTCGGACGGAACAGGATCTCGCCCTTTGGATCCAAAAAGTCATTCATCTGACGAATCGTGGAGGACTGCTTGCGATTACGACAGATAGTCCTGCTCTTGATGCATCACAATTGAAAAAAGCTGTCGAGCAAGCATTCAACAAGTTGCGTCAAAAATTCGAAGTCGTGTGGGAGCAACCGGAGCAGAAAGATTTCCCGACTCCTCCTTCCATGCCACAACTCGCTCCAAAAAGCATTCTTGTTCGCCGTAAATGATCTGTTATCTAAAAAATCCGCTACCGAATTTTTCAATAGCGGATTTTTTTATATTTTTAACAGGAAATGTAAAATGAATGGAGAATCATTTTTTAGGGGTTGGATATACACTCACTTTACCAAAGTGTGATGTTTGATCAAATCGTTGATAGAGATCGTTTAATGCATCGCGTTCATAAGGAATCTGCTCTTCAATCCGAATCTCGAGGACACCCTCTTCCACTAAATGAACGAGTTCTGATAAGTGACGTTGCTGTTGTTTCATCTCATCTACTTTTCCTTTCAGCAACGGAAGCGCGACGAACACAGCTTCAAGTGACAAAGCTTTACTATGCATCATCGTTAAATCTTGTGTCGTCCGTGTCGCGATCGAAATGATGCGTCCCCGTTCTTTAGCGAGTATGAACGATTCTTGTAAATGGTCACCACCCACTGTATCAATGATGACGTCGAATCCGTCCAGATCCAGTCGGTTTAGCAACGCTTCAGCTGATTCTTCCTTGTACCGATGAACGCGGATCCCTTTTGCTTCTAGCCAAGCTGCCTTCTCGTCAGAAGAGGCGCTCGCTGTGACGTCACATCCATAATGACGAGCAAGTTGTACGGTAAGATGTCCTACTCCACCCGTTCCACCTGCTACATAAACACGGATTCCTGGGGTAATCGCGATTCGCTCTTTTAAAATTTCCATCGCCGTCAACCCAATCACCGGTAAACAACCAGCAACCTCAGCCGAGACCCCTTCCGGTCGTAAGACTGCCATCTGTTCAGGTACAAGCATTTCTTCCGCTAGCGCACCGGCACGTGTTCCAAGTCCGCCACCGAATGCGACGATGCGATCGCCGATAGAAAAAGACGTCACACCCTCGCCGATTTCAATGACTTTCCCCGTTACATCGCCCTGGAGAATTCCAGTCGTCGAAGCCGCCGCCACATGTCCGAAGAACATCTTCGTATCAAGTGGATTGATGCTCGACCCCTCGATTTGAACCCGTAATTCGTGTTTCCCCGCTTTTTCAGGTGTGACGTCTTTTTCTGTCAGTGATGCGTCTTTTCCATACTGATCGACTACGAATGCTCTCATGAAGAATTCCCCCTTTTTCATTATTAGTCTATCATGATTCAGAATTCTCTCACATTAGTCGTTCATGCTATGATGAAGGTATCTTATGACGAGAAGGGACGTTTTTGATTTGAAACAAGAATTGATTGATCGTCTAACTACATACGTGAAAGTCGATACACAGTCGAACTATGAGAGTACAACTGTTCCAACAACTGAAGGGCAATGGACACTGGCTCGTTTGCTCGTAGAAGAATTAAAGACAATTGGCATGGAAGAGGTCACGGTCGATGACAATGGTTATGTCATGGCGACGTTACCCGCTAATACAGATGCAGACATTCCGACAATTGGTTTCCTTGCTCACCTGGATACGGCAACGGACTTTACAGGTACGAATGTCCGTCCGCAACTCGTGGAAGCATATGACGGAAATCCAATCACGTTAAGTGAAGTACCGTCCGTCATCCTGTCTCCAACTGATTTTCCGGCACTACACAACTATGTTGGTCATACCTTAATGACAACGGATGGTACGACATTACTCGGTGCCGATAATAAAGCTGGAATCGCAGAAATCATGACAGCAATGCATCATCTGATTTCACATCCAGAAATCAAGCATGGTCGCATTCGTGTTGCCTTCACACCAGACGAAGAAATCGGTCGTGGACCACATCACTTCAATGTCGAAGCATTCGATGCCACGTATGCTTATACGGTCGACGGCGGTCCGCTGGGTGAACTCGAATACGAAAGTTTTAATGCGGCTGCGGCCAAAATCGTCTTCCATGGAACGAATGTCCATCCAGGAACAGCAAAAGATAAAATGGTCAATTCGCAGAAACATGCGATGGCGTTCCACGATCGTCTTCCTGGAGAAGAGTCTCCTGAATTCACGGATGGTTTCGAAGGCTTCTTCCACTTAATTTCGTTTGACGGTTCTGTCGAAAAAACGACACTCGACTATATCATTCGTGATTTTGATCGTGAGGCGTTCGAAGGACGGAAACACTTCTTATCTGCCCTCGTCGATGAGTGGAACAAAAAGTATGGCGCAGGTAGTGTGGAAATCGATTTACACGATCAGTACTACAACATGCGCGAAAAAATCGAACCCCACATGCACATCATTGATATCGCTCATGCAGCGATGGAGTCGCTTGACATCACACCGATCATTAAGCCGATCCGTGGTGGAACGGATGGATCACAACTTTCATACATGGGTCTTCCGACACCGAACATCTTTACCGGTGGCGAGAACTATCATGGCAAGTTCGAGTTCATCTCTGTGGATAACATGGTGAAAGCAACACAAGTCATTATTGCAATCGCTCAAGGTTTTGAACAAGCTTCGCACTAATCAAAAAGCAGATTCTCAGCGCTGAGAATCTGCTTTTTTCACGTCTACCGTTGTGGTCTTTAAGCGGTTTATCTTAGACATATTTCAATTAGTTTTTTTCTTGTGTCGTACCGTCAGGAATCGGTAGTTGAACCATACTCCCTGATCCACTGACGAGTGGTGATTTCCCGTCCCACTTCTTGACAGCTTCGTATTGAATCATTTCTTTCGTCAACGTCTTCTGTAATTCTTTTTGTGCTTTTGCCAACCCTTGAGCTTCGATCAAACGCGCATCGGCTGCTCCTTTTGCTTCTACGCGAAGACGTTCTGCCTCTGCTTTAGCGATTTCAAGATCCGTTTTCTTTTTATCGAGTTCCTGCGACGCTTTGACACGCGCATCGATTGCTTCCTGTGTCTTTTCATCTGGTTTCGGCGCACCGAGTGCGACATCTTCGATGATGAAACCGATATTCTTGACGTCTTCCGCAAACTGCGTCTGAATGCTCGTCGAGACATTCCCTGATTTTTCACCGAACAGTTCAAGGACGGTGACTTTTGAGATTTGCTCACGCGATGCATCATAGAGACGTTGTTTCAGGTAACCTTTTGCGATCTCATCGATTTCGATCGGTCCGAACTTGTTGAAGACTTTCGTCACCTTATCCGGTGAGACGGAGAAGCTGTATGTAAAGTCAACGACGATGTTCTTTCCATCCTTGGTTGCAAGTGTCATGTTCTCAAGCGCTTTTGTCTGTGTCCGAATCGGATACTCCGTCACCCGTGTGATCGGTGAAACGACATGCCAACCTTGCGATAACGTCTCATCTTTGACACCGCTTGATGGTGTATAGACGACACCAACTTGTCCAGGTTCGATTTGTTCAACGATGAACGGCGTTATTGCAAGCAACGCTAGTACGAGCACACCAGCGATGATCATCGATGGGCGAATTTTTTTCTTCGGTTTGATTTCTCTCATTCTGAATCTCCTTTATCAATCTTTTCTTGGATATAGCGATAGAGTTCCATGCCAAGCAAAACGATGAGGGCGAAAAACAATAACGTGAAAAAGATGGCCATCTAACCCCTCCTCTAGCGAATTCCTTACTTTCTTCTACGTATCTATCTGGAAAATGTTTCATTTTTTTAAATGTCTGGTTGCTTATTTTTAATTTCTGTCCTAATATGGAAGGAACTTTGCCTGCTCTACGACAGATCACGATTTGTGGTACACTCGAGTGAGCACATCACTTACTAGAAACGAGGGTTCATCTCTATATGATTACAGTACAAAACGTCGGTCTTCGCTTTGCAGACCGAAAATTATTCGAAGACGTCAACATCAAGTTCACACCAGGTAACTGTTACGGTCTGATTGGTGCAAACGGTGCCGGTAAATCGACATTCCTGAAAATTCTCGCTGGTGACATCGAAGCACAACAAGGCGATGTCATCATCACACCAGGCGAACGTTTAGGCGTTCTCCGTCAGAACCATTACGAATACGAAGAATTCCAAGTCATCGAAACGGTCATGATGGGACACAAACGTCTCTATGAAGTCATGAAAGAAAAAGATGCGATCTATATGAAAGAAGATTTCTCGGACGAAGACGGCATGCGCGCTGCTGAACTCGAAGGTGAATTCGCTGAGATGAACGGTTGGGAAGCAGAGTCGGAAGCCGCAATGCTTCTTCAAGGACTCGGTATCAAGGAAGACCTTCACTCGAAAACGATGGCTGAGCTGACAGGATCGGAAAAGGTCAAAGTCTTGCTTGCACAAGCGTTGTTCGGCAAACCAGACATTCTCTTACTCGATGAGCCGACGAACGGACTTGATTTGAAAGCCGTCAAATGGCTCGAAGAATTCTTGATCGGATTCGAGAACACGGTCATCGTCATTTCCCACGACCGTCACTTCTTGAACAACGTCTGTACGCACATGGCGGATCTCGATTACGGTAAGATTCAACTTTATATCGGAAACTACGATTTCTGGTACGAGTCAAGTCAGCTTGCTTCGCGTATGGCAAGTGACCAAAACAAGAAAAAAGAAGAGAAAATCAAAGAACTTCAAGCCTTCATCGCGCGTTTCAGTTCAAACGCTTCGAAAGCGAAACAAGCGACGTCGCGGAAGAAATTGCTTGATAAAATCACACTCGACGACATTCGTCCATCGTCACGCCGTTATCCGTTCGTCGGTTTCACACCGGAACGTGAAATCGGAAATGACCTCTTGATGGTCGACGGCATCTCGAAGACGATCGATGGCGTCAAAGTCCTTGATAACGTCCGCTTCTCGTTGAACAAGACGGATAAAGTCGCGTTCATCAGTCAGAGCGATATCGCAATCACGACTCTCTTCAAGATCCTTATGGGTGAGATGGAACCGGATAGCGGTACGTTCAAATGGGGCGTCACGACTTCGCAGTCGTACTTGCCAAAAGATAACTCGGAATTCTTCGAAGGCTCGGATAAGACGATCCTCGATTGGCTCCGTCAGTATTCACCGGCAGACGAGAGCGATACGTTCCTCCGTGGATTCCTCGGACGGATGCTCTTCTCAGGAGAAGAAGTCATGAAAAAAGCATCTGTCTTATCTGGGGGCGAAAAAGTCCGTTGTATGCTTTCAAAAGCAATGCTCAGCGGTGCTAACGTCCTCGTACTCGACGATCCAACGAACCACTTGGATCTCGAATCAATCACAGCACTCAACGATGGCTTGATCGCTTATAAAGGCGCAATGCTCTTCAGTTCGCATGACCATCAGTTCGTCGAAACAATCGCGAACCGGATCATCGAGTTGACGCCAAACGGTATCGTCGATAAAGAAACGACATACGATGAGTACTTGAACAATGATACGATCCAACAGCAATTAACAGCGTTATACGCACAATGATTTTGAAAGAGACCGGAACTGTCGTTTCGGTCTCTTTTTTGAACACATTAAAGGAGGAATGCGATATGCGGCATCGGGTATGCGCTGCGCTGATCGAAGACAAACAGATCCTAATGGTCGAGTTACACACGCCTTCCCGGACATTTTGGACGTTACCGGGCGGAGGTGTCGAGAATGGTGAAACAAAAGAACAAGCTATCGTGCGCGAAGTATTAGAAGAGACGCATCTTCACGTCACGGTCGAACATCAACTCTATGACATCTCGATCAATCAAGGAACGGAGACATGTTTTCTCGTCCGGCGTGTCGCGAATAGTTCCGCACCTCGACTCGGGATTGATCCCGAACTACCACTTGATCAACAGGAATTACGAACCGTCTGTTTCCGACCACTAAAGGACCTTCAAGATGATCCACAGATTGCTCGTTTGCTGACCTTACTGTAAAGGAAACATTAACTAACTGAGATATAACTGACCAGGTTTCTTTACACCCTCTACATAATCGACTGATTAAATGAAAATGTAGCAACAACACAAACTCATTTGGGGGAAACAAAAATGAAACGAACACTCATGGTTGGTCTATCAGCAGCGGTCTTGTCATCAAGTATGGTCCCGATGTTCGCGGATGCCCATAGCTCTTCTCATACAACACGCAACATCAAGAAGGTCGAATTCTTGTCGATGGATGCACCTACAAAAATCGATCAGATGGTAAAAACTTATACAGAAGCAAAAGTCAAAGTCACCTATACGAACGGCAAAACGGAAGTGAAGCCGTTGAACTATAATCAATTATTCCTGTCGCAAGATAAAATCGTCGAAAACAAAGGCGAGATGATTGCAGCAGGTACACCGATCGATGCTAAAGGAAATCCGATCATCGACCGCAGTGTACCGGACAAACCGGAAGCCTTCGTCTCAGATGCACCAGACTCGAATAGTCTGCTTGAAGTGCACGGAAAAAAATACATGGTCTCTCACTTCGAGTATGACTCGATCGACAATGCTGGTAATGAAGTCAAGGGACTTCCAGCATCGATGACATTAACGGAAGTCGTACAAGATAAAAAGACAGGAAAACTTGCCGTTAAAAAAGCCAGCAAGATTGATTTTGAGAACGTCAATGGACTCTGGACACCATGTAACGGTTCGACGACACCATGGGGAACGCACCTTGGGTCAGAGGAATATGAACCAGATGCTCGTGCGTTTGAGTCAGACAAAACGTCAGCTGCTTATAAAGAAGTAAATGCCTTCGCTGAGCGCTATTTCGGAACGACCGAAAAAGCGAATCCTTACTTCTACGGGTATACGCCTGAAATCTCGGTCGACCGGAAAGGAAAAGCGACAGCAGTGAAACACTACAGCACAGGTCGTTTCTCGCACGAGATGATGCAGATTCTACCGGATCAAAAGACCGCGATCTTTGGTGACGACGGCAATAACACAATGATGTTCATGTATGTCGCAGATAAAAAGCGCGATTTCTCAAAAGGAACACTTTACGCGGCTAAGTTCAAACAAACACGCGCAACGGAAGGCGGAGCTGGTGATCTCGAATGGATCAAGCTCGGTCATGCTTCCGATAAAGAAGTCAAACGCTTGATTGATAAAGGAACGAAGTTCAGCCACATCTTCGAGACAGCCGATGCGCCAACTCCTGGCTTCAAAGCAGTCAAAACAGCTGCTAGCAAAAAAGTCGAATACTTGAAGCTCAAGCCTGGTAAGGAAAAAGAAGCGGCCTTCCTTGAATCACGTCGTTATGGTGCGTTGCTTGGCGCAACATCAGAATTCAACAAGATGGAAGGCATCACGGTCAACGAGCAAGACAAAAAAGCCTACATCGCCTTGTCTTATGTGTCAGGCAGTACCGAAAAACAAGAAGGTGCTGTCCAAGACGACATCCAGCTTGAAAAACGCGAATCGGGTGCGACATTCGAAATCGATCTTGGTCGTGCAAAAGGCATCGACAGCCGTTACGTACCAACGAATATGCAAGCACTCGTCATTGGTGAAGATTTGAAGAAGCCGGATGCTTACGGCAACACAGCGAATCCGGATCTCGTCGCGAATCCAGATAACCTTGCTTACTCCGCGACATCTGATACGCTCTTCATCGGTGAAGACAGCTCCTTGCACACGAACAATTTCGTTTGGACTTATAACCTGAAGACGAAAAAGTTATCACGTATCCTTTCGGTTCCAGTCGGAGCGGAAGCAACTGGCCTTCGTTCACTCGATCATGTTGGGAAGTATAGCTACCTCCTAAGTAACTTTCAACATCCGGGTGAGTCATTGACTGACAAACAAATCACCGCCGTTGATCCAAAGGCGCTTGAAAAAGCGATGAAAGACGGCATCGGTATTCAAAAAACGGGTGGTGTCGGCTACCTCTCTGGGTTACCGAGCGGTCACAAATCATATACGCATCGATAAGATGCTAAAACGGATTCCCAGGCACAGGAATCCGTTTTTTCATGCGTTATTCTTCTTTTGTTTCGCCGCTTCTTCTTCGACACGTTGCAACAGCCCATGAACGATTTTCTCATTCTCTCGCTCTCCTCCAAGCGACAACAGACTCTTTCCAACAAAATTGGCTCCTTCGTTCTTCCCTGTATAAATCAACAGACATCGATCAGGTCCGAGTGGTTTGAGCGTAAACGTCATCTCGATCTTGAATATTTTAGCCAATGTGAATCCAATCGTATTTTGCTTGAAGTCAGGCTCGTTCGTATAGGCTAAATCGGTCACGATATAGGTTTCAAGTCGATTACCCTGCATGTATGTTTGACGATACGTCGAACCGACGACACCCGGTTTTCGTTCAATCACCTCATGCTGGACGACGTTCGGAATCAAACGTTGCAGTCGCGTGTGATCAAACAAGTGCCATGCTTCCTCGATCGGAATATCAAGCTGTCGTTCTTCTCTCCACGTAATCATACACCTGCCCCCTTTTTTAATAGAAATACCCCGTCATCCGGTCTTGTAACGTCCGGTGACAGGGCGAGAGCAGATTCTTATTTTACTGTGCTTGTTTCAAGGGCTGCACCGAGGAACTTCGCTAGTTCAAGCATGCCGTAGCGTCCTGCAGCTGCTTCAGCGTCTGAGTTATAGTTCGTATTCGTATTGACGTCATACGTATAGATCGTACCTGACGCATCCTTAATGAACTCGATGCCTGCGACCGCGATTTGGTTCGCTTGGAGGAACGCTTCATACTTTTGGATGATCGGGTCATTGAAACCTTCAACGATTTGGAACTTCATCGGCGTTTGCGGTGCTTCTTCTCCGACTGGGCAGAACAAGTCGTCGATCACACATGCATCTGCTGGGCAAAGCTCAAAACCTTCTGACGTATCGACTCGAACCGCGTAGACAAACTTTCCACCCACGAACTCACAACGCGTGATGTACGGTTCTGGTGCTTGAATATACTCTTGAATCAACGTGATGCCATCGACTGGTTCGTCGAATGTCGGACCATCGAGATAAGCTTCAAGTGCTTCAATCGAATGGAATAACTGGACGCCGAGACCTTTCCCTGCACGGTTGTGTTTCGTGATGAATGACGAAACACCGATCTCTTTTGCTGCTTGCACGATTTGATCACGTCCGACGGCAGCCGTCGTCTTCGGTACACGAATCCCAGCCTTACGCAACGCCGTATATTGATTGACTTTGCTGACTTCAAGACGGAGCGCACGCGTTCCGTTAAAGACGGTCCGGTCATGCTCTTCTAACCAAGCGAGGACCCCTTCCGTCAACTCCGGCGCGTAACGATGTCCCCGCGTATGCGAAGAAGCACTCATCCGGCTGTAAAAGACGCCTTCTGGCGGCAGTTCATCCAGCGGAACGATTCCTTCATTCAAGTGCCACTGTTCATACGGTAATTCGAGTTCTTCGAGACGTTTGATGAGATGGTCCGTCCATTCTTGGTTTTCGTGGAGAATATGAATTTTTGTCATGATTGTTGACCTACCTTTCGTTTCGCTTCGACCAGTGGCATTACGTCACGAGCAAAGCGTTCCATTTCTTCAAGTTGTGGTGAGAATTGTAACAAAAGTAACGTGACACCGACGGCTTCGAACGCTAGAATCCGTTCAGCGATTTGTTCTGATGTCCCGATTAAATTCGGACGTAGACCACGGTTCGAGACAGAATAATCGTTCCGCTCGACCTGTTGCTCCAGTTGCGATTTACTAATGAAATCCTGATAACCGGCATAACCGGCGCTGTCTTCCTTGACGTCCGTGATCCGTTGCCATTCAAGAAGTGCTTCTTCTTCAGTATCCCGACAAATGATGTAGGCAGCAAGACCGAAGCTTTCGAGCGGCTTTTGTCCCGTCGCTTCCCGGCGTACTTTCATATCGTCGATTTTATGGGCTACTTCTTCAACAGTGCCCCCGTGCATGACATAAGCGTCACAGTGTTCGACGATCGTTCGCTTTCCAGCTTCACTCTCTCCACCAGCGTAGAGCTTGATCCCCGGACGCTGGACTGGCTTCGGATGGAGTTCTGCTTGCTCGATCGTGTAGTGATGACCGGAGAAGCTATACGGTGACGCATCTGCCCATAGTCCCTTCATGACCGTGACGAACTCTTCCGTCCGAGCATAGCGTTCATCGTGCGCTGTGAAGATACCGTTGTATTGTTTCGCTTCCTCTGCCCACCACGCTGAGACGACGTTGAGCGTAAAGCGTCCACCACTCAACTGATCGATGTTTGCCGCCATCTTCGCCGTCGTCGCTGGATTATGGAACCCGGGACGAACCGCTGTCATGATCTCAAGGCGTTCTGTCGTTGCAGCAATCGCTGCTGCCGTCGTCCATGCCTCAAGACTCGGTTCCTTGATGCCTTTGATATCATTCAAGTTCAATTCCGCAATCAACGTCGTCGAGAAGCCGATTCGTTCTGCTGTTTGTGCGACTTTTTTCGCATAATCGAAGGTCGGTGGCATCTGTTCATCCTCGACGTTACGTAACCATCCCCCAAAAATCGGTAACCAAAAACCATACTCCACTCCATCGTCCCCCTTATCATAAAAAAACGCTCTTTTCGAAGTTCGAAAAGAGCGACGGTATCTTGTCCTGTCCGCTCTTATCTTCGGAAGGTATCCCTTCCTGGAAGTAGCACCTTCCGCCACGGCGGGGTTGCTGAAGTGTCTTCGGGCCAGTCCCTCGACTTCTCTAGATAAGATGTGTTGCATTCATCGTACAAAATTCACTGAACTAAAGCAACCATTAAACCGTCTTTTCCAATCGGAATTATTTCGCGCATAAAAAAATCCCGACATCGTGTCGGGATTCGGGATTAATATGGTGCGACGAAATCTGATGTTGGCTCTGGCGCCTGTTCACCACGAACACGATCATAGAATTTTGCCATCGTGACGCTGAAGTATGGTCCAACCCATAAGACAGCAAGACCAAGTGTAACAATCACAAGTAATGCCCAACCAATGAATGATAGGAAGAGTAAGAATGCTTCCATTTTATGACCATCCATGAGTTGACGTGAACGCGTGATCGCCTCGAGAATACCGACTGAAGGTTCATCTCGAAGGATGTAGAACGTCAACAAGTAAGAGAACGACTTGATGATCCCTGGAATGATCAAGAGTAAGGTCCATAGGAATAAGAAGACCGCTTGCACAATCGACACGCCGATGACTTTACCGAAGATTTTATACGGTTCGAACAAATCAGCTACTTTGACTTCTTCATTGCGTGCGAACGACATCGCGACCCATGTCCAACCCGCTGCAATTGGGATCAATAAAATCGAAAGAATGATACTGACCGCACTCATCGCATTTAGATCTTCGTTAGGATCTGGTCCGATGAACGTCGGAACGCTCTGGATGATAGAAAAAAGTACGAACATGAGGATGGCAAATCCCCAACGACCGCTGAGCGACTCCTTCGCTGCTTTTTTTAATTGAGATGACATGAGTAAGGTCCTCCTTGAAAAATAAGTTCTCACCTTACTTTACGGTCGAATTCTTCTAATGTTTCACTCTTTTTTCAATAATTTCCCGTCTCGTTGCTGGTTGAGCCAGGCACGCTCAAGCTGTCGTTCACACGCCGTGTATAACGAGCGTCGACCGTCGAGCCGTTCCATCGCGAATGGAATACCATGCTTTTTCGCCTGCGCGATGACATGTGCACTCGCTGCATGAGAAACGCGACTCGTTACGACGACGATCGCGTCCGTCTTTTTGGCGAGACAGGCAATCTTTTTCGCGGACTGTGCGTCCCCTGCCAGATGAAGCAATTCGATCCCCGTCGGCGCAAAGAACTCACGATAGACAGCGGTCTGTTGTTCGTTTCCGACAATGACGAGACGCATTCCTGTGAAGCGCGTGAAATCAAGCGGTGTCTTATCAACGAAATCCATCAATTGTCCGGGTACAGCTGTCGTCACGATCGGTTCAATCGTTCGCTCTTTTGGCATACGGACGCGACGCTGCGCTTTTTTAGCTTTCAGCACCGGTTGTCGTTTCATTTTTCGTGCATACCGATTTGACTTTTTTGTTGTCACAGATGCCTTCACTACCGGTTGCTCTACTTCTGATCGGCGGTTAGATGATGCGTTGACGATCGGCTCTTCATACGTGAACGGATGCTTCCAAGCAATCGTCAGTGTATCCTTCCGTTCCCGCCACATGACGAGATCGACGAGTTGACCTGCTTCTAGTCGGAAATAGCGCATGTCTTCTACCGGAACGACATAATAGAACGATCTGCCCGACTCATCTTGCAGTGGACCATTCACCGTTTCCTCAATGATTCCATGCGCCTTGACGATTGCTTGTTCAAACACGACACGTTCTGGATTCTCTCTCATTCGCTCCGTCGAGACGACGGCTTCGATACGGCATATCGTTTTTTGATCATCCTGACGATCGACACGGACCCGGACTTCCATGCCGTGCTCGAGATTCCAATCGCGGACGTCTCGTTCAGAAATATGACTGCCCGACCATTCTAGTAAAGTACCGCCTTTTAACCCCCGCTGAAACGTATAGGCATAACGTTGCTTGCGTATTGGCTCGATCGGTACTTGTGGTGGAATGACCATAGTCTGTTTCTCTAACTCCATCACTTCATCGATGACCGGTGTTTCTTGAACGTCGCGCGGTGCATAATACGCTGACATCTTGACCCATTCATCGATTCCGTTTACTTCGTCGAGCCAGAGTTGCCAATCTTCATACCGCTCCACAACCGCTAATTTCATCTGTACCAATTCAGTTGCTCGTTCCAACACCTGTTGCATCATCCGTAACCACTTCCTTTGCGTTTTTTTCACTATAGCAACGAAAAAACGCGGAAGTAGTCCAAAAAAATAACCAGGTTATTTTTTTGTTTAGGTACGTTGCTGAATTTCCACAGCCGGATCCTGACGCTTATATTTCGCGACGATGACGATCAAAACCGTGATGATCACAAGCAGGAACCAAGAAGATAATTTTCCAAGATCAACGACTGCCCAGCCTCCTTCTTGATGCGGATAGACCCAGCCTTTAAAAAACGTCACGATATTCTCTGCGATCCAAATGAAAAAGGCGATCAGTAAAAAGGACAGGACGAGCGGCATCCGATAAATCGTCTGCTCGATCGTAAAATGAACCCATGACTTATAGAAGACGAGGACGACGAGAACCATCAATAGCCAGCGTGCATCGAAGATCCAGTGGTGGGTGAAGAAGTTGAGATAGACGAGACTACCGACGCTGATCGCAAACCACGGGGGAGGAAATGCTATGAATCGTAAATGAAATCGCCGAAAAGCCTGGCAGACATAACTCGCGACGCTTGCGTACATGAATCCTGCATACAATGGAACACCAGCCACTTTCGTCAAAGCTTCTTCCGGATAACTCCAAGACCCGACGTTCACTTTGAACAGTTCAAGTGCTAGACCGATGACGTGAAACAATAAGATCAGTTTGAATTCCTCCATCGTTTCATAACGTGTGACGAGTAAGACGATTTGGACGAGAATACACCATAGCAACAAGAGATCATATCGAGCAACCGTTTCAGTAGGAAGATAACGTGAAAGAGCAAGCGCTGCGAAAATCATCACGGGAAAGACGCAACAGATGGCTTCTATATATGTAAAACGAATCAGGTGCCGGATCGCTTTCATTCGGTCATCTCCTTTTTTCTTCAGTATACGGGTCTCAATCCTCCTTCCCCTCCTTCTTAAGATGGAAAAAACGGAAAATTTCGTCTTTCTTCTTCCACTTTCCTCATGATACAGTTAACGAATCAATTATTTTAAGAAATGAGGTGCCAGACATGACGCGTCATCGCGCTTCCTGGTTGTTACGCGCTACGTTAAAGTGGGGACTCTTCCTGCTTGGTTTATTTTTACTCGCTCTTGGCTCATCGATGATGATCACGGCTGAACTCGGTGTCTCGACGTGGGATGTATTGCATCTTGGTCTCCAAAAGAAGACGCCACTATCCGTCGGAACGATCATCTTACTTGTTGGTCTATTACTCGTTTTCGTTAAGTACGCATTAGACCGCGTCACACCGCAAATCGGAACGCTCGTCAACGCGATTTTCGTTGGTGTCTTCATGAATCTTGTGCTTGGTTCTCATCTCTTACCCTCTTTTGAATCGATCTGGTTGAATACGCTCTGGCTGATTTTCGGTATCTTCATCATTGGGATGGGCGCTGGTCTGTATGTCGCTGTCGGATACGGGGCTGGTCCACGTGATGGGTTAACGCTGACACTTGCAGAGCGATTTGGAACGTCGATTCGTCTGATGCGGACGATCATGGAGGTCACGGCATGCGGCATTGGCTGGTTGCTCGGTGGTCCTGTTTTCTTCGGTACAATCCTCTCGATTTTCTTAATCGGACCATTCCTACAATTTTGGTTGTTCTATTTCCGTCGGATCATTGCAGCGATCGATGCAAAAGGAATTCCAGCGTCTAAACGCCAAATTAGCTAAGTCGCCTGACTCGATATCATTCTGCGTGAATGATATCTTTTTTTATGTCAGAAGCAGATAAGTTGCGCCATCAAAATAAACACGTTATATTCGTTTACATATCAATCTTTGATACGTCAAAGGTTTCTTCGAACGAAGGGAAGGATGTGATGGATTGAGTATTTCCTGCACCGAAAAAGGACGTTTGATCTATGCACTCGTCTCCGTCAATAAGACGATTGCTCAAAAATTCGATCTCTGTACGGATGGTTTTAGTCAGACGCGAATGGACCTACTTGCTCAACTACAAGTCGATCAAACGATCAGTCAAAAAGAATTGCAAAAACGCGTCAATGTCGATCACGCGGCGGTGACCCGTCACCTCAAACACCTGGAATCGACAGGGATGATTGCTCGCGAGCGTTCAGCCGCTGACAATCGGGTGATTCTTGTTTCCTTAACGGAACAAGGGGCGACGCGCATTGCACGATTACGCGAACAAAAAGATGAGTTCCTCGAGAACCTACTCGAAGGATTCTCTGCTGAAGAACAACGGACGTTAGCTGAGATGATTCAACGCATCGAAGCGAACGCCGACACGTTACCTAAATTAAAAGAGGAGTCGATTTAATATGGCAACGCAAACTCAAACAGACTTCATGGAAATCGTCAAAGGACGCCGTTCGATCCGTAACTACGATACAGACGTGAAGATCTCAAAAGAAGAAATGACACAAATTCTTGAAGAAGCAACACTCGCACCTTCTTCTGTCAACATGCAACCATGGCGTTTCCTCGTCATCGATAGCGAAGAAGGCAAAGCAACACTTGCACCACTCGCGAAATTCAACCAAGTCCAAGTCGAGACATCTTCTGCTGTCATCGCCGTCTTCGGTGACATGAACGCTGTTGATCAACTCGAGAACATCTACGATACAGCTGTCGCAAAAGGGCTCATGCCACAAGAAGTACGCGATCGCCAAGTACCAGCGATCCAAGGGATGTACAGCAGCGTATCAGCAAACGACTTGAAAGACAGCATCTTGATTGACTCGGGTCTCGTCTCGATGCAATTGATGCTCGTCGCTCGTGCACACGGTTATGATACAAACCCAATCGGTGGTTACGAGAAAGATCAAATCGCGGAAGCATTCGGTCTTGAAAAAGATCGTTATGTACCGGTCATGTTGCTATCGATCGGTAAAGCGGTGGACGCTGGATATCCATCAGTTCGCCTACCAATCAACGACATCGCAGACTGGAAATAAGTTTTTTACACTATAAAAAAAGAAAACACACAAGGGAGATTGAATAATTATGACTACTCAAACAACAACGGACTTCATGGAAATCGTCAAAGGACGCCGCTCGATTCGTAACTACGACACGAACGTAAAAATTTCAAAAGAAGAAATGACACAAATCCTCGAAGAAGCAACACTTGCACCTTCTTCAGTTAACATGCAACCATGGCGTTTCCTCGTCATCGATAGCGAAGAAGGTAAAGCGACACTCGCACCACTCGCAAAATTCAACCAAGTTCAAGTCGAGACATCTTCTGCTGTCATCGCTGTCTTCGGTGACATGAACGCGGTCGATAGCATCGAGACAATCTACGACATGGCTGTTGAAAAAGGTCTTATGCCACAAGAAGTACGTGATCGCCAAGTACCAGCCATCAAAGGTTTCTACCGTCCAGAAGACGTTGAAACATTACGTGATAGCATCTTGATTGACTCAGGTCTCGTTTCGATGCAATTGATGCTCGTTGCTCGTGCACACGGTTACGATACAAACCCAATCGGTGGTTACGAAAAAGACCAAATCGCAGAAGCATTCGGTCTTGAAAAAGAACGTTATCTTCCAGTCATGCTGCTTTCAATCGGTAAAGCAGTCGACGCAGGATACCCATCAGTTCGTCTACCAATCGCTGACATCGCAGAGTGGAAATAAGCGATCTCACCTAGTCCGGATTCCTTTCACAGGAATCCGGCTTTTTTGTATACTCAAAGAAAAGGAGGCGTCTGTGATGTATGATGTGACGATTATCGGAGCCGGTGTGGCAGGAATTTTCCTCGCCCATCAGCTTGTTGAAGACGGACAACGCGTCCTACTGCTCGATGCCGGAAAACCGATTCGCGAACGAACAGCAGAAGATGCGTATCTTGGATTCGCAGGGCTTGGCAAATCAGAAGGAAAGTTCAATTATGCGACGGGATTCGGCGGGGAACTCGTCTCAAAAATCGGTGAAGAGACGACACGACGACTGTTCCAAAAAGTCGATGATCTCTTATGTACATATGGTGGAGGTACAGTTGAGACCTATTCCACGCATTCCCCTACTGTAGCGTCTCGTGCCCGTCGCGCCGGTCTACATTCGGTCGAGACGACCGTCCGTCATTTAGGCACAGTACGGACAGCTGCTGTCTTCACGGCGTTTGAGGACGCCTTATTACCGCGTCTCGATGCCCGATTCGAAACGACAATCGAGCAGATCACGAAGTCGAAGTCGTTTACGATCAAAACAGCGGACGAGACCTTCGTCAGTCAACGGATCGTGTTCGCGACGGGTCGTTCTGGTGCAGACTTTACGTTGCACCAGTTAGCGACGCTTGGTATCACCCCACAGCGGACCCGACTCGATCTCGGGGTGCGAATTGAGACGGATGAGGTACTATTTCGGACATTGTTACAGGAGACGTTCGAGACGAAGCTCGGTTACGACTCGCCTTACGGTCAAGCCGTCACCTATTGCATGAATCCGCGTGGACGGATCATCCGCAAATATCAAGAAGGACTCGTCATGCCGGACGGTCAAAATGTCCACGAGACAGCAGACGGCTCGACAAATCTGAACTTCACGCTATTTCTCCCGCGGTATTTTTCAACACTAGCGAAAGCGAATGCGTATGCCGCACGCATCATTGGCGGAATCAACCAAGGTGGTGATCGCATTCTCGTTCAGCGACTCAGTGATTTCCGAGCATCGCGAGCGACGGCACACGATCGATTGAGTCGTAACACCATTGTCCCTTCCCTAACCGCGTCTCCCGGTAATTTGCATGCAGAAATGCCTGCAGAAGACCTGCTCGTCTTAGAAGGGTTTTTAGAACGCCTTGAGCAACTCCTTGAAGTGGAACTTCCGGGAGATACGTTGCTTTATGGACTAGATGGCAAGTTTTACGCACCGATGCTTGAGACGTCAGAGACGTTTGAGACGACATGTCCTGGTGTCTATGCGATCGGTGATTGTTCCGGTGCTACACACTCGCTTGCCCAAGCAGCCGCAAGCGGACTCCATCTTGGACATGCCTTGACGCAAAACAGCCGGTCCCTCTTCGCTTAAGCGGAGAATGACCGGCTTGTCTTATTTCTTGAATGCTTCGTACACTTTCAATTGTTTCCCTTTGACCTTCGTCGTCTTCATCGCCCGGAGGACAAGCGGACCTTTCCCGTTGAGGATATCGACATACGTCAACGTATCCTGAATCGAGATGATGCCGATGTCGTCTGCTGTGACGCCTTCAATCTTCGCAATCGTTCCAACGAAGTCGACGGCACGGAGTTTTTTCTTTTTCCCGCCGTTAAAGAACAATTTCATGATGTCCGCATCAAGCTGTTCCGTTTTCGAAGAACGCGTATCTTCCGTCGCCATCTTCTCTTCGAATGCATCCGCTGTTCGCATCAAGTCCTTTTCCGACGGTGCTTGGCGACGTGTCAGTTTCCCGTGATACTGCTCGATTTCCTTCAGGCGACGTTCGTCTGCCGGTGTGACGAGACTGATTGCTTGTCCTGCTGCTCCTGCCCGCCCCGTTCGACCGGTCCGGTGAACATAGCTTTCTCGTTCGACAGGGAGATCATACTGGATGACATGCGTGATGTTCTCGATATCGATGCCGCGTGCCGCGACATCTGTTGCAACGAGAATCCGGAACTTCCCGGCACGGAAGGCTTTCATCGCATCGAGTCGATCGTCTTGTTCCATCCCACCATGGATCGCTTCAACCGGATAGTCATGTGCGCGTAGACCATTCGCGACGAAATCAACGTGTTCTTTCGTCCGACAGAAGATCATGCAACGATCCGGGTTTTCAGCGACCAGGACATCTTTTAAAATGGCAAACTTCGTCTTATCCGTCACCGGAATATAGCTATGCGTAATCGTTGAGACGACGGTTTCACCCACTTCGATCCGTTTTGGTGCCTCCATGTAACGGTCACTCAACTGTTCGATGTCTTCTGGGAAGGTCGCAGAGAACAATAGTGTCATCCGCTCCTTCGGTAACTCAGACAAGATGGCATCGACTTGATCGAGGAAGCCCATGTTCAGCATTTCGTCCGCTTCATCTAAAACGACGTAACGGACTTTCTCAAGCGATAACGTGCCCCGCTCGATATGATCGCGTACGCGTCCCGGTGTTCCGACGACGACGTGTGTCTTTTGCTTGAGCTCCGTGACTTGCCCGCGGAACGGTTGCTTGCCGAAGACAGCTGTCGCTTTGATCCGCTTATAACGTCCGATGTTCATGATATCTTCTTTGACCTGCAAGGCGAGCTCACGTGTTGGCGTCAAGACTAAGACTTGTGGTTTGTTTTCTTCCCACTCGACGAGTTCACAAAGTGGAATCGCAAAGGATGCCGTCTTTCCGCTTCCCGTCCGTGATTTGACGATGACATCTTTTCCAGATAGTACGACCGGAATGACGGATTGCTGGACTTCGGTTGGTGTCGTATAACCGAGTTGCTCGATCGAATCGAGAATCGGTGTGCTTAAGTTAAAATCATTGAATCGTGTACGTGTCATAGAATGTCCTCATTTCTTATCGTAAAAAAAGCTTCCCACCGAAACGATGAGAAGCCCAACGAATTATTTGGATGCTACTTTATCTTTTTTGATTTGCTTACTACGTAATTGACCACATGCCGCATCGATGTCTGTTCCGTGCTCGAGACGAACACCACAGTTCAAGCCGTTCTTTTTCAACGTATCGTAGAACGTCGTGATATCTTCAGACGTACTGCGCTGATATTGACCGTGCTCATCGACTGGGTTGTACGGAATCAAGTTGACATACGTCAGGTGACGTTTGTCTTCGAACAGTTTTGCGAGTTCGACTGCGTGTTCTTTTTGGTCGTTGACGCCACGAAGCAAGATGTACTCGATCGTGATTTTACGATTCGTCGTTTGAACGTAATAATCGATCGCTGGCATCAATTTCTCAAGCGGGATCGCCCGGTTGATTTTCATGATTTGCGTACGCAATTCATTGTTTGGTGCGTGAAGCGAGATGGCTAAGTTGACTTGGAGTTTCAAGTCAGCGAACTTGTAGATCTTGTCTGCCAAACCACTTGTTGAAACCGTGATGTGACGTGCACCGATCGCAAGACCATTGTGGTCCTTGATGACGTTCAAGAAGTCAACCATGTTGTCGAAGTTATCGAACGGTTCACCGATACCCATGACGACGACGTGGCTGACACGTTCTTCGTTACCGACTGCATCGAGGTGATGTTGAACGTTCATGATCTGCTCAACGATTTCGCCTGCTGACAAGTCGCGGCTCTTCTTGATCAGACCACTTGCACAGAAGCTACAGCCGATGTTACAGCCGACCTGTGTCGTAACACAGACAGAAAGACCGTATTTATGACGCATCAAAACCGTTTCAATCAAGTTGCCATCATATAATTTGAAAAGGAACTTGATTGTTCCGTCTGCTGATTCTTGCTTGACCGCTTCTGTCATCGAGTCAATCGTAAAACTCTGATCTAACAACTCAAGGCAATCCTTGTTGACATTCGTCATTTCCGCGAAAGTCGTGACACGTTTACGGTAGAGCCAATCCCATACTTGTTTGGCACGGAATGGTTTGTGCCCTTGATTCGATAACCATTCTGTCATCTGCTCAAGCGTTAATCCATAAATGGATGGTTTATTCATTTCGAAAGACCTCATTTCTTTTTCCAGAACTACAACATTCCTTTATCTTAGTAAAAATCAGCGCGTGACGCAACGTTCAAATCCTAAATGTTCACTTTCTGTAAAGTTTTTGCGCCACTTTCGATCAAATCGACAGACTCCGACGTCCGAATTGAACAACTGCTCCAGTCAAGAACACAAGACAGAGGACAAGTAAAAGAATGGAATGAAGAAGAAAATGATCCGTTCCTTCTAGTAATTGCGTCGTATTGAATAAGGAGAAGACGGATAGATAACGGAGCCACTCCGTCTTGTCACTTAGTTCCGACAGAATCGTCAAGACGATCGATAGGACAAGCACACTACCAGCAAGCGAAAAAGCACGACGTTCTTCGTCAAATAACGTCGCAACGAATAACGTAAAGGCACCGATCGCGAAGAGTAACAATAGCGCATTGAGTTGAATCCGCCATAAGATGACGTCATTGATCGAAATATCTGTCATCCACCAGTCGGATACCATCAAGACAAGTCCATTCAGTCCTACGAGAACCATACTTGCGATACCCATGACGATCGCAACAGCAAACGTATACGCATTCCGGGTGATCGGGGCTGCGAGATAGACGATCAGCTCTCCATTGTCGATTGGTCGCGCAACGAGTCGCGCTGCTAATGAGAGCAAGAATAGACTCGCAATGACTTGAAAAATCAGTCCATAATAGTTTCCCCCGAGCAGATCCAGTACATTCTCGAACCCTGTCACCTTATCGTATTGAAATGCTTTTAAGACTTCTGGAGGTAACGCTTCTAGTTTTGCTTCTAGTAAACCGGTCTTCATCATCGATGGATAAAGCAACGCAAGCATCAATAAGTAGAGACTCGTTCCAATCGCATAAGCAAGCACGGGCTTTCTAACCTGCTTGAATAAAGAGCGGATCAGCAATATCACGACGATTCCTCCTCTCCATAATAATGCAAGAAGACCTGTTCTAAATCATCTGCTGACGGACGAATCAGCCGTACATCGTACTGCGTTAAATAAGCGATCGCCTGATTCAAGCTCAGCGTCTCATCCGTTTGAAAACTGACTTCTGTCCGCTTCGGTTCAACACCGACTTGCATCGCGAACTGTGCTGCTTCCACCTCCGTTCGGAAGACGATCGTGTACGTCTTTCGACTCGATCGAACCAACTCATGAATATCCGATTCGACGATGATGCGCCCTGTTTTGATTAAAGCCGCTCGATCGCACGATTTTTCCATCTCCGGAAAATGGTGTGAACTCATTAGAATCGCTTTTCCAGCATGCTTCTCCTGTTCGATCCACTCTAAAAAACGCTCTTGCATCAAAGGATCGAGTCCACTGGTCGGCTCATCAAGTAGATAGACGGGTGCATCCTTCATGAAGCAACCGACAAGTGCCAATTTTTGTTTCATCCCTTTTGACATCTTGCGGATTTTCGTCTTCGTCTCAAAAGGAAATCGTTTCAACAACAGTTGTCGCCGTGCCGGATCGCTACCGTGTAGTCGTTGCATCAAATCCAGCATATCTGCTCCCGTCATGTCTCCAGGTAAACTAATCTCCCCTGGCAAATAACCGACCAATTTCTTCACTTCTTTACTTTGATTCCAGCAATCAAAACCACCGATCGTCGCCTTTCCACCATCCGCCGCCAGTAGTCCCATCAAATGTCGGAGTGTCGTTGATTTTCCAGATCCGTTTGGTCCGATGAAACCGAATATCGTACCCGGATCAACTGTAAAACTGACATCGAATATCCCACGCCCCGGCGCAAATTCCTTCGTCACATGCTCCAAACGGATCATCATCCGACCTCCCTATCTTTTATTTCTTTCCTCACTGTATTCATACCCGTTTTGAAGCAGTTTGTTCGGATCAAAGCGATAGATGACGAACCGCTCGTCATGATTTTTTTCATAGAGGTCTCGTAATCGAATCTCATCGATTTGCTCGAATACGGTATGGCGCTCCAAGTACTCCCGATATTCATCGGTCGGGTAATACAAGATGAGATCAACCGAACGCGGGGAACGTTCGACCGAACTTAAAATGTGATCGATCACTTTCATGAAAATTTGTGAAGAGAATGGATTAAAGAAATAAAACTTATTCGCCTCATCCGGAATGGTATACTGCTCGGCATACGTCTGTTCGAATCGCAAACTTCCGGAACGCCGCTTCCGTCGACTTTGGTAGTTCGCCATATTCCGAAGTGCGTCCTCGTAAAATTGTCCGTTCATCTCGATTCCGATGACGGAACAGTCAAAACGATCGTGTAAGTAAAAGTTTAAACGCCCTTTCCCACACCCGAAATCGATGACAGTATCCTCTTTTTGAAACGGATAGGTTTCGCATAATTCGCTGAGTGCCGCATAAGGCGTCGGTTCATAGCGATTGTAGTGACTAAACACACCATAAAGGTGTTGCATCTCAATGGTCTCAATTCGTAATCGTTGATCATATTCCTGTTCATTCATCGTCTTTTGTTCCTTCTTTCCGGCATTCTTTCCCTCATCGTACTATACTGAAGAAGTACGTTACTCGTTTTTTGAAAGGGGATTTTATGATGATCGTCGTTACGAACCGGATTAAAGTCAAAAAAGGGATGGCTGCAGCTCTCGCTCCTCGTTTTACACGTCCAAGTGGACTTGATACGATGGACGGATTCATCCGTGTTGAGGTCTTATTGACGCAAAACATCGAAGAACACGATGAAATGAACGTCAACATGTACTGGGAAGATATGAAGAGTTTTCAAGCGTGGCGGGAGAGTGACGATTTCAAAGCGTCACATAGTCGACCTGCGAGTAGTGAGGCAGGAGAATCGCCAATGCTCGGCAGCGAGATTCTGACATATGAAGTCGCTTCGGTCAAAGAACGCGCATGATGCACGAAAAGGACTCGTATCGAGTCCTTTTTTATATACCTATACACAAATAGTGAAAGGGTCGAATTGTCACAAATGGTATTATTTGTTATCATAGTGCCATTACAGAGAGAGAGGGTCCTTCATGAATTCATTAACTATTTTTGAACAAGCCATTCGTAGCTTACCTGACGATCGTACGTTACGACGTGATGAATTATGGACGGACGATTTTTTATTGCAACAGGAGAACGAGCTGACCGTCTATTACTCTCCGATTGGCGAATATGTCAATACTGAAGCAAAAGTCGTCATCATCGGGATCACACCAGGTTTTGAACAGATGCGAATCGCTTTCGAAGAAGCGACGGATGCCCTCCATCATGGTGTTTCATTAGAAGAGACGGCACGCCTCGTCAAATATACAGCAAGCTTTGCTGGAACGATGCGACGTAATCTCGTCCAGATGCTTGATACACTCGAGCTTCCAGCATTGCTCGGAATCGAGACGACGGCTAGCTTATTTCATCAACATCAGAAATTATTGCATCCAACGTCACTGTTAAAGCAACCCGTCTTTTATCGCGAAAAGAATTACTCGGGTCATCAACCGAAGATCAATCGTAGCCCTTTATTAAGGCACTACGCGGAAGAACACTTCGTCGCTGAGATCAATCAGTTACAAAAACCAGCGTTATTGCTTCCGCTCGGTCGGGTCGTCGAGACGCAAGTCCGTGGATTGATTCATGATGGACGAATCGAACAGCATCAGCTTCTTTCCGGATTCCCCCATCCATCTGGCGCGAACGGTCATCGAAAAAAACAATTCGAGGAAAACCAAGCCTATTTGATGAAACAGCTCATTCAATATTTTGCTGAATAAACAACTTTATCTTAAATTATCAGAATATATGGTTGAATCGCTTCTGAAATACATGATAAAGTGTCCATAAGAACAGAATATGACTATTCTATCGATGAGGTAGAGGCGCGATTTCAATCAGTACTTGGTCCGAGGATGACAACGAAGACGACTACAGGAAAGGTGACATCGCCGAAATGACAGTATGTGTCGAGCATATCGTCGTTGGTCGATTCGGGAAACACCCGATCGATTGCCATACATAACAATTGTATGGAGCGCTCCAATTCGGCTAAGAAAGACGCATCCAGCGAGGGTGTCGGCTTTGTTGCCGGTGCCCTTGCTTTTTTTGTGCCGCGGGGTCTCATCTTTAAGCCATTTATTAAAGAGGAGGATATTTTTCATGATCAACTATTCAGATTCCATTATTGCCCTTGTACCTGCTTTACTAGCTATCTTATTAGCCATTTTTACCCGAAAGGTCGTTCTTTCGTTAGGTGTCGGCATTCTCGTCGGTGCCCTGTTACTTCACCGTTTTAACCCGATCGATACGGTAACCTATCTCGGCAAGAACATCTTCAGCCTCTTTTGGGCGGACGGTGCCTTAAACGAGTGGAATGTCTTATTACTTGTTTTCTTGTTATTGCTCGGCGTCCTTTCCACATTGATTCAGACATCAGGTGGCGCTCGCGCTTTCGGTGAATGGGCTTCTACGCACGTCAAGACAGCGCGTGGTGCACGCTTAGTTGCCTTCGGACTCGGTATCCTAATTTTCATCGATGATTACTTCAATAGTCTCGCTGTCGGCAACGTCAGTCGTCCGTTAACGGATCGCCGTGGTGTCTCACGTGCGAAGCTTGCCTATTTGATTGACTCAACAGCTGCGCCTGTTTGTGTCATCAGTCCGCTTTCGAGTTGGGGCGCATTCATCATCTCTATCATCGCCGGTATCTTAACGACGCACTCGATTACGGATTACTCAGCGTTTAGTGCCTTTATGATGATCGTTCCAATGAACTTCTATGCGATTTTCGCATTACTTTTAACACTTTACATCGCTTACTCTGGCGTCTCTGTTGGACCGATGAAACAGCATGAACGCCGTGCCGCGAATGGTGAACTTTTTGATGCGTCAAAAGGAACACCGATGGGAATGGCAAAAGAGGTCAACGAACATACGAACGGAAAAGTCCGGGATCTCGTCGTTCCGATCGTCGTTCTCGTCATTGCTACGATCAGTGCGTTACTCGGAACAGGTGCTCAGGCACTTGCAGCCGACAACCGCCCGTTTACTTTAATCGGTGCATTTGAGGCAACGGACGTCACCCGTTCCCTCGTCGCAGGTGTCGTCATTAGTTTGATCGTTGCCTTCCTGATGCTTATCGGTCGGAAAATTCCGGGCCGCGATTACCGTGCAAGTATTGTCGCTGGTATGCGTTCGATGTGGCCAGCAGTCGTGATTCTGTTATTCGCTTGGACGATCATCGCTGTCATCGGTGATATGAAAACCGGTGACTATCTCGCGAGCTTCGTCAGCAACTCGATTTCTGCTTCGTACTTGCCATTCTTATTATTCTTGATTGCCGGCTTGATGGCATTCTCAACAGGAACAAGTTGGGGCACATTCGGAATCATGTTGCCAATCGGTGCGGATCTCGTCATGGCTGTTGATGCCTCACTCTTGTTACCGACGCTTGCTGCTGTTCTTGCTGGATCTGTCTTCGGTGACCATTGTTCACCGATTTCCGATACGACAATCCTAAGTTCGACAGGGGCTGGATCCCACCACATCGATCACGTTACGACACAGTTACCGTATGCGCTAGTCGGTGCTGTTACTGCGGCAGTCGGTTATTTAGTCATCGGTTTCACCGAGTCTTCAGTCTTCGGTTTCATCGGAGCCTTAGTTACATTCGTACTCTTTGTCGTCGTTTTGAACGTTCTCTCAAAAAAAGGTGAAACTGCTTCTGATTTACAAACAGATTAATGTAACACTGTACGAGAAAAGGCATTGGATGCGCGCAT
>NZ_DCDO01000008.1:8357-8696 GCF_002316465.1 Exiguobacterium sp. UBA1053 | reverse complement strand
ATCGTTGATGAAGTCGCACGGGTCGAAGAAGCGGCGGAAGTCCAGGATGCAGAGGAAGCAGAATGGATGGCGTCTCTCATTGAACGCGGACAAAGTGTCAGTGATTACGTCCTGTCCGTTCCGATGGCACATGTCTTTGAAGGACAGCCCTTGTTGTACCTCTCGCTCTTACCGACTCGCCGGAGTGGAGTACCAGAAAGTGCGGCAATCCATTTCAGCATCAAACCGATTGCACCGTTCCATGGTCAGATGGAACGCCTGAAGCAAGAAGTCGAGCGATATCGTCGCGCGGATATGTGGATGGTCTTCTTAGCGAGTAACCGAGAACGTGCCGAGCGG
>NZ_DCDO01000008.1:1699-8283 GCF_002316465.1 Exiguobacterium sp. UBA1053 | reverse complement strand
GTCGTCATCACGGAAGAAGAAGTCTTCAAGCAACCGGCGCGTCGCCGGAAGCAAACGACGAAGCTGACGAACGCTGAACGGATCAAGAGTTACCAAGAATTGAAGACAGGCGATTACGTCGTCCATATTCATCACGGGATTGGGCGGTACCACGGCATCAAGACGATTGATGTAGCCGGTAATCATCAGGATTATCTCCATCTCGTTTACGCGGGAGAGGACTCGTTGTATGTTCCTGTCGATCAGATCGACTTGATTCAAAAGTATGTCGGCGCTGAAGGAAAAGAGCCGAAGATCTATAAACTCGGTGGAACGGAATGGAAAAAGGTCAAAGCGAAGGTCCAAAAATCGGTCGAGGATATCGCTGACGAATTAATCAAGCTTTATGCGGCTCGCGAGGCTGCCGTCGGTTTTGCGTTCCCAGAGGACGACGATAACATGCAAGCATTCGAGGCTTCGTTCCCGTATGAGGAAACGGTCGATCAATTGCGATCGATTGCTGAAATCAAGAAGGATATGGAACGTCCGCGTCCGATGGATCGTCTATTATGTGGCGACGTCGGGTATGGGAAAACGGAAGTTGCGATTCGAGCGGCGTTCAAAGCGGTCATGTCTGGAAAACAAGTCGCGTTACTCGTACCGACGACCGTCCTTGCGCAACAACACTACGAAACGATGCTTGAGCGATTCAGTGAATGGCCGATTCGTGTGTCGGTCATGAGCCGGTTCCGTTCGCCAGCAGAATTAAAGGCGACGAAACAAGGACTAAAAGAGGGAACGATCGATGTCGTCGTCGGGACACACCGTGTGCTGTCGAAAGACGTTCAGTTCGCTGATATCGGATTGTTGATCATTGATGAAGAGCAACGATTCGGCGTGAAACACAAANNGTCTGAAACAGTTGAAGACGAACGTTGACGTCTTGACGTTGACGGCGACACCGATTCCACGGACATTGCACATGTCGATGATTGGGATCCGCGATCTCTCGGTCCTTGAGACCCCACCTGAAAACCGTTATCCGGTCCAGACGTATGTCATGGAATACGACGGAATCGTCATGCGAGAAGCACTTGAACGAGAACTTGGCCGGGGTGGACAAGCGTTCTTCCTTTATAACCGGGTCGAAGGCATCGAGCGAAAGGCAGAAGAGATTCGCGCGCTCGTACCGGAAGCACGAATTGTCACGGCGCACGGTCGGATGACGGAAACCGAACTCGAGAGTCAGTTGATCGCGTTCTTCGAAGGGGACGCGGATGTTCTTGTCAGTACGACGATCATCGAGACAGGAATCGACATTCCGAACGTCAATACGTTGATCGTTCATGACGCGGATCAAATGGGCTTATCGCAGCTGTATCAATTGCGCGGTCGTGTTGGTCGATCAAGTCGCGTTGCTTATTCGTACTTTACGTACCGTCCGCAAAAACGATTGACGGAAGTAGCAGAAAGTCGTCTACAGGCGATCAAGGAATTCACGGAGCTCGGTAGCGGCTTTAAGATCGCGATGCGCGACTTATCGATTCGTGGTGCCGGGAACTTACTCGGTTCCCAACAATCGGGCTTCATCGACTCCGTTGGTTTCGATCTTTATTCGCAGATGCTCGCAGAAGCGGTTGAAGAACGCAAAGAACGGATGAAAGGTAAAAAACGCGTCCAGAAATTCGTACCCGAGTTCACGTTCAGTCTTGATGCGTATATTCCATCGCACTACATGACGGACTCCGAGCTGAAAATCGAGTTTTATAAACGTTTGAAATATGTCGATACCGTCGACAGTCTCGAACAACTCGAAACAGAGATGCTCGAACGATTCGGTGAGTTCCCGGATGAGGTTGCTCGTTTGATCCAATTAACGCGGATGCGGATTTTTGCTGAACGAGCGCGTGTCGAGCGCGTCAAACAAACTGATCCGAAAATCGAGATCGTCTTGTCGCTTCAAGCAACACAGCAGCTTGACGTGGCGGATTTCGTCAAGTGGACCGTTCCGTTTGGACGTGGTCTAGGGATGGGACAACAAGAACAGAAACTCGTCTTGACGCTGAACCGCAACAAGCAGTCGACGCAACAGATGACGATGCAGGCAGAACAATTATTGGCGGAACTTGATCGCCGGCTCGTCGCGCGATGAATAAACGAACGATTGCGCAAGGCGCAGCACTGCTTGCCATCTCTAGTTATATCTCGAAACTGCTCAGCTTCTTTTACCGGATTCCGTATCAGAACCTTGCTGGTGATTTCGGATTGTATGTCTATCAGACGGTCTATCCCTTATTCGCGATAGCGGCAGCGCTTGGAATTTATGCGCTGCCCGTCATCGTGGCGAAGTTGACGCTTCACCACCCGGATGAGAAACGAGAAGTCCTTTGGTCGATTTTTTATGTCTTACTTGCGATGACGGTCTTTTTTGGTCTGCTCGGATGGTGGATTGCCCCGACACTCGCGGGTTGGTTTGGGGACGACAAACTCGTTGTTCCGTTGCGAGCTGTCACGTGTACATTTTATTTACTACCCGTGATTGCTGTTCTGCGAGGCATGTTTCAAGCGGATCTTGAGATGCGACCAACAGCTGTATCCCAAGTCTCTGAAAATGCCGTCCGTGTCGGACTCTTGTTGCTCGTGACTTATATCGGCGTCTCGATGCAGGCTGACCCCTACTGGATTGGTGCCAGTGCCCATCTGACAGCGATCGGTGGCAGCATCGTTTCGTTATTCGTCCTGTTACGTTTTGCGAAAGGGAAGATCGGTCGTCCTGTGTTTTCAGGTATTCACGTACGTCGGGTCGGGAAAGTGCTCGTGACAAGCGGGGTGGCGGTCAGTATCGCCTCACTTGCCTTGTTACTAATGCAATTGATCGATGGATTGACGTTCGTTAACCTACTTGGCAATACGACGGAGACAAAAATTGAAAAAGGGGTGCTCGACCGTGGGTATCCGTTACTGCAATTCGCGATTCTGTTTGCGACATCGATGAGTCTTGCGAGCGTTCCGTCCTTATCAACCGCATACCGTAAACACGATCCGCAGATGATGCGTCAACAACTCGAGACATTACTCCGTTCCGGTCTATTGATTGCCGCTGCAGCGACGATCGGACTAATGGGTGTGATGCGTCCGCTCAATATTGCGTTATATCAAGATGACCAGGGAACAGCAGGGTTGATTTGGCTCGCGGCGACGGCATTTGCTGCTTCGATTGCGATGATGATCATCTCTTGTCTCCAGTCGGTCGATGCTGAAAAATATGCGCTCGTTGGTGTTCTTGTCGGATTAGGGGCGAAGCTCGCTCTGAATCTCTATTTCATTCCCCGATATGGTATGATCGGGGCGGGTATGGCGACATTTGGCGGCTTTGCCGTCATGGCGGCAGCACAATGGACTTTATTAAACCGAAAGTTCGGTCGCGTATCGGCAGGAAACACGTTCTACCGACGACTGGTCTTACCTGTGCTCGCCATGGGTGTGTTTCTGTATCTGATCGAAACGTTCTTCCAGTTGTTTGAGCTTGAGACACGAATCGGTGCGGCACTCGAAGTCGGTGTCCTTGTCGTCGGTGGTGCCATCATTTATGGCAGTATGGCATTACGCGTCCGTGCATTAACAGAACAAGAGTGGGCACTATTGCCTTTAGGAGATAAGTTATATCAGATGTACCAACGTAGGAGGATTATATGACACACCGAATTACGATCGTCGGCCTTGGCGTCGGCGAACTCGAACAATTGCCGTTTGGCATCTATCGATTATTAAAAAACACGACACAACCCGTCTATTTACGGACAATGGATCATCCAGTCGTTTCAGAACTCGCAGCAGAGGGAATGAACTTTACATCATTTGACTCGGTTTACGAACGACATAGTCGGTTTGAAGACGTATACACAGAAATCGTTGAGGAATTGCTTCGTCTCTCAAAGACGACGGACATCATCTATGCCGTCCCAGGTCATCCGCTGGTCGCTGAGAGCACCGTCCAACAGTTATTAGAGCGGACAGACGCGATCGACGTTGTAGGCGGACAAAGTTTTCTTGATCCGATGTTCGCGGCGCTTGGCGTGGATCCAATTGAAGGATTCCAGTTGCTTGATGCGACGGCGTTTGCCGTCGATGAAGCACAGATCCGTCAACATCTGCTGATTGGACAAGTCTATGATGCGCTCGTCGCCGGTGATTTAAAGGTTCAGCTGATGGAACGTTATCCGGACGAACATTTGGTCACTCTTGTCACGGCAGCGGGGACAAGCAAACAAACCGTGCAAAGCGTACCGTTATATGAACTCGATCATGTGACGACGCTTAGTAACTTGACGACAGTTTATGTTCCGCCTGTCACGGATGAGCAGACGTTGAACCGTGATTTCGCAACATTAAAAGAAATCATCGCGCGATTACGCGGTGAAGGTGGTTGTCCATGGGATCAAGAGCAGACACATGAGTCCTTAAAACGTCATTTAATCGAAGAATCTTACGAATTACTGGAAGCAATCGACCTTCAGGACGATAACTTAATGATAGAAGAGCTAGGAGACGTCCTCTTACAGGTCATGCTCCACGCACAAATTGGTCTAGATGAAGGGTATTTTGATATTCGAGACGTCATCGGAAGTGTCAGTGATAAGATGATTCGTCGCCATCCACATGTCTTCGGGGAAGCGACTGTCGATTCTTCAGCAGACGTCGTTTCGAACTGGCAAGACATCAAAGCACAAGAAAAACCGGAGCGGACTTCCTTGCTCGATGGCGTGACGAAAGGAGCACCTGCCTTGATGCGCGCAGAAGACATTCAAAAGAAAGTGGCGAAAGTCGGTTTTGAATGGAGTGACGTCGAGGGTGCACTTGAAAAAGTAATCGAAGAGTTACGTGAATTGAAGGAAGCCACACCAGAAGAACGACTAGGTGAATTCGGAGACGTTCTATTTTCGATGACGCTCGTCGGGAAATACCTTGGTCTCTCGGCAGAAGAGGGGCTACAACAGACGAATGATAAATTCATCCGTCGCTTTACGCGAATGGAACAACTAGCGGACCGACCGCTCGTTGAGATGACGCTTGAAGAGCAAGATTCACTCTGGCATCAAGCGAAGCAGGAGGAACAGTCATGAGACTTGATAAATTTTTAAAAGTATCGCGTCTGATCAAACGACGGACGCTTGCCAAAGAAGTAGCCGATCAAGGTCGCATCACGATCAATGGTAATGTGGCGAAAGCAAGTAGCACGGTAGCAGCAGGTGATGAGATGACGATCCGGTTCGGAAACAAGATCGTCACAGTTGCGATTTCGAGCATTAAAGAACATGCCAAAAAAGAAGAAGCGTCTGATATGTATGAGATCATCCGTGAAGAAAAGGTGAATTCCGAAGAATCGATGTAATTTACCTGAAAAAGGAAGTATACTAAAGAGTGTCAGGGATGACCACTCAGAAAGAGGAGGGATGATATGCCAACACCGCTCGAATCAGGGCGTCCAGCGCCAAAGATCAAGCCGCTCAATGACCGTAAGAAGCAGTTGAGTCAGAATGCCATCGAAAACCGTCGACGCCTCAAAAATCGCTTTTTCTTGTGTCTGACCGTCTTTTTGCTCATCTTTTCCCTCATGGGGTGGTCATACATGGAAAAACGACAATTGATCGCTGAACAAAAACAGTCGTTTCAAGTCGCTGAACAGGAGCAGACGAAAGCAAAAAAAGAGACCGCCCGTCTGAAGGAAGAAATCAATCGTCTCAATGATAAAGAGTATGTAGCGAACTTAGCTCGGAGCGAGTTGCTCTATTCGAAAAAAGGGGAAACGATCTTCTACTTTTCACCGGAAGACTAATTGAAGGTTGCCGATTGATTGAAAAAAGAATGAATCACTCGTATAATAAGAAACGAATCAACTAAAAAGGAGCAATACAATTTATGTCGATTGAAGTAGGCAGCAAAGTGCAAGGGAAAGTAACAGGCATCACGAATTTCGGAGCGTTCGTTGAGTTACCAACAGGGAAAACTGGTCTTGTTCACATCAGTGAAGTGGCAGATTCTTACGTTAAAGACATCAATGATGTGTTGACGGTTGGTCAAGAAATCACCGTCAAAGTCTTAAGTGTTGAAAACGATGGTAAGATCGGTCTTTCCATCAAAAAAGCCGTCGATCGTCCAGAAGGCGAACGTCCTCGTCCTGCACGTCAGTTCGACCGTGGACCACGTCCAGCAGGACAAGATCGTGGACCACGTTCGTTCGATAACAAAGGACCACGTGGAGGCGGTAACCGTGGAGGCTTCAACAAAGGCGGCCGTGGTACACCACCACCGCGCAAAGAACAATCGTTCGATACGCTGATGTCTAGTTTCCTGAAAGATAGTGAAGATCGTCTTGCTACATTGAAACGTCAAACGGATTCAAAACGTGGCGGACGCGGCGCAAAACGTCAATAACTTGCTGACCTGTTCTTTATAAGAATAGAGATGGAATGACGCCGTTCATTCCATCTTTTATTTTTTTGAAATTATTTTTAGAAAAAGCGTTGACTTTCATTTGACCTGCCCGTATTATAGAAAATGTGCTTAAGACGCACGAGTTAAAAATATGGCGGTGTAGCTCAGCT
>NZ_DCDO01000008.1:0-1668 GCF_002316465.1 Exiguobacterium sp. UBA1053 | reverse complement strand
GTTCGAATCCCGTACGGGTCATTCTCAAAAGCTATCTCTATTATATAGAGATAGCTTTTTTTAGGTTTTGATGGAAAGGGGTGAAGTCGTTATGGAAGGTGTGCCGTTCGAACCACTTTTAGTAGGTGTGTCGGGAGGTTGTGATTCGATGGTCCTCGTTGATCGCTTGTACAAAGAAGGTTACGATATCGCGATTGCGCATGTACATCATGGATTACGAGAAGCGTCCGACGAAGAAGCGCGCTTTATTCAGGAGTGGGCAACGTCCCGAAAGATATCCTTTTTCATGACACGTTTAGAATGGACCGGACGTACGAGCTCTCAAGCAGCTTGTCGCGAAGAGAGATATGCGTTTTTTGAACGAATCATGGAAGAGACCGGGCGTTCGCGTCTGATTCTCGCTCATCATCAAGACGATCAAATTGAGACGCTACTCATTCAGCTCATTCGTGGAGAAGCGCAGGTTGATGGTATTCCCGTCGTTCGTCCATTTGGTAACGGTTGGTTGCATCGCCCGTTGCTACATGAATCGAAGCAAACATTACGCGAGTATGCATTACAACATGAAGTTCCGTGGCGAGAAGATGCGTCAAATGCAGAAACTACTTATTTGCGTAATCAAATCCGACATACGATTGTGCCGCCACTTCGAGAAATTCGGCCAGAGTTTGAACAAGCAACAGCAGCGGCAGCACATGCGCGACAGCAAATCATGCGTGAGCAGGCGACATTCGTCGCGACCTATCTCGACCGGTGTAAGGAAGCGAACGGAATTCCGGTAGCACGTATTTTAGAATTACCGACGGATTTACAGCGGCTTGTCTTGCCGACACTAACGGGAGAAACGTTTTCTTCAGAAACGATTCGTCACTTTATCATGTGGCTTCGGGTGGATAAGGGCTCGGACGAAGTGTATTATGGAAACTGGAGGATGCGACGTGCATATGGCTTTTTGATGCAGGATCGTGTGATACGGTCAATGAATGACGATTTACCGTTTCAAGTAGGGGAGAATTTGGGAACGTATCATTATGGTGAACAAATGGTTCGCTTCTCAATCGGAAACCAAGGTATCCCGCTGGACGCGATTACGTTCCCGTTGACGGTGCGTCCGCCACGTCCAGGAGATCGGATTCAGCTTGCTGTGGGTTTGAAAAAAGTCAGTCGAATTCTGATTGATGCTAAGGTTCCACGTTATCTCCGAGAACAGGTTCCGGTCGTCGTCGATGCAAATGGAGTGATTTTAGCCGTCATTGGACATCGAATTGCAATATTCGGGTCATTTGAACTCCTCGCAAAATCTTATTTAATGATAGAATGGTAATGTAGTGTTTATTATGGAGGAGGAATACCTAGCATGACCTTGATGAACGATATGGAAAAAGTACTGATTTCAGAAGAAGAGATCCAAAATAAAGTGGGCGAACTCGCCGGCGAATTGACAGCGGATTATCACGATCGTTTTCCGTTGCTTGTGTGTGTCTTAAAAGGCGCAATGCCTTTCATGTCTGATCTTGTGAAAAAGATGGATATGCATCTTGAAATGGACTTCATGGACGTTTCAACGTATCACGGTGGGACAACATCAACAGGTGAAGTCAAGATTGAAAAAGATTTGAACACATCGGTAGAAGGACGCGACATCTTGATTGTCGAAGATATCATCGA
>NZ_DCDO01000015.1:5432-7410 GCF_002316465.1 Exiguobacterium sp. UBA1053 | reverse complement strand
TGCAGGTCGGTCTTTTTGTGTTATGTGAAACTTCAGACTGTTCTGATTATTGGTCGAGTCATTGACATGACACCCTCTGCTTGTTACCATAACATCAATATTCTTTTATAAAAGAGAAAGCGAGTGGATAACATGTGGGAGAACAAATTTGCTAAAGAGGGTTTGACGTTTGATGACGTCTTACTCGTACCCCGTCGTTCGAGTGTCTTGCCGCGCGACGTTGATTTATCTGTCACGCTATGTGAAGGGATCACACTTAATATTCCGTTGATCAGTGCTGGGATGGATACCGTCACAGAAGCACCGATGGCAATCGCGATGGCACGTCAAGGTGGTCTTGGTGTCATTCATAAGAATATGTCAATGGAAGAACAAGCAGAACATGTCGATCGCGTCAAACGTTCTGAAAATGGTGTCATCACGAATCCGTTCTATTTGACGCCAGAGCGTCAAGTTTACGATGCTGAGTATTTGATGAGCAAGTACCGCATCTCTGGTGTTCCAATCGTTAATAACGAAACAGAGCGTAAATTAGTAGGGATTTTGACGAACCGTGATCTTCGTTTCGTCAAGGATTACTCGACTGTCATTGAAACGGTGATGACGACAGAAGAACTCGTGACAGCAAAAGTTGGTACGTCCCTTGCTGAAGCAGAACAGATTCTCCACAAACATCGCATCGAAAAGTTACCACTCGTTGATGAGAACGGTGTATTAAAAGGGTTAATCACGACAAAGGATATCGAAAAAGTCGAACAGTATCCACATGCTGCGAAAGATCATTTCGGACGTTTACTCGTCGCAGCAGCTGTCGGCGTAACGAAAGACGCTTCGACGCGCGCGAAGTTCCTTGTCGATGCAGGTGTCGATGCACTCGTCGTCGATACGGCACACGGTCACTCAGAAGGTGTTCTTCTCAAAGTACGTGAACTTCGTGAAGAATATCCAAACTTACCAATCATTGCGGGTAACGTTGCGACGGCAGAAGCAACACGCGATTTGATTGAAGCCGGTGCATCTGTCATCAAAGTTGGTATCGGACCTGGTTCGATCTGTACGACACGTGTTGTCGCAGGCGTCGGTGTACCACAAATCACAGCCGTCTTCGATTGTGCGACAGAAGCACGGAAACATGGTGTCTCAATCATCGCTGACGGTGGCATCAAGTATTCTGGAGATATCGTAAAAGCACTTGCTGCTGGCGGTCACGCTGTCATGCTCGGAAGCTTACTTGCAGGAGTAGAAGAGAGCCCAGGTGAGATGGAAATCTACCAAGGACGTCAATTCAAAACGTACCGTGGTATGGGTTCTGAAGCATCGATGAAACGCGGTAGCCAAGATCGTTACTTCCAAGAAGCAGACAAGAAGTTCGTTCCAGAAGGAATCGAAGGACGTGTCGCTTACCGTGGTAAACTTGGTGATTCGGTGTACCAACTGGTTGGTGGTATTCGTTCAGGTATGGGATACTGTGGCGCTGCAACGTTAGAAGAATTGCGTGAAGAGACACAGTTCATCCGTATGACGGGCGCTGGTTTGCAAGAGAGCCACCCGCACGATATTCAAATTACAAAAGAAGCATCGAACTATACACGTCAATAAACAAAAGCCTCGTCTTTCTCTAGTAGAAAGGCGAGGCTTTTTTCATGATGATTTATGCAAATCCCACGCGTCCATCAACAATCGTAATCCTTCTATCAACTCTTGCTCAGAGAGACTCGCAAATCCAAGGACGATTTGAGGCGTATCGGAGAGAAGCGGTAACTGGGCATATTGAGAAAGACCATATACTTGGATGCCTTGTTGTTGTGCCCGCTTTACGAGCTCCTGCTCCGTCATCCCGTTCGCTACGGAAACGACGACATGGAGCCCCGCACTTTCGCCGGTCAATCGTAAGGCAGGAATCCGGCGAAGTGATTGGATTAAGACGTCGAGCTTGCGACGATAGACTTTACGCATCCGGTTGAGATGTCGTTCAAAG
>NZ_DCDO01000015.1:4436-5402 GCF_002316465.1 Exiguobacterium sp. UBA1053 | reverse complement strand
AGACCATATAACCGATCCGTAGTGAAGGCATGAGTGATTTTGAGAAAGTACTCATGTAAATGACACGATTGCTGTCCATGTTGTGTAAAGACGGAATCGATTTACCGCTGTAGCGGAATTCGCTATCATAGTCGTCTTCGATGATAAAACGGGTCGGATCCATCGCCGCCCAGTTTAACAACTGATGTCTTCGGTTGACGGATAAGATACTACCGGAAGGAAATTGATGTGCCGGTGTGACATACATGACATCGACGTTTGATTCCTGTAATTGATCGATCCGTAATCCATTCGCATCAACACGAATCGGTTCAATCATGCGTTCATGATTTTCAAGTAAGAGGCGTGTCGTATGATAACCGGGATCCTCGATACCGTACGTGACGTCGCGTCCCAGTAAGAAGAGGACGAGCGGCAATAATTGCTCGACACCTGAACCGACGACGATTTGTTCAGGAGAACAGACGACACCACGGGAATGATAGAGATAGGTCGCAATCTCTTCGCGTAGTGCTAGATCTCCTTGCGGATGACCGAGTGAGACAAGTGGGTGGTGATCGGTATCGATGATATCTTTGGCATACTTTCGCCAACGGGCAAACGGGAAAGAGATCCCTTCAATCTTACTTGGATGAAAATCATACGTGATGATCGGTTTTTCTTTAATCACACGTGGTTCGATAACGGGTGAGGTTTTGACGTAAGCGAGTTCCTCATAGGCAAGAACGAAGTACCCTTTACGTGAGATGGATTCGACATATCCTTCTGCGACGAGTTGTTGGTAAGCAAGCTCAATCGTCGTTTGACTTAAGTTCAAAAATTGACCGAGTTTTCGTTTGGATGGTAATTTCGTGCCGTATGCTAAACGACCGGCAATGATTTCATTTCGGATCTGTTGATAAAGCTGTTCATAAAGTGGTTTTTCCTGATTGCGCGTGAGTTGAAATGATAGCATGTCCATCTCGT
>NZ_DCDO01000015.1:160-4378 GCF_002316465.1 Exiguobacterium sp. UBA1053 | reverse complement strand
CTGAAATGCAAAAGGGTGGCGTCATCATGGATGTCGTCAATGCGGAACAAGCGAAGATTGCGGAAGCAGCAGGTGCTGTTGCAGTCATGGCACTTGAACGTGTTCCGTCTGATATTCGTCGTGACGGAGGCGTCGCACGAATGGCAGATCCGTTGATTACGGAAGAAGTACTCGGAGCGGTCTCAATTCCCGTCATGGCAAAATGCCGGATTGGTCATATCGTCGAAGCACGTGTTCTCGAATCGATGGGGGTCGATTTCATTGATGAGAGTGAGGTCCTGACTCCGGCAGATGAACAATATCATTTACTGAAGTCAGAGTTCACCGTGCCGTTCGTCTGTGGCGCACGTGATCTTGGGGAAGCCGCTCGTCGCATCGCAGAAGGAGCCGCGATGATTCGGACGAAAGGCGAACCTGGGACTGGGAACGTCGTCGAAGCTGTTCGCCATATGCGACAAATTCAAGCACAATTGAAGCAGATTTTACATGTCAGTCCAGATGAATTGATGACATTTGCAAAAGAATGGGGTGCGCCGTACGAAGTATTACGTGATATTCGGACACAGGGACGTCTACCGGTCGTCAACTTTGCAGCCGGGGGAGTCGCGACACCAGCTGATGCCGCACTCATGATGCACCTAGGGGCAGACGGTGTCTTCGTCGGATCGGGGATCTTTAAATCAGAACACCCAGAACGTGTCGCTCGAGCGATTGTCGAAGCCGTTACGTACAAAGATGATTTTGAACGGATCGCGTCTTTATCCAAAGGACTCGGAACAGCAATGAAAGGAATCGATGTTACATCGATGCCGTTTGAGGAACGGATGGCGACACGCGGATGGTAATTGGTATTCTGGATGTTCAAGGTGCGGTCCGTGAACATCGACAGCAACTTGAAGGTCTTGGTGTCGATGTCGTTCTCGTCAAACAAGTGAGCGATCTCGATGGACTCGATGGACTCGTCTTACCAGGAGGCGAATCGACCGCGATGCGTCGATTGATCGAACGCTATGAATTACTGGAACCGCTTCGGGAAAAAGCGACGACGTTACCGATGTTCGGAACATGTGCCGGAATGATTTTACTCGCAACCGCTGTCGAAGCAGGACAAAGTCATCTCAACGCGATTTCGATGACGGTCCGTCGAAATGCCTTCGGTCGACAAATCGATTCATTCGAAGGATTGCTACCGGTTGAAGGAATTGAGGAACCAATCGAAGCAGTATTCATTCGAGCGCCATTAATTCTGTCTGTGGGGGAAGGAACACGAGTGATTGCGAAAGTCGAAGACCAGATCGTTGCCGTCGAGACATCATTACACCTCGCGTGTTCGTTTCACCCTGAATTGACAGAGGACGATCGCTTGCACCGCTATTTTTTACAAAAAATCAAACAGCGGCAGTCCGTCCGTTCATAAAGCGTGGAAGCATCTGACAGGTTCTACTGTCAGGTGCTTCTTTTGTGCTACACTATTCGTAAAACGAATGATTGAGTGAAGGAGAGACACGATGAAACGAATTTTACTACTCTGTTTAAGTGTGCTCCTAGTCGTAGGATTTCCTACAGCGGGACAAGCAGCACCTTCGATTCAAGCAGAGTCTTACATAATGGCCGATGCGGTCACAGGGAAAATCCTCCTTCAATCGGAAGCGGATGTTTCGTTGCCTCCTGCTTCGATGACGAAGCTGATGACGCTCTACCTCGTCAGACGACAAATCGAATTGAAAAAACTGACGTGGGATCAAAAAATCACGCCGAGTGCAAAAGCTTTAAAGCTTGCGAATANNNNAGAAGCGACGTTCGTTGAAAAGATGAATGAGACAGCAAAACAGTTCGGGATGAACGACACGGAGTATGCGAATGCATCTGGTCTAGATGCTGTCGATGCAACCCTTCCAGGAACGAATTTGATGACAGCGACCGATATCGCCTTACTCGTCATTCGCTATATCAAGGATTACCCGGATGTACTGGATGTGACGAATAAAACACAGATGAAACTTGATGGAGAGGTCTTAAATAACTCGAATAAGATGCTGGCGAAGGAAAAATTCGCATATGCCGGTATGCGGGGGATGAAGACAGGAACGACCGATTTAGCCGGTTATTGCTTCGCTAGTGTGACGACGCGGGATAATATGACGCTTGTCACGGTCGTCATGCGAACGGATTCCGATCAATCCCGTTTCAAGGAAACGAAAAAGCTACTCGACTATGGTTTTGCGACGTTCGAGCCGTTGACGTATTACGGAAAAGGCGAACGGATCAAAGACGTTCTTCCGATCAAAGGCGCAACTGTTCGAAAGCTAGACGTCGTCACGGACGGTTCGTTATACGTCACGGTCTTAAAACAAGCGAAGACGCGGGAACCACGGTTCGACTTCTCAAAAACAACGGCTCCTGTGACGAAACAAGAAGTCGTCGGTACGGTGCAGGTCGCGGACGATGGGATCTACCTACCAGGATTTGAGACACCCCGCGTGAATTTGTATAGCGCAACTGCTGTTCCACTTGCGAGTGTTCCGACACGCCTCGTCCGCGCTTGGACAGCGTGGTCGAAGCAAATTGAACAAGCGATTCAACAATCGACTCTTGTCAACTTCCAAGGCGATGGTGTAAAGTAAGACTAATCTCATAAAGATGCTATGAACGGACCAAGTAGATGTATCGATACTGTTAAGAGAGCTAGTGGGTGGTGTGAACTAGTCAGATCGATGGATTGAATCGAGCCGGATCGCACACCTTGCGAACAAGGTGCGGGTACGCCCGTTATCGCGTCTTAAGTTGGCTAGATGTGTCTAGCAATGAGGGTGGCAACGCGGATCCAGGTGATTCGTCCCTTTTCGGTAGAAATACCGGAAAGAGACGAGTCGCCTTTTTTTATGACATAAAGGAGGAATTACAGATGATTGATATTAAACGATTACGCCAAGATTTTGACGCCATTCAAGAAAAGTTAGCGCACCGAGGAGAGGACTTGACGGACATGAACCGTTTCCTCGCACTTGATGAGAAACGCCGAGAACTGATTGCGCGGACAGAAGTGTTGAAAGCAGAACGAAATGAAGCAACGAAAAAAATCGCTGAACTCAAGCGCAATAAGGAAAACGCGGACGAAGCGATCGCTGCGATGCGTAGTGTCGGAGATGAGATCAAGACGCTTGACGACGAGTTACGTGATGTCGAAGCGACATTGAACCAACTGCTCCTCGGTATTCCAAACATTCCACATGACAGCGTACCGGTCGGTTCTTCTGAAGACGATAACGTCGTCTTACGTGAAGTCGGTGACAAACCAGCGTTTGACTTCGAAGCGGTCCCACACTGGGATTTGATGGAGCAATTAAAAATCGTCGATGTCGAACGTGCTGGAAAAGTAACAGGCAGCCGTTTCGTCTTTTACCGCGGAGCGGGGGCACGTCTTGAGCGGGCATTGATTAACTTCATGATGGATCTTCATCAAGATCAGCATGGCTACACAGAAATCTTGCCACCACTCATGGTCAACCGTGACTCTATGACAGGAACAGGACAATTGCCGAAGTTCGAAGAGGATGCCTTTAAGATTGAAGAGACGAACTACTTCCTCGTACCGACAGCAGAAGTTCCGGTGACGAACATGCACCGCGAAGAAATCCTAACAGCAGATCAGTTACCGATCGGCTATGCGGCGTACAGCCAATGTTTCCGTTCAGAAGCAGGTTCTGCGGGACGCGATACACGCGGTTTGATCCGTCAGCACCAATTCAATAAAGTTGAACTCGTTCGTTTCGTCAAACCAGAAGAATCTTACGAGCAGCTCGAATTGTTAACGGGACAAGCAGAGACGGTCTTGAAAAAGCTGAAACTGCCGTATCAAGTATTGAGCATGTGTACAGCTGATCTTGGATTCACGGCTGCGAAGAAATACGACATCGAAGTCTGGATGCCAAGCCAAGGCGTCTACCGTGAAATCTCTTCTTGTTCAAACTTTGAAGATTTCCAAGCACGCCGGGCACAGATTCGTTTCCGCCGCGAAGCGAACGCAAAACCAGAATTCGTTCACACGTTAAACGGTTCTGCCCTTGCAGTCGGTCGGACAGTTGCTGCAATCTTAGAGAACTACCAGCAAGCGGATGGATCAGTTGTTATTCCAGAAGTGCTTCGTCCATACATGGGTGGTCTTGAAGTGATCCAAGCTTAAGTCAGAAGGGGGAGTAATCCCCCTTTCTGTATTTT
>NZ_DCDO01000015.1:0-132 GCF_002316465.1 Exiguobacterium sp. UBA1053 | reverse complement strand
TGTATTTTAAAAAGTTTTTTTAGAAAAGGTCTTTACACGTTAAAAGGCAGATGCTATCATAATTAATGTCAGGAAAACAGACAGGTCATCATTGATCTGGTAAGAAGTACGGAGGCGTACTCAAGTGGTTTA
>NZ_DCDO01000011.1:0-113987 GCF_002316465.1 Exiguobacterium sp. UBA1053 | reverse complement strand
TCGATCGAGAAAGCGTCTTTTTATTAATCATTCGTCCGGATATGGCGTAACCCTTCTGCGAGCAAGGCGACCAATGTTCCGAGGACGAGACCGTTTGACATCAGGGTCGTCACGAGTGGCGGTAAATCGGCCGTTGCTCCTTTTGGTAGTAACAACGCACCGATGCCGACAAGGACCGGGAGACCGACCGTGATCATCGCCGTTTGACGATTCAAGTCGCGGGCTGCTTCCGTGACGCCGATGATTGCCATTCCGGCAACGATCGGTGCGACCATCGCATAACCGACAGCGACGGGGATTTTAGCGATCAATCCGACGAATGGTGTTACGATACTGAGGAAGAGACAGGTGATATTCGCATAGACGAACGCTTTGCGGTCCGTGTTATCTGTTGAAGCAATGAACCCAGCCGTTCCGGAAATGGCGACAGGACCCACCGTACCGAACAGACCAGCGAAGAGTTGTCCGATACCAGCCGTGATACCAGCTGTTCCGACTTGTCCTTTGACGGTTTCACCACGCTTGGCACTGATGATCCGTTCGATGACCTTGATGTTCGCTAAGACGTTCGTCATTAACAACAACGAGATGATGAGAGCTGTCGGTAATAAGCTCCAGTCGACATGAATACCGCCGAACGGCAATAAACTCGGTAAAGTGAACAGTGGACCATCGAAACTTGGCATCTCGGCACGACCGATCAATGCAAACATGCTCCAACCGACGAGTAGCGTGATTAATAAAGCGTACTGGCGTAAGCGATCACTTCGTTCTAAATAAAGCGAGATCAAGACCGTCAGAATCGAGATGACGGCAGGTAATACTTGAATTCGTCCATCCTCGATATTGAGCAATCCTTTCATGACGGATCCGGACAGTTGTGCCGACAGCAGTAGCATGTAGACACCGATGACTTGCGGTGTAAAAAGAGGGACTAAGCGCCGTAAAACACCCGTCATCGTCAAGACGATACAGATGATACCGCTGAGTAGGAGTAAGAATCCAAGCGACTGTAAAGTGTTTGAATAACTGCCGTACAATGTGACACCAATCGACGAATAGAGGGCAAATACACCCCACCAAATTCCAGCAGGACCTTCCATGATCGGTAGACGGTGTCCGAGCAGGACTTGAAAGAGACTTAAGATGGCAAATACGAATAGACAACGAGATAAGAAGGAAAGCGTCTCGGCACCCGAGAGTTCAAACGATGCTGCGATGGCAAGGGGCGGGGCAATGTTAGTACAGATGATGAATAAAAACCATTGAATCGTAGACACAAGGGTACGCGGCAAAACGTGAATCTCCTTTCGAAAAAACAATATTGGTTTCATCTTAAACCAATTCATGAAAAAGCGATAGGGATGCTTACAATGACTGAAAATTCTAATATTTGTTTTCATATGTGATTTAACACATAATATGGGGTATAACGGTAACGGGAGGGAATGAAATGAAAAAATGGAGTATAAGAATCATTGGAACGATTGCTGCGCTGTTGGCACTGCTCGTATTTGCATTCATGATCTGGGCGCAGTTCGATTATGATGCATCTCCCCAAGCGATATCTTACGTGGAGACAGCTACACCACGTGAAGTGACATTTGGAAAAAAGACGAGTGACGTCGGATTCATCTTTTATCAAGGGGCAAAAGTCGATGCAGCGGCCTACAGTTATTACGGCAAGCAACTAGCGAAAGACGGGCACTTCGTCGTCATCCCGAAGCTACCGTTTCGGATTGCGTTGCTTGACTCAAGCGAAGGACTCGATGTCATCGAGGAGTATCCACAGGTCAAAAAGTGGTATCTGATCGGGCATTCGCTCGGTGGAAGCGCAGCTTCGACGATCGTCGAACAACATCCGAAAATTAAAGGAATCGTTTTCCTCGCGTCCTATCCGATTGATTCGATTGATGTGCCCTCGTTGACGATTTATGGTGGACGAGATGGTGTCTTACCAGTCGCTGATATCGAAAAAAGTAAACAGGACGTTCGAAAAGATGCCGTATTCCATGAAATCAAGCAAGGGAACCATGCGAACTTTGGTATGTACGGTCGACAAAAAGGGGATAACAGCAGCCCATTAACGCCAAAAGAACAACAGGACGAGTCGTTAGATGAAATCAAACGATTTATCGATACACCTTAATCAATTCTCTAGTGAATAAACGACTCATCAATCAAATGAAAAGGATGGAGAGATTCTGGCACTGGGTCCGGAATCTCTCCATCCTTATTTCTACTGAGTCATCGATTCAATTCAAGCGATGAGCGACTTCGTCGAGCGTTGGCAAAGCAGCCATCGCTCCTTTGACGGAAGCAGCAAGTCCGCCTGAAATCGCTGCGAATCGACCGATGTCGCGAAGTTCATCTTCAGACCAATCAAACGAAAAATCGCGTAACGCGCACTGGTAGAGTAAACCGGACATGAAGGCATCTCCAGCTCCTGTCGTATCGATTGCGTCGACCGTAATCGCATCGATGACAGCCATCGCACGATCCGTATAGAGAATCGATCCTTCACTTCCTCGCGTGATGGCAAGAAGACGAATCGGATATTCAGCTAACAATTCAGCAGCCCCGTCATCAAGATTCGTTTGTCCAGTTAGAAACGTCAATTCTTCCTCAGCAAGTTTGACGATTTGTGCATCCGGTAGGACAGACCGGATCGTCGTCCGCGCTTCGTCAAGATTCGGCCATAGCGACTCTCGTAAGTTCGGATCGTAAGAGACTGGTACTTGGTGCGCTTTTGCACGTGCGATGGCTTTTCGTGTCGCGTTGACGGATTCTCCAGTGATCAAAGAGATCGAACCGATGTGTAATAAATCGACGGACGTGAAATCCTCCGGTACATGTGTTTCGTGGAATTGCATATCAGCGCGCTCCGCGTTGATGAACTCGAACGACCGCTCTCCATCCTGACCGTTCGTAACGAGCACAAGTCCTGTTTTTTGCGTCGAATCGTGGACGAGATGATCGGTACGAACACCATAATGATGTAACGTATCTTTCAAGAAGTGTCCCATCGAATCATCACCGACAGCTCCAAGAAAATAACTATCAGCGCCTAATCGAGCGAGTCCGACAGAGACATTGGCAGGAGCACCTCCAGGATTTTTTTGAAACGTCATGTTTTCAGCATCAAGAGGAATCAAATCAATCAATGCTTCCCCTAAACTAAAGATTTTCATACGTAGAACTCCTTTCAAGATCCGGACGAATCCGTTCGATGTGTAAAGCCATATAGCCGATTTCTGATTCAGGTACACGTGTATCGAGTTCGACAGTCAACCAATTGCCCATTTGACTCGCACAGGCATAAGCCTCAGCATAACGTGTTTTGACGGCAGATAAAATCACATCATCCATGTCGTGTAAGGTTTCTCCTTGTTCAATCCGGGCGAGGACCAATTTCATGTGCGTAAAGAAACGATAATACGTCATCGATGAGGTCTCGATCGTTTGTCCAAAAAAGACTTCGATCTGTTCACGTAGTTCATTGAGTAACGTAACCGTCTGCAACGCAGTGGCCATATTCGGATGCGTTTGGCGTGCATTGTATAAGTGAAGCGCGATGTTCGCAGCTTCTTCTTTCGGTAGCGTGACCTGTAAGGCACGCTCGATCTCAAGAACTGCCCATTCTCCAATCGCATACTCCGGTCCATACAAAAGGCGAATCTCTTCTGCCAATCGATTATGCACGACGAGTTGTTCACGTGCTAATCGTACGGCATGAGCAAGGTGGTCCGTCAGACTGACGTGAATATAGTCATGAAACGGCGTTTGGAGCTCACCTTCTGCATGTGAGATGATGCGTTCCGATAAATCAATGATCTCAAGTGGTGTCGTTGTCAGAATCTCTTTGAACTGTTCTGCATTTTCAAATGAAGGGATGAACATTTTTTCGATCTTCGTCGCTTGAATCGGATCTTTTTTCTTTTTTCCAAAAGCAATGCCTGGTCCCATGACGATGCGTTCCTGTCCATTTTCTTTGACGACAACAGCGTTGTTATTGAGGATCTTATGAATAATCAGCCTGACGTCCTCCTTTCCGATCTTTTCTTTTATTATAAAGCGAACTTCAGCGCTTTGCGAACCGACAAATGCGACCACCGAGCCCGAGGACTCGGTTTGGTCGCATGAAGGATTAAGCAGCAACGTCCGTTTCTTTTTGTTTCCGTGCATCGAGACGCATCAAGACGACAGTCGAGATGAAAGCAGTGACGACTGCAATGGCGAACCCAACGAGATAGTTGATCAAGTTTGACGCACCGAGTGGCGCGACGATCGCAATCATCGGAATTCCAGTTAATCCATAAGCGTTCGCAGCGACTTGTGTCAAGACGACATAACCGCCACCGATCGCACCACCAATGGCACCACCGATGAATGGTTTTCCAAGACGTAAGTTGACACCGTAGATGACGGGTTCTGTGATTCCGAGAAATGCTGAGAACGCAGACGGTAGGGCGAGTGCTTTGAGTTTAACGTTCTTCGTCAAGAAGTAAACGGCAAGTCCGGCACCACCTTGAGCGACATTCGCCATCGACCAAATCGGTAAGAGGAAGTTCTTTCCGATACTCTTATCTGCAAGTAATCCTGCTTCAATAGCATGGAAACTATGGTGCATCCCTGTGATGACGATTGTCGAATAAAGTCCACCGAAGAGAAGACCGGCGACGACTGAGAACTGTTCATAGAAGAAGACGAGTACGAATGAAATGCCTTTTCCGAGTAACGTTCCGATCGGACCAATGACGATCAATGCCAGGAATCCAGTGACGAGAACCGTAACGAACGGTGTCACGAGTAAGTCAAGCGTTTCGGGTGTCCGTTTCCGGACTTGTTGTTCAATCTTTGCCATGACCCAAACGGTTAAGAGAACCGGGAAGACCGTTCCTTGATAACCGATCAACTCGATGTTCATTCCGAGGAACTTCATGACTTCCGGATCACTATTACCGAGCGTCCAAGGGTTTAAGAGGGACGGGTGTGTCATGATCCCCCCGATGACGGCACCGAGGTACGGGTTCGCACCGAATTCACGGGCTGCCGAGAAACCGATCAGGATCGGTAGGATGATGAAGGCAGAAGACGAGAACATATCCAGTAGTTGGACGATCGGTGAATCACCGTCAACCCAACCGAAGGCCTTGATCATACCGAGTAATCCCATCAAGAGACCGGCTGCGACGATTGCCGGAATGAGTGGAACGAAGACGTTCGAGAGCGAGCGGGCAAGACGGGCGAACGGATTTAATTTTTGCGATGCAGCCTTTTTAACGTCGAGTGGTTCTTCTCCATCGACCTTTACACCGGCAAGTGGTGCAAACGCAGCAAATACCTTGTTGACGGTACCGGTTCCAAAGATGATTTGGTATTGACCAGAACTTGAGAAGGCGCCGCTGACACCATCTAAGTCTTCAAGTGCTGCTTGATCGACCTTTGATTCATCATGCAAGACAAGACGTAAACGCGTCGCGCAATGAGCAGCAGTGATGATGTTCTCGCGTCCACCGACGAGTTCGAGCACACGTTTAGCAGTTTGTTGATAATCCATCGGAAAAGTCCTCCTTTTTCATAAAACGTGCTGAATGAGACAAAAAAAGGCAAGACCGAACAACACCTCTCCTAACGAGGTGTCATTTCGGTCTTGCCAGCCGTACTGTCACAATCCGCACTATTGATTTGATTTCATCTTAAAGGAGAAAAGAAAGCGTTGTCAATACTTAATGTTCATTTTTTTGAATCTGAATATCGACCTCAACACCGTAGTGATCGGAAACGACGGGACCGTGAATCCCATCGAATACGACCCCGACGCGTTCGACGTCAATTTTCCGATTCGATAAGACGAGATCGATCCGCAATCCTTGTTGATTGTCTTCCCATCCATCGATGTTGCCATTGATCGTCTCAATTCCGACCGTTTCCTTAGCTAGCAGGAAGACGTCGTGTAATCCTCGTTGCATCATATAGTCATAACCTGTATTTCGTTCTAAGGCATCGTTGTTGAAATCACCGAGGAAGAATGTCCATTCGAGTGGATCCATCCGGGCCATCAAATGATTGAATTGTTCCTGGAACGGTTCGACTTCATCTGCCCACCAGCCAAGATGGCATGTATTGAACGTAATCGGTGTACCGTCGACTTGGATCGTCGCACGGACGATTTTTCGCGATTTCCAATCGAATGTATCTTGACTGCGGCTGACATAATAACTGTCCGATTTTAAGATTGGGTGTTTCGTCAAAAGAGCGAGTCCTTCTTCATACTTATCATAGCCGATATGAGCAAAATCCCAGACGAGGGAGTAGGTTTGACCTTGTTCTTTTAACGCTTGCTGGATCAAATAGGCAAAGTTATCGTTGCGCACATCATCATAGACGATGGGTGTATCCATCAATTGACTCACTTCTTGCAGTGCGACGACATCATAATCTTGAGCGAGAATTTGTTGAACGATCTGGTTTAATTTTTCGAGTGGCTGTTCTTCCTGCCACGAATGACAGTTTAGTGTGAGTAGACGCATGAGTGGTCCTCCTGATTTTTCAAATAAGAAAGGTGAAACTCTTATAAAAGAGCTTCACCTTTAGGTAGTTCCCTAATCTCGCAGGTTTATGCGCCGATCCGGTCTTGGATATCTGATTTTAAGATATCGGCTTTTGGACCGTAGATGGCTTGCACGCCATTGTTCTTAAGGATCAGACCAAGTGCACCGTTTGCTTTCCAGTCTGCTTCTTTTGCAACAAGCGCTGGATCTTTGACAGTGACACGAAGACGCGTCATGCAGGCATCGACGTCCTCGATGTTTTGCTGTCCACCAAGCAAATCGATGATTTGTGAAGCTTGCGAACCGTCGGCAGGAGCTGATGTCGCAGCAGCCTCACCTGAAGCTTCAGTTGTAGATACGTTGATATCGTCAAGATAGTTCCCGTTACGACCTGGTGTCGCATAGTTGAACTTCTTGATGACGAAACGGAACGTGAAGAAGTTCAAGAAGAAGAAGAACACACAGACACCGATGAAACGAATTAAATCACCAATTAATCCAGCTTTTGCAATCAATGGAATCCGCGTCAAGAGTTCGATCGCACCGAATGCGTGAATCCGAAGATGCATGACATCTGCTAGTGCGAAAGCAACACCCGTGAGCACAGCATAGATGACGTAAAGAACAGGAGCGATGAACATGAACATGAATTCGATTGGCTCCGTGACACCTGTCAAGAAAACTGCAAGTCCAGCAGATAAGAAGACAGGTTTGTATGCTTTCTTCTTATCTTCATCAACTGACATGTACATTGCGACAGCGATACCGATCAATGAAGCAAGTGATGTGACGACTTGTCCTTCTTTAAAACGAGCAGGAACGACACTGTTGATCAAGTCATTGTATCCTTGTGTGTTGCCGGCTTGTTTTAAATTAACGAGGTCAGTGATCCAAGCTAACCAAAGCGGATCTTGACCAGCAACCGTCGATCCTTGAGCAGCACCTGTCAGGATTTTGTACGTTCCACCGAGTTCCGTGTAGTTCATCGGGACAGTCAACATGTGATGAAGACCGAACGGAAGTAATAGACGCTCGAGTGTACCGTATACGAACGGTGCAATGATCGGTGCAGAATCACGTGAAGAGGCAATCCAGCGACCGAAGTCATTCAATAAGCCTTGAACGAACGGCCAAACGAGTGATAAGGCGAATGCTGCAACGACTGATCCACCAATGACGACGAATGGTACAAAACGTTTTCCGTTGAAGAATGCAAGCGCATCTGGCAATTTACTGAAGTTATAAAATTTATTAAAGAGAACGGCACCAAGGAAACCAGAGATGATTCCGACGAATACTCCCATGTTGAGAGCAGGTGCCCCTAAAACTGAAGTGAAATAATCTTTTACGATGAGCTCAGAACCAAGTAATGAATCGACCGTTGCTTTTGGGTCCGCGATCATGTCAGCGTTGACACCGAAGATAGCTCCTGTGACACGGTTGATCAAAATGAAGGCGAGTAACGCTGCGAACGCACCACCAGCACGTTCTTTTGCCCATGACCCACCAATCGCGACGGCGAATAAGACATGAAGGTTCGTAATGATAGCCCAACCTAAATCTTCAACGATTCGAGCAATCGTTTGCATTAACGCGATATCGCCTCCATACATGCCGATCAGTTTCCCGACCGAGATCATGATTCCTGCAGCAGGCATAACCGCGATGACGACCATCAACGCTTTACCGAGTTTTTGCCAAAAATCGAACGAAATAGCATTTTTCAAGATCATTCACTCCTTTTTATCTCTTTTTCTCTAATATGTGTGTAAGAACAGTGCAATAATGTAAGCGATTAATGCAACCGTTTGCATATAGAATTGTAAGCGATAACTTTTTAAAAAGCTAGTGTTTTATAAGAAAAATATTTGAAATTTTATTTTGATTAAAAATTGATAGTTCGGAAAGGTATTCAGATTTAAAAAAAGTGGGAATAAGACTACAGTGAACGTTGTCTGGTTTTAAAAGAAGAAAGGATGTTTGAAGCGGATGAAAGAAGGGATTCAACCGATCGGACAGTACGGACAGCGGATTCGTACGTTACGAGAACGTCATCAGTTAGATCAAAATACATTAGCAGCGTTAACTGAGACGACACCTGAGATGATCCAGCGTATTGAAAGTAGCATTGCCCATCCCTCATTTTCAATGATTGAGCGACTGGCCCGTGTCTTACATGTCCCTTCGGATCACTTAATTCGGCATATCTGGCCACCTGAGGTCATCCGTCAGCAGGATAGCACGTCCTTGATCGACCTTTCATCTAGTTGATGGGCATCAAAAGGGGGAACAAAGGGATTTCTTCTTGTAGATTGTAGACAAATGGGCTGACTCAAAAAATGACGCGTCTTTTCACGCCCTTTCCTCAGGCGAGACACAAGCCAGTTTTCCCACTCTATTTGAGCAGAAAAACGGGTCTTGTTTGTCTCTGACAGCGCAAAATCGCGCTTTTTCCTGTAGGAGTGGCGTGTAACGCGTCATTTTTTTATATCGAAAGAACAATCAGGGAAGCGCCTTGTTCACTCGGCATCGATTCCTTGGGAAAAACAAGCAAGAGCGACCCTGCAGCGAAGTGAAGCGGCGCGATCTTGTCCCAGGAAAACGGTTCGAGACGAACAAAAAAGCGCAATCCTTCTCGTTAGAGAAAAATTGCACTTTGTCTTCAGTCTCAAAGGGATTTCCCCTTGTTCCTCTTTTAGTCGTCTTAACGATTATCGATCGTTTCAGGATAGAGATCGTGATTGAATAGACGATGCTCTGCCATTTGTTCGTATTTTGTACCAGGCTTGCCGTAATTGTAGTACGGATCAATTGAGATTCCACCACGTGGCGTGAATTTACCCCATACCTCAAGGTAACGAGGTTCCATCAATTTCACGAGATCTTTTCCAATGACGTTGATGCAGTTCTCATGAAAATCACCATGATTACGGAAGCTGAATAAGTACAACTTCAGTGATTTTGATTCGACGAGTTTTTCGTCTGGGATGTACGAGATGTAAATCGTCGCGAAGTCCGGTTGATTCGTGATTGGACAAAGACTCGTGAACTCTGGTGCATTGAATTTCACGAAGTAATCATTTTCTGGGTGACGATTCGGGAATGCTTCGAGAACTTCTGGTTGGTATTCAAAAATATATGGTACGGCTTTTTGGCCGAGTAACGATAAGTCGTTTAAATCTTCAGGTCGCATGAATCATTTCTCCTTAGACGCCACGATCGTTCGCGAAAACGAGGGCGTGTAGTTGTGGTAGGACGCGCGCATGATTGAAGCGTTCATCACGGGCGACGCGTTCCCAAAGTGTTTTTAAATCGTGTAGCATGCGTGGAGCGATCGTTCCTTCTTCATGCGGATCAGGATTACCGAGCGATAGATAAAGTGTCTTTAGCGCATATCGTTCTGAAATCATCGCTGCGAAGTCGAGGTCTTCCTCATTAAAGATGACGATTTTAACAGCACGCTGTTGTTCCGGTAAACGTTTAAAAAAGACATCCAAGCGATCGAAATCAATCTTCATCCCACTTGAAGGTGGTTTAGGACTGAGTGTGACGTCATCGATATCAATCAACCAATTTTGCCAGTAGGAGCCTTGGGTTTCGACAGACATCGTGATATTTCGTTCTTTTAATGCCGCAACCAATGTGCCGATTGATGCATGAAGTAACGGGTTCCCACCAGAAATCGTGACATGTCCGTAAGAGCCGAGTGCATCAAGACGTTCTATGATCGTCTCTGCCGTCAAGAGTTCGGGTTTTTCAGAACCATCCCATGTGAAGGCGGAATCACACCACGAACAAGAGTAATCGCAACCACCGGTCCGGACGAACATCGTCTTTTGACCAATCGATCGTCCTTCTCCTTGAAATGTTGGTCCAAAAATCTCGAGAACCGGAATTTTTGGTGTTTTCGTTAAGGCACTCATGCTTCGTTCATCCACTCACGACGGACTTCAGCAAAAGCAGTCGGTGTCTCATAGAGCTTAACGAATTCGACACGAAGTCCACGCTCATCCGGAAGGTGTTGTCCGAGCGTCTCGAAAATCCAGGCTGCCATGTTTTCAGCTGTCGTATTCATGTATGGTAACGATTCATTCAGGTAGCGGTGATCCAATAGTGGTTCGAGATGTGTTTTGAAGATTTTTTTGAGATCACCAAAATCGAGTGTCATACCGCGGTGATCCAGAAAACCACTGATCCCCATATCGACATGGTACGTATGACCGTGAAGGGCACGGCATTTTCCATCATAATCATATAGGTGGTGTGCTGAGTCGAACGTTAATTTTTTTACGATCATAACGCGGGATTTCGTATAGATAAGCGAGTCGCCAGTCGGGCGCTCGACCGTTTCAGGTGCTTCGTAATTGAATGTCATGTGTGTTGAACCTCCTTGATGTATGCATCTAAGCCATTTTTCCGTAATTCACAGGCCGGGCATTCGCCACAACCATCTCCAATGACGCCGTTGTAACACGTCAACGTGCGATTTCGAACGAAATCAAACGCACCGAGCGAATCGGCAAGCGCCCACGTCTCTTTTTTGTCGAGCCACATGAGTGGCGTGTGAAGTACGAATGGATAGTCCATCGCAAGGTTCAATGTCACGTTGAGTGACTTGATGAAGGCATCACGGCAGTCAGGATAACCGGAAAAGTCCGTTTCACATACGCCAGTGACGATATGACGGATTCCGCGTCCTTTCGCAAGGACGGCTGCGAACGAAAGAAACAGGTGATTTCGTCCATCTACGAAAGTAGAAGGAAGACCATCTTCATTCGTCGTGATGGTTTGGCTGTGGTCAGTCAAGGCGTTACTCGTCAGTTGACTGAGAAGAGAGAGATCAAGCTCATGGTGTTTGACACCGAGCTCAGAGGCGATGTCGCGTGCGACTTCGAGTTCTTGTGCATGACGTTGTCCGTAATTAAACGTCACGACTTCGACTTCTTCGTATTGTTTCAATGCCTGAAACAAACAAGTCGTTGAGTCTTGGCCGCCACTAAAGACGACAAGAGCACGTTCGTTTTTCATAATGTACACTTCCATTCCTAGTTTTTGTAACGGAGGAGGTTACGAACTCCGGAGACATAGTCTCAACTATTCACACTAGCAGAAGCCATTGAAAAAGTCGACGTTTTCTGATGAAGACAAAAAAAGAGATGCGTATCGTCGATCGGACGGTACGCATCTCTTGCAAGAAGATTAAAGTGGATAGTGATAGTAGCGTTCTTTGACGAGTAGATCTCGAATGTTCGAATCTTCCGAGATGACTTTCATCAGACCACCTGTTTGTGAAGCATGCGCTTCGAGTGCTTTGATCTTTTGATCCGTATAGGCACTGACATCATGAATGAACGTTCCTTCCCCGAGCTCTTCTTTCGTATTGTTCGCAAAAGCGACCGCAAGAAACTCTGGGCGATCAGCTGGATCCATCATCCGAAGGGCACGAACGACGGCACGAGCTGTCGCTTCATGATCGGGATGGACCGCGTAACCCGGATAGAACGAAATTAAACGAGTTGGTCGTGTCTGTTGAATCAAGGCAAGAATACGGTCAGCAAGTGCTGCTTCATCCTCGAATTCAACGGTCTTATCACGAAGTCCCCACATTTGGAGATCCGAAATCTTCATTTTTGCAGCAGCATCAATCAACTCACGTTTACGAATCGTTGCGAGCTGTTCCCGGTTCGTAAAGACAGGACGTCCCATGTTACGACCCATCTCACCAAGTGTCAGACAAGCGTATGTGACAGGACCACGGTTTTCAGCGTGTTCGATGATCGTACCGGCAGAACTGAAGGCTTCGTCATCCGGGTGAGGGAAGACGACGAGTAAATGATCTTCGTGTGTCATGCGTCTACCTCCTCTGCACCTTGAGCGAATGGTGTCGGGCTAAGTTCAAAAGCAATCGCAAGACGTCCTTCGATATCGTGACCGGCAATCAACAATTGATCCCCAGCAAATTCGAAGTCAGTCAATCCTTCACCGTATAACCAGCCGTGTGCAAGTTTCAAACCAATCCGGTAAGGTCCGTTTCCTGTGATCAGACCACGTTCGTAAGTGATTTCCGCATTACGGAAAAACATCCCTGCGCTATGGAAAGTTGGATCTTGGTGCGTCGCGTATGCACCGTTCGTCGTCTCGACGTGTACATATAACGGTGTATTCGCATGTTCGTCGATATAACGCTGTATTTCTTGTAAATCAATGGCTTGCATAAACTTTTCTCCTCTCCTATACAGAAAGAAGTCCGCGGATATCGCGGACTTCTTAAGCGGATCAAGACTGGACTGTACGATGTGCAGCGTGATCAGTTGGTCCGACGTATTCATTCAAACGGAATGAATGACGAATCGCGGAAGTGATGAAAGATTTTGCTGTACGGACAGCAGCTTCTACCGATGCACCTTTTGCGAGTTCGGCCGTGATTGCTGCAGAGTACGTGCAGCCAGCACCGTGCGTGTACGGTGTCTCGATTCGTTCGTCCTCAATCAGGATAAACTCTTTTCCGTCATAAAGCACGTCAACTGCTTGTGGATGATCAATCTTGCTGCCACCTTTGACAAGAACGTATTGCGCACCTTTTTCATGAATCCGCGCTGCTGCAAGTTTCATCTCGTCGATCGTTGCTGGTGTTTTACCAAGACCCGACAGTTGTCCGGCTTCGAAGACGTTCGGTGTGACGACCGTCGCAAGTGGTGTCAAGACATCACGAAGTGCGTTTGCTGTATCAGGGTTCAGCACTTCGTCTTCGCCTTTACAGACCATGACAGGATCGATGACGACGTTTTGAACGCCAGATGATTTGATTTTCTCAGCAACGGCTTCAATGATTTCGACAGTCGGGAGCATACCCGTCTTCATCGCATCAACACCAATACCTCCAAGGACCGTGTGAATTTGTGTCCGGACGAGTTCTGTGTCGATTGGGTAAACCGCATGGTGCCAAGAGTGATCAGGGTCTTGGGCGACGATGACCGTCAAAGCATTCATTCCATAGACACCAAGTTCTTGGAATGTTTTCAAATCGGCTTGAATACCAGCTCCACCGCTCGTGTCGGAACCAGCAATCGTTAAGGCTTTACGTTTTGTCATGGGGCATTCCTCCTAAAGAAATAGACAATCCTTCTTGTTCTTCATCATAGCGAATTATGGGAAAAACAACAACTATCGACGCTTCTGACGTACACAAAACCCCACCTCTTTTGAGTAGGCGGGGCAAGTACTTATTTAATGAATAAGAAGTCGAGAATATAGTAGATCAAGGCAGCGAAAGCCATCGAAATCGGCAATGTGATGACCCATGTAATGAGCATACGTTGTGCTGTTCCCCACTTTACACCTTTCTTACGGTGTGATGTACCTACACCCAAGATGGCAGAAGAGATGACGTGTGTCGTCGAAACCGGAAGATGAATCGCTGTCGCTCCAAAGATGATTGCTGCTGATGTTAAGTCAGCTGCAACCCCGTTGACTGGACGGATTTTCATGATTTGACCACCGACGGTCTTGATGATCCGCCATCCACCGACAGATGTTCCGAGACCCATCGCGATCGCACACGAGAGTTTAACCCAAGTCGCAACTTCGTGATCTGTTTGATAACCAGATGAGATCAAAGCAAGCGTGATGATCCCCATCGCTTTTTGTGCGTCGTTCGTACCGTGTGTATACGACTGCAAAGCAGCGGTTGCAATTTGAACATGACGGAAGCGACGATTCGTCTTCGCCAAGTTCCCTTTTTTGAAGATGACTTTAAAGATTGCATAAACGATGAAACCGAGTGTGAATGCGAGCACTGGTGAAATGAGCAAGGCTTGAACGATTTTCAAGAAGCCTTTTGCTTCGATTCCTCCGAATCCGACAGAGGCAACAGCGGCACCAGCAATCGAACCGATCAGTGTATGCGAAGAACTTGACGGAATACCGAAGTACCAAGTCAAAAGGTTCCAGGCAATGGCTGAAATCAAGGCAGCGATGACGACGTAGCTACCATGTTCAAGTGTTGACGGGTCAACGATGTCACCAGAGATCGTTTTTGCGACTCCAGTGAACGTGATTGCACCTAGGAAGTTCATCGATGCAGCCAAGATGATGGCATGACGTGGTTTCAAAGCACGAGTCGACACCGAAGTCGCGATCGAGTTCGCTGTATCGTGGAAACCATTGATGAAGTCGAAGCTAAGTGCGAGAATCACGATTATGGCGGTGATGATAAACAGGCTATCCATCTCGTTAGCTCCTCACTTAAGCGTTTTTCATGATGATCGTTTCAATGACGTTAGCTGCATCTTGGCAGTAGTCCGCGATTGATTCGAGCGATTCATAGATTTCTTTATATTGGATGATTTTGATCGGATCTGTTTCTGTTGCGAACAATGCTTTGATCGATTTACGGCGTAGGTTGTCACAAATCGTCTCTTGTTCTTTGATTTTGATGACGTGTTCACGCATCGGTTGCAATTTACGTGCAACAAGAAGATCCATTGACATCGCGAGTTCTGTGACAGCAATGTTGATTTCATCGACGAACTTGATCATGTGCTCGTCTGCTTGAACGATATTGTAGATTTCGAAGATCGCTGAACATTCTTCAAAACCGTCTAAGACGTCATCAAGTGCGTTAGCAAGTGCGAGTAAGTCTTCACGGTCGATCGGCGTGATGAACGCATTGTTCAAGTCGATGATCAACTGGTGCATCAAATCGTCCCCAGCTGTTTCGAAGTCTTTTACTTTATGTGCAAATTCTTTTACATCCGCGATGCCGTTGATTTTAAAGTCAACGAAGAATTGCGAAGTCGTTTTTAAGTGTCCTGCGATTTCGGATAATTTCACTGCGAATGGATCTTGTTTTTTACTAAACATTTCTTCTGCCTCCATATTAAGAACAAGAATAGAATAGTGAAGTAACTTCACGAGTTCGATTGTAGCAGACGATATTATAAAAGAATACATTTATGAAGCGTCTTTACGAAATCTTAATAAATCTTAATATGAAGGTGATTGTAGATTTAATAAATTGTCTGACAATGGAAAAATAAAGTGTACTTGATTGAAATGAGTTGGATTACGTTGTGATTGCAAGAAATTGTCTTGTGATTGTAAGAGTAGAAGCGCATCAGAAGTGGGAAAAGAGGATATGGCGCACGAAAATCGAATGATATGATTAAGTCTGCGTAATCAGGTAAAAGAGGAGGATTTTATTATGCTCGTACAAAGTTTATGTATTCCGAAGCATCAATGTGTCACGATTTCTGAAACAGCGACGATTCGGGAAGCACTCGACACACTTGAAAAAACCGGATACCGATGTGTCCCTGTCCTTGACCAATCAGGACAGGACTTCAAGGGTAACATCTATAAGATGCACATCTATCGGCATGGGATGAATGGTGGCAGTTTAGACGACAACGTCATGTCGCTGATTAAGAATACATCCAAATACATCTATACAGGAAGTAATTTCTTTGAAGTCTTCTTCTCAATCAAGGAATTACCGTATATCGCTGTCTTAAATGACGATGGTCATTTCTTCGGTATTCTACCTCACGGAAAAATGCTTGGAATGCTTGAAGAAGCGTGGAACCGTGATTCTGGAAGTTACGTCTTGACAGTAGCCCTAAGTGAACAAAAAGGGGCACTTGAGAAAATCTCGAAGATCGTCAACAAATATTCAACGGTCGCGAGTCTGATGACGCTCGATGCGAAGAGTAGCGTCATGCGTCGTGTATTGATTACATTACCGACGGATTGTGACGAGAAGACGAAGAAAAAAATCGTGAAGAAACTTGACGACAAGGGACTTCGTGTCGTTGCTGTCGAAGATTTAGCCGTTCGTGTATAATGGACCCGCACAAGACCAGTTCATGACTGGTCTTTTTTTGAGGGAAAGGAAGGATAGACGATGAAACTATTAATAGTAGGAGCCGGTGCGATGAGTGAGGCACTCGTTCAAGGATGGGTCACTTCTGGATTTGCACGAGAAGATATCACGATGACGAATCGAAGTGGCGGGGCACGTTTGACGGAAGTTGCAGCGCGACATGGCGTTCAAACGGTCGAGCAGGAGGACGTCTCCTTATACGATATCGTCATGCTGGGTATGCAACCCGATGGTGTACTCGACTATGTAGCGAATCAACAATGGACGAATCAGACGATCGTTTCGATTGCTGCACATATTACACCATATGAAATCGAACAGTTGGCAAAACGTCCGACAGTCGCTGCCATGCCGAATACTCCAGTCGCACACCGTTTAGGAATGACTGGACTATGGTTCGGCTCACGCGTGAATGAAGAGATCCGAAGTGTAGTCGAGGCATTATTTGGACGTGTCGGAGAAATTGCGGAAGCAAATGAATCGACGATGCCTGCATTCATGGCGGCAGCTGGATGTAGTCCTGCTTTCTTCTATGAAATCGTAGCTGGCATGGTGCCGGTTTTGACGGATGCTGGTTTTGAAGAAGAAAATGCACGCCGAATCGTTGCTCAAGCGATGAAAGGTTCGGCTGAAATTCTCATGCGCTCCGACGCAAGTAAGGATCGTCTCATTGCTGATGTTGCGGCACCTGGTGGACCGACAGATCGTGGCGTCCAAGTGCTACGGGAGCATCACTTATTCGATACGATGCAAGCGGCACTACGAGAGAGTGCACGCGAAGCAGACGAATAATGGATTCAAAAGAGGCTGACTCAAAAAGAATAACGCTTCTTTTCACGTCCTTATCTTTGTAGAGACTGACATTTGAGTCAGTCTTTTTTTCGTTCACGAAAGTTTCACGTGAAACATAAACAAAGCGATTGCATCTTCAAATAAGAATTCGTACACTGTAAAAAGAAACCGTCCAGACGGTACAGTAAATATGAGGGAAGGGGGAGACTATTGGCCAGTGCAAAAGCGCAAGAGACTCGTCGTCGGATTCTTGAAGCAACGACGACGATTATTTTGCAACAAGGATTCACCCAATTGACGCTTGAAGAAGTAGCGAAACAAGCAAATGTCTCAAAAGGTGGACTATTGTATCATTTCGCTTCGAAGGAAGCTTTATTAATGGGGGTCATCGAGGCGCAAGAAGCACGACAATTTGAACTATATGCCCAGCATCAGTTGACGATGGGACCGATGGAAGCGTTCGTGACGTTGCAAATCCAGCAACAAGAGGAGTTCCATCTCGACATGGATGCGCTTCTTTACTTGTTGTCCTTATTAAAGGATCATGCGGCGTTCGTCGAGGAACGAAAGCGACAAGCGGAGCAGTTCTTTCGCCAACTGACAGAACAGATGGATCCGGTTGAAGTGTTATCGATTCGCTTTACATTAGACGGTTTGAAATTGTCGGAGCATTTTCAGTTCGGTGCACCGTCTCCAAATGTGCGACAACGATTAATTCAGCAATTAATAGAACGTGCACGACGACTAGATAAACAAATTGAAGAGTGAGGGAGAACCATACGATGAAAAAGATCATCCAGTTTTCGGTGAACAATAAGTTTGCCCTCTGGCTCATGACGATCATTATCACGGTTGCCGGTATTTATGCGGGAACATCGATGAAGCTCGAGACATTGCCAGACATCACGACACCGACCGTGTCGGTGACGACGATTTATCCAGGTGCTACACCAGAACAGGTTCTAGATGAAGTCAGTCGAGAACTTGAAAGTAAGGTCGAAAATTTATCAGGAGTCGATACTGTACGTTCGACGTCCTTCCAAAATGCATCGAACCTACAAATCGACTATAACTTTAGTACGGATATGGAAGAAGCCGAGCAAAAAGTAAAAGAAGCTCTTTCAAACGTCGAACTACCAGAAGGTGTCCAGGAACCACAAGTATCACGGATCTCCTTTGATGCATTCCCAGTCATCGGTTTTGCCGTTTCGGATAAGGAACGTTCCCTATCTGAATTAACGAAACTCGTTGAAAACGAACTTCAACCGAAGCTTGAAGGAATCGAAGGGGCGCAGACGGTTCAAGTCGCGGGTCAAGAGATTCGCCGGATCGAAATTCGCTTCGATGAGAAAAAACTCGAACGTTACGGTTTGACCGAAGAGAATGCGAAACAATTGATCCAAGCTAATGATTCACGTTTAGCGCTTGGCTTGTACGAGTTAGGAGATAAAGAACAAGCGGTCGTATTAGATGGAAAAGCAACGACGGTCAAGGAATTAAAAGATCTTCGTCTTCCCTATACACCACAAGCATCGAATACTCCTGAAGCAGGACAAGCAGGACAAGCAGGACAAGCAGGACAAGCAGGACAAGCAGGACAAGCAGGACAAGCAGGACAAGCTCCATCGTCAGCTCCTGCGGCATCTCAAACGACACCATCGACAGGTGCGGTGTCAGGTCAGGCAACACAGACGGCGCCAACGCAAGTACCAACTGTCACGTTGTCGCAAGTCGCGACGATTGAAGATAAAGGAATCGAGGAATCGATCTCGCGTTCGAATGGTGAACGATCGATCGGTGTTCAAGTGACGAAGTCGCAAGATGCGAATACGGTCGATGTCGTCAATGCAGTGAAGCAGACGATCAAAGACTTTGAAAAAGAAAACGGTTCGGTCAAGGCATCTGTGACACTTGATCAAGGAAAACCAATTGAGGAATCCGTTTCGACGATGATCAGTAAAGCATTGATTGGTGCGTTATTTGCAATCGTCATCATCTTGCTGTTCTTGCGAAACATCAAATCAACGATCATCGCTGTTATTTCGATTCCGTTATCGCTTCTAATGGCAATTCTTGTGCTGAAGCAGATGGATATTTCCTTGAATATCATGACACTCGGAGCCATGACGGTCGCGATTGGTCGAGTCGTTGATGATTCCATCGTCGTCATCGAAAATATTTATCGCCGTTTAACGGATCCGACGGAAAAGTTAAAAGGAAAAGAACTGATCATCAGTGCAACACGAGAGGTCTTCATTCCAATCGCTTCGTCGACAGTCGTTACGATCGCGGTCTTCTTGCCACTCGGATTCGTTACGGGATTCGTTGGTGAGCTCTTCTTACCATTCGCTTTGACAGTCGTCTTTGCACTGTTCGCGTCCTTGATCGTTGCGGTTACGGTCGTTCCGATGTTCGCCGATTCGCTCTTTAAGCGTGGTAAAGCACCAAAACCGGAAAAAGAAGAGGGCGGAAAGTTGGCGAACGGATATCGCCGTATGCTGAATTGGTCTCTCAACCATAAACTCATCGTCTTTGGTCTATCAGTCTTGCTGTTGATCGGTAGTTTTGCTCTCGTACCAACGATTGGCGTCAACTTCTTGAATCAAGAAGGAGAAAAGACACTCTACGTCACGTACAATCCAAAACCAGGTCAAACGCTGGATGATTCGTTAAAAGCAGCTGATCAAGCAGAAGATTATTTCAACAAACAAAAAAATATCGATAATCTTCAGTTTACCGTCGGTGGAGAAAATCCATTGAATCCAGGGAATACAAAGCAAGGGGTCTTTATCGTCCAATACGATCCAGACACAGAAGATTTCGCAGATGTTAAACAGACAGCCATCAAACAGCTGAATTCTGACATTCCGACAGGAGAATGGAAAGAGCAAGACTTCAGTGGTGGCGCAGCTTCGTCAGGCGTCTCGTACTCGATCTTTGCGAATAATATTGAAGATTTAGAAGCAGTAACACCGAAATTCGTTGATGCGATCGAAGGTGAATCGAAGTATGTTCGAAAAGTAACGACAGATTTAAAAGAAGCGTATACGCAATATACGTTCGAAGTCGATCAGCAAAAAGCGGCTGAATTCGGCGTTTCAACAGCACAACTTGCGCAAGGCATTGCCAATGTCCAAGGAGAAGAAAAACCACTTTCTACTATTAAGGTAGATGGGAAGGAACTCGATGTCATCGTTCCAAACGAACAGACGACATACGATTCCGTTCAAGATTTGGAAGAGACGGATGTCGTGACACCGCTTGGCGTTCGCAAACTGTCCGATTTCGTTGAAGTGAAGAAAGGGACGACTCCTGATTCGCTCAACGAACGTGATGGAAAACTCGTCGCTACCGTTACAGCAGAACTAAAAACGGATAAAGCAACAGAGGCTTCTCAAGCGATTGAAAAGTCCGTTAAAAACATTGATCGTCCGACAGGCGTCTCGTATGAGCAAGGCGGAGTCACAGAGCAGATCCAAGAGTCGTTCACACAACTTGGTCTAGCAATGGCAGCAGCTGTAGCGATCGTCTATCTTGTCCTCGTCATTACGTTTGGAGGAGCATTGACACCACTCGTCATCTTGTTCTCACTTCCATTCGCCATCATCGGTGGACTGGTTGCCCTATTGATTACAGGAGAGACGATTTCTGTGTCATCCTTGATTGGTGCTTTGATGTTGATCGGAATCGTCGTGACGAATGCGATCGTCTTAATCGACCGTGTCATTCATAAAGAAGCGGAAGGTTTATCGACGCGTGAAGCACTACTCGATGCAGCAGGTACACGTTTACGTCCAATCTTGATGACGGCACTTGCGACGATTGGTGCACTTGCACCACTTGCGCTTGGACTCGAAGGTGGCGCATTGATTTCAAAAGGGTTAGGTGTGACGGTCATCGGTGGACTCACAAGTTCGACGTTGTTGACACTCCTCATCGTGCCGATCGTCTATGAATTCTTAGCACGTTTCCGTAAAAAGAAGTCAATTGATTCTTAAAAAAACGATTAAATGACTCAAACTGACAGGTATGTAGAAATGGCTATCTTAAGCCATTCTACATCCTGTTTTTTTTATTTTGTTACAAAAGTATTACGAAAAATAGTTCGCGTTAAAGAACTGTAATATGATGAAAATCTGGAACGTGATAGGATAAAAACAGAAATTATCTGACAATTCAGACGTACAATACATTCATACATAAGAGGAGAATGAATCGATGAAAGCTGTCACTCGTGTTTTGTTAACCTTAACGTTACTCATCAGTAGTTGGACACTCGTCCCAGCATCAACGCAAGCTGCAACAAGTAAAAAAGTAGTGGTGTCAGTGGATGTGCTGAATATTCGTGCAAAAGCTGCTGTATCGAGTAAACGAGTCGGGCAATTGAAACTTGGACAAGCTGTAACCGTCGTAGGTCAGGTCAAAGAATGGTATCAAATCCGTCATCAGGGGAAATCAGCCTATATCGCCTCTACATACACGAAAGAATATAACGCTAAAGCGACGAAAGGTCTTAGTAAAACAGGATCAACGATCGTTTCGGTAGCAGAAGGTCTCAAAGGACGTCCTTATGTTTTTGGTGCGACAGGTCCTGTTAGCTTTGATTGCTCTGGATTTACACGTTACGTCTATCAAGCACTAGGAAAATCACTCCCACGTACGGCAGCGGCTCAATACTCAGCAACAAAACGTACGGCACCTGGCGCTGGGGATCTCGTCTTCTTTACACATGGAAGTGGGATTCAACACGTTGGAATCGCTGTCGATGGCGGTACGATGATCAATGCGAACTCGTATTATGGAAGAGTCGTCAAAGAATCGTTCCGTGGCGGTTACTGGGGATCACGTTATGTAGCGGCAGGAACTCTGTAAACGAAATGAAGCGACGAATTCAAATCGATGAACTCGTCGCTTTTTTATATGGATTCAGGTATGAGGAAGAACGGTCGTTCCAGCAATGAACGCCGAAGGTACTTCGATTTGTGGACGAGCAACGAGATCTTCGCGGACGGTTAATTGAAAAGCATGTCGCCCGATCGTGGCATAAGGGATCGCGATCGTCGTCATCGCTAAGACTTCAGCGAGTTCACTTCCATCAAAACCAATGACAGACAGGTCTCCAGGAACCTGATAACCTTGTTTTCGGAGTTCCAAGATCAGACCTGCTGCCACGTGATCACTTGCGGTCAAAATAGCGGTCGGTCGTTGTTTTTGTTGCATCCAGCGTCTTGCGACGGTCGCACCGTCTTCAATCGTCAAGGTCTGTTCATAGACAAATTCGTCACGTACGACCTCTTGATACGCATGTTTACGCGCCAAGCTATTCGTACTATCTGGTCGCCCAAGACAGATGCCGATGCTCGTATGTCCTTGTTGTCGCAGATGTGCAAGTCCTTGTTGGAAGGCCGTATAGTGATCGATATAGACGGCAGCGACATCTTCATGATGTTCACAAAAGACGATCGGTCCATAACGTTCATACGATAAAATCGCTGATAAGGGAAGACTGTGCGACACGACGATGAGTGCGTCGATTTCCTGTTGCGCCAGCGCATCCAGTGCCAGTTGCTCATGCGTTTCCACATAATTCGTTTGCCACGTCAAGAACCGATAGCTCGCGTCAAAGGCAGCTTGCGCAATGCCCTGAAGAATGGCAGCGTGATACGGATGATCAACGAACGGGAGCATGACTCCGACCGTTTTTGTCATACCCGTCGATAGATGAACGGCAGTCTGATTACGGATATATCCGAGTTTTTCGATAGCTTCTCGAACAGCTTGTCGCTTCTCGTTAGCAACGTAAGGATGATCATTTAGTACACGTGAGACTGTCGTAACGGACACGTTGGCTTCACGTGCCAAGTCTCGGATGTTCGTCATCGCGCATCCCTCCTGGATTACATCTTACGAGATAATCGTCGTTCAAGTCGGCGCCAATCCTGTCGGGAGACGGGAGCCGAGAATGGAGCTGTCTGCTCAGCCAATTTATTGATCTTTGAGAGCAGTTGTGTTTTTTCTTGAGGAGACAAATCAGGGTATTGATCGACCAACGTGTGCTGACACAAATAATAGCCTGCTGGTGTATGCAATTGTTCGATGGCCCACTCAAAAGCAACATTTCGTTTAAACAGTTGTGTTAACCGTGTATGAATCGACATGATGATTACCTCCTTTTTAGTGTATATCAAGACGATAGGCTATGAAACGCGTTTCACGGCAAGAACTATTTTTACGCAGTGGATCGATTGGAAAAATTCAGCAAGAATTGACCAGTTAGACAAAGAAGTCTATGATTGTGACGATACAACACAAAGAGGGGCGAACGTAAAATGGAATCGACAGACTCGAAGCTGGCATTAAAAATGCTCGTTGTTCTATCTCGGACGATGCATGCGGTGACGGAGCAAGTGAAGGCAGACATCAAAACACATCAGTTGAATTTATCGGAATTCGGAGTTCTTGAATTGCTGTACCACAAAGGGGACACGCCTCTACAACAAATTGGCGATAAGATTCTATTAACGAGCGGAAGTGTGACATATGTCGTGGATAAACTTGAAAAGCGTGGGTTGATTGCGCGAAAATCATGTGCGACGGATCGTCGTGTCACGTTTGGGACATTAACGGAAGCTGGACGCGAACTAATGGAAGAGACATTCCCGAAACATGAAGCCTTTTTAGCAGACTTATTTAAGGATTTGTCGGTTTCTGAAAAGGAACAGTTGATTGATCAGTTGAAACGAATCGGTTTACGAGCCGAACATTATACGCCACTCGAAAATGTGTAAGAATTAGCACTCATAAGATCAAGAAAGCTCAGGTCACGGACTTGAGCTTTTTTTTATTCGTTTGGAAGTCAAACTGATTGACAAACGAAAAGGTGGTTGGTATGTTTAGTTACAGAATTTACTTTAAATAAAAGGGAGAAATAATAATGACTAAATTACTTTATGTAACTGTTAACCCGAAAGCTACAGAACACTCTTTCAGCCTTCAAGTCGGTGAAGCATTCCTCGAAAGCTACAAAGCGGCGAATCCTTCAGCTGAAGTAGAAGTTCTTGATCTATATAACGAAACAGTCCAAGAAATCGATACAGATGTTCTTAGCGCATGGGGCAAATTCGCAACAGGCGAAGAGTTAACAGAAGTGGAGATCGCAAAAGTCGGTACGATGACAAAACATCTCGAGCAATACATGGAAGCAGATGAGTATGTCTTCGTCACACCAATGTGGAACTTCTCTTTCCCAGCACGTCTCAAAATGTACATCGACAGCGTTCTTCTTGCAGGTAAAACATTCGCTTATACTGCAGAAGGTCCAAAAGGCTTGATGGAAGGCAAAAAAGCACTCCACATCCAAGCAACAGGTGGCGTCTACACAGGATCTGGTCTAAACTTCGGTGATGACTACCTCCGTCAAGCACTTGCTTTCACTGGTGTAACAGACTACGATGCACTCTTCATCGAAGGTATGGCAATGAACCCAGAAAAAGCAGAAGAGATCAAAGAAGCAGCAATCGCTAAAGCAAAAGAACTCGGTCGTTCATTCTCGACTGTCAACGCATAAGATAAGCGTCAAAAAGGCTCCCGCCGTGTCGGGAGCCTTGAGACTGAAGACAAAGCGTAATTTTTCTCTTAACGAGAAAGATTGCGCTTTTTTGTTCATCTCGCATCGTTTTCCTGGGACAAGCATCGTGCTGCTCCTACAGAAAAAAGCGCCATTTTGCGCTGTCGAGACAAACAAGAGCCGTTTTCCTGCTTGAATGAAGCGGAAAAACTGGCTTGTGTCTCGCCTGAGGAAAGGGTGTGAGACGCGTCATTTTTTAAGTCAGCCCTTTTTGTGTGCGCTCAAGAGAGCGTTGATTTTTTACGAAGCACGAGCGTCAGGAAAAGTAACAAGTCCTTGAGTTTCTCGAATCCACGAGGATGCGTCGAGATACGATAGAGCCACTCTAGCTTGAAGCGACGGAATAATTTAGGCGCGCGTTTACTGTGTCCGGACCAGACGTCGAACGCACCACCGACACCGATGAAGATACCATGATCGACTTGATCATAGATGGAAGCAATCCATTCTTCCTGTTTTGGCGCACCGAGTGCGACGAGAACAAGATCAGCGTCTGCTTCTGTGATCGCTCGCGTAGCTTCTTCTGTCTTTCCAAAACCATGAAACGTTCCAACGAAGTGGATGTTCGGAAAACGAATCGATAACTGACGGATCAACGATTTCATGACTTCCGGACGTCCACCGAGTAAAAAGACGCGCTTCTCGAGTGCGTCTGCCGTCCGCAATAGTTCACGTGCGGTCTCGATTCCCGGCAATGTCGCAGTGAGCGGTGCTCCCATCCGTTTACTGGCAGCCGTTACACCGATCCCGTCTGGTGTAATGAACGTCGCCCGTCGTAAGATGGCATCGTAAGAAGGTTCACGCAATGCACGCAACACGAGCTCGGGATTCGCCGTGACAATAAAGGCTTTTCCGCGGTCGTGTAAGATTGTTTTAATATGGGTATACCATTGCGAAGGTGTCGCATCGACGAATGGTAGTCCGAATAATTGTTTTGTCTGAATCATAATTTTCCACCTCATCATCCATCATAGCAGAATCAAGACGGACGAACAGCGACTTGAGACTGAAAAAGGAGCGGATTCACGTGCATCCATCTTGGCAAACCGTGTTAAAAGAAGAAAAGGAAAAACCCTATTTTCAAGAACTGTGGGCTTTTTTGAAGGAAGCCTATCAAACGACGACCGTCTATCCTCCGAAAGAGCGGATCTTTCATGCGTTTGATGCAGTCGCGCCAGAAGACGTCCGGTGCGTCATCTTAGGGCAAGACCCCTACCATGGTCCGCGTCAGGCGAATGGACTCAGCTTTTCCGTCCACGACGGAGTTCCGATTCCTCCATCCCTTCGAAATATGTATAAGGAACTTGTCGCGGACATCGGTTGTCCAGCACCGACATCCGGCAATCTCGAAGCATGGTCCCAGCAAGGAGTATTCTTGCTCAATACGTCGCTAACGGTTGAGGAGGGGAAAGCGGGATCCCATGCTAAAAAAGGCTGGGCATCGTTCACGGATCGGGTCATCGAAGTATTAGGAACACAGACACAACCGATCGTGTTCATCCTCTGGGGAAATCATGCGAAAAGTAAAAAAGCACTGATCGATACGGATCGTCATCTTGTTCTTGAAGCCGTCCATCCGAGTCCCTTATCCGCGAGTCGTGGATTTTTCGGTAGTAAACCGTATTCTCAAACGAATGCTTGGCTGAAAGAGCAGGGAAGAGAGCCGATTGACTGGTGTTTGTCGTAAATCAAAAAAGGCTGACTCAAAAGTCAGCCTGAGACTGAAGACAAAGCGCAGTTTTTCTCTTAACGAGAAGGATTGCGCTTTTTTGTTCGTCTCGAATCGTTTTCCAGGAACAAGCATTGCGTCGCTGCAGGGTCGCTCTTACTTGTTTTTCCCTAGGAAGCGATGTCGAGTGAACGAAACGCTTCCTAAATCCTTCTTCCAGGTATAAAAAAATGACGCGTCACACGCAACTCCTTCAGGAAAAAGCGCATATTTGCGCTGTCAGAGACAAACAAGACCCGTTTTTCTGCTTGAATGAAGCAGGAAAATTGGCATGTGTCTCGCCTGAGGAAAGGGCGTGAAAAGACGCGTCATTCTTTTTTGAGTTACTTAGCGGCTTGAGATCGCCGGTTCTTCATCCATCATGAACTTTTCGACGACGAGAGCAACACCATCTTCATCGTTCGAAGCGGTCATATACTGTGCCTTTTCTTTGACGGTATCGGCTGCATTCGCCATCGCGACACCAAGACCTGCCCATTCGATCATCGATAGATCGTTGTTGCCGTCTCCACAAGCAATGACTTCTTCTTGAGCGATTCCCAGTTTTTCAGACAGTAAGGCAAGGCTTGTGCCTTTTGTGACACCATCTTCTGTGAATTCAAGGAAAAATGGCTTCGAGCGAGCCACCGCGAGTTCACCCTCAAGTTCCTGTTGAAGCGTCTGTTCGACGCGCGCGAGGTGCGTCTCTTCTGCCATCATTAAACACTTGACGACAGGTGTTTGGATCGCGGCTTTAAAATCAGCGACAGGGATGACCTCCATGCCTGTCAGTTGTCCTTCGAGAGTCGTATATTCATTCGGTTCCTCTGTCAGAATTTCATGTCCGACATACGTGTGGATGTAGACACCCTCCCGTTTACTCAAATCGTCGAGGCGGTGGACCGTCTCCGGGGAAAGTGTGCTGAGGAAGAGCGACTCGTTCGTTTTACAATCAATGATTGAAGCGCCATTGAAGCTTAGGATGTAACTGCCGTAGCGGGCGAGTTCCAGTTCTTTTGCGAGGTCGAGCATGGCAAACGTCGGACGACCGCTAGCGAGCACGACTTTCTTCCCGCGTCGCTGCGCAGCGAGTAAAGCTTCTTTCGTACGTGGTGAAATCGTATGGTCACTTGTCAACAAGGTATCATCTAAATCGAGAACAATCATTTTATACGTCATACATTCAAACCCCTTTCAATTATCTGTATATCGTAACAACTTGTCCCCCGTTCGACAATATACTCTCCTCGAAGAGAGTATGATAAAGTGGAAACAGAGCCCGTACGGAAAGGATTCCAACTTTATGAAATATCTCTTCATGATCATATCAAGTCTATTATTAGCAGGATACAGTACGATGTTTCCGCATCCCGCCTCTTTACTCGAACATCCGTCCCTTCCGGCATGGGAGCAGTCGTTGAAAGAACGGATTGACCGCGATTTGCCGAAACAGGCAGAGATCGTGGCACCACGAAATCAAGCGGTATCCCGCCTATACGAACTCGTCGACTTAGATCGAAATGGTAAAGATGAAGCGATCACCTTCTACCGTAGCGAGCAGGACGGGCGCTTCACGATTCATCTTCTCGTCCATGAACGACAAGGCGAAAAATGGCGACTCGTGGCGCGACAGACGGTAGCTGACGGTCGATCCATCGATCGACTCGAAGTCATAACTGACGCACGACATAAACAAAACCACCTGGTCATCGGTATTACCAGTTATGGTGAAAATACGTTATACATCATTGAGCAGTTACTATCGAAGCAACGAGACGTCACGACAGTCGATCGGTATGATCGTCTGTCGGTAGCTGATTTGAATCAAGATCGAGAGCGGGATATGGTGCTTCTGCAAAAGGGCAGTCCGTCTCGTCTGATCTATTATAAAGACATCCTGTCGAAAGAGCACCAAGAGACGACACTTTCAACGCAGGATGGCGATTTATTCGCAGAACATGATTTATTTGAAGTCGATACGATCAATGCCGCTCGAAATAAAGGCTTGATCGTATCGTATACACGAGATGCGAAAATGCACATCGCATTATTCCGTTTAGCGAACGATACGTTGGAACAGGTTCGTTTCGGTCAGATCGATGAGATCGTCGAACCGATGTATACCTTCCCGAAAGATGTCGATCAAGACGGAATCGTCGAGTTTGGTCATCAATATACGCCAGAAGGCAGTAAAGGGCGTGAGGATGAACCGAAACCACACATCACGGCATACTACACATGGAATGGGTCAGATAATCCGCCATTTCTCGAGAGTGGATTCGAATTGCGGGAAGAGCAGTACATCGATCAAGAATACAATTTCGTCATGCGGTTCCCTGCCAACTGGGCGACGCGTGAAACGATCGAGAAACGCGAAAATCGTGTTCGGTTCATCAATCGAGAAACGAAGCAGATTGATTTCGAATTAGAGGTCATTCCGAAGAATCAATACATTGCGAGTGATCAAAAACGAAAAATCAAAGAAGGTATCGATTATGTCTATGTGATTGATGCGAGGAAGGATTATGAAGTGTTCGTCAATCGTGTCACACTTGTGGAATAAAGAATCAGGGGGAGAAAAGAATGACCAAAATACTAGTAGCCGAAGATGAACATGCGATTCGTAGTTTCATCGTCATTAACTTGAAACGGGCAGGCTATGATGTCATCGAGGCGGAAAATGGGAAAGAAGCGCTTGCGCAATTTGATCAACAAACCTTCGATATTCTGTTACTCGATATCATGATGCCGGAAGTCGACGGTTTTGCCGTCTGTGAACAGGCGCGGGCAAAGGATGAAGTCGTCGGGATCATCATGCTGACGGCACGGACACGAGAAGAGGATAAAGTCATGGGACTAAGCGTAGGCGCGGACGATTATATCGCGAAGCCGTTTAGTCCAGCAGAGCTTCTTGCGCGCATCCAGTCACTGTTACGACGGGTAGAGACGTTACGCCGGAGAAAACAGCCACGTGAACTCGTCTCTGGACCGTTCCGGATTGATTTAGGGGCGAAGCGCGTCCAAAAAGAAGGTGTTGACGTCGAAGTGACACCAACTGAATACGATTTACTTTGCCACTTCATCAAAAACGAAGATCAAGTCATGTCGCGAGATGAGTTACTCGATGCGGTATGGGGTGAGAATTACTTTGGTGATCGGAAGACGGTCGATGTCAACATTCGCCGTCTTCGTCAAAAAATCGAAGAGAATCCAGCGGAACCGAAGTTCATCGAGACATTGTGGGGACATGGATACAAGTGGCGTAACGAAGAATGAAGCGCCAAATATTGATGCGGTTCATGACAATTATCACGGTGACAGTCTTACTCGTCATCGGGATCCTCTCGTTCGTGACCTATAACTATTACTACGTGACGGCGACAGATGTCTTAAAACGTCATGCGAATGCGAGTGCTGTCTTATTTGCGAATAGCGGTCTTGCTTATGATTACGCTGATTCAGAAGCGACGATTCATGATGTACTCGATTCTTACGCTTATCCGGACGCCGAGATCGAAGTGTTGGATGCGACAGGGATTCCGCGTTACTCTTCGACCGGATTCATCTCGGAACGTAAGTTGACGCGAGCAGCGGTCAATCAAGTAAGGGCGGGACAGACCGTCACGAAACGATATGACGATGAAGCGACGGGAGAACATTTACTGGAAGTAACAGAACCTGTTGTATCGTTCGGTCAGACGACGGGAGCGCTTCGTTATACGACGTCGCTTGAGCGAATCGATCGACGTGTGATCGAAATTTGTTTAGCGATCGTCCTCCTGGGTACAGTTATTTGGGGACTTGCCTTCATCTATTCCTCACGTCTCGTCTCGTCGATCGTCCGACCGATTCAAGAAGTCATCGGTGCATCGGACCAAATCGCGAAACAGCATTACGACGTCAAGGTGAACGAGGAATACTCGTTCGAGCTTGGAGAACTAGCGCGGACGATCAATTATATGGGGCAACAGATCAAACAGCAGGAAACGTTGAAAGATGAATTCATTTCTGGTATCTCTCATGAATTACGGACACCGCTGACATCGATCAAAGGCTGGAGTGAAACGTTACTCGTCGAACAGGATCAGTTGCCGGAAGAGGCGTCGCTTGGGATGGGCATCATTCATTCGGAGACGGAGCGTTTGATTTCGCTCGTTGAGCAGTTACTCGATTTCTCGAAACTCGAGACGAGCCGCCTCGTCTTATACCGTCAGGAAGTCAACTTGACGGAAATCATCGAGACCGTAACGGCGCAACTTCGTCAAAAGCTGGAAGAAAAAAATGTCCAGATCGTACAGAAGTTACCGGCGCAAGTCGTCGGTCTATACGACGAAAACCGATTGAAACAAGTCTTCTTGAACCTGCTTGATAATGCGATCCGCTTTTCTCCAGTCGGTGGCACGATCACCATTCGACTCGTTCGTTCAGAGCGTGTGTTGTTCCTCTCCTTCAGTGATGAAGGACCTGGCATTCCGAAAGAGCACTTACGTCACGTCACAGAAAAGTTCTATCAAGTGCAAAAAGGAAAGGGCGGAACAGGGCTCGGACTATCGATTTGCCGAGAACTCGTCGAAGCACATGAAGGCAAGCTATTCATTGATAATCAGCCGGAAGGCGGCGTCATCGCGACGATTCTGCTACCTGTCACGAAAGCGTAAACACTGAGACGGGCAGAGTGAAACAGAAACTGGTAAAGTTAAGTGGATTATAGTACGAAATGGATCAGATGATAGGAAACGGAGGAATCAGTCATGGCACTTGGTGTTTCAAATGGTACGCTTCAACCGCTCTCCGGAAAACCGAACGCGGTATCTACTCAAACCGATCTACAGGATATGAAAATGCGTCCGCTCCCGTTCAAAGGAACGCTTGCAGATTCGAAGTTTCAATTACTACGTATCCTACAAAGCCTCGACCGCGTCAAAGTCGTCAAGGAGGAAGGGACATACATCCACGCCATCTTCACGAGTAAAGTCTTTCGCTTCAAGGATGACGTCGAATTTTACTTCGATGAAGCTGCACAGGTGATTCATTTCCGTTCGGCATCACGTGTCGGGTACTCCGACTGGGGCGTCAACCGTAAACGAATGGAAGACATTACACGTCGCTACGAGGAGGGATCACGATGAAGAACTATCAATTAGTCGTCATCGGTGGTGGTGCAGCCGGAATGACGATTGCTGCCGGTGCAGCAAGTCTTGGCGCACACGTCGCCCTGATCGAACGCCATACGCATCTAGGTGGAGATTGTCTTCACTACGGTTGCGTTCCTTCAAAGGCTTTGATCGAAGCGGCGCACGATGTTCATGTCATGAAGCGGACGGCTGAAAAGTACAACGTGACGCTGAACGGAGACGCGGTCTATTCCAAAACGAAGGCAAGCGTCGACCGGGCGCGTAATATCATTCAATCACATGATGGCACAAAACGATTTGAGGACCTTGGCGTCGATGTCTATATCGGAGAAGCGACATTCCTCAGTGCCCATGAAGTGGAAGTGGCGGGACAGCTTGTCGTAGGTGAGAAGTTTGCGATCTCGACTGGATCTCAACCAATCATTCCACCGATTGATGGACTTGATACGATTGATTATTTAACGAACGAGACGATCTTCGAATTGACGGAGCGTCCGGAGCGTCTGCTCGTCATCGGTGGTGGTGCGATTGGTCTTGAGTTGTCGCAAGCTTACGCGCATCTCGGAACGGAAGTCACAGTTATTGAGGGAATGAAGACGTTACTCGGAAAAGAAGACCGTGACATGGTCGAAGTCATTCAACGTCAGCTTGAACAAGAATTAACATTACATCTCGATACGAAGGTCACGCACGTCCGCAAGTCAGCCGGGGGCATCGAAGTGACGGTCGAAGCAAACGGCGAATCACGTGTCATTGAAACGGATGCCGTGCTTGTCGCAGTCGGTCGTAAGCCACGTATCGAAGCACTACGTCTCGATCGAGCTGGTGTACACGTCGAAAAAGGATTCGTCCAGGTCGATGGTTCACTTCGCACAAGTCAACGACACATCTTTGCGGTCGGAGATACGATCAACTCGCTCCCATTTACGCATGTCGCAGGGCTTGAAGGAAAAACGGTCGTCACGAATGCTTTATTCGGTCTACGGACGAAGCCGGATTATCGGGCGGTTCCATGGGTCACATTCACGACGCCTGAATTATTCCATCTCGGATTGACGGAAGACGAGGCACGCAAGAAACATGGGGAGATCAAGGTCTATCAGACCGGTCTCGATGAAGTCGATCGTTTCGTCATCAATGGTCAGACGGAAGGGCGCGTCAAGCTTATCGCGGATAAGCGTGGAAAACTGATTGGAGCACATGCAATCGGAGAACAAGCGGGTGAGTGGATGCAAGAAGTCGTCTATGCGATGGCACGTAAAGATAAGGTCGGTCAATTGTCGCGTGTCGTCCATCCATATCCGATCCGTGGTGCTGCGGTTCAGCGAGCTGCTGATGTCTACTGGCGTGAACGTCTATTCGCTGGTCCGATCCCAAAATGGTTGAAACGTTATTTCGACTGGAAACAAGGAGAATGATTCATGCAACAACCTGCTACTAAACGGAATTTCGTTCCGCTCGTCATCCTGCTGACGCTTGTCATCAACTTGCTCGTGGCGCTCCTATTCTTTGCGCCACCTGTACAAGTCGATTCAGGATTCGATTGGACGTTGCTTCCTTTTTTGAATGCCATCTTCAATAGTTTTACCTTCATGCTGTTGCTCGGCGCTTGGATTTCCATTCGTCGTGGCAATCGGGTGAATCATCGTCGCTTCATTGGTGGTGCGATGATGACGACGACTTTATTCTTAATTTCGTACGTCACGTATCACGCCGTCAGTGAATCGACGAAATTCGGGGGCGAAGGTTTCGTTCGCCCTGTCTATTTCTTTATCCTGATTACGCACATCATCCTAGCTGCAGTCATCGTTCCACTTGTCTTGATGTCACTCGCGCACGCTGTGAATCAAAACTTCGAGAAGCATAAAAAGTGGACACGCTTTACGATGCCGCTTTGGTTATACGTCAGTTTGACCGGTGTTATCGTCTATATCATGATTCGTCCGTATTATTAAAAAGGCTCCTTCGTGGCAACCACGAAGGAGCTTTTTTACGTTCAGGATTCGACTTTTGTTTCGTCGAGTACATTCGCTTTTAAGTCGATCAATGGTCGAATCAACACTTCGACGCGTCGATTCTGACTGCGACCTGCTTCCGTTTGATTGGACGCGATTGGTTGGAATTCACCGTAACCGCTGACGGTGAAGCGTTTTGGTTCAAGCTTTGGATTCCGTTGTAAGGCACGCATGAAACTGATCGCCCGGTCCGCACTCAGTTCCCAGTTCGACGGATACTGTGCTGTGTTGATTGGAATATTATCTGTATGGCCAGACACTTGAATCTGACGTTGCCCTGCTTTGACGAGTAGTGCACTCATCCCCTCTGCGATTTGAAGCGAGCGTCCTCTTACTTCTGCTTGAGCTGGTGAGAACAACGCGCGGTCGCGAATCGTAAAGACAAGTCCTTCATTCGTGATTTCGACCTTGATGTCTTTTTCAAGTTTTTCATTCTTAATGTATTGATTGGCTTCTTCTTTGATTTTTTCGAGTTCTGCGATTTCATAGCTTTGTGCCTTCGTCCGCGCATCGAGTTTTTTCGAATCCTCTTCTTCTTGAGTAGAAAGTGAACTGTTCGTGATCATCCCTGATCCACCGTTGAAGACAGAGCTAAACGATTGGGACATCGCTTTTAGCTTGACGGCATCGACACTACTCGAAGCAAAAAGTACGATGAAGAGTGCCAGAAGTAAGGTCAATAAGTCGGCGTACGGAATTAACCAGCCTTCGGAGATATGTTCGTCATGCGGCTTCTTTTTCCGCTTCATAGTTCGCACGCTCCTTCGGTGTCAAGTACACAAGTAGCTTATCCTCTAAGTTTTTCGGTGACTCACCGTTTTGAATCGAGAGAATCCCTTCAATCATCATCTCGTATAATTGAATCTCGTTCGCTGATTTTTGCTTCAGCTTCGTTGCGAACGGGAACCACAGGACGTATCCGGTGAAAATCCCGAATAGTGTTGCGATGAAGGCACCTGAAATGGCGTGACCTAATTTTTCGATATCCGATAAATCGGATAAGGCGGCAACGAGACCGACAACGGCACCGAGAACCCCGAGCGTTGGTGCGTAAGTACCGGCTTGCGTGAAAATGTTCGCATTTGCATGATGGCGTTCCGTCATGTTTTCGAGATCACGTGTCATGACGTCCTCGACATATTCGGATGGTTGTCCATCGATGACCATCATGACGCCACGTTTCATGAAGGCGTTATCGACTTCTTCAAGTGCTGACTCGAGAGATAACAGACCTTCTTTACGTGCTTGTGTCGAGAGTGTCAAAAATTGTCCGAGCAACACTTGTTTCGTCATCAGCTTTTGTTCGAATAAGATGACTTTAAACAAGGCAGGTAAGACTTTCAATCGTTCCTTCGGGAAGGAGATCATGATGGCAGCTGCTGTCCCGACGAAGATGATGACGAGGGCTGCTGGGTTAAGCAAAGCAACGGGAGGCGCACCTTTTAAGATCATACCTCCGACTAGTGTGATGAGACCAAGAATGATCCCGATGATCGACACGATATCCATGATTGATGTGTGCCACCTTTCTGTATGTAATCCGTGTAGGAACGAAAAATAAAAGAGCAGAAGACACTTCTTCTGCTCGGAAATCCAAAAACCGAGAATCAAGCGCCGTTTTCGTCGATTAGCATTTGAATGCTTTCGTTTCGTTCGTCACGCTCTATATCGGTCAGTACGTCGTATTTTTTTAACACTTGATACAATTCATTTAGAATCGGTTGCTCCAAATGTAATGATAAGAGTTCCTCGAATTGATAATACAATTGCGCAGGCATCCATTGTGATTGTCGTTCCAGCCTTCGCCAGACATCCTCAATCGAATGATCAGCCGTCTTAGGGTCCACTGTTTCCCTCAACCTCCTTTAATGATTACACGTCCACTTTTATCTAGTTTACCAAAAAAATACGAAAACGTTTAGTCGATTGCATATTTCGATAGAACTTCTTAATTCGAGGGAGTATGATAAAGACAATTCTGTCTGAAAACTATCTAGGGGGAGTAAGATGTTCTCGCATAAAAGACGTTCACGACTCGCACGCTTCGGGCGTTTAGGTGAATTGATGTATCATCAGCTGTTCGATAAACCGGCACGTTTTATCGCAACTGGCTTTACATTGACGATTTTACTGGGTGGTTTTTTATTGTGGCTTCCGATCTCGCAGCAAGAGGGGCAAGATGTATCATTCATCGATTGCCTATTCGTTGCGACATCGGCAGGAACCGTCACAGGACTGTCACCGATTAATATTGCCGAATCCTATAATTTACTCGGTCAAATCATCATGATGCTCTTAATTCAGGTCGGTGGACTTGGATTCATGACGATCGCGCTCGTCTTGCTCAGCGTCACGGGACGAAAAATCGGGATTCGTCAGCGGATCATTATCCAAGAGATGTTTAATCTCGATAGTCCGGGCGGAACGATTCGTCTCGTTCGTAATATCATCGTCACGACGGTCCTCGTTGAGATCGTCGGCATGTTTTTGATTGCGCTTGATTTGTTCATTCAATACAAATACAGCTTCGGAAAAGCACTCTATTACGGTTTGTTCCACGCCGTATCTGCCTTCAACAATGCAGGATTCGCACTATGGGGTGATAATCTAATCGGTTTCCAACAAGATACGACATTCATTCTGACGATTGCAGCGCTCTTGATGATTGGTGGTCTTGGTTTTACGGTTATCGCGGATATCGCTGGTAAACGAAACTTCAAGAAAATTTCGCTCCATTCTAAATTGATGGTGCTATCACTACTCGTCATCAATGGACTAGGTGTTTTAGCAATGATGCTCTACGAATGGGTTTCGAACTTGGGTTCGTTAAAAGATGAATCGTTCTTCAGTGCGCTCCATATCGTATTTTTCCAAGTCGTCACGACACGAACGGCTGGTTTCCAGACAATCGATTTAACGACGATGGTGCCGCTCTCGATCGGTTTGATGATGGTTTTGATGTACATTGGGGCAGGTTCCGCATCAACAGGTTCCGGGATCAAGGTCACGACGGCAGCGGTCATCTTGAAAAATGTCTGGACGTATCTCCGCGGACAGCGTGAAACGGTTCTGATGCGACGGACTGTTCAGACGCAAGCGATTCAAAAGGCATACGCGATTGCTGTCTTCAGTTTATTGTTCATCGCTTTAATTACGACGTTCCTGGCGTTGACCCAGCCGAATATTTCCTTTATTGGTCTATTCTTTGAGACCGTTTCGGCATTTGGAACAGTTGGTCTTTCTTTGAACGTAACAGCTGAGCTCAATAGCTTTGGTAAGTTTTTGATCATGTTTATGATGCTACTTGGACGTGTCGGCTCCTTGACGATTCTGTTCACGTTCGCGACGCAACGAGACCGGACGATTCGTTATCCAAAAGAAAATATGTTGATCGGGTAACCGATAAAAAAGTCCAATCGACTTCCCTTGTGGAAGAACGATTGGACTTTTTTAGTGTGTCACGTGTGTTTGATAATACTGGACGAGTCGAGGCATCGTTTCTGCAAGATCTGGACAAATAATACCAGTGTCCCGTAAGTCACGTAAGGCATGTGTCGTATCATAATGAACGGGATGAATGAAGTAGTCAAGTGTCTGCCGTTGCATCTGAAGTCGTTTTGCGACAGCTGGAGTCAATGCCGTGCTGACGAGTCGAAACGGAACGATTCCGCGCGGATAACGTCCATAATAGGCGACGTGTAACATCTCAAAAATCGCGCGTGCGCCATGTGGGAATGGATCTGTCAGATGATAGGTCTTATTTCTTCCGACAGGTGCATGACTGAGATAAGCGGTCGCTTCAATGACGTAATCATAGGGCACGAGATTAACGAGTGCGTTTGCTCGACCTGGGTACGGAAGAGGGGCGAAGGATTGCAGGAGACGCATCGCGTTCAAAACGAAATACACCCCATCCCACTTCGGTGTTTCGCCCGTTTCGGAATGACCGACGACGATCCCAGGACGGATGATCGTATAGGGAATCGTTCCGATTTCTTTACGGAAACGCACTTCTGCTAAATATTTCGTTTCTTCATAAGCATTTTTAAAGGTACTAGCTTGTAACTCATCTTCTAGAACCATTCCGGAACGAAGACCCGAGACATACGCTGTACTGAAGTAAATGTAGCGCTCTAAGGCCCGACACGTATGAGCAAACTGTGTCACGTTCGCGGTACCGATCACATTGATTCGAAAGGCAGGTTCATATGCTGTTGCTAAATCATATAGCGCCGCGAGATGAAAGATGTGTGTGACGTCTTGTTGCAACATCATTCGAGCCTCTGATGATAAAGCAAGCTGTTCGACCGTGATATCGCCTTCGTGCAATACAAGTTGCTCCGGTCGTAAGGATGTACGTTCTAGAAGATCCTGGCGTCGCTTAACAGCTGCGTTTCGCTCTGACGGTAAATGAAGCAAATGAAAACAAGCGATTTGGTCCGGAACACGTGCCAGTTGTTCGATCAGTTTGGTCGCTAAAAAACCGGGGAAACCCGTCATGAAGTAGGTCCGCATCAATTCCATTCCTTTCTTGGATCACGTTCGAGTACAACGGTGAAGGTCGAACCATCATTGATTTCTGATTCAACGGAAATCGCACCTCCGTGCGATTCGATGATTTCCTTACAGATGGCAAGTCCGAGGCCGGTTCCGCCGATTTTCCGGATGTCTGAGTTATCGACCCGGTAAAATTTCGTAAAGAGCTTTTCAAAAGCATTTTGTGGAATACCGAGTCCATAATCCGTCACAGAGAACGTTGCTTGTTCCGGATTGGCTGAAAGAATGACTCGAATATGATCCGCCTGTGGAGAATACTTAATGGCGTTCGAAAGCAAGTTCAAGATCACCTGCTTGATTTTGTGCTCGTCCGCAAAAATCAGAACAGGATCCTCTGGTAGTTCTAGATCAATTCGATGCGTCTCGACGGTCTCGCCATAGGCATCGACGGTTGATGCGAGAAGATCGCGCAACGAGAACGACGTGAAGGTATACTCCTGTTTTCCACCTTCTAGACGCTGAATGTCTAAAAACTCATTTAATAGCTTCGTCAATCGTTTCGTCTCTTCGTGGACGATCTCAACATACCGTTCGATTCGATCAGCCGATTGTTTTTTATATCGTAGTAATTCCATATAGCCAAGAATGGAGGACAGTGGCGTGCGCAACTCATGCGATACTGTACTGACGAGTTCGTCCTTTACTTGATCCATCTTCGCTTCCTCTGTCCGGTCACGGAAAACAAATAGGAAGCCATGACGAGAAATGCGACTCTTCTCCTTTTTGATCGCAGTCGCATAAAATTCGAAATAAAGTGGACTGGACTCATTTGGTCGCTGTAACGTGAAACGAAACGATAGTTCAGAATGTTTTCCGGCGAGTAATTCTTCTACTTGTCGGAGCATCTCGAATCGAGTGTTCAAATCGAGATTCGGAATCAGACTGATTCGTTCTTGAATCTTACTTGGTGCAATGCCTGGGACATCGAGTAATTTGCGTGCTTTGACGTTCATGAAGATGAAACTCCCATCCTCTTCTGTCAGTAGGAACCCTTCATTGGATGCTTGAAGAATCGATTGTGTGATATCACGCTGACGCATGATGGCATTTTTTTCGCGTTCAAGCATTTTCTCAATCTTTTTTCGTTCGGTAATATCACGAACGACGGCGACACGCATCCGGATGTTGTTGTAGATGATTTCACGCGGGAAGACTTCGATTTCGACAGAGGTTCCGTCGGCACGTTGACCGAGAACTTCGTACGGTTCTTCTCGATGCTCCTCGATGCGTTGTAAGACACGCGCGTGATGATCCGGATGAATCAATTCAAGCGTCATCTTACCTTTCATTTTCTCAAGTTTCGTCCGGAAAATGACTTCTGCTGCGCGATTGGCATCGATGATGATGCCGTGGTCATGAAAGATGACGGCTTCAACGACGGATTCCGAGAAGAGTCGGAAGCGGCGTTCGCTTTTCGTTAGATGCCATTCGATTTGTTTTTGCGGTGTGATGTCCTGAATGAGCAGGAAGTACGTATCGTTTGGTAACCGTGTCATATAAAGGCGTCCATGGAACGTTGAGCCATCCAAACGATGATAGGTCCATTCATTTTCGGCTTCCCGTCCATGCAGTAAAAACAGTTGCGCGTCCGATAAGTCTTTTAAGTTCAATTGTTCGAGATGTTGACGGCGGGTAGCGATTTCCTTCGCATCATGTAGAATCGTCGCTTGGAGACCAATGATGTCTTCGGCATGCTCGAAACGGAATAAGGTGCTTGCCACTTCGTTACAAGTTTGAATCCGAAACTCCGAGTCGGTGATGAATAGAGCAGTATCTAGTGTTGAATTGAATAAGTCCTCGATTTTCAGGGGAGCGACATGGACAAGAAAATAGTCCGTGGCTTCAATCGCTGTGACTGTTAATTGATGTGTCGTTGAAATGACGGCTTCCTTCTGTAATGGAAAGAAATCATCCGTGATGGGAAACAGCTCCTGAACGGTTTCGATATTTGGAGTGTTCATGAACTGGTGTTGAAACGCGTCATTATGAAATTGAATCCTTCCATTTGCATCGACAAGAAGAACAGGGTCTTTCATAGCACGTAACGTCGCGTGAATGATTCGTAGCGATGAAGGAGATGAATGTTCTGCCATGAGCTACCTCCTGACTGGTCTTCGACCATGGATTTTAAGACAGTCTTTCCTCGTTAGTTTACTTCTGCAAGACGAGTCGTGTTTCCTGTTGAAGGAAGCAACCGACGAAGAATTTTAGTATAGTGAAAAAAAGGTCACGACGAAGTAGAGGGGAAAAGCACGATGAAACGATTAAAACGAAAACGATTGTTACTAGCAGCTTTGTTTGCAATGATAGGAATTTTCGGAACTTATTTTTTTTCGAGTTCTTGGGAACCTTTAATCTTAATCATCAGTATAGTAGGGTGTATCCTTTTTCTTCTTTTGTCCATTTTAACGCCGTCGCTTGAAAAACGACTCGATCGAATGGAAGGACGAGAATTTGAAGAATGGCTTGCCGATTTATTTGAAACAGCAGGATATCGGGTCGAGTTGACACCTGCTTCACGCGACTTCGGAGCAGATTTGTTGATAGAGGATGAACGAGGGTATAAGATTGCCATCCAGGCAAAGCGATATAGTGCGGCTGTAGGGCTCGAAGCGGTTCAACAGGTCGCTGCCTCGGTTCCATTCTACGGGATGGACGAGGGGTGGGTCGTTACGAATTCGACCTTTACGGAAGCTGCGTATCAGCTAGCTGAACCAAATCAGGTTCGCCTCATTGATCGGGAAGAATTGCTCGCATTTGCAAAGGAGATGAACCTGCATTGAACATGTCGAATGATTGTCGACAAAAGGGGGTTGTCAATTTGGAGAAACGGTGCAATAATCATTTTCGTTAACGAAATATCATACAGATAAAGAAAGTTAAACTATACAGGATGTCTAAATAAACTGGGGACGAAAAACCAGCACGTTTTAGCAGTGAGAGGAGAATTTCTGTTGCGCAAAGTTGTCTATGTGCAGGGTTGCGTTTTTTCGCAAGGTCATGCCGCGATTTATGATGAAGCGCACCAAATGATCGGTGCGGTTCAACACGACGAGAATGGTCGTGTTCAAGTAATGAATGGTGAAGGTAGAGGGGTAGCGTTTGGTAAGTTCATTCCGACGTGTAAGAAGTGGGTCGTGATGAACCATGATGGACAAGAGGTAGGTCAAATGCGTGAGAAGTTTTCGCTCTTCTCGAAGAAATGTGAGTACAACGTGTATGAGCGTGGTACATTCACGATTTCCTTCGACCTGACAAAAGGAAAATTCTCCGTACGGAGTGCAGCTGGAGAAGTCGTTGCTGAATTGTTGCAAGACGGTGATGAGTACCGTCTCGTCAAGGATGCGGACAAACTCTCGATGTACGAACTACTCTCTGTCTTGAAAAGTCTGACGAACAACGTCCACTATAAATCACTGACAGCCGTCTAAATAAAAAAAGATGCCTTCCATGACATGGATGGCATCTTTTTTTCATCATGTCGTTTGCAGAACATGATGGAGGCGTTGTTTCGCTTCGTGTGTTAAATGCGATACACGACGGGCATAGAGACACAGTTGGAGAACGTGGACAGTTTCAGGGCGGTAAGCGTTAATGCGCTCGAGCGAGCGTCTGAGACGCTTCTCCGTCAATTCGATCGGACCACTTGTCTCCGCGTGTTGCGTATAGACGAGATAAAAATTAAGCGGACTGATTAAATCATCCTCATCAATATTCGGATTCTTGAAGACGATCGTCAGCAGTTCTCGTGTTTCTTCTAACGAGAAGAGGTGTTTTAAATCATCCAGTAAATAGATGATCGAAGCCTGATTGATCGAGTACTTCTTTCCGCGATGCGGTACGCCGATGATGTCCCGGACTTCACGTTTCGTCCAGTTCTGGATCGTCGTCGCTGACATATGTTCACCAATCAGGGCATTTGCCAAATGAACGATTTCATTGATGGATAGACCATTTTTTAATGGATCGAATTGCTTCAAGCGATTGATGACCTTCGGCAATTCTGTGCCTTCCGTTGCGACGAGGGGTTCGATTCCTTTTCCTTCATTTAGGCGTTGCAGACAACTTGATAATGTTTGGACTGCTTGAGCATCATACATTTCCAAAACTTCCTCTCTAGGACGTCATTTGACCTTATGTTATCAAATGAAGGTTCAATAGGGCAAATGGCAACTGAAACAACGTACAATAATAGGAAAGAAAGGGGGAATGACGATGGAATGGATAGCTGCTCTTGGCACGATTGGAATCGTCGGGCTAGCTCTCGTCATCCTGGAAGTCATTGGACGCCGTTTCGGCTTTTCTCCCGAGACGGTTCGAAAATGGATTCATATTGCTGTCGGTCACTGGGTATTTCTTGCGCTGCTCTGGCTGGATCACTGGTACGTTGCGATCGTACCGTTGTTATTCTTTGCTGTCGTGAATCTAGTGACACTACGAAAAGGAATCGGTCAGATGCACGACGTCGATCGTCCTTCTTACGGAACGGTCTATTATCCACTCGCTCTAGCGGGACTTGTCCTGTTCTTCTTCGAGCGACAGCCGATGGCGCTAATTGCGGGAAGCATGGTGCTTGCTTGGGGTGACGGTCTCGCGGCTCTCGTCGGAAAACGCTACGGAAAGACGTTTTACGTCCGTGGTGAGACGAAACGATCCTTTGAAGGAAGTATCGCCCTATTTTTGGCGTCATTCCTCGTGTTGACCGTGACGTTCTTGTTTTATGGACAACCGGTTTGGCTCGCTGTCAGTTATGGCTTCTTGCTTGCGAATATCGCAGCCTTGATCGAAGCCATCTCATATCGCGATCTCGACAACTTGATCTTGCCATGGACGATCGCGGCACTCGTCGCGTTTGCTTTTTGACGTTCAGTCGCGTAACAACAATTGTTTGAAATAGAGAAAGCGTAATCGAATATAGTCCGGATACGCACGCCAACCTGCATGACGGATGGTCATATCCCGACACATATCCTGAAAGACATGACGATAGATCTTTTCTTCGGAATCGTCATAAACAGCTGCGAACAAGCCATGCTCGAGCATGTTGGAAAGGCATTCGTCGAGCTTAGCGTAGAGGGTCTCGTCGCTGTCTTCGCGCAATGTAGCATGTAGCTTCTCATATTGAATACTTTGATTGACAGAAGCTGTCGCATGAAAGACGGTGGTTTTGTCGAGATGGGGTACGCCAAGGATTAATGCATAGAGTGCTTCCAACATGTCAATCGAATGACCGTCCAGTTGTTGGATGGAATCAATGGCCATCAGCGTATCGATTCCAGATGCGCCAACCTTCTTTAAATATGTAAACGCATGAATAGCTGACTCCCCATAAAATTGACGATGATTGTAATGGACGGCAAGGAAACGATGTCCTGCTGGCTCTTCAGGGAACCGTGTGATGGCTGAAAGGAAAAACTGTTCTGCTTCGTGCATATATCCTTCATCTTCACTGATGATACCGAGGAGGATGTATCCGTGCACATGCTCACCGAGTTGCTGATGTGTCTCTTCGATCAGCCGGCGCGCTTGAGTGTGTTCGTTCTTGAAGTAAAGGGAATGAGCTGTAGCAATGTTGAGCAATGGATGAGATGGGATGAGAACACGTAAGCGCTCAGTTGCGGCAATACGTACGCTCTCTTCTGTATCGGATGTCAGTGTTTCGAGTAACGCGACTTCAGCGACGTGGCTCTGAAGTTCATGAGAATGAGCGGTTATGGTTTGTGTCATGTAATGAGATCCCCTCTACTAGTTCAAAATCATAAGTCTTCGTTTCTCATCATATGACAAGCCGAGTGGCGCCTCAAGAAGTAAAAAAAATAGTCGATGGTTCCTCAAAAAGGAATCATCGACTATTTCTACTTTCAAGATTATGCGTGTAGGTGAAGCACATCTTCAACGGATTTGTACGTGTATCCGAGATCGCGTGCGACCGCTTCGTACGTGACGAATCCTTGTGCGACATTCAATCCTTTTTCGAGAGCCTCGTTTTCAGCAAGCGCACGGTGTGTGCCTTTGTTCGCGAGTTCAAGGACATACGGGAGCGTTGCGTTCGTCAATGCAAGTGTAGACGTGCGTGGAACGGCACCCGGCATGTTCGCGACTGCGTAATGAACGACACCGAATTTTTCGTACGTTGGGTCATCATGCGTCGAGATACGATCGACCGTTTCGAAGATACCACCTTGGTCGATGGCAACGTCAACGATGACAGCGCCCGGCTTCATGCGTTTGACCATGTCGGCAGTGACGAGTTTCGGTGCTTTTGCACCTGGAATCAAGACAGCACCGATGACGAGATCACTTTCAGCGACCGCTTCAGCAATCGTGTACGGGTTTGAGATCAATGTGTTGATCGAGTTACCGAAGATGTCATCCAACTGGCGAAGGCGTTCTGGGCTGACATCGATGATCGTGACATCCGCACCGAGACCAACCGCGAGTTTCGCAGCATTCGTTCCGACGACACCGCCGCCGATGACTGTGACTTTTCCACGACGAACCCCAGGAACACCTGCAAGCAGGATGCCCATACCACCGTGTGGTTTTTCTAAGAACTGTGCACCGATTTGCGATGCCATACGTCCTGCGACTTCACTCATTGGTGTTAACAATGGAAGCGTGCGATTCTTTTCAACTGTCTCATAAGCGATTGCTGTGATGTTCGAATCAACGAGTGCACGTGTCAGTTCTGGCTCAGCCGCTAAGTGAAGATACGTGAACAATGTCAGATCCGGACGGAAGTATTGGTACTCTGAAGCGATCGGCTCTTTAACTTTTAAAGCGAGTTCGGCTGTTGCCCAGACTTCAGCAGCAGTCGCGATGATTTCAGCACCTGCTTTAACGTACTCTTCGTTCGTGAAGCCACTCCCCATACCTGCCATTGATTCAATGATGACACGATGTCCTTGTGCATGTAACGCTGCTACCCCGGCAGGTGTTAATGCAACACGGTTTTCGTTGTTTTTGATTTCCTTTAATACTCCAATGATCATGTGAACGCGATCCCCTTTCGCAAATAAACAAATCAATTTCTCTTCATCTTCAGTATACGAGAAATGAAAGCGTTCTACTTTATCGGTGTTTTCAAAAATAACCGATATCCTTTGTGAAAAATCACAAAGGATATCGGTCTGCTTTTAGATACAAATAAAGTAAGGAGCGTTCAGGTAAAGATTCCATTCGAATGCCCGCTTCTTCCTCGATCCGTCGCATCCGATAGAGGATCGTATTCGGATGGACATGGAGATGGGAAGCGACTTGTTTGACGTTTCCATCATAATGAAGGAACCATTCTAGCGTCTCACATAAGGACGAGGCATGTTTCACATCGTAAGCACGCAGCCGTTCGATTTCTTCCAAGCGAACCGTCCGCCGTCGCAGACGCTCCGAGAAAATCGGTAAGAGCTGGAATAAGCCGAGGCGTTCGTAACGAGTCACGTTCTTCAGCTCAAATGGGAAGGCGTCTTTTAGACGCAAGACGATGCCCGCTTCTTCATAGCGCTCGGGAATCGCTTGGACGCCCGTGAAGACTTCACTACTTGCTGCGACGAAGTCCGTATAATCAAATCGCTCTGCGAGTAGTTGTCGGAATGACTGGATGAAGGCATCGAACTGCAGACGCTCTTGTTCTGCGTCGCGATCGTTTGTGCTGATCCACAAGATGAAATCCGTCTCATCATACGCATAAAGTAACGGACGAACCGTCTGCTGGATCGTCAATAAATAGCGCAGGCGATCGGCGAGACGCGGTGTGATCGCTTCCGAAAAACGGATGACCGTCAAACGACTGATGCCGGGTGGTGCGACATGGAGTTTAGAGAACATCTTCAAGATTTCCGACTCGGATAGTTCTTCATGTAATAACTCGAAGAAGAACTGTTCCGTCTGTTCTTCCTTCCGTTTTTTCTGCATGTCGATCGCCAGCAACTGACGTTGAGCAAGTAGAGCTCCTTTCTTTAAATCGGCTAATTCCGACGGAGTAAACGGAGTGCTTCGCGCAATCGACCAGATATAGCCGAGAATTTCTGAATCTTGCTTGATCGCAATAGCGACACGGTCATTCAGTCCGACACCGGTACGTGCAGAAATAATGAGTGGATCATCTTGTGTAGCAAGGCTCTGGATGACTTCATCTTTCCAGAGTTGGTCGATGACTGATTCTGGTACCCGGCGACCAATGATCGTTGCGACACGGGCAGGGTCGGTATCAGCTGTATGTGTACTATACGCAAGAAGGCGGTGATTGCGATCTTCAATCGTAATCGGGGCATTCAAGGCAATACCGATCGCTTCCGCTAAGTCGTCTAAGGAATGATATGAAGCTTCTAACATGGGATTTCCCTTCTTTCTCTTTCACTCGATAGTTTTAGTATATCTTCTATTGTGTAAAATCACAAAAAGTATTCTTTTGTATTGTAAGAAAACACAACTACATGCTACGGTAAGCCTCGGAAAAGAGAGAGAGGATGAAATGGCATGGAAGTATTACGTCTGATATCGGCTTGGGTCTGGGGGATTCCGAGTATGATGTTGTTGGTAGGAACAGGAGTATACTTTACGATCCGCTTACGCGGTCTTCAGTTTCGACGTTTAAAACAAGCGTTTCAATTATCTGTTCAAAAATCAGGGCAAGGTGAAGGTGAAATCAGTAGCTTTCAGATGTTGATGACGTCCCTCGCGGCGACGATCGGAAACGGAAACATCGCAGGGATCGCAGTCGCCTTGACGATGGGCGGACCGGGCGCAGTTTTTTGGATGTGGGTCATCGGTTTAATTGGAATGGCGACGAAATATGCAGAAAGCCTCCTTGCCATTCTCTTTAGAAGTCGAAACGAACGCGGCGAAGCCGTCAGTGGACCGATGTATTATATCGAGAAGGGACTAGGAGCTAAATTTAAACTACTCGCCATCCTGTTTGCGGTATTTGGTTTGATCGCATCGTTTGGTGTCGGGAACACGGTGCAAGCGAATGCGATGGCAACGGTGCTTGAGCAATCGTTCCGTGTGCCGCTGCTATTGTTCGGCATTCTGCTCGCGATTGCGGTCTATGTATCGATTCGTGGTGGACTTGAACGCGTCAGTGCGATCTCGACGATCTTTGTTCCGATCATGAGCTTACTTTATATCGGTGCCGCTTGTGTCCTTTTAATATTGAAGGCGGATCAGATTCTACCAGCCTTTGGTTTAATCTTTGAGTACGCTTTCCAGCCGCTTGCGCCTGCAGGAGCCTTCACCGGTGTATCGATCATGATGGCGATGCAAGTCGGTGTAGCACGTGGTATTTTCACGAACGAAGCAGGACTTGGGACAGCAGCATTGATTGCCGGATCTGCGAAAAGTGAGCGTCCGGTCGAACAAGGATTGATTTCGATGACGAGTACCTTTATCGTGACCTTGATCGTTTGTACGATGACGGCACTCGTCCTTCTGACGACAGGCTTTTGGGATCCGTCAGGCGGGCTACATTCAGGTATGACGCATGATGCGAATCTTTCCGGGGCAGCACTGACAGCAACCGCCTTTGCGAGTGTTCTAGGATCATTTGGAGAATGGACGGTCGCTTTCTCCGTCTTCTTCTTCGGTTATTCAACGATCATTGGTTGGTATGTCTATGGAGAGAAGTGCTTGGAGTACTTGAGCGGTACGACACGCTTCAACGAAGGATACCGCGTGTTCTTTGCGCTCGCAGCCTGTTATGGTGCGGTCGCGCAATTAGAACCGTTGTGGCTGGTCGCAGATATTGCAAATGGATTAATGATGATTCCGAACTTGATTGGAATGTTGTTCTTGTCGCACTTAGTCATTGAACAAACGAGAGACTATGAACGAGCCGGTCACAAACGAGTGGCTTAACGGAAAAAAGCGGTGATGCCTGATAGGGGCATCACCGCTTTTCTGATGAGACGATTTATCCATTCGTTCGACGACGGCTGTAGATGAGGAGTGTCAGTAAGAAAATCAAACTAAGCGCAACGAGAACGGAGAGTGAAGCGACGTTCCAGCCGATGACCTCGAGTAACACACTGACCGCAACCGTCAAATAGAAGATACCGAGGTACTTTTTGACGAACGGACTTTCGAAATGCGTCAACTGCTTCGCGCCAATCGGTGCTCCGAGCAAGGCGCCGACGATTAGCATGATCCCGACGAGGATATCGATATTCGTACTCGCGACCGTATAGTTGACGAGTCCCGATAGAACGATCAGTAACGCGGAAGCAATACTCGTTCCGACCGCACGTTTCAACTCATAGCCAACGATCCCGACGAGTAACGGTGTGATGATGAATCCACCGCTGACACCGAGGAGCGAAGAGATGAATCCAGCGAACAGACCAGTGAAGGCAAGGGCAAGATATCGATTTTTCCAACCCGTCTGTTCACCGGTCGTTGCTTTCGGACGTAAGAACTTATTCGCGAAGTAGAGTAAGAGTCCGATATAAACGATTGAGATGACGAGATGGGCACCGTTGACTTCCTCTAAACGAAGGACGAGTGGTGTCGCGATCGTCGAACCGATGATTCCAACGCCCCCGACGACAAGACTATCGCGCCAGACGACATTTTTAAGGCGTAAGTGAGAAATCGTACCTGAAACCGTTGATCCGAGAGTCAACATGAGACTGGTCGCGATCGCAACGCTTGGAGCATATCCTAAAATGAGTAGTAGAGGCGTCAAGATGATACCGCCACCGATTCCGAAAAAGCCGGAGATGATTCCAATGAAAAATCCGAGGATTAAGAAATAATAAAAAGCGAGATCCATGTACAGTCTTCCTTTCTTTTTCTTCTCTATTCTTCACTTAGTATGGCAATGAACGAGAAGAATGTAAAAGGGGACGGCTCCTTCAAGGGGGTTGAAGGAGCCGTTAAGGGGAACTTATTCTTTTGACGCGGCGACTTCTGCAGCAGCATCGATACCGGTATTGGCCTTGACTATGATACGTTCGAAGTTACCGGCAACTTCGTTCGATTTCGTCAACAGTGTCCCGACGATGGCTCCGAGGAAGCCAAGTGGGATGGAGACGATTCCTGGATTCGTCAGCGGGAAGAGGGCTTCCCCGACGAACAAGGCTGAACCGTCGACTGCCCAAAGGTTTGGACTGAGTGCGACGAGAATCAGTGAAGAGAATAACCCGACGACCATACCAGTGACAGCTCCGCCAGTATTGAAACGGCGCCAGAAGATCGTCAAGAGAATGACTGGCAAGTTAGCACTTGCCGCGACAGCAAAGGCAAGCGAAACGAGAAACGCGACGTTCATCGTTTGTGCGAACAATGCCAGTACCATCGAAATCAAGGCGACGGCGATGGAAGCGAGTCGTGCGGCCGTCATCTGTTCTTTTTCCGTTGCTTGTCCTTTACGTAGAATATGACTATAGAAGTCATGGGCAAAGGCGGATGCTGCGGATAAGACGAGTCCTGCAACAACGGCGAGGATCGTCGCAAAGGCGACTGCAGCGACGAACGCGAAGAGTAAATCGCCACCGAGTGCTTGGGCGAGAAGTGGTGCCGCCATGTTACCAGCAGCATTGGCAGCGATGATATCTTCAGAACCGACGAAAGCAGCGGCACCAAAGCCGAGGAAGATCGTCAAGATATAAAAGGCACCGATGATCCACGTCGCATATACGACGGATTTACGAGCAGTCGGAGCATCCTTAACAGTAAAGAAACGAATCAAGATATGTGGTAATCCAGCCGTTCCGAGAACGAGTGCGAGATTCAATGAAATCGTATCGAGCGGTAACTTGAACTTGTTTCCGGGATTCAAGAATGAATCACCGAGCGGTGTCGCTTGTTTGACTTCTGCAAACATCTTGAAGATCGAAAAATCGAACTTGGCGAATACCATGAAAGAAATGACAGCTGTTCCTGCCATCAAGAGGATCGCTTTGATGATTTGGACCCATGAGGTCGCTGTCATACCACCGAAGACGACGTAGACGGTCATCAAGATACCAACGATGATGACACTTGTCGTGTAAGGAATTCCTAATAACAATTCAATCAAGGCACCCGCACCGACGAGTTGGGCAATCATATAGAAAATCGAGATCGCGATCGAGTTCATGGCAGCGACTCCGCGAACTTTTGATGCGTTAAAACGAGCAGCGATCATATCCGCCATCGTATATTTCCCGAGGTTCCGAAGTGGTTCGGCAACGAGATACAAAACAACGAGATAGGCAACGAGGAAGCCGATCGAGTAGAAGAATCCGTCGAATCCAGCTAAGGCGATCATCCCGGCAATTCCGAGGAACGAGGCAGCGGACATATAGTCGCCGGCAATCGCCATCCCGTTTTGCGCACCAGTGAGTCCGCCATCCGCTGTATAAAAATCGTTAGCTGTTTTTGTTTTACGAGCAGCAAAGTATGTAATGACGAGCGTCAAACCGACGATCGCCGCAAATAAAGCAACGGCAGTATAATTCATTTCGACTCCTCCTTGATCTGTTCGACGAGTCGATCAAAGGCATGTGCTTTTTTGCTGTACATCATGCAGAACGTCCACGTCATGATGAACTGAGCAAAAGCGAAGATCCAAGCACCTGTAATATCACCGAACACCGGCTGATTTAAAATCGTGAAGTAGCTTGTTAAAATCGGAAGCGTAAAATAAAAAATAAGACAGAAACTGATGGCTGGAAGAATGAAGCCATTCTTTTGACGCATCAATTGTTGAAAGGTAGCGCTCTCGACGATTGCTGGAGCGGATTGAGTCGCTTCATTTTTTTGAACTTCGGACACTTGATGCATGAGGACGCCTCCTTTAAGGAATGAATGTAAATTCATTATAAGGATGTCGTTTCTGGAAAAGCTATCCTAATTTTTAAGAAGAAAAGCTCATTATTATATTAATATTGGTCATACCAATTTAATGTAAGCGTTTGCAATATTGAACATTGTTTGAACGTTATTTTTATATATTAATTATGTCGGAAAATGATTCAAAAGACCTAGTACCCGGAAAATGAGAACAACTTAAAAAGCCTGCCTATGGAAGCATAGACAGGCTTGAGTCATTTTTCAGATGGACGTTCGATCTTATCTTCGATTTCCCGTAAATGATCCGCACGTTTTGAGAGCGCACGACGCTTCAGCCATTCTTCCGTACCGCGACTGACTCCCCAGATGACGAGTAAAATCAAAAATAGAAGGACAAGACGCATCGGACGTTCAAGGAACGTGGACCATTCCTTTCCGATTAGCGAGAAGATGATGACGACGATCAGACGACCGGCACCAGCAGCGATCAAATACGTCCGCAGCGATAGTTGAATCATGGCGGAAATGGACGTGATGATGAACGCAGGCATGAACGGAAGCGAGAAAAAGAATCCGAGTGAGATGGGACTCATGTGACGAACACGTTCGATCCACTGTTGTGCGGCATGGTGTTTTTCAAGCCAACGCGTAACCGGACGACGAAATAGATATCGAATACAAGCGAAGACGACGAGTGATCCAAGCATGCTCCCGACCCATGATACGAGAACACCCATACCAAAACCATAGGTTGCCGCATTCGCGGAAATGATCAGGACGAGTGGCAGGAAAGGAAATAGAGACTCAAGAAACGGGGCAATCAAACCGGTGGCAGCTCCTCCAGGTAAGTCTTGGAGAAAGAAAATCATCTGCTCGATCCAGTCACGAAGTGTATGGAGCATTCGGAATCCTCCTTGCGAGATGTACTACTGTGTTTTATTTTACATCTTTCTGATTCAGAAAGGGAATGAAATTCCTTGAAAGGGATTCAGGAATTGTAGATTGTACATTCGAAAGGGAGTTGGTATTATACTTAAATGGGTGCGTTTTGCAGGCGTTCCCAGCTAGTCAATAGCTAGACGCTTCGTTTGCCAACGTTCGTTTTACTGCAAAAAACTGACATGGGGGCTAATGAGGAATATGAAACCTTATCGCGTACTATTATTTTATAAGTATGTTCCGATCGAAAATGCGGAACAGCTAACGAAAGAGCATCTTGCTTACTGTAAAGAGCTCGGTATTAAAGGTCGGATTTTGATCGCACCAGAAGGAATCAACGGCACACTCTCTGGAACGGTCGAACAAACGGAACAATACATGAAGGACTTGACGGCAGATCCACGATTCGCTGACATCGAATTTAAAATCGATGAAGTCGAAGGGCACGCCTTCAAAAAGACGTTCGTCCGTTACAAAAAAGAACTCGTCACATGGCGTTTTGAGGATGAATTCAACGTACCAGAAGAACACGCTGCGTATCTTGAACCAGCAGAGTGGAAAGAAATGATGAAACAAGATGATGTCGTCATTCTCGATGTACGCAACAACTATGAATACGACCTCGGACACTTCAAGAATGCTGTAAAAGTCGATGTCGAGGCTTCACGGGAATTCCCGGAGTGGCTTGACGAAAACGAGCATTTGTTTGAAGGAAAAAAGGTTCTCACATACTGTACGGGTGGTGTTCGTTGTGAAAAATTCACGGCGTACTTCCGTAAACGGCAACAGAGTGATGATATCTTCCACCTAAAAGGCGGAGTCGTCATGTATGGAAAAGATGAACAGACGCAAGGAGAAGACTGGGAAGGCGAACTATACGTCTTTGATGAGCGTGTACAAGTTCCTGTCAATGCCGTCAATCCTTCTGTCGTCTCAGAATGTTACTACTGTGGAAAACCGGAGACGCGCTACGTTAATTGTGCAAACCCGGAATGCAATCGACAGCACTTCTGCTGTGAAGAATGCGAACCAAAAGTCATGCGTTCGTGTTCCGATGAATGCCGGGAGCATCCGCGCAACCGTTATGAAAAAGAGCAACAAGAAGAATTAGTATAAGGCACGCGTAAAAAGCCGGAGGATTTCTTTAGTAGAAATCGCCCGGCTTTTTGTGTATTCACGAGGAAGGAAACAAGTAACGCAAAACATCCGGTAAACGCTCGGCCCAGGCCGTTTCATGATGAATCGCTTCCGGGATGATCGTATAGCGACTTTGAGTAAGTTTCTGTTCGACCGCACGTGCTAAGACGTCATTTGTGTGTAAATAATCCGTTTCGGTCATCGGACCACTCACTTCTTTTGTCCCGACATCCATATAACAGCGATGGGCAGTAGACAGCGATGGACTGCGCTCGATGAATTCAAGGAGTGAGGAGAAGTTTGCCCATCCGGCAGTCGACAGGGCAGCGACACGCGTGATGACTTCCGGATACGCGAACAATCCATAGAGCGAGATGACGCCACCCATCGAGCTGCCAATCATCGTCGTATCGTCAGGGCGTGTCGCGTAGTTGGTATCAATGTATGGTTTTAGCTCGCGGATGATCCAGTCCATGTAGACCTTACCGTTTCCCCCGATCGACGACCGATGTGAAGGATAGGCAGTCCGCATCAATAAAGCTTCATCACTCCAAGGAGCGTAGTCGTCGTAACGGTCCATGCCGTCTTCTGGACTGTCGATCGCGACGACCATTGCTGGAATCTGTGTTTGTTGTAGCGCAAGATGAATCTCCCAGCCTTTTCCGAACGAGGCGGTTTCTCCACTGAAGACGTTTTGTCCATCGTGCATATAAATCACCGGTAACGCTTCAGAAGGATCTAAATGGGGCGGACGATGAATCCGAATCGTCCGGTGAGCTTGTGATGTCGGTAGCGTCATTTCAATTTCCGTAATCGACAATAGAGTCACGACCTTTCAAAGATTTGCGTAATGCGCGGTACAATTGCGTCCGTTGTGTTTTCCGCCGACATAGAGTGCATGGTCGGCTTGACGGAGTGATTCTTCGAACGTTCGTTGATATCTTTCCTCCACTGTATCAATTCCGAGGCTGACCGTTAAGGACAGTCGGTGACCATCGACGAGGAAGGGACGATCCATGACCGCATGGCGGACCGTCTCGGCAATCTGGATAGCAGCCTCTTGACTACCATTTCGCAACAGAAGCACGAATTCCTCCCCGCCATAACGAGCAGCAAAGACATCATCATATTGCAATTGAATCGCCTGGATACGTCGACCGAGTTCACGAAGGACGAGATCGCCCACTTTATGACCGTACGTATCATTGACACGTTTGAAATGATCGATATCGAACAGGATCACGGAGAGCGGATAGCAGTCAGCGGCAAATTCCTGCCGACCGTGTTCATAAAAAGCACGACTATTCGGTAATTCGGTCAAGGCATCGGTCCGACTTTCCGTATAGAGTTGGACCGTTTCACGTGAGCGTTCTAAGACGCGACAAAAGATACGGAGCAAACGAGATAATTCGTCGGCATTTGTCGCATCATAGGCGTCTGCGACTTGATGGAATAGGATGATCGAAACATCGACCTCTCCGCTCGTAATCGAAGGAATCGCTAGCATCGAGTGACGATCGACAGGCAATCCGATCTGAATATCGTTTCCCCAGTCACAACGAAGACCATAGATGATTGGGGTATGCAAATCGTCGGCTGACAAGGAATGAAACAGTGGTAACACGTCGATTGGTTGTTTCGTCCGGATGTTATAGATGACTTGTTTCCGCTGTTGTTGAATCGAGATCCAACCTTCAGAAAACGGCAACAGATGTGGTAAATCGAGGAGCAACGAATCGATCGTCTCGCGCTCGAAGCGAGAAATCAACAAGTGTTCCTTCGCATCATCAAATCGCTTGGCATTATCGTTTGCTTCAAGGGAGTCACCACGCTCTTGCAACAGACGTTTGAACAAAAAGAGAATCAAAGCGGAAACTGTAGCCGCGACGAGCGGACTTTCATCGTAGAACCAGATTCCAAGTAAAGCACTTAACATGCTGATTCCGTAGACGAGGGACTGAAGCTTTACGAGACGTTGCCAATCGTATTTCAAGTAGAGGAAGCGATTGACGAATAGACATTGGAAGTAAGAGACAAGGAAGACGGTGATCAAAAAGCCGATGAAAGGAATCAAGGCTTTCGTATACGTAAAGTTTGAGCCGATTGGTCCGCTGAGCGCATAATACGCAAAGACCGGAAGCGAGATGTAGATTAAATCGAACAAGGCGTTGATCGGGTAGAGATAAACGAAACGTTTCCAACGAATCGCTTTTCGATGAGACATGAATTGAAAGACGAGAATACCGACTTGGCTTAAAATCAAGGCGTACGTTAAACCGTAATTGAGGAATAAAAATAAGATGATGCCTTCTTGGAATGTATAGTAAATGCCACCACGACGGACATTATCGAACTGAAACAGGAGCACAAGTCCGAATAAATAAAGAGTGTTGACGATGGAGACGGAAGGATGGAAGGTTGGTGGATGAACGATGCCGATCACTAATAATGTCAAGGCGACGAGACCGAAGACGATCCAGCTCGTCCGGGCTACATGTTGGTAGTAGCGCATGAAACATCCCTCCCCCTGAGAAGTATCTTTTATTCCTATACCCGAATTGTGGAAATTTTGATAAGAAATTTACCAAAAAAATAAGGTTGAGAGAAAAGAAAGAATTGCGTATAATGTGAAAGATATCGAATACAGTCGATGATGAAGAGAGTAACGGTTGATATTCGTCAACTAGCGAATCAGGGAATGGTGGAAGCCTGAGGACGAACCGGTCGTGAAGCGCACTTCTGAGACGCTGCCCGATTCCTGATGGAAAAGGCGTAGCCGGGGGAACCCCGTTATCCCCGAACAAGGTGGGTGTCGAAATGACACCAAGAAGAGTGGTACCGCGGTCATTCCGTCTCTTTGCGCGTGGCGCAAGGGGCGTTTTTTATTGCCAAAAAATCAGTGAAGCAGGAGGAAATAAAGATGAGTTATAAAGCGCAGTATGCAGAAGTATTACATCAAGTCATGGAAGGTGCCTTATCGGTTGAACAAATCGAACAACTGATCGAGCAACCGAAACATGAAGATCATGGAGATCTGGCATTCCCATGTTTCATGCTCGCGAAAGCATTCCGTAAAGCACCGAACATGATTGCTTCGGAGCTCGCAGAAAAAATCGACGCGCCGTTGTTCTCGAACGTTCAAGCTGTTGGTCCTTACATCAACGTCTTCTTGAACCGGGAAGTCGTCTCGCAAGAAATCGTCAACCAAGTCCTGACGGAGCAAGAGGCGTTCGGATCAAGTGAAGCGAATGGAAAAACGATCGTCACTGATTTTTCATCACCAAACATCGCGAAACCATTCTCGATGGGGCACTTGCGTTCGACGGTCATCGGGAACGCGCTCAACCAAATCTCACGTAAAAAAGGGTATGACGTCGTCGGTGTCAACCACTTAGGGGACTGGGGAACACAGTTCGGGAAATTGATGGTGGCCTACACGATGTGGGGTGAGGAAGAAGCGGTCCGTGCAGAACCAATCAAGGAATTGTTGAAATTATACGTCCGGTTCCACGAAGAAGCGGAAACAAATCCGGCACTTGAGGACGAAGGACGTCTCTGGTTCAAAAAACTCGAACAAGGTGATGAGCAGGCGACGACGCTTTGGACGTGGTTCCGTGAAGTCTCACTCGTTGAGTTCAACCGTGTCTATGAGATGCTCGGTGTTAAATTCGATAGTTTGAACGGAGAAGCCTTCTACAACGATAAGATGCAACACGTCATCGATTTGCTCGAAGAAAAAGATCTCCTCGTCGAATCAGAAGGGGCAATGGTCGTCGACCTCGAAGCAGAAGGTATGCCACCTGCCTTGATTAAAAAGAAAGATGGCGCAACGCTTTATGCGACACGTGACTTAGCAGCTGCTGTCTATCGTCTCGAAACGTACCGCTTTGAGCAAGCGTTCTACGTCGTCGGTGGGGAACAAGCGCTTCACTTCAAGCAATTGTTCGCAGTCTTGAAGAAACTTGGATTTGAGAACGTCGACGGAATGCACCATGTGCCGTTCGGTCTGATCATGAAGGACGGAAAGAAAATGTCGACGCGTAAAGGTCGGATCGTCTTACTTGAAGAAGTACTACAAGAAGCGATCGACGTCGCGAAGCAAAACATCGCGGAAAAAAATCCGAACTTAGCGAATGCCGAAGCAACGGCTCGTCAAGTCGGTGTCGGCGCCGTCATCTTCCACGACTTGAAGAACGAACGGATGAACAACATCGAGTTCGATCTTGAGCAGATGTTGAAATTCGAAGGCGAAACAGGACCGTATGTCCAGTACACGAATGCCCGTGCGCACTCGTTGCTCCGTAAAGGTGGCTATGATGGCACACCATTCGCTGGTAGTGCCGATGATCATGCATGGGGTGTCGTCTCGATGCTGAACCAATTCTCGACGGTCATCGATCGCGCGTTCACACGTCGTGAGCCATCAATCATCAGCCGTTACGTCTTAGATCTTGCACAAAGCTTCAATAAATACTACGGACACGTCCGTGTTCTCGAAGATGACGCAGCAAAACAATCGCGTCTTGCACTCGTCAAGTCGGTCACGATCGTCTTGACAGAGGGTCTTCGTTTGCTTGGTGTCGGCGCTCCAGAAGAAATGTAAGACCAATCCACGAATAAGAAGAGGTAGATTATGAAGACTGAGACGAAAGAACGATTACAGCAAGCTGCTTCACAGATGAAGCAGGAGCCTTTGGCAGAAACGGTCGCCTTCATGGCTGATTTTCACGGGAAAGTCGCTGCTTGGTTACCGGGAGAGTCTGTCGATTTCGTTCACGATTTCGTGACGGCACCGGAAGCCGATTTGATTGCTCCGATTGAAGGAGACGCATTACGGACGAAAGACAATTTTGAATTCTTCATGCGTAAGAAACAGACACGGAAAAAACTGGGTGAACTGTTGACGCTTTGGAAGTCGGCACGTACGACAGAGACGTTGAGTCAAATCGATGCGATCGGATTGAAAAAATGGCTCGCTCGTAATGAATTCCGTTCGGAAGACAAGCCGTGGGATTATTTGAACCGTCTGCATGTTCTCTTGTTCCTTGATTTGATGACGACGATCATCGATGATCATCGATTGACGAGTCTGCATGAGCAACTTGTCGGTACGACACCAGTCCCGACGAGCTTCGTACGTCGTCAAGGGGATGTCCGTCAAGTCATCGAAACATTCGCGGAAGAGACGAACTTCACACAAGTGGATGTCGTTAAGGCATCGCTTGTCCGTTATCTCTGATCAATAAGATACACGAACAAAAGCCGTCGAGCCCTGTGCCCGACGGCTTTTGTCGTATCTTCTTACTTCGCCTGATAGAACACAATCGTTTGTTGCTCTGAATCGTAAAGACACCATTCTCGTTCGAACATGACGGGACCTAGATTGACGGCATACCGTCCTCCTTTGATGGATAAAGTTTGACCTAGTGGGCTCGGTTTGGCGATACCATTTCGAAACAAACCTCTGATATGACTATGACCAAAAAAGAGTAACGGTTCGCGTTGTTGTGACAGGTCGGGTAGAAAATCCCGCGACCAACTGAGTTGATCTCCATGAATCAATAACGCCCCCTCGATCCGTTGTTTTCGAGGGCAATCGCGTAATGCATCGATGACAGGAGATAGATGTGGTGGAACGAGCGACAGGATGCGCTCTTCTTGATTACCAAGTAACGTCTTAAAATCAATCAGCTTTAAAAAATCATCATCGAGCGTCACGACGAGGGAGAGCGATTCGAAAGAATAGCGCTTCGCTCGCTTTTTACCGACATGGCATTCATGAACATCACCGAGACAAAACAAATGCGCATCGGGAGCGAGCCGCCGTATGTCAGCTAGGACAGCCGCTGTGTCGGCTAATGAGCTATGAAGATCCGCAAAAAGGGCATAACGCATGATCGACCACTCCTTTGTTAAGGAGATACCCGAAAATGCGTCATGCCCATCTTTTTTCAATTAAGTCGTACGGATCTTATTCTGTTTCGACTGTGACGCCACGTTCTGCAAAGACGACTTTTGCGACTTCAAGTGCGTTCAAGACACGTGGGAATCCAGTGTAAGGAACAAGATGCATGATAGCTTCGACGATTTCGTTTCCTGTTAAACCAGCTGTCAATCCAGTATTGATGTGGAGAGCAAGCTGTGGTTCTGTACCTTGTGTGACGAGAGAAGCAATCGTAACGATTGCGCGGTCACGGTTGACGAGACCATCGCGGCTGTAAACTTCACCGTATGCGAAATCCGTGATCCACTCACCGACTGCTGGAGCGATATCTTTCAGGGATTCAGAGATTTTGTCATGCGTCGATTGTGCAGCGTTTGCGTCTGTGAATTCGCTGAGTTTTTTAACGCCTGTTTCGTGACGTGATTCAAAATGAGTTGCCATGGTAAAGGACTTCCTTTCTTTTTTAACGATGTTCTTATCGTAAAGGAAGAAATACCATGCTACAAATACATGGTTTTTATGAAAGGTATGCTTATTTGGAATACATATCGCTAACGAATTGAATCCACTTCCGCGTCACATACGATTGGTAGCGACCGGTCGGAACGGCGATTCCTAAGTGCCACGGGACACGTGTTTCAAGCGGAATCGTTTTGACGCCACGAATCGAAAAGCGATCCGCGATCGAACGCGGAAGGACGGTCACGGCATTTCCTTCTGCGACAAGTAAACATAAGAAGTCCCACTGCGAGCTCACCCGAGACACGTTAGGCATAAATCCGGCATCTTGGCAGGCGTTCAAGACAACATCGTGTAGCGAGAACGTTTCGTTGAACAAGACGAACGGCATGTCGGAAACTTCTTCTAACGCAATCATCGACCGATCAGCGAGTGGATGATCACTCGGTAAGAATAAATGGAGTTCTTCTTCAATGAAGGGGTGTGTCGTTAAATGCTCATCCGAAGGCAGCACCGTTGCGATCAAATCGACTTCACCGGCGACGACCGCTTTTTCTAACGCATGTCCACCGGCTTCGATTAATTCGATTTGAATCATCGGATACATCTCTTCGAAGCGACGCAGTAGACCCGGGAAAAACAGCGAACCAATTAGTGGGGGTACGCCGAGACGAATCGTTCCCTTCGTCAGATGCATGACATCATAGAGATGAGAAGGCAGATCAGATAACTGTCGCAGAATCTTTTCACCTTCAATCAATAAGGTCTCGCCGGCATCCGTCAGGACGATTTGTCGTTTGCTCCGGTCGAACAAATCCACTTCAAGTTCTTCTTCTAAGTGACGGACCATTTTACTAAGCGTCGGTTGCGTGACGTGGAGATGTTCAGCGGCACGAGTGAAGCTTTTGAAGCGTGCCACTTCCGTAAAGTATTCCAGTTGGCGGAAATCCATCAGTATTCTCCTATTCTTTTGAGTTATAGATGTCATAACAAGTATTCATTTTTATTATTCTTTCAATCAGCGTACAGTAAAGAGACCGAACACGTAAAGATAAAGAAAGAAGGAATCCATCATGATGAAACAACTCGAAGGAAAAGTCGCGTTAATTACAGGAGCAGCAAGCGGAATCGGTCTTGAGATCGCTGAAGAATTCGCTCAAGAAGGTGCGAAGGTCGTCATCGTCGATCTTCAGGAAGAAGCTGCAAAACGCTCTGCTGAAACACTTCGTGAAAAAGGCTTCGATGCGTTTGCCGTCGCAGGTGACGTGACGAATGAAGAGGCAATCAAATCAAGTATCGAACAGACTGTCGCACACTACGGAACGATTGATATCGTCATCAACAACGCGGGAATGCAACACGTCTCACCAATCGAAGAGTTCTCGACTGAGAAATTCGACTTGCTTCAAAGCATCATGCTTCGTGCACCATTCCTTTATACGAAATATGTCTTCCCGATCATGAAAAAACAAGGCTCTGGACGAATCTTGAACATGTCATCGATCAACGGATTGATTGGTTTTGCAGGGAAAGCTGCTTATAACAGTGCGAAACACGGCGTCATCGGTTTAACGAAAGTCGCAGCATTAGAAGGAGCAACTTCAGGTATCACGGTCAACGCGATTTGCCCAGGATATGTCGATACACCACTCGTCCAAAACCAATTGTCTTCGCTCGCTGAAACACGGAATGTACCACTCGAACGTGTATTAGAAGAAGTCATCTACCCACTTGTCCCGCAACAACGGTTACTCCAAGTCAAAGAAATCGCGGATTACGCTATTTTCCTTGCAAGTGACAAAGCAGCAGGTGTCACGGGTCAAGCTGTCGTTCTCGATGGTGGTTACACAGCGCAATAAGCAACACTATAAATGAAGGGAGGTGCTTCTTGGATACGATCCAGAAAGCACCTCCCTTTTTTGTTTGATGGACTGAACAAGAACGTTCAGCCGATTTGACGCGAGTAGATTAACGGAAGTTAATGAATTGAACGTCGACCGATAACGGAAGCTCACGAACGATTTGCATGACTTGTTGCAAGTCGTCACGTGATTTACCTGTGACGCGGATTTGATCATCTTGGATCTGTGTCTTCACTTTTAATTTCGATTCCTTGACGGCATTGTTGATCTTTTTCGCATCGTCACGATCAATCCCGCTCTTAAGGATGACGCGTTGGCGAACCGTATTGCCAGCAGCCTGTTCGACTTTTTCGTACTGCAGGTTTTTGGTCGGGACTTCGCGCTTGATCAATTTTGCTGTTAAGACATCTTTGACTTGATCGAGTTTGAAATCGTCATCTGAAATTAGAATCAAATCCTCTTTTTCGAGCTTCATGTCGCTCTTTGAACCTTTGAAGTCGAAGCGGTTCGTGATTTCCTTCAGTGCGATCTGAACTGCATTCTTGACTTCCTCGATGTTGATTTGTGACACGATATCAAATGAATTATCTTTTGCTGCCATGTTAATCTCCCCTTTCATTCCACTCTCTATTTTAGAGAGGAATACCGGAAGCGTCCACTGCTTTGAAATTTTGTTATAATAAAAACCATGAAATGAAAGGGGTGCTTAGCTTTGAAACAAACAGCAGACATGTTGACGCTCACACCGCAAGAACTGGATGAGCGATTTGCCTATAGTGGAAATGATTTAGGAGCGACCTTCTCAGAGACAGCAATTCGCGTGCGCTTGTGGGCGCCGACGGCAGAACGTGTCGTGATTCGTCTCTACAAGACACTACGCGCACGAAAAGTCGAAGAGGTCGAGATGGTGGCAGGCGAACGGGGAACGTACGTCGTTGAACTCGATCGAGCGGCATATGAAGGTTATTTCTATACGTTTCAAGCGAGCATCAACGGACAAAAGGTCGAGGCGGTCGATCCGTATGCGAAAGCCGTCGGAACGAACGGGAAACGCGGTGCGTTGATTGACCCGACAAGTGTGACACCCGAACGATGGATCGAAGAACGCCCACTGTTCCATTCTTCGCAAGACGCAGTTGTGTATGAATTACATGTACGCGATGCAACGAGTCATCCGGCTAGTGGTGTCGTCGCACGTGGTACGTTCGCTGGGCTGACGGAAGCAGGGACACGGACACCAAATGGCGGATTAACAGGACTTGATTATTTAGCGAATCTCGGTGTGACACATGTCCAGTTGCTGCCGATCTATGATTTTGGCTCAGTCAATGAGACAGCGCCGAACGACCCGGATAACTATAACTGGGGGTATGACCCGGTGAACTACTTTGCGCCGGAAGGTTCATACTCGTCGAATCCAGATGATCCACGAACGCGGATCCTTGAGTTAAAGCAATTAGTACAAGCGTTACATGACCGCGGGATTCGTGTCATCATGGACGTCGTCTTCAATCATACGTATGATGCAGCAACGGTTCCGCTCGGTCAATTCGTTCCTGGCTACTTCTATCGTCAAGAGGCGGATGGTAGCTTGTCAAACGGTAGTTTCTGTGGGAATGATACCGCATCTGAACGTCTGATGATGCGGAAGTTCATTCTCGATTGTGTGACGTACTGGGCGAAAGAGTACCATCTGGATGGTTTCCGATTCGATTTGATGGGACTGCATGATGTCGAGACGATGAATCAGGTACGTCATGCACTTGATCGGATCGATCCATCGATTCTGATCATCGGTGAAGGCTGGGATCTCGATACGCCACTTGATCCGGAAGAAAAAGCGAACTATTTCAACGCACCGAAGATGCCAGGAATCGCTCATTTCAATAACGGTTTACGGGACGGGGTCAAAGGCGACGTCCAAACGCCGGAAGACCGCGGTTTCATCAGTGGCGCATTCGACCGGACGAGTGAAGTCAAACGGGGAATCGCCGGCAACGTCTCTTCGCAAGGATTTGCTGATGAGCCGAATCAGGTCGTCTCGTATGTCGAAGCTCACGATGATTTGACGATTTGGGATAAATTAACGGTGTCTCGCCCAGAGGATACGGAAGAGACTCGTCGGAAACGGCAAATGCTCGCGAATGCGATCATCTTGACGGGACAAGGGATTCCGTTCCTTCATGCCGGACAAGAGTTTTTCCGGACGAAGGACGGTATTCGTGACAGCTTCAATGCCGGAGAGGTCGTCAATCGTCTCGATTATGAACGGGCAGAAACAGAGCGTCCGGCCGTCGAGTACGTCAAAGGATTGATTGCCCTTCGTCGTCAGTATCCGATGTTCCGTCTCGCAAACGCAGCGATGATCAAAAAACATCTGCGTTTCCTTGAAGAAGGGGAAGGTGTCATTGCCTTTGAACTGAAGCGCACCTATGAAGGATACGTCGAACGGCAGCGTGTCTATCATAATGCGACGGAAGAGGATATCACGATTGAATTGCCAAACGGTGAATTCGAGGTGTTAGTGGAGTCGGGTGCCGTTAAGTTGCACGCACCACGACTGCACGAAGAGAAACAGTTAGTCGTTCCAGCATTGACGACGACGGTCATCGCCGAACGAAAAGCGGACTACAAGAAGTATGCGGTGGCAGGTGGTGCAGCATTGACGATTATCGGATTGTTGTACGCAGCGAACAAACGTCGTAAGAAAACCGATTAAATCAAGAAGGACGGAGCGCAAGATGGCTTCGTCCTTTTTTACGTGGATGACAGTCCGATGTCAGTCTGTCATGCAATTGACTTGCGAAAATCATCGAAACATTGTTTGAAGATACATCTTTCGGGAAAATTCATATGTAGTATTTAAGATGTTGTTTTGAAGTGAGAGGGTGTACGTTGTATGTTCGGTTTCGGTGATTTATGGAAATTCTTTTTATCGTTCTTTTTGCTGCTGCCTGTCGTGACATTGATTCATGAGATGGGGCATTACTTTTTCGCCCGATTATTCGGTGGAAACATGGAAATCAATATTGGTTCAGGCAAATCATTGCTTCGTGTTGGTCCGATTCGACTGAATCGTGTTTATTTTTGGGATGGATGGTGTCAGTATGAGGCACTACGTCACGAAACGAAGTTTGCTAATATCATGGTCTACGCTGGTGGATCGATCGCGAACTTAGTGAGTATCTTAGTCGTAAATAGTCTCATTTATGCCGGTGTGTTCGAGGCATCGATCTTTACGTATCAATTTGCGTATTTCTCGTTTTATTTCGTCTTTTTCTCACTCTTCCCGATCGATCATCCAAACGGTTATCCGAGTGATGGGAAAGCAATCATCAATGTCTTCCGTTACGGTAAATCAGACTATCATCCACAATCTTAAGCGAAGATTAAAGCCTCCTTCCATCATTGGAAAAGAGGCTTTTTACTCAAGATTCCGATTCGCTAGACGAATCAGATTCCGTTTTCGTTTGTTCCTGCTCGAGTTCGACGAGCTTTTGAATCAAGATATGGCGCGGCATATGCATCAGTTGTTCAAGTGGTACGTTCAGACGTTTTGCGAGTTCGACAGCCGTCTCTGCTGATAATTGTAAAGGTTTCATGGTGTTCGTCCTCCTTTTCCATGAAGTTAGTATAACAGGAGGTGCAAGTCGAGCGCATCAATAGTAGCGAGAAACTGAGAAGGTTGATACCGTATGAAGTAGGAAGTGATGCATATGTATAAACCTGCTGCAGAGCTGTTACTCCATGAATCCGTCTCACTGTTCGATCGAATCGGGGAGGATTTGCTTCTTTTTCGAGATCGCCACGGATTTATGAAATGTGATGCGGATTTAAGACCACTATGGGAAACAGCATGTGCGTATGTTCCATTCTCCTGGTACATTGAGCCAGGCGGTGGGCGATTGTTCATCGTATTTGAAGAGTCAGCTTATTTTGGTTTATTGGATTTAGAGCAAGGGCATTTAGAGTATATCAAGCGACCCGCTGCTTTTTCCGAAGCGTGGTTCAGTAATTTATTCTTGTGGCAAGACGATGAGATCTTCCTATATACGGCAGAAACGGATGTTGTCTGCGTGAACGTTCAAACAGGGGACTGGCGGTACTCAAACTATGAAGAGGCACCGTTGTTCGGACGCTTGATTGAGCGAGGATATGATACACGTTTGACGTTCGAACGTTTCATCGCACCTACGACGATCATCTCCTATGATGATCTAAAAGAACGGTATGTGATTTGGGACGCTGCGACGAATCAGGAATCGATCATTCCTTTTTCAGATTACGCGGAGTATTCGCTCGTTGATCACCGGCACCAATTGTTTTCGATCACCGATTCATCTCGTTTTTACTTGTATGAGAAGAGTCAGCTGAAATATAAGTTCGAGGGATGTCATTCCTCCGTTTTACTCAAAAGTGTGTTACTCGATGAAGAGGCGCGACGTCTTGCGATCGTATCGACATCGGCGACATTCGGCAACACATGGGTTCAAATTTTTCAAAAGACGTAATGAAACATCCTTTTCGCTTTTCGGCAAGAAGGATGTTTTTTGTACGTTTATACAGAAAGGGGACGCATCATGCAACGGCTTGGTCATCTGATGAGTACGTATTTTCGAGGAGTGTTGATTGTTTGGGCAATCCTGCTCGTCGTGCTTGGATATTTCGCTTATCAACTACCCGATCGGCTAGAAGGAAACGGATTTACGCGTGACGGTGATTTTCAACGCGTCGAGACAGTACTCGATCAAGACTTCGGTCAGGATCCGCATACGATCATCGTTCTATTTGAAAATCAAGAGAATCTACAACAAACGATGGTGGAACATGTCGAGCGCTTCCGTGATATCAAAGGTGTCGGGAACGTCACTGGTCCTGTTGAAAATCCGCGAGCGATTCGGGACGATAAGGGATACGTGACGGTCGGGGTACCGACACTTGATGCGAAATGGGCAGCTGCGGTCACACGTCAACTGGATGATACCGGAACGATTCGACTAACGGGTGAACCAGTCGTCGTCGATGATTTGAATACAGCGTCGAAAAATGATCTCATCCGGGCTGAGTTGATTGGAATTCCAGCAGCGTTGATCGTCTTGCTACTCGTTTTCGGTACTCCGGTTGCCGCCATCCTACCGTTGATCATGGGACTCGTCACTTTTGTCTTTGGTGCCGGTGTTCTTTATTTTGTCGCCGGACAACAAGAGTTATCGATCTTCGTCTTGAATGCGGTCGCGATGATTTCGCTGGCGCTCGGAATTGATTTTTCGCTGTTATACGTCAATCGATTTCGCGAAGAACGGCAGGACGGACAAGATATTCGGAAGGCGGCGATCCGTTCGGTCGAGACGGCAGGGCGTTCAATTTTATTTTCCGGAATCTGTGTATTCGTCGGACTTGCCGGGCTATTGCTGATTGATGTGGATGTCTTCCGCGCTGTTGCGATCGGGACGCTCGTTTCGGTCCTAGGGGCAGTCGTCAGTGCATTAACGTTACTACCGGCACTATTGATCGTTTTCGGGAAGGTGTTAGAGAAAGGACGACTCTTCCGGCAGCGAGCAGGTCGTAGTGAAGATCGTTGGCGTCGCCTCGCTCGTTTCGTCATGAAGCGCCCGGTCGCAGTCACGATTTTGTCCTTATTGCTGTTGTTACCTTGTTTATTGCCGTTACGTGATTTGACGTTGAACATTCCGCAAGCGACCGCTTTACCGGAATCGTATCCGTCGCGTCTCGCCTTTGAGTCGTGGGAAAAAACATTCGGAAACGATGGAACGGACGCCGTCCTCATTTTATCTGCTGATGCTTCCTCAGAGGTGGGACGAGAAAAAATCGAAGACGTGACGATTCGACTCGAGTCGGATCCCGATGTACGTTCCGTCGTATCCGCCGCAACGATTGCCGAACAGCAACAAGTGCCGCTCGAGCAGTTAGTCGCTGTTCCGGCCGGGCGCGAAGCTTTGACGGCATTTCTATCAGAGAACGACCAAGCACGAATTGATGTTAACTTAAAAGGAGATCCCGGCGATGCTGCTTCGCAAGACTGGGTGCGAAAGATGCAAGCGGACGGTTATCTTGTCGGGGGACCGGCAGCCTTCAATCAGGAAATTTATGATGCCATTGAATCGAAACTCCCACTGGCAGTCGGTGTCGTCGTCTTGGCAACATTCATCATTCTGCTGATTGCGTTCCGGTCCATCTTGATCCCAATCAAGGCGATTTTGATGAATTTGCTTAGTCTAGGAGCGACATTCGGATTACTCGTCATCTTGTTCGAGTCCGGCGCAGTTCTTCCGCAGGAGACGATCGGCATTCTGACACCGGTCTTCATCTTCTCACTCGTCTTTGGTTTATCGATGGATTATGAAGTGTTCCTCGTCTCGCGAATGGAAGAATATTATGACGAGACAGGCGATAACGATTACGCGACCGAGATGGGGCTTGCGAAGACGAGTAAAATCATTACGTCTGCTGCCTTGATCATGATCGTCGTCACTGGAGCGTTTGCCTTCACGGGCGTCAGTCCAATTAAACAACTTGGCGTCGGTATCGCGCTTGCGATATTTATTGATGCTACGATCGTCCGGATGTTACTCGTCCCCGCACTGATGAAACTATTTGGTCACTGGAACTGGTGGTGGCCGGGTGGTCGTCGTAAAGCGATCCGCAAGTGACACATCACGTAAGCACATCAGTAGCTATTCAGAGGAAGACGAGCGTATACTGTCGATATTCAATTCAAGAAATTAGAGGAGGCACTTCACTCATGGCAACTCAAGCAATGTTTGAACCATTTACATTACCAAACGGTGTGACGCTGAAAAACCGCGTCTTGATGGCACCGATGACGAACTATGCGGCACAAGAGAACGGCGAAGTATCGGATGCGGAACTCGCGTACTATGCAGAACGTTCAGGTGGCGTCAGTGCGGTCATTACAGCATGTGCGAACGTCACAGCAGACGGTCAAGGATTCCCGAATGAGTTCGGTGCGCATCGTGACGATCTCGTTCCAAGTCTGAAGCGACTCGCAAAAACGATTCAAGATAAAGGCGCAAAAGCGATCTTACAAATCTTCCACGCTGGTCGTATGGCACCACCAGAACTCGTCGGTGGGCAAACAGTCAGTGCAAGTGCTGTCGCACCCGTACGTGAAGGGGCAATGACACCTCGTGCGCTAGAGGCGGAAGAAGTTGAAGCAATCATTGAAGCATTCGGTCAGGCGACACGTCGTGCGATGGAAGCTGGATTTGACGGTGTTGAGATTCATGGTGCGAACACGTACTTGATCCAACAATTCTTCTCACCACACTCAAACCGTCGTGAAGATAAATGGGGCGGCAGTTTAGAAAAACGTCTCGCCTTCCCATTAGCAGTCGTAGATGCAGTCGAGGCCGTCGCGAAACAGGATCCTTCGTTCATCGTTGGATACCGTTTCTCTCCAGAAGAGATCGAAAATCCAGGAATCACACTCGATGATACGATGCGACTGGTCGATGAGCTGGCGAAAAAAGACCTCGATTACTTGCACGTTTCCGTGATGGACTTCTTCGCAGGTTCAATTCGTGACGAAAATGCAACGACATCACCAATCACGCTCGTCCAAGAACGTGTTGGCGAACAAGTACCTGTCATCGGTGTTGGATCGCTGCACACAGCGGACGAAGTCGAACAAGGTTTGGCTGTCGTTCCAATGATCGCCCTCGGTCGTGAACTGATCATGGAACCGAAATGGGTTGAGAAAGTCGAAGCGGGTGACCTTGCGTCAATCCGGACAGAACTTGATCCAGAAGCACAAGCAGAACTCGTCGTTCCAGATGCATTATGGGCAGGCATCACAAGTCGTCCAGGCTGGTTCCCGATCAAACAAACAAGCAAATAATAGAACAGCATCAAAAAGCACTCTAGATTTCGTGTCTAGAGTGCTTTGAGACTGAAGGTAAAGTGCAATTTTTCTCTAACGAGAAGGATTGCGCTTTTTTGTTCGTCTCGCATCGTTTTCCTGGAACAAGCATCGCGCCGCTTCGCTGCAGGGTCGCTCTTGCTTGTTTTTCCCTAGGAAGCGATGTCGAGTGAACAAAACGCTTCTCGGATCCTTCTTCTAGATAAAAAAGAATAACGCGTTACACGCCACTCCTACAGGAAAAAGCGCATTTATGCGCTGTCAGAGACAAACGAGACCCGTTTTCTGCTCGAATAGAGCGGGAAAACTGGCTTGTGTCTCGCCTGAGGAAAGGGCGTGAAAAGATGCGTCATTTTTTGGAGTCAGCCCTGTTGTCTACAATTTTTTTGTTTATTAATAGGCAACCTGTCCCATCCGAACGCCACAAAACGTATGCAAGGTGACCGGATCCTGTAGATTCGTTCGTTCCAACATATCGTTTAAGAGCAAGGCACAGACGTAGGCATCCTCTTTCGCGTCATGGTGCTGGAAAGAGACGCTGAGGAATTCAGCCATCGTATTCAATCGATGATTCGGCAACCACGGATACAGTTTTCGGGATAACTTGACCGTGCAGCCGTAGGTGAAAGCGGGCATCTGGTACATATCGTATTTTTGAATCGCTTTCTGGAGCGCCCCCATATCAAATGATGCATTGTGGGCAACGACCAGTTGAGCACCTGCGATTAAATCGTATAAGCCATGTGCTTCCATCGCTTCAGGTAACGTCGGTGCATCGAAGACATCACTCGGACGAATTCCATGGACCCGGATGTTTCCGGCATCGAAGTTCTCTTCTGGATTGATTAAGACCTGTTTACTCTCCGTGACGCGACCGTTGGAAAGAACGGACCAACCAAACGCACAAATGCTTCGGCTATTCCGATTTGCCGTTTCAAAGTCAATCGCTAATGTATACATGCAGCAGGCTCCTTTCTGTCATTCACTAGTAACAGAATACATGTTCGTATTATAGAAGTCCATTAAAAAAGACCATCTGCAAGGCAGACGATCTTAGATCCATTCCAGTCACTTCGCGGTGGCGACTTTTTGTTCCTCTGCGACGTACTCCTCCGGTTTAAATAATAGAACGCGATCTTTATAGGCGAAGACAAGGGCCGTCAAGACAGCCATCGCATCAGCGATCGGGAAAGCGAACCAGACACCATTGACACCGAAGAACAGGGGCAAAATCAGAACGAGTGGAATCGTGTATAACGTTTGGCGTGACAAGGACAAGAATAAAGCGACTTTTGCTTTGGCGAGCGATTGATACATCCCGTTGACAATCATTTGAATCCCGTAGACGAACGATAGAGCGAATAAGATGCGCATCGCACTCGAGCCTTCCTGCAGCAGTGCGGCTTCTTCCGTGAACAAGCCGACCCAAAAACGGGGGAACAGTTGAATCAGTAACCACAAGCTGATTGATAACGATAAGCCGTAACGGATTGCGAGCTTGATGGCAAGCGACATCCGGCTAAATTGCCGAGAACCGAAATTATACCCAACGATCGGTTGCATCCCTTGTACGATCCCCATGATTGGCATACCGACAAGCGCCATAAACTTATTGATGACCGCAAACGTCGCTAGTTCTGTCGTACCCCCGTACCGGACGAGCATGTGGTTGACGGTGATGAACAAAATCGATTGGGAGACTTGCATGATGAAAGACGATGATCCGATTTGCATCATCCGAAACGTTAAACGGAAATCGGGTTTGAAAGCATGTCGATCGAGTGTTAACCCCGTTTGCCGACGTTTCGTAAAGAAGAATCGGAAAACAAGTGCAGCACCGACGATTTGCGCAACGACTGTCCCGAGTGCAGCACCTTGGATGCCCCAATCAAGACCAAAGATGAACAGAGGTGTCAGGACGATGTTGATGGCAACCGTCGTCAGCATGACGCGCATCTGATAGTTCGCGCGTCCTTCTGCGCGTAACATGGCACTCGACGCCATCGTCAACATGAAGAAAGGAGATCCGATCAAGAGGACGCGTAAGAAATCGATGCTATACGGCATGATTTCATCTGTCGCTCCAAAGAGACGAAGTAACGGTTCGACGAAGATGAAAGCACTGATGATGGCGAGCATACTGATGAAGAAAACCGCTATCAAGACGTTCGCATAAGCACGACTGGCACCATCCGTCTGTTTTTGACCAAGCCGTTGTGACGCAATCGCAGCCCCCCCGATCCCAATCGAGTTGGCGATTGCCATCAACACGAGCTGGACGGGGAAAGCGATTCCGACAGCGGCAACGGCAGCCGTACCGATGCCTTGAGCGACGAAAATCGTATCGACGATATTATAGAGTGCCGTGACGAGCATCCCGACCATTGCCGGCAAGGAGAGACTAAGTAAGAGCTGGTTGACAGGTGCTTCACCCAAACGGGCAGTGTTTTTATTCATGGAAGGAGAGCCTCCTTTTTTAGACAAGTGGTAAGTAGGGTTTTACTCAGAGTAGTCGCTTCTATGAAGAGATGCAAGAAATCACTCTAGTCAATGTGTTCGTTCCATGAAAAAAGGATGCGCCATGAAGCGCATCCGATGGAACTCGTTTTAAGATGGTGTAGGCAAGTACCCTTTCGAGTACTCGAAAGCAATGAATAAAATGGCACCGAGCGCCAAGTAAGCGAGTAAGGTGATCGTTTGTTGTTTTTTCGGCATCTGGTGATACTGGACCGACTCTTCAGCGAGTCGGAGCGGTTCGATCCGCTGATCGATTCGTCGCAACAACGCATCGTAGTCGTTCGCAGCATCATATTGATACCGTAACAGATCGTCCGCTTCCTGACGTGCCTCTTCTGGACTCGCTTGTCGCAAATCTTGTAAATCGAGACGAAGCGACCAAGCAATCGGATCGTACGTACTTTCGACCGTTTGTTCTTCCTCCACTTCCGGTGCAAGAGCGACTTCAGCGTTTACGCGTTCCTGCTCCGCCTTTGCGCGTAAGACGCGTTCGCGTGCAGCACGGTATAACATCAAGGTCGATCGGTTCGCCTCATACTGTTTCGCGAATTTATACCGTTTCCAGACAGCACTGCCGCCGAAGAAAGCAATCAAGAGCAGAATCAGGCTGAAATTCGTGATGCCGTAAGCAATCAAGGCAGCAAGACCAGCGACCCAAACGATGATCGGAAGTCCCGCAAGAATCCGTCCACCGTCAAGCGGACTGACAGGGAGTAGATTGAAGAGATTCAACAAGGCTCCGAGATGGAAGATGACGAGCCAGAAGTCATTTCCGGTCACAGCATATCCAATTGCAAGCGGAATCAGGGACACGAGACCCGCGAGTGGTCCACCGTACGCAAGAATCGCTTCTTGTTTTGGAGTCCGGAACGTATCTTTGATCCCGATGACGGCTCCCATGAACGGTACGAAAATCGCGGGACCCGTTTTAAAACCGAGTCGTTTCGCAGCGAGTAGATGTCCCATCTCATGAATGAATAGGAGATAAAGTAATCCGACCCCGAACCAGACACCGAATACTTGAGCGTAAAAGAGAAGCGAAACTCCGAACGAAATCAGAGTGCCTCCAAACTTCGAAAATTTCAATAAGGCAAGGATGACCTTTCCTTTCGTTAAGAGAAAGGCGCCGGCAACAGCAAGTCCACCCCAACGTTTTTTAGCCATCGTGAAATTCCTTCTTTCATCATGTGACGTTCTTCCTTAAGTGTACGACACAAATGTAGAAAAAGTTTCATTTAGACTGCTCGGGAATCAGATAGAAACAACTGCCATCTGGTTGACGGGCTTCACTACCGACCTGAAAATGGTGTGTCGTCGCTAGAGCTGCAGCAATCGACAATCCGAGTCCACTTCCTGAACGATCGCGTGCTGCATCAAGTCGGTAAAACCGGTCAAATAACCGGGTACGTTCTTCGTTCGTTAGAGATGTTCCTCGATCAAGAACAGCGAGTCGCTCCTTGCGCAGATGCAATTCAGGAGAAGTGGCATATTTCAGGGCATTATCGATATAAATCGTCAAGATGCGTAGCACCGCTTCGCGATTCGCCAGAATCGTTCCAGAGGCATCAACAGGGATGATCGTCCCTGTCGCGTGATACATCCGATCAGCGAGTTCGCTCCCAAGCTCGGCTAAGTCAATCTCTTCGACAGACGTTTCTTCATAACCGAGACGAGACAGTTCGAGCATGGGCTCGATCAAGGTCGTCCGCATCGCATGCGTCTCCTGTAAGATATTTTCAATCGATTCATCGAGGACGTCCGGCTTCGTTTTGCCCCATCGCTTCAATAATTGCGCATACCCTTCGATGACGGTCAGCGGTGTCTTCATCTCATGCGAGACATCGGCGACGAACTGCCGTTGTTGTTCCATCGTCTGATCGACACGCCCAATCATCTGATTGAAGACGCGACCGAGGCGACCGATCTCATCATCACGTTCGGTCTGCACGGTCTCAAGCGTTCCAGAAGACGAGATCCGTTGCATCGTATCATTCAGTTGCCTGAGCGGGCGAAGCGTCTGATATGCAATCCAGAAGCTACTGATGAACGCGATGACGATTCCGACGACCAACACGATGGTGAAGGTCAAGATGAGTGTCGAGACCGTATCATCGACGCTTTCATCTTCGAATAAATAGGCTTGATCCTGATAGACGATACCGAACCAATCGCCAGACTTGAAAGGTTCGTTCGAGCGCGGGATACCGGGTAGGTCACTTGCTTGTACGTCTCCGTTAACGGTAGACGAGTCGTCATCTTCATCATTTGAAATGACCCATCGTCCATCTTCGTTCGATAAGACGACGGAATCTTCATGAAGCGTCAGTAATGCCCGGACCGATGAATCATCCTCCATCAATTCCTCTGCCTGTTCAAGCTGCGTATAACGGGATTCAATCAAATGATTGCGGACGACGAAGGTCACGACGATGAACGAAAGCAGTAATAAAAGTGTCGTAAAGGCGGTGACGGATAAAGCGAGTTTCGTTCGAAGCTTCATGGCGTCGCCTCCCGTAGCACATACCCCACCCCACGAACGGTCTGGATCAAAGCAGGAGGGTGGGCATCGACTTTTTTCCGAAGATAACGGATGTAGACGTCGACGATATTCGTCTCGCCGAAGTAATCGTACCCCCATACGCGATTTAGGATTTGTTCGCGTGTCAGGACATGTTCCTTGTTTTCCAGTAAATACGTCAGGAGTTCGAATTCACGTGGTGTCAAATCGAGTCGCAATTCATCGCGAAATGCTTCGTGTCGATCAAGGTCGAGTACAAGATCGGCGAACTGTAACATGCGCGATGCGTTATTCGTTGAAGCCGGAGTGCGGAGTAACGCCCGGATCCGGGCAAGGAGTTCCTCCATCTCGAACGGTTTCGTCACATAATCATTCGCACCAAGATCGAGCCCTGCGACTTTATCGTAAACTTCTCCACGTGCCGTTAGCATAATGACGGGGACATGAATGCCTTTTCCACGGAGCCTGCGCAACACCTCGAAGCCGCTCAGCTCCGGCATCATCACGTCGAGTAAGACGAGATCAACCGAATGCTCAGCGGCAGCGAGACCATCTTTTCCGTTAGAGGCGACACGTGTCGCGTACCCGGCATATTGGAGTTCGAGTTCAAGGAGGCGTGCGATTTTCGCATCGTCCTCAACGATTAAGATGGTGGTTGGCATAAACATCCTCCTTTAATGATCATTCATCGATTTCTGTCACTTCGTCTGACGCGTTTAACTCAAGTTTGACGGAACCGCCGACTCGGATGTCATCATCTTGTTCCATGTTTGATGCACGAGAGTACGATTTTTGCGTACCATTCTGTTCGATGATGATTTCTTGATTCGTTATTTTAGCGAGCGTGCCGCGGACTTCTTGTTCCCGTGCATCGTCACGGTCTTCGTCGCGTGTAGCATTACGATCCTCGTCGTCGTCTTCCCGATCAAGCTCACGGACTTGACCATCTGCATTCAATTCGATTTTCACGATATCCCCAGATTTCGCAGCGTCGCGTTCCGCACGATCCGCAATCGCGTAGACCGTCTCTTGTCCATCTTGTTCGAGTGTCAATTCACTTTGTGATAGGGCACGAAGGATGCCGTACCGTTCATTCGCATCATCCGATGAATCATCTGAGCGATTGCCATCGTCCTCTCGGTCATTCCGATCATCTTGATCTTCTCGCTCAAGTTCCGTGATTTGCTGATTTGCATTCAGATCGATTTTGACCCAATCGCCTTCTTGCACGGCTTCGCGTTCGACTGACGAAGCGAAATCAAACGTACGAGATTCACCGTTGACATCGATCGTCATTGAACGATCCGATAGTTTCTGTAATGTGCCTTCGAGTTCCTGATCGTCACGCATCGAAGCTGGAAGATTTTGTTCGACTTGGCGCGAAGCAGCTTCGACTTTTTGCTCTGCCTGCTGTGAAGTGGTGACCGTCGAGTTGACGAGCGAGTGTCCTGGACCTGTGAAGAGGAGAAACGCTCCGGCTCCTGTTAAGACTGTACCCGTTACGGCAAGTGTAGCGATTCCTTTTTTGAAACGTTTATTCCCTTTATCTGTTCGTTTTTCAGTCATGTTGATGTCCTCCTTTAGTAGTGGCTGTTGTTCTTATACATAGAATAACCAGACCATGTGAAAGGAAGCTGAGGAACAGATTAGAATTTGATGAGAATTAGATTGTTTTGATGACTCGGGCTGGATTTCCACCGACGACGCTGTTTGCCGGTACATCCTTGACGACGACACTACCTGAGGCGATGACAGCATTATCTCCGATTGTCACACCGGGATTGATGACCGCGCGTCCACCGATCCAGACGTTATTCCCGATGACGACCGGTTTCCCGAATTCATAACCGCTGTTGCGCTCGACAGGATCGAGTGGATGGGTCGCAGTATAGATATGTACTCCTGGAGCAAGCATGCAGTTGTCACCAATCGTGATCGGACAAATATCGAGCAAGACACAGTCGTAGTTGGCATAAAAGCGAGCCCCTAACGTAATGTTGTAGCCATAGTCACATTTAAAGGTCGGTTCAATGTAAAAGTCGGCTTGCTCCGTCTGGAATAATTGTTGAAGAAGTGCCTTCCGTTTAGTCCCATCATGAACACTCAATTGATTGAACTCATAACAGAGCGATTGTGCTCGGATACGGTCAGCTACGAGTTCCGGATCTTGTGCTAAGTAGAGTTCCCCTTGAATCATCTTTTCTTTTTCAGTCATCTGATTCACTCCTTCATCGTTAATACTTTCATTAGACTAAATGGTACCCGGTGATGCAACTGATATCCCGTTAAGATATACGTAAATGGGGCTGACTCAAAAAAGAGTGACTAGTCTTTTCACGCCCTTTCTTCAGGCGAGACACAACAGCTTTCCTGCTTTCTTCAGCAGGAAAGCGGGTCTTGTTTGTCTCTGACAGCGCAAAAATGCGCTTTTTCCTGTAGGAGTCGCGTGTAACGAGCACTTCTTTTTTTACGAGAAAAGGGTGGCAGATTATCATTCTGCCACCCTGGTCTTTGTAGAAACTGACTTTTGAGTCATTCCCGTCAAATGCAATTCTTATGCTAATTCGATTCCGCCTGTGACACCATAGATTTGCGCTGTAACATAGCTCGCAGCGTCTGAAGCGAGGAAGACATACACATCCGACAGTTCGACCGGTTGACCACTGCGTTTCAGTGGTGTTTCCTGTCCGAACTCTGGAATGTTCTCGCTTGGCTGACCGCCCGAGATTTGAAGCGGTGTCCAAATCGGACCAGGTGCGACGGAGTTGACACGGATTCCTTTTGGTGCGACTTGTTTAGCGAGTCCGCGCGTGAACCCGTTGATGGCAAACTTCGTCGATGCATAATCCAAGAGGTTCGCGCTTGGGTTGTATCCTTGAACGGATGTCGTCGTGATGATCGAAGCCCCTTCTTTTAAGAGTGGCAAGGCTGCTTTGACGACCCAGAAGAGGGAGAAGACATTGATTTCGTATGTCTTACGTAATTGCTCCGTTGACAGGTCGAGAATATCTTCGACGGCTTGTTGTTTACCTGCAACAAGCGCCAAAATGTCGAGTCCACCGAGCGATTCGTGTGCTTCTTTGACGAGTTGTCCACAGAACGCTTCATCACTTAAATCACCAGGTAAGAGATATGCTTTTTGTCCCGCTGCTTCAACGAGTGCTTTAACCTCTTCCGCATCCTGTTGTTCTTCCGGTAAGTAGTTGAGCACGATGTCAGCTCCTTCACGAGCGTAAGCAATGGCTGCTGCTCGGCCGATGCCGGAGTCGCCACCCGTAATCAGTGCTTTTTTGCCGATCAATTTGCCAGAGCCTTTATAACTCTCTTCTCCACAATCGGGAACAGGTTCCATTTTTGCTTGAACCGCTGGTGCGTCCTGATATTGTTTTGGGAAATCGTCATTGAAGTATTGGGTTAACGGATTTTTCGATGCAGCCATGTAAACATTCCTCCTGAAAGTTGGTTTTGGTATAGGGTGTATGTTCCCTCAACAGGTCGGATTAAACGTTTCTGATGGTAGTAAATTTGGAAATTGATGGTTTACACTAGAAAAAGAGGAGTGTGAAGAAGATGATTGCTGGATTGTATGAAGCTCATTTACCGGTCAAGGAACTCGAACGATCGATTGCCTTTTATGAAAAATTGGGTCTTGCATGTGCGTTCCAAAATGAACGCGTCGCTTCCTTTTGGATTGAGCAAGGTAAGAGTTGGTTGGGGCTATGGAAAGCTGGTCAAGCTGAGTTACCGTATCATCCGTCGATTCGACATGTTGCGTTTCGGATGGAGCAAGAAAATATCGATAAAGCACAGGACTGGTTAAAGGAGAGGGGCATTACCGTTCGATCTGCGTTTGGTGTAGCGGTAGCCGATCAACCGCTTGTTCTCGATAACCATCCACATGCGCACGCGGCGATCTACTTCGAGGATCCGGATGGCAATTCGCTCGAATTGATTGCACCGTTACGCTTTGACATGAAAACGGTGAATGGCACAATGCCGTATCAGGACTGGCAGCATCTATTTGAGACTGAATCGGAGAAAAAGACGACATAACTGGGGGTTTCATTCGAAATCGCTTCCTAGGAAAAAACAAGCAGGAGCGATCCTGCAGTGAAGCGAAGCGGCGCGATGCTTGTCCCAGGAAAACGATTCGAGACGAACAAAAAAGCGCAATCCTTCTCGTTAGAGAAAAATTGCGCTTTGTCTTCAGTCTAAAACAAGCAACGGTGATCCGTTGCTTGTTTGATTTATCGTGTAATGCGCTTAGACACGAGCGGATTGACGCTCATTCATTGCTTGCAGAGCTGCTTGGTTCAGCAAGTTCCATGGTTTGTTGTAGTGCGGTTGGAAGAAGAAGTCGACGAAAGCGAGCTCTTCAAGTGTCATATCGTTTTGAATGGCGACCGACAGTGTGTTCATCGCTTGTGTCAAATCCACTTTTGAGATGATTTGTGCACCGACGACACGATGGGTTGCTGTCTCGAAGACGAGCTTCAATTGGACGTCTTCTGCTGTTGGCATGAACTCTGGGCGATACGCATCTGTGACTGTCGTGCTACTCACTTCAAGTCCGAACAAGGGTGCCGCTTCTTCTGTCAAACCAGTCGACGCGATGTTCAAATCATATAGGCGAAGACCTGATGTGCCTTGTGTTCCTTGGTAACGAATCTTTGGTGCGCGTAAGTTTTTACCGATTAATGTTCCCATCCGGACAGCATTCGTTGCGAGTGGAATATAGGCATGTGTCCGAGCTGGATTGTAATAGACGGCACAGCTGTCACCAGCAGCAAAGATGTTCGGGTTGCTTGTGCGCATATAATCGTCAACGATGATGGCACCGTTCGGTAGCATGTCGACCTGTCCTTTTAAGAGTTCCGTACTTGGGCGGAAGCCGACACAGAGAATGACGAGATCCGTTTCAAACGTTCCTTTGTCTGTGACGACGTGTGTCACAGCACCGTTTTCCCCTTTGAAGCTTTGGACGGTTTGCCCGAGTTCGAGACGAATGCCACGGTCTGTCAATTCACGTTCGATGACGTCAGTGAATGAGCGGTCGAGGTATTTGTTGAGAATGCGATCCGCACTATCAATGAACGTGACGTCTTTTCCGTATGCTTCAAACGCTTCGACGAGTTCAGCACCGATATACCCTGCACCAACGACTGTGATCCGTTGTGCTTCTGTCGCTTTTTCAATGATTGTTTGAGCATGGTGATAGTTTTTACAGAGCTCGATTTGATTCAACTCGATGCCAGGAAGCATCGGAATGATTGGCCATGATCCTGTCGTCATGATGAGTTTATCGTACGTATCGTAAACGACTTCACCAGTCATGAGGTTTTTCGCAACGATCGTTTGGCGTTCACTATCGATTTCAAGCACATCATGTTTCAGACGCATCTCAGCGCCGAGTTCAGCGAGTTCACTTGGTGATGAGTAGAAAAGTGATTCCGCATGTTTGACGACACCACCGACGTGAAGCGCGATTCCACAAGAGAGAAACGATACATTGTCATTCCGCTCATAAACGGTAATCTCGACGTCTTGTTGCGAAGCGAGTTCTTTGACTGCTGCTGTTCCTGCGTGTGTACATCCGATGACTGCTACTTTCATGGGTAAAGTCTCCTTTGTGTTTTGTTTGTGATGAATATCACATTCATTTGATATACTTAGTGTAATCCTTCACAAGGTTTTTTTCAAGTAGTTTGTTCAACGTTGAGCATAATCTTGTCTAAATTGTGAATGAATGAGCAAGAGTGTTTGGATTATGTGAAGAATGCGTAAAACTGTTTTAGTTACTGAAATTCGGGTTATAATGAAAATAGATTTTTAATGAAGGGGTGGAAACCGATGGATACCGAGAGGACCAATCATCTATTCAGCTTACCTGATTTTTAGCAGTACCGGTCAAAACGAACAAGACGGTAATGGCTTATAAAAATCAGGGAGAGCGAAAATAGATGAATACCCAAACGGGACGTATAAAACCTCTCCCACGATGTAAACGGGAGAGGACAATAAAACATGAAACGAATCGCAACCATCTTAACCGGAACGCTGATCATGGCGTTCGGTTACTACACATTGAATGAACAGTTCGGATTAGCAGAAGGCGGCTTTATCGGATTATCGTTGCTCGGTCGATACTTTTTTGATATCAATCCTTCGATCTCAATGATCGTGCTCGATATTCCATTTTTCATCGGTGCCTTGTACTTCAAAGGGAAACGTTTCGTCAGCGAAGCGTTACTCTCAGCAGGTGCGTTATCAGTCTTTTATGAGATGTGGCACCGACTCGATTTGTTCCACTTTCCAGAACAGGCTTGGCCAGCGACGCTCATCGCAGCGATCGCTAGCGGAATCGTGACCGGATATGGTCTCGGACTTGTTTTGAAAAGTGGAGCGGCAACAGGTGGAGACGATTTGCTATCGATGGGACTCAGCAAACTGACAGGTCTATCGATCGGGACGATCTTGTTCGGACTCGATGCCATCGTGTTAGTCATCTCACTCGTCTATCTGCCGCTCAGCTTAACGTTATATACGTTACTGGCTGTAGCGATCGCTGGACGTGTCGTTGCTGTCATGACACGGGAGCCTGTCATCGTACCGGCACCTGTCGTACAAAAAGTCACGCAGTGAGACAGATGAATGTCTAACAAAATCATGTATCGGATTCGACATCGTCGAGTCCGATTTTTCAGGTTCATGGATTAGAAAAACGAAAGGAGAAGGATGAGATGATTCGACAAGCACATGCTTCTGAAGCGCAACAGATTGCCCCGTTGATTGAGCAGGCGATTCATGAGATTGCTGAGACACTGACGGGAACGACAAAGCGGGAGGAAGTTTTAGAGCGACTCGCGTACTTCGTCGCTGAAACAGGAAATCGACTGAGCCATGAGAACATCCTCGTGAAAATCATCGAGGATGAAGTAGCGGGAATCGTCATTGCGTATGCCGGGACGGATGCGAAACGACTCGACGAACCGATCAAAGCACAACTGAAGCGCTGGACGGGTCAAGACGTCCGGATCGACGTCGAGACGGAAGGACCGGTCTATTACTTGGATACTTTATCGGTTGACGCGCGTCATGGTGGAAAAGGAATTGGAACGGAATTATTGCAGGCAGCAGCGGAAGAAGGGGAAAAGCGAGGACTACAAGCGTTCACCTTAAACGCTGATCAAACGAATGCAGGAGCACAGCGACTGTATCGTCGTCTCGGCTTCGAACCAGTCCGGACGATTGAAATCAGCGGCGGTACCTTTGATTATATGGAACGTCGTTACGATACGCAGCAATGAAAAAACCATATCGATTTCCGCGGTGTTATTCGGGAATCGACATGGTTTTTCGTATGGGTGTAGTCGTGCCGTCAAGGCGTTAATTGATACAGCATCGCTTGCGCGTCTTCTGGTTCGTAGCGGGCATCACTCGTGAAGCGGATGACTTGTTTGACTTTTGGTCGTACGCCTTGAGCGTGAAGGCGCTCGAGCAATCGACCAGTCACGTAACTCTGGTCGGATTTTGGTTCTGCGTTCCATTTACTGATCGATCCGATCGGAACGATCGCGGCATCCGGTCGTTCGGACTGGAATTGGCGAGCTTCCTCGTCGGTAAAGACTGTCGCGCCGATTGGAAGAGTCGCTACGTAACGCGCCAGTTCAATCGTTGCCGGAGGACGCGTTGCTTGCTCGTTTAACGCGAGGCTACCGATCGTCAACTGAATGACTAAAAACGGCAGATACATCTGCAACGGAAGCTGACGGATCAACCAGATGAGTAGCAATAGGACAAGCGGTAAGACATGACGGGGTTTATCGATATTTTGTCCGAGCCAGACCCAAACGAAATAGAGTCCAGCCGTCGCTCCCCAAGCGACATCGACCGCCCAACGTTTTCGTAAAAACAGCATCAGTCCTGACACTAGTCCGATCCACGTGCCATAGCCGATCCCATGCCAGAAGAGTTGCTGAAGTGTTTGAACAAATCGTTGAACGATAGAAGCGTCATCGGTCTGAGCAGAACCACCCCAATCGGAAAAATGACCGCTGACGAAGCGGAGTGATAATTGAAGAAACGAGTAGGGTCCACCGACAGAAAAAGCGACCGGGAGCAACCAAGCAAACTGCGCCAGAACAAGAAGGGCGCACTCGGATAAGAGTTGCCAGTAATCCTTTCGTACCTGCCACAGCAGGACAAGCAACATGAAGCCAAACGGCGCGTAGGACAATCGAGTCGCCATCAGTAAACCGAACAGAAGATACGGAAGCCAGCGACGAATCTGATGCCGTGCGCGTTCGATGCTCCAGCCGTACCAGACGAGTAGTCCGAGGGCGAGCCCATCCGACATCCCTGTCGCAGCGAACGTCACGAGTGAGGCAGTGGAGAGAACGGTAAAGGCAGCGATCAGCCGAGCCGTATCATAGGCATGACGGCGAAAGAGCGAGTAAAGTGGCAAGAGCGCACTTGCTAGTCCTAGTGTAGAGACGAGTCCGAGCGCTTTGACAGGTATCACCAGCGGCAGAAACAGATTGGCAAATAAGATGAAAAAGGGATAACCCGGAAAGTGCGGACGTAAATCAGCCAGATCATAATCGGTCACAGCTAACGTGAAGTTCGCAATATCGTAGCTCGCGATGAAGGGACTGACGTAACTGATCCGTAAACCAATCCAGCCACCGATGAATAGCAACGTGATCCAAAAAAGCGATCGTCCACGCGGACGTGAACGATCGCTTTGGACGGTCAAGAAACCTCCTGTAAGGACTTTGATGACTTCGATGGTTTGTTTTGACGGAGCAACATCCAACCGGCAAAGGCGAAGTAGCCCCACCAAGCGACGACTTGTTCGAGCGAGGGGTTATGGCTGTATCCGAACATCGCACCCATGAACGTTCCGATCTGTCCACTGATCAATGTTGAATTTCCTGTATCACGCAAGTATTGCACCTGATCGATATAGTGCTCCGGCATGAAGCCGACGATATTGTATACAGCAGCTGGTGTGCCGTCAGCATTCATCAAAAGACTACCGAGCAAACCAAGATCTTGGAAGCGTCCAATCGTTTGGACGAGCATGCCGGCTGCGATGAATAGAATGAGTACACCCGTCACTTGGAAGAAGCGTTTGACGGGAATCTTCATAGAGCCGGAAACGAATAAGTATCCGAAAATCAAGGCGAGTAACAGACCGGAAACCGCACCGTAACTCGTCAGTACTTTTTCGATTTCCCCACCTGAGATGGCAGCGAAGAAAAAGACGGTCTCAATTCCTTCTCGAACGATGACGAGGAAGGAGTGGATGATCATCGTGATGGCACTACCCGTCGAGACGGCAGCGGCGACCTTCGCTTGCGAGGCTTTTTGATTTTCTTTCGCTTCCTTTCCCATCCAGAGGACCATGTGTGTCAAGAGCAAGACGGAGACCATCATGATGCCGAGACGGAGATACGTATCGCTTCCGAAGCTCGCAAAACTCGTAAAGACGACTTGGAACAGGAACGCGACACCAAGGCTAGCGAGAAGTGCCAACCCGACACCTGCGTAGACCCACTTTTTATATTGTGGAGCGTTCAATCGATCGAGATAACCTAAGATCAACCCAACGATGAGAACAGCCTCGAGACACTCCCGAAGCGTAATCAAAAACGCTTGAAAATCCATCTGTCTTCCTCCTTATGAGCGGCGTTTCTTCTTCCATTGACCAATGACGACGATGACGATGAGGACGATGACGAGTCCGAGCGCAATCAATTTCCAAATCGCGTCCGTTCCGAACGTCTGACCGAGGAAGGAGTCTTCTTCCGTGAAGACTCCTGTTTTTTCTTCACCCGGCAGGACGAAAAGGGGAGTCAACGTATCTTCGATCATCGTAATGTTTTCTTTGAAGGATTCTTCATCACTCGCTTTTTTCCCGACCCCAAACAGACCAGGGTTTCCGAGTGCCTTTAAGGATTCATCAAATGCAGTATACACGTCATCGGATGTTTGTGCATCCTTGCTTTCCTTGACGTAAGGTGCAAGCACATCGTATGTCCCGCGGGCTTTCGCGAGTAAGAGTTTCGCTTGACCGAAGTCCTCGAACTGCTCTTCAGCAAAGTGCAGGCGACGTTCGATATTTTGACGGAGAGCGACGCGGTACGCTTGTTTAGCAGCCTCGGCATCTTCTTGTTCAAGCGCCGTATCGATCTTCGCTTTCGCTTCAGGGAAATACAGTTTGAATTCTTTATCATAGGCGGCAAGCGTCTCTTTCGCAAGCGCGTAATCCTTGGCATTAAGTTGTTCTTCAAATTGTTTATACGCTTCCGCAAAAGCTTCCTTTCCTGGGTCTCCGTAACTATAAGCGGAAACCGTGGAAGTGCTCACGAACAGTGAGAGCAGGAGGAGCGGTAGCAAAAGAAGGCGTTTCATCCGAGGTGCTCCTTTCGTTCCATGCGTTCTTCAACGCTAAGCTGTGTGATCGGTCGTCGCCACTCCCGGTAAATCGCTGGGAGGACACGTTGGACATAATTCAGACGGATAAAGGACTTTCCTGCTTCCCGGACCCGATAACGAATCGGAACTTCGTGAAGGCGGAAGCCTTTTCGGACGAGATTGAGGGTCAATACTTGGGCATAGTTATAATCGTGAATGATCTCAGCATGGTGACACGCTGCGCGTGAAAAAGCACGCATCCCACTTTGACCATCATGGATTTTACGTTTCAATAAAAGGCATTGCAACCACGTGAAGACATGATTGCCGATATAGCGATAGAGCCGCATCCCGTCGACGGTACCGAGGAAGCGGGAACCGAATACGTAGTCGGCCTGATCGTGTAAGATCGGTCGGACGATATCCGGAATTTGATCGGCCGGATATTCGTTATCCGCATCAATCATGACAGCAACATCAGCGCCGAGTTCGTAGGATTGGCGGAGTCCTTCCCGGACTGCAGCGCCTAGTCCTTGGTTCTGCTCGAACTGATAGACATGTGCGCCGTGTTGACGCGCAATCGTACTCGTCGCATCCACTGAGCCGTCGTCGATGACGAGAGTCTCGACCGGAATGCCATCAATCATGTCCGGAATTCGTTTTAAGACGAGCGGGAGCGACACTTCCTCATTGTGGGCCGGTAAAAAGACGATGATCTTCATTTAGACTTCGCCTCCTTGAACGCTTCTGTCAACAGCACACCACGGCTATCGTGCGGGATGTCTGCCCCTAGGACTTTTGTGATCGTTGGTCCGAGTGACAAGATATGACGGTGCGTATCCACTTTCAGACCGGCATGAACGTTCTTACCATATATCCAGAACGGAACGAACCGTTCGCCTTCATCCAAGTGACCGTGTCCACCGATTCCGTCCGCTTGACCGTGATCTGCCATGACGATGAGTGTCGCATCCTCGAGTTTACCGAGACGATCGAGCTCCTCACAAAATTCAGCGAGTAATGCATCCGCTTCTTCGATTTTTTGAACATACTCGGAATAGAGGGTGCCCCGACTGTGTCCCGTTTGATCCGTTCCGATCAACTGAATCGCGAGCAGATCCGGATCCTCTTCATGGACGATTTGTTTGGCACGTTCTACGATATTTCGATCCGCGACATCGTTATGCATGACCGCCGTGACGGTCCGTACATCGGTTGAACCGAACGCATCGACAAGGTGCGCGATGCCAAGAATTTTTCCTGATTTATCGACGGCACGGAGACGATCGAAGACAGTATCCGTTTTAACGCCGGTCGTATTCCAGACCATGTTCGAATGAATGCCGTGATCTTCTGGGCGAGCACCCGTGAACATCGAACTGAAGCAGACGACGGTCCGGGCAGGGTAGACCGTCTCCATATTCGTATATTCCGTTCCTTCCTGACGCAATCGTTCGAGGAACGGCGTGTTTGCTGCCATGTAGCGATCTTTACGCATCCCGTCGACAATCAGAACATAGACTTTTTCTGAAGTCGGAAGATCGGCATCTGCCGTCATTGCCTCGGGCAACTTCGGTTTCCAGTCGAACAGGTAGTGATGCAGGATCCATGCAAAGACGAATAGACCAATTGGGAACCAGATGAACGTCATGTCGAGTGTCGATGCGTCACTTGCCGTCCACCAGTACATGAGCAACAGAGCAACCTTAGGCAGTTGCTCCTGCGCGTTACCACTTGTCGAATCACTATTCTTCAGAACGAGTTTCCAAAAACGCGTGAAGTTCGTCCAGCGCGTTCCGATCCGGAGATGATAATAGATCGTTCCCCAGAAAAAAATCGTAAAGAAGAAATAGAGACCTGCGCCATAGGCGAACAAAGGTAAATAATCTGCATTCGTACCCCGAAGGAACAGCCAAACGATGACCGGGATCCAAAGGTAATTTCGTAAAAATAACGGAAAGTCATAACGCCAAAGCAAGATAAATAAAGGAAGCGTCACGATGAAACCAAGACCAGCTTCTGCGAGTGGCATCTGCGTCCATAAGGCGTACGTCAAGAAGACGCCGATCGTAAAAATGGGTGTGAAGGGTTTTCCTTCATTGAGTAAGTTCCAGGCGCGTGCTGCGACTTTTTCAAAGCGAGAAGCGCTTTTCATCGTCTTCCTCCTTTCCAATCAGTGTATTTGAGCTGACGAACCAACAACCGAAGCGTAGCCGGATGCCGAATGAGAACGTACAGCGGAATGAGAAAAGCAAAGGCATATTTAAAGAAGTGCGTCATCAAGGCAACGTCGTACGCATGGGCAACACCGGCTTGCCGTAACACTGTACCCATCGCGAGTTCATACGTACCGAGGCCACCCGGCGTGAACTGAATCACACCGGACAGGACACCGGCACTCATCGCAATCAATGTCGTCGGGAAGGACACATCGATACCTGCTCCGTGCAAGAGGAGGAAGACGGCGAGTGCCTCGACTGCCCAAGCGAGCGTTCCGAACAGAACGAGCGATGGGAGATGCGGGACATGTCGGCGTAACACGAGCAATAACGCGGTCGCAAGGAGCGCGACGAGCAAGACGATTGGGTGAAACAACCAACCGATCAGAATGAAGGTACACAGAACGATCAAGTCAATACTTCGTTGTAAGACGAAGATCGCGCTCGTCTGTTTCCATGGACTTCCGACGGCTCTCGCCGTCACGAGTCGGATCATCTCTCCCAGTTTGACCGGTGAGAGATGATTGATCGTCAGTCCGAGATACAGGCTCGACAGGTATACAGCAGTCGGTGCACGTTTGGCATCGGCGCGGCGCCAGGCGACCGCGCGTAAATAAAAGGCGATCGCATACGTCAAGGTCGCAAGGATTGTCCAGGGACTCTTGAATAAAGCTTCAATGTACCGATACGAGACCGGTAACTCCAGGAAAAAACGGAGCAGTAAAAAGATGACAAGCCCGGTAAGCGTCAGATACAGAAACGTTCGAATCAGCGGTTTTGATGCCACGCGATCACCTGCTCCAGTCCAACATCGATCTCGATTGACGGTTGGTAACCGAATGCTTCTTTTGCAGCCGTCGTATCACTCCATGTCATCGTCACGTCCCCACGTCGTGCAGTTTGAGTTTGCACGGGCACATCAAACCGTTGACCGATCCGTTCAGCTAGAGTGCGGACGGAGACCGGCTGATTCGCGCCGAGGTTATACGTCCCTACTGCACGAGCCAGCAACGCCTGTTCCATTCCACGGGTGATGTCATCGATATACGTGAAGTCACGGATCGGATCACCGAAGACGGTGAGTGCCTCTCCGCGTAATGCCTGTTCGATGAATCGAAACAGCGCCATATCAGGACGACCCGAAGGACCATAGACCGTAAAGAAGCGAAACAGCGTCACGTTTACATCATATAAATGAGCATAAGCATGACAAAAGCTTTCGGCACTATACTTGGCTGCCGCATAAGGACTGGCGACGTGTCCCGTTGCCTGATCTTCTTTCAGCGGACCAGTCTGTTCCCCGTAAACGGAAGAAGAAGACGCGAAAAAGACATGCGGCATGCCATGTCTTTTTGCGGCTTCTAACAAGGTCACCGTCATATCGATGTCCTCACGAATATAGTGATGCGGTTCCTCGAGCGAACGCGGAACACCTGGAAGAGCTGCGAGATGAAAGACGGCGTCGAACGATGTCTCCATCCAGGCGTCGAGATCGTGATGAACGTCACCCGTCGTAACGGTAACACCGGCACGTCTTAATGCAGCTGCTCGTTCTTCTTTTAACTGAACATCATAGTAGTCCGTGAAAGCATCAAGTACATGGACGGTATGGTGCTGCTGGAGCCGGAGGGCGAGGGCGGCGCCAATGAAGCCGGCACCTCCTGTGATTCCGATATTCATCTTATCCCTCCGTTTCCATTTCCTTCTTAGTTAAGTGGTTCGAGTGCGTCTGTGATCCGTTCGCCTGTCGTTTCAGCCTTGACGTCGCCTTTTTCGACGAGTGCGAACCATTCGTTTGCGTCTTTTGCGACTTGCGCTGCTTTGTCCTTGCCGAGACGATTCTCAAGCGTCGGTTTCATCGCAACGACGAACATGTTCGCTTCCATTGCTTCTGCACGTGCTGTATCGACGTCTTTCTTCTCGATCGCTTCTTGTGCCTCTTCATGATAACCGTCGACTTTTTCCGTCAACGCTTTTGCGAACAATCCTTCGATTTCTTTGTAAGAGACATCAGCTGGTTTTGTTTTCGAGAAATCATAGCGCTCTTTCAGCGTTTTGACAGCTTCTTCGTCTCCACCTGCTAACGATTCTTCGATCGCGAGGAGGAAACCATATCCTTCTGCTTGCTCCATTTGTAATTCTTTTTCGTCCGTACCGGCTTTGACGCCATCCTCGATTTTTTGTGCATAACCGAGTGCAGCTAAATAGAAGGAACGATAAATCGATTTATCCGTCACTTGTTTCGCAACATTGAAATCACCGAGTTCTTTCGCGTCGATGGCTTCTTGCTGAGCTGCAAGACCTGATGTGATCGCTTGAGCGATGGCGTCTTCGTTTTTGAAGCCGTAGCTCGCGTCCCGTTTTTCAGCTGTCGGAATGAAGACGGTCTTCGCCATCGCTTCAACATCCTTGAGTGCTTCCGTTGCAGCTTCCGGTTTACCAGCTACGAGTGCTTCTTCAGCTTTTGCTTGCGTTGCTTTTTGTAATTTATAGAAATACGATTGTAGACCTTTATCCACGAGTTGACGAGCGATGTTCTCATCGAGATCCTTCGCTTCCACACCTGCTAAAGCAGACTGGATGACTTGTTCGATTTCTGGTGCTGTCGTCTCGACACCACCTTTTAGTTTCGATTCATAACTTGTCGTGACCATCTTCCAATCGATCGCTTGTCCTTCTTTTGCTTTGTCGAGTTCTGTTTTGATTGAGCTGAAGATCGTCAATTCATCTGTCAGTGTCGTTGCAGCGATCCCCGCATCTGCTGATTTTGTTTCGGTCGACTGTTCCGTTTTCTCTTTTTTCGGTGCAGTCGTATCCGTTTCATTCGAACCGCAGGCAGCCAAGATACCGGCTACCATGAAGATTGAAGCTACTTTTAAACGTTTTTTCATAATCGTGATTCCCCCAGAAGAATTAATAAGACGTTTTCCGTCATGTAGTCGTTTTCACAAATCTAACTATATCGAGAATAATTCTCATTGTCAATTGAACTTTAAAGAAAAAAACGGCTTCGGAGCAGGGCTCCAAAGCCGTTTTAAAATGAGAAATTAGAACTGTTCGTACAGTTTTGTCAAATACGTGTAGACTTCGTCTGATGCTTGGAACATCATGACAGAATGTCCGAAGATCGCAGCCGGATTGAAGCCGTGATCAAGATCGATCGTTGATGCGATCGTGACATCACGGTCGCTGTCGAGAACGACGCGGAAGTATTTGAATTCTTGGTTGAAGTCATTGATGGCGTTCAGAATCGGGAGATCCTCGACACCGTCTGGTACGTGTGTCACCGTACGAGCGAACAATTCGACATCTGTCGTCGTCTTACTGAAGACGATCATCATCATCGGTTCTGCTCCTGCAGGTGTTTTTTCTTGTGTCATGAAGAAGACGTGTGTCTCGTTCTCACGTGCTTCCATTGGAATGCCTTTTTCCACGAGGAAAGCTTGGAAAGCTTCCAAGTGTTGTTGCTGTTGTGGCGCGATTCCTTGTTCGTTTGTTTCGGGTTGACGATCTTGGTGAATCGGTGTCACTTTATTGTTCTCGTTTGATTCGTTCGAGTTACGTTCCTGGTCCATTGCAAAATCCCCCTTTATATACTATAAATTCAGTTTCAAGCATTTCAGAAGGAATTGCAACTAATGTCCGTTAAGATAGGAAGAAAATACAAAAGAGTAGAGATATGTCATGTTTGTGAATCTGCGAGCAACTGACTTGAAAATACATACCTAACAGGGTATATTAAGTGGCAGATAGAAAATCGAGGAGGAATCATCAGATGAAAACGATCATCGTAGGCGGCGTCGCTGGTGGCGCTACGGCAGCAGCACGACTGCGTCGGATTGACGAAACGGCAGAAATCATTTTGCTTGAACGGGGAAAAGAGATTTCGTTCGCGAATTGTGGACTGCCGTACTATATCGGAGATGTCATCAAAGATCGTAATAAATTACTCGTCCAAACGCCAGAAGGCATGCATGCACGGTTTAATTTAGATGTCCGCAATTTGTCGGAAGCGATTCGGATTAACCGTGAAGCGAAGACGGTCACGATCCGCAATGTTGAAACGGGTGAAGAATACGATGAATCGTACGATCATCTGATTCTTTCTCCAGGTGCAAAACCGATTCGTCCGAACATTCCAGGACTCGATGACGCAACAAACGTCTTTACGTTACGGAACATCCCAGATACGGACCGGATGCGGGAATACGTCGATACGACGCGTCCAGAGCGGGCAGTCGTCATCGGTGGAGGATTCATCGGTCTCGAAATGGCAGAAAACCTCGTCGAACGTGGGGCGCACGTCACCCTCGTCGAGATGGCGGATCAAGTCATGGCTCCGGTCGACCCGGAAATGGCCGCAATCGTTCATGAACATCTTCGTGCGAAAGGCATCGAGTTGATTCTAGAAGATGGCGTCGCTCGTTTTGAAGAGGCAGGTCGCCGCGTCGTCCTGACAAGCGGACGCGTGATCGAAACCGAGATGAATATCTTATCAATTGGTGTCGCACCGGAGAGCACGCTCGCAGCAGATGCTGGTTTAACACTTGGCATCAAACAGACGATTCAAGTCGACGATCAACTGCGGACATCCGATCCATCCATCTTCGCGATTGGTGACGCGATCGAAGTCAAAGACTATATCACGAAGGAAGCGACACATGTTCCACTCGCGTGGCCGGCAAACCGTCAAGGACGCCTCGTTGCTGACATCATCGCCGGACGTGACGTCCGGTACAGCGGTACGCTCGGAACAGCGGTCGCAAAAGTCTTCGACTTGACGGTCGCTTCGACCGGTAACAATGAAAAACGGTTACGTCAGCTCGGTCTTCGTTACGAAGCCGTGCATCTCCACCCGGGATCGCATGCGGGATACTACCCAGGGGCGAGTCCGATTTCGATGAAGCTACTGTTTGATCCAATCGAAGGAACGATCTACGGAGCACAGGCAATCGGTATGACGGGTGTCGAGAAACGAATCGATGTTCTCGCGACAGCGATTAAAGGTGGATTGACAGTGCTTGATCTACCAGATCTTGAACTGTCATATGCACCGCCATATAGTTCAGCAAAAGATCCGGTCAACATGGCAGGATATATTGCGTCGAACATCGTGCTTGGTGACAGTGCGAACGTTCATTGGCACGAAATCGATGCGATTGTCGCCAACGGTGGCTTATTACTCGATGTCCGTGAACCATCGGAAAACGAGTTAGGCGCGATTCCGGGATCGGTCAATATCTCGTTACCGACGTTACGTGAGAAGTTGACTGATCTGCCGAAGGATCAAACGATCTATGTGACATGCCAAGTCGGATTACGTGGATATGTTGCGAGTCAACTGTTGCAACAACACGGTTATGATGTGAAAAACTTAAGCGGCGGATACAAAACATGGTCGGTCGTGCATCGTGATCAAGAAGCACGAAGCCAAGCGAAGGAGGAGACTGCTGTGACGGTAACGAAACGTGAGCCAACAACGAAGACTGCACTAGAACAAGTGGCGCTGCTCGATACATGCGGCTTACAGTGCCCAGGTCCAATCTTAGAGCTGAAAACAAAAATCGATCAGATGACGGACGGCGAGCAAATTTTCGTCAAGGCGTCAGACCCAGGATTCTTGCCAGACGTTCAAGCATGGGCGAAAAAACTAGGTCACACGGTCCATTCAGCGGAAATGAATCAAGGGGTCGTCGAGGTCTTGCTTGAAAAAGGGCAAGGGGAGACACCAGCTGCAGCGCCGGTTCAAGTCAATCCGGCAGATGATGCGACGATGGTCGTCTTCAGTGGTGATCTTGATAAAGCACTCGCTTCTTTCGTCATCGCACAAGGTGCACAAGCGATGGGAAAACAAGTGACGATGTTCTTTACGTTCTGGGGCTTGAATATCATTCGAAAACCAGACGCACCGGCAGTCGAGAAAGCAGGAATCGAACGGATGATGGGCATGATGATGCCGAAACATGCCGGGGAGCTGCCGCTCTCGAACATGAACATGGCAGGCGCCGGTCAAAAAATGATGAAAAAAGTCATGAAGGACAAACAAGTCGATGCACTCGAGACGATGATGGCAAAAGCACAAGCTGCTGGTGTCCGAATGATCGCCTGCATGATGTCGATGGATATCATGGGCATCAAGAAAGAGGAATTACTGGATGATATCGATTATGGTGGCGTCGCCAGTTACCTTGGTGCAACGGATGGTGCCAATCTGAATCTGTTCATCTAATCTAAAAACCTGTTTAAATGAACGTGTCAAACCTGACATCTGATGTGAGGTTTGACACGTTTTTTGTTGTCTGAGGTATAGATGAGTTTGATTTTTCAAAAAAAATTGCGTATGATAATTCACATGTGAAAAAAGTTTACATCTAAAAAGAGAAACTATGTGGTGGAAGTGGAGGGAATCGGATGGAGAAGCAGGTAATGGATGTAGTCAGTAGAATCAGTGATATGTTATGGACAAACGTACTGATCATCTTACTCATCGGATTAGGCATTTATTTTACATTCCGGATGCGGTTCGTTCAATTCCGGATGATACCGGAGATGTTACGCTTACTGTTCCAAGGAACGGATAAAGGGAAAGACGGCGTGTCGCCATTCCAAGCATTCGCGATTAGTACGGCAGCACGTGTCGGTACTGGTAATATCGCGGGTGTCGCGACAGCGATCGCACTCGGTGGACCAGGAGCGGTCTTCTGGATGTGGTTGATCGCCTTGATCGGTTCGGCATCGGCATTCGTCGAGAGTACACTCGCGCAGATCTACAAGGTACGGGACGATAAGGCATGGCGTGGGGGTCCTGCCTATTATATGGAGAAAGCACTCGGTCAACGTTGGTTAGGGATTTTATTTAGTATCTTGATTACGATCTCATTCGGATTTGTCTTCAATTCCGTTCAATCGAATACGATCTCGCTTTCACTTCAAAATCAATACGGCTTTGATAAGACATGGATTACGGTCGGACTAGTCGTGCTGACGGCACTCGTCATCTTTGGTGGCGTCCGTAGTATCGCAACCGTCGCGTCGTTCCTCGTACCAATCATGGCCGGTGGTTATATTCTGATCGCACTCTACATCATGGCGACGAATCTTGAAGTACTGCCAAGTATTTTTAAATTGATCTTCCAAGAAGGTCTATTCGAATTCAAGACACTCGCAGGTGGTGCAGTAGGTGCAGCACTTTTGAACGGGATTCGTCGTGGTTTGTTCTCGAACGAAGCCGGTATGGGTTCAGCGCCGAACGCGGCGGCAACAGCGGAAGTCTCTCACCCGGTCAAACAAGGGTTGATTCAATCGTTTGCGGTCTTCGTTGATACGTTGATGGTCTGTTCGGCGACAGCGATGATCGTTCTCGTCAGTGGAGTGGCAACAAAGGATGCTAGTGGTCAACCGGTAGCTGGGATCGACTTAGCGCAAGGTGCGCTCGCATCACAAGTGGGATCACTCGCGACAGGATTCATGGTCGTCGCGATTTTCCTCTTTGCTTTTAGTTCTGTCGTCGGAAACTACTACTACGGTGAATCGAATATCAACTTCATCCGTGAAAATAAACAAGTCTTGATGGCGTATCGTGTACTCGTTCTCGTCATGATCGTCTTCGGTTCACTCGTTGAATCGGCGAACCTCGTGTGGGCGTTGGCAGATATCTTCATGGGACTGATGGCGATCGTTAACTTGTATGCGATCTTCCGTCTCTCGAAAATCGCGAAACTAGCGCTCGAAGATTATGTCGTGCAACGAAAAGCTGGAAAAGAGCCACGATTCTATGCGGACTCGATTCCGAACTTGCCAGGGAAAGATACGCTTGAAGCATGGCAAGAATCAGAAAAAGACGAAAAAGCGATTTAAGGAAGAGGGAGTCAGAGAAATCTGGCTCTTTTTTTGTATAGAACGAATTTAAAAAGGGAATACAGAGTACAGAAGGGAGGGGGAGAATGGAAAACGTACATTTCGTCCGCGTCACGGATGCGGTCTGGGAGTCGTTCGGAAACGATCCCCACATCATCATGGACTGGATTTTATTCATCCATGAGACACAACCCGATCATGAACAATTGTTCGCTCTCGAACAGACGAACGCCATCTATCATTTGATGAATCAAATCGATATCTATATTGATCAAGACACACATTACAACCTGGGACGAGCAATCGTTGGTGAAGAGTTGATTGTCAACGAAGATAAAGCGGCGATTGTCGGTATTCTTCCCTTGCCACTCCTCATCATCTCGGCTGAGGTGATGCGGAATTTTGATCAACGGGCACTCGCTTCGATTCATGATGAAGCCGGAACACCAGGCGAATTCGAGGATATCTGGGAACAATTCGCCGATTTACGCGCCTATTTTCAAAAGGCAGAAGAAGCGGAAGATACGATTTTAATTTATTATGTCTGATCAGCTTCAATCATAAAAAAAGAGACCCGCTTCCAAGTCGTAGACTGGAAACGGGTCTCTCGTCGTTCAGATGAATCAAGAGGCTGACTCAAAAAAGAATGACGCGTCTTTTCACGCCCTTTCCTCAGGCGAGACACAAGCCAGTTTTCCTGCTTTATTCAAGCAGGAAAGCGGGTCTTGTTTGTCTCTGACAGCGCAAAGAGGCACTTTTCCTGTAAGAGTTGCGTGAAACGCGTCATTCTTTTTGTTACGAGATAGGGTGGCAGATCATCGTTCTGCCACCCTTCTCTTTGTGGAAACGGACTTTTGAGTCAGCCTCATCTTTTATGTGAATCGCCAGATTAAAAATCGATTTCGTCCGGATCCGGTCCGAGGCGGACATCCGTTGCGATACGATCAATTTTCTCAAGATCATCAGCATCGAGTTGGAAATCAAAGACGTCGAAGTTTTCCGCAATGCGTGCTGGTGTAACGGATTTTGGAAGAGCGACGATGCCGTTGTCGAGATGCCAACGTAAGACGACTTGTGAAGGTGTCTTGCCGTGTTTCTCTGCGATTTCCTTGAAATCGTTGATTTCGAGGAATTTCCCTTGCATGAGTGGGCTCCATGCTTCGACTTGAATGTTGTGATCTTGCAAGTATTCGTGCAGTTCGTGTTGCGGTAATTGTGGATGCAACTCGACTTGGTTGATCATTGGTGCCATCAAGCCCTCTTCTGCCAATGTATCGAGGTGATGTTCTTTGAAGTTCGAGACACCGATCGCTTTGATCTTGCCTGCTTCATACAGTTCAACCATTGCTTTCCACGCTTCGATATAGCCTTCGACCGGCCAGTGGATAAGATAGAGGTCAAGATAATCTGTTTCGAGACGTTCGAGCGATTCTGCGAATGCTTCCTTCGTCCGACCGGCACGAATATCATCGTTCCAGACTTTTGACGTTAAGAAGAGATCCTCACGTTTCACGCCGCTTTCCTTGATTCCTTTTGCGACACCGCGCTCGTTTTTGTAGACAGCAGCCGTATCGATATGACGATAGCCGACACGTAATGCTTCAGCGACAGCAGCAGGTGCTTCTGTCTCTTCATCTACTTGCCAGACACCGAATCCGATTTGGGGAATCGTAATACCGTTTGAAAGTTTTGCGTATTGCATGTGTTACTCCTCCTCATAAAACGTAGTTTAGATTTGCTCGTTTAGTTTAGCATGAACGAACGAAGACGTCCGTTTCCATGCTCATGTAGGAATGAAATAAGGTAAAATAGAAAAGAATCGTGAGATTTAATCGTGTGTTAAAAGAGGGGGAGAAAAGATGGCTCAAAAGAATAAAAAGCTATCCAAATGTACTTGGCTTAGCATTGGCGCCTTGTTAGTAACGCAGGCAGTGGGTCTGTTTCTTAGTGCGCGAAAGTCAGGACGTAATCCATGGGTGTGGGGAGGCGCTGGACTCGTTCAGTTCCCGCTTCCGGCAATCGCTTACTTAATCTTAGAACGACAAGCGAAGCAGAATAAATAATAAAACAGGTCCAATCGTCGACGCGATTGGACCTGTTTTATGGTTACGAAGAAATTTTTTCTTGCTTCGTCGCTGTCTTCTTCATGCGTGGTAAGCCGAAGAAGATGGCAATTGATCCACAGACGAAGAGGAGGAACGGATAGAACAGATACGGAATCAGTTCCGGTGAAGCCGTTTTCGTCAATTCTGCTGCGATCAATAGTTGTGCTCCATACGGAATGATGCCTTGAATACCACAAGAGAAGATATCAAGGATACTCGCCGATTTTTTTCGATCGACTTCATACGTATCGGCAATTTCAGCTGCCAGTGGTCCAGCGACGAGAATCGAGATCGTATTGTTTGCAGTCGCGAGATTCGTTGCGCTAACGAGTGCTGCCATACTGAACTCGGCACTACGACGCTGTGAAATCTTGCGTGTCAGCGTCTCTTTTAAGAAGGCGATTCCACCGTTGAACGTAATCAAGCTGACGAGACCACCCATGAGGAGCGTCAAGATGGAGATCTCCGCCATGCCCAACATGCCTTCAGACATCGAGAGGACGAATCCACTTAAGCCGAAGCTACCATCAATCATACCGATGATGCCGGTGAGTAGCGTACCACCAATTAAGACAAGGATGACATTGACGCCGAAGATCGCAAGAACGATGACAGCGAGATATGGAATCAACTTGTAGAATTCAAAGGCTTTTGCTTCGACGACGTCACCAGAACCGGAAACGAATGCGAGCAGGATGACCGTCAAAATAGCAGCCGGTAGGACGATCATGAAGTTCGTCCGGAATTTATCGCGCATGTTCGTTTTTTGGGTTCGGACGGCAGCAATCGTCGTATCCGAGATGAACGACAGGTTATCGCCGAACATCGATCCACCAACGACTGACGCTGCTGCGATCGCAACGTTGATGCCTGTCGCTTCATGAATACCGAAGGCGATCGGCGCGAGTGCAGCAATCGTTCCAGTCGATGTTCCCATTGCCATCGAGATGAAGGCAGCGATGATGAACAGACCACTCATCAGTAATGACGGAGGTAGGAACGTCAAAGCAGCATTGACGGTTGCATCGATGGCACCGATTGCTTCTGCCGTTCCAGAAAACGTACCGGCTAATAAGAAGATGAAGACCATGATCATGATATCGGGATTTCCGGCACCCGTTGCGATTCGTTCGACCGTTTGATTGATGGATCCTTTCGTTGTGATTGCAGCAAAAATCAAAGCGATCAGTGCGGCGATAAGGATCGGAAATTTGTAAAAGTCGTCATAGAAGATCCCGGCTCCGATGAAGAGAACCAGGAATACGACGAGAGGAAGCAGTGCCCATTTGTTAGGCGTGATCGTTTCATTCATTGTTGACACCTCGTTTCTCAAAGATACAAAAAAAGACCCCTTCGCAAGAAAGAAGGAGGTCTTTATGAAATAAAGACGCTCTTCTTATCTCTCAAGCTTTCGCTTGCTGGATTTGGCACAGTACGAATCAAATCGTCCGCTGCCGAAACATCATTGGGCCAGTCCCTCCGTTTCTCGCGATAAAAAGAAGTCATTCAATTGTTGTAAAACACGTTTCTTACCGTACCGCATTGAGTAACGCGTGTCAACTGTACTTTACTGAAGTGCCTTTTTCAATGTTTGGACGTTTTCTTCCATCAACTTGAAATAAGAACTGTTTTGTTGCGCTTTCGTGACCGACTCTAGATTATGAATCGTCACGGATTCAGCTCCGATTTCTTTTTGGATGACACGTGCAACCTTAGGTGAGACTGTCTCTTCGAACGCGACGTATTTCAAATCATGCATCCGTGCTTCTTTCACTAAAGCGGCCAGTTGCTTTTGTGACGGTTCATCAGAAGGAGAAATTCCCGCGATCGGCAGTTGTGTGAAACCATATCGTTCTGCGAGGTAACCATAAGCGGCATGCGTAACGAGAAGCTCTTTTTTCGAACCATCAGCGACCGCTTGTTTGAACTCTTCATCGAGTGCGTCAGCTTGTTGATCGAACGCCTTTAAGTTTTTCTCGAATGTTGCTTTGTCTTTTGGTACTTCTTTTGATAGAGCAGTTGTAATCGAGCGTGCCATTGCTTTTGCGTTGACAGGGTCGAGCCAGACGTGTGGATCGTATTTTCCGTGGTCATGCCCCTCTTCTTCATGCGCATGTTCATCTGTTGCATGATCATCATGCCCTTCTTCTTCGTGGGCATGTTCGTCTTCTGTATGCCCTTCTTCTTCATGTGCATGAAGTGTAGCATCCGATTCTAGCAAGTTGACATCCTTACTCGTCTCGACGAAGCGGACATCCGTGCCTTTTAGACTCTCCTGGATTTTTTTCGAATACGGCTCGAGCGTCGTACCGGTTAAGAGGAATAAGTCGCCCTTGGCAATCTCAGTGAGTTGTTTTGACGTTGGCTCGTAAGAGTGGGGGTCTGCTCCAGGTGGGACGATCATCTTGACGTCGACTTGATCCCCACCGATTTCACGGGCAATAGCAGCCGTCGCGAACGTTGATGCATAGACTTCTGTCTGGGTTTTATCTGAAGTCGATGAATCGGTATTTGAACCGCAAGCAGCGAGGACACTTGCACTCGCGAAGGCGACCGTTAAAGCAGGAATGATTTTTTTCATTATATGATACCTCCATTATTAAAACGTAACTATTCCGATTTGGACTTTCTCACTATAGCGGAACGCTGATGAAGCGTCAAGTAGGAATACCGAGACGTTCGACATCTTTTAAAACGGGGTAAAAGGATAATAAAGTGAAGAAACTGGTACGTCTTTTGGAGGTGATCAAGTGAAACGTGAAACTGCATGGCTAATGGGGGGAGCTGCGTTATTGACGACGGCAGCAGCGGGAGCGAGTATCTGGAACAATTATGGTGCATTGCTTCGATGGACCGAACCCGCCTTGCCACTCACAGAAAAACAACTGGCACCGCGGACGCTTACCTACAAACAGGTGGGAGACCGCATCTTACAGCTCGATCTCTATTATCCACCGGGTGAGGGACCGTTTCCAGTTGCCATCTACGCACACGGTGGTGCATTTGTTCGTGGAGAGCGCGATGACATATTCTGCTTTAGTCCAATCGTCGACCGTCTGCTTGAACTCGGAGTTGCCGTCTGTAGTATTGATTATCGTTTGTTCGAAGAGGGCAGTTATTTTCCGGATAACCTCGAAGATGTACGGGATGCGTTATGTTTTTTGAACAAGGAAGCGGAGGATCTTCGCATTTTAAGAGGTCGGATGATGGTGTGGGGAGACTCAGCCGGAGCTGCACTCATGCTGACGACGGCACTTGCCCCATCTGCTTTCGTTGGTGAGCGTGATGAGCGCCACATGCCATTGATCAGTGGTGTGATCGCTTTATATCCACCGACGAACTTTTTGTTGTTTAATTTCATTCAGACTTGGATTGCCCACATTAAGTTCTACAAGGGGGGACGAGAAGAATGGCGCAAGCTGATGACGCACGTCTCACCCGTCACACATTTATCGTCGGATGCCCCGCCCATCATGCTCTTGCACGGTAAAAAAGATCCAATCGTCCCGTTTTCTCAAGCTTTGCATTTTGTTGAGAAGGGAGCGGATGTCGGAGCCGATGTTCGTTTGTTCTCCTTTCCGAATGGCACCCACTCACTTGCCAGTTTCGCTCAGACGGAAAATCCGTTAAAGATTGAGCGATTGCTTGAACGAATTGAACGTTTCACCTGTCAGGTGCTACTGTTGGCACCGCGACAACTTCCGAATGGAAAACATGATACAATCAGTCATATTTCTTAAATGAGGGAGACAGAGACATGACTGAAATTTGTTTAGTGCGGCATGGTCAGACGGATTGGAACTTAAACGAACGGATTCAAGGAAGAGAAGATATTCCGTTAAATGCAACAGGAAGAAGACAAGCGGAACTCAGCGCCGCTTATCTATCGAATGAAGAGTGGGATGTCTTGTTAGCAAGTCCCTTGTCGCGTGCCGTTGAGACAGCGGAAATCATCGGTCGTGCTGTTGGTTTAACGATCACAGCGACAGACGAGCGACTTGTCGAACGCGAATTCGGAGCCGCTTCCGGTGAACCGGTCGCAGCGATTTACGAAGCCGTTCAAGCGAACGATACGACACTTGTACCAGGTCTTGAAACGGAACAAGCCATCCAGGACCGCGTGTTCGAGGCGCTACAGGAAGTGACACGCATGTATGAGGGGAAACGAATTCTAATCGTCTGTCACTCGCATACGATCAAGGCAGCCTTATCATCGATTGATGAGACGTTCAGTTACCGGACACCTTTGAAAAACGCGTGTGCGAATTATATCCAGCATACGGATCACTATACGATTGACCGAATCAACGTAGCGGATCACATCACGGATGAGGTCGAAAAACCTTAAGAAACGGGTGCGTTCGGATGCTCTGTCAAATATTGCTTGAATGTTTCTTTAGCGATGCTTGTGATATGGGCGCCACGTTTCGAACGACGATCCTTATACTCTTGAACGAGTTCTTCGCCAGCGAATCCATCTTCGACGACTTCGCGTAAAATCGATTCAGATAAATCATTTTTCATCATGACCATCTTACCCGTGAAGACATACGAGACGTTTTCGCTTAAGACAGTCCGTTCGAGAGGCGTGACGATCATCGCGGCAGGGTCATTATCAGGTCGTGAGATCGTGATTTCAATCAAAGCACGTAAATGTTTTGTGAACAATTCATCGACGATCGGCTGATCCGTTGGAGGAACGACGATTTCTGCAACCCACTGTGCCGTCTGTTCGGTACTGACCGTTAATCCGTCCTGAATGGCGACGGGAATCGTCGTATCACGTCCTGACTCATCCATTAAAATGCGTAATGTGCATAACTTAAAGGTTTTCATGAAAAAATGCCCTCCCTTGATCGCTTACGATTTTCCTACAGTATACCGTGAGGAATGTAAGACGGGAAACTTTTCCTGACGAAATTCGTATGAACTATGTTTAAATAAGACTAGATACTACTAAACAGGAGGATCGTTCATTATGCCGCAAGTACTCATTGGAATATTAGGAATCCTGGGTATCGTTCTACTTGCCCACCATATCATCATGTATTGGCATGCTGAACCGACAGACCGCCCGACGCTTGCATATCGCATTGCGCTCCTGATTGCCTGTTTGCTACTCATTAGTGGAAGTGATCATTTAATCAGTATTTTCTACGCGGATTCCTTAGCTGAATTCGGTCAACGCATCACGTATATCGTCTTCATCGGAGGTGCACTTGGCTTCGCATGGTACTTTCGTAAGAAGATGGAACAAGCGCCAACAGAAATGACACCTGTCGGAAACGAAGCAGGATTAACATGAGAAAAAGCGCCGTTCATCCCGATGGAGGAAGAACGGCGCTTTTTGGCGTCTTATTTTAACCCACTTGCCAGTCGAGTATCCCGAATCATGTCGAGTTTGAGCTTCCAGAGACGATCGCTGAATGTGACAGCATAAATCTCTGGTAAACGTAGCCGTTTGTACTCTTCCCAAAGACGACCGATCTGTGTTTCGTGGAAGTGGCGACTTTCTTCGATCGTTGGGACCGTATAGACCAGTTCTCCATCTTTGAAGATTGGTTCAAGTAACCGCTCGACCTTGAACTGTTCGATGCGATTTCGGAACGATGGGTCCCGGACGTCGATGAGATCGACAGCTTCAAGTGTCGACGGATCTTCGTCCATCAACGTCACGTAATCGCCTTTGAACTTATCCGTCACCGGATCAATGATGCGATAGACTTCTTTGATGTGAGGTGTCGTCGTCTTGGCTTTTGACGAGGATACTTTGATGACGGGTGCGAGCTCGCCATCTACTTCACGCGCGACCAGTTTATAAACCATCCCAAGAGCCGGTTGTTCGTAAGCTGTAATACCACGTGTTCCGACGAGGAATGTATTGGCTTGGGCACCTTGGATGCGTAAGTCCTGAATGACGTACTCATCGAGGTCCCCTGACAAGACGATGTCGACTTCCGGGAAGCCAGCTTCGTCAAGCATGTTACGGGCACGTTTTGACAAGTAAGATAAGTCGCCAGAATCGATCCGGATGCCACGCAGTTTATGCCCTTTGGCTTGGAGCTCCTTCGCAACCGTGATCGCATTCGGAAGACCACTCTTGAGCGTATCGTACGTATCGACGAGTAATGTCGCCTGATCCGGATAATGAGAAGCGAATGTCCGGAATGCCGTCAATTCGTCATCGTGGAATTGAATGTCAGCATGTTCCATCGTTCCACCACACGGAATGCCGAAGTCGCGTCCTGCTGAAGCAAGGCTTGTGACGTCAAAACCAGCCAGGTACGAAGCACGCGTTCCGAAGTAAGCGGCATCGATGCCTTGCGCGCGACGGGCACCAGCTTCGAGGAACTTCGCACGGGGAGCCGATTGACGAATACGTGCGTACTTCGTCGCGATGAGCGATTCGTGGTTCGCGATGTTCAGAATCGCGGTCTGTAAGAGCTTCGCTTCAAAGATGCGTGCCTCGATCCGAATCAGTGGTTCGTTCGGGAAGACGATTTCGCCTTCTTTGACACTTGAGATCGAGCCATTGAACTTGAACTGACGCAGTTCATCCTTGAACTCATCCGGGAAGCCAATCATCTCTTGCAAGTACGTGATATCTTCTTCCGTGAAACGGAGTGTTTGAATATACTCGATGATATTTTCGAGACCCGCAAAGACGACATAGCCTCCTGCGAACGGATTCGAACGGTAGTAAACATCAAAGACGGCACGTTCATTATGACGTCCTTCTTTCCAATAGATATACATCCACCGTGGTAAGTACAGATCGGTATGGAGTGCAAGATTACGTTGTAACATGACGGACAGATCCCTTCTTATTCGCCGACGACTTCTGCGCCGATCGATTGTTTAAAATGTGTAAGCGCCCACTCGTGACCAGTCGCGTTAAAGCTTGCGACCGCATCGGCATGGACGACGATACGATACCCGAGATTGTAGGCATCGACAGCTGTATGAAGGACACAAATGTCCGTACAGACACCGACGAGGTGGACTTCGCGGATACCGCGTTCACGCAAGCGTAAATCAAGGTCCGTCCCGGCGAACGCACTATAACGCGTCTTGTCGATAACGTGATCGGCGACCCGTGCCATGGCTGCGACTTTCCCGAATAGATCACGTCCATGTGTTCCGCGGATATTATGTGGCGGGAAGAGGACGGTTTCCGGGTGGAATGTATCGCCTTCTTCGTGAATATCGTTGGCGATGACGACGTAGTCTTCCGTTGAAAACTCCTCCATCAACGTAGCAATTCGATCTTCAATCGCTTGTCCTGGTTTTCCACAAGTCAGCTTTCCTTCGTCAGCAACGAAATCGATCGTGTAATCAATGACAATCAGAGCGCGCATATGCGTAAGCCCCTTTCCGATTTTGAATTAGTGTTCTCTTTCACATTGTACTCTATCTCACACAGAAGGCAAAAGGAAGAAATCGGATACAAACAGGTATAGAGAAGTAAAAGAATGGGGTATAAGGTATAGGACGAAAATGATAGTAGAGGAGGAGAAAGGGATGGCTAGGTTGAATGAGTATGAAGTGGAAGAGCGTCTTGAGCGGTTGCAGGATTGGAGTGTCGTGGATGATGAAATCGTCCGGACTTATACACTTGCATCGTTTCCTGCGGCACTGGATTTCGTACAGGAAGTCGGAAGTATCGCTGAAAACTTGAATCATCATCCACGAATCGTGATCGACTATAAAAACGTCACACTTGCAGCGACGACTCATGATGAAAACGGATTGACGGAAAAAGACTTTCAACTTGCGGAGGCCTGTGATGCCATCTAAACTTTCGATTACATTCGGTAGCGGTTCGTTCGTTGAACAAATTCGTTCCCGTGATGCTCATATTCGTGTCGCTAGCGGAAGCGGCGATGCCATCCTCTGGATGGAGACGGACTCGAAATCACCTTTTCAAAGTGGCAATACCTATACGTTGCTCGAATCACGTGGCAATTTTTCGGACGAAGGCAGTCTCTTCTACTGGTCGATTCCGGCAGATCAAAATAGCGGGGATCTATTCGTACATCAAGTGATGTCGAATCCGAAAGTCATCGGAGCAGAATATGGTGGCTTCCAGGCATTTCGGATTGGACGTGTCGAGAAGGGAACGGATCTTGCCTTATTGATTCAGTTCCAAGAGACAGGGGACGGAGCTCGTTATGCAAAATCAGTTGAACGTCTTACGGTAGACCAGTATGCTGAAGAGGCAGGGAAGTCGTTCGCGCCTTCTCCCGTCATGAAACGGTATCAAATCGTACCACCAACAAATGAGTGAGATGCAGGGGGACTAACAGATGAAGAAGAACTATTTTGTCGTAGCAACACTCGGTGGCGCACTCGTCGGCGCTACTTTATCACTACTGCATAAAGATACGCGCCAAGCGCAGTTCGCAGCAGTGAAACGGACATTCGGCGGTGCAGGAACACAATTGTCTGCTGTCAAACAAGATCCAAAAGGGCGCTTTGAAGAACTAAAAGCACTCTATACGGATAATCAGGAGACAATCCATAATCTGATTGACGACGTGAAGGACTTAGCAGAAGTACTTCGCAAATAAGCAAAAAAAGGACTCACGCGTGTAGCGGAGTCCTTTTTGTATGCTGGTTTACAAGTAACGGAAGAATAATCCGAGTACGGCAAACGCGATGATGATATAGAAGAAAATCCGACCAAGTTGACCAGAACCGCTTACGAAGACAGGTCCACCGCTCGAACGACGACCGGTTTGGAACGGACGTGTGAATGGGACGGCACGATTACCAAAGACGAATCCAAAGAGGAATCCGAGGACGAAACCGTACAAGTGACCAAAGACAGCAACGTTCGATCCGAGCAACGTAAAGACTGCCGTGACCGCAGTAAAGATATACACAAGACGTGTATCATCTGCCATGATGACCGTCCGCTTGAATCGACTCAAGTAGACATAAAAACCAAGCAAACCAAGAATGGCACCCGATGCTCCAGCTTGACCATAAAACGGTTCGTTGATTTTCGTGAAGTACGTCAAGATGTTCGCGAGCGTACCAACGAGCAAGTAAAAGGCTGCAAATCGACCATGACCGATCATCCGCTCAAGCGGTGGAGCGAAGATGACGAGAGCAAACGTATTGAACGCAATGTGCCAAAAATCGTAGTGCAAGAACGTTGCTGTGACGACACGCCACCATTCACCTTGTTCAATTAAGAGATTGATGGATGCCCCTGCATTTAGAGGAGAGAATGTCAGATTAAGGAGTGGGCCCAACTGTTCGATGACAAACAGGGCAACTTGGATTAAAATGAACAACGAAACGACCGGATAAGAACGTGTGAACGTTTGTAGGTTTTCCGTTCGACTAAACATGACAACACCTCGCTTCATCTTCATTCTATATGAAGATGGCGAAGAATAGAACTGTGGAGGCGTCTCAGATGATTTATGGAATTGGAATCGATTTGGTCGAACTGAATCGAATCGAGCAAACGCTCGAGCGACAGCCACGTTTTGCTGGGAGAATCTTAACCCAGGCAGAGCAGGAACGATTTCAATCGCTCTCGGGACATCGTCGCATCGAGTATCTCGCTGGACGTTTCGCCGCAAAGGAAGCGTTCGTCAAAGCATTCGGAACTGGCGTCGGAAAAGAAGTCTCTTGGCAAGACGTTGAAGTCTTAAACGATGAGACAGGGCGACCGATCATGAGTGGACCATTCGATGGCGTCATCCACGTCTCGATCACACATTCTGAACATTATGCATCTGCGCAAGTCTTATTAGAGAAGAGGGAATGGGATGTACCGACCAACTTGGATTGAAATCGATCGGGAAGCGATCGCACATAATATACGCGAAATCAAAACACGGATGGGCGAGCAACAGGTGATGGCGGTCGTCAAAGCGGACGGCTATGGTCACGGGGCAGTGACAGTCGCTGAGATCGCTCTTGAGAACGGAGCCGACTTACTCGCTGTCGCACTCCTTGAAGAAGCGATTGAGTTACGCGAAGCGGGCATCCAAGCACCGATTCTGATGCTTGAAGCCTTACTACCAGAACATGCACCAGTCGCTTCGAATTACGATGTCGCCGTTCCTGTCTTTTCAGCTGATTGGCTTCAGGAAGCGAAATGTCATTTGACGGAAATCGATCATCTCCGCTTGCATATTAAGATCGATACGGGAATGGGACGACTCGGACTACAACATGTTGATGAGTTGAAGCGAATTCTTGCTGAGTGCGATGATGATCTCGTCGAACTCGAAGGCATCTATACGCATTTCGCGACTGCTGATGAGCTGAACAGTCGGTTGTTCGAACGCCAGCTCGAGACGTTTTTATCGTATGTCGCACTAGTACCGGATATCCGTTACGTCCACTGTGCCAATTCGGCGGCAGCGATTCGCTTAGCAGGTCAAGCACCGTTTAACGTCGTTCGAGTCGGTATTGCATTATATGGAGCGATGCCGTCGGATGAGATGGCAGGTCACTATGAATTTCTAAAACCAGCGTTTTCACTGAAAAGTCGTCTGATGCAGGTCAAACAAGTCGAGCCGGGTCAAACGATTAGTTACGGAGCGACCTATACCGCGCCGACGGATGAATGGATCGGTACCGTTCCGATCGGTTACGCGGATGGCTGGTCACGCAAGTTCCAAGGCTATTCGTTGATCGTAGACGGTCTACCGTGCGAAATCGTCGGTCGTGTCTGCATGGATCGGCTCATGATTCGTTTACCGCGGGAATATCCAATTGGAACAGAAGTCATCTTGATTGGAGAAGGGGCACCGATCGAGGAAGCGGCCCATTGGCTCGGGACGATCAACTATGAAGTTCTCTGTCAATTCTCGAAGCGTGTTCCGCGTCAATGATTCGTACAAGACATCAATAAGATGGCAAAAATATGTTATTTGTTTGAATTTTGATTGTATTTTCTGAATTCGACTGATATATTGAAGTAGAAAGTGAGTCGTTCGTTAAGGTTTCAGTGAATCTGGAGGTGCCATTATCTTGGTCCAACAACGGGAAATGCAGTTTGTTGAGCGAAATGTAGCGAAGGAGACGATTGGGATGAAGTCGAACCATACGACCGAAGAACGCAAGCGTCAGCTACGTGAGGAATTGAAGCGTGGTTACGAAGAAATGGCAGCAATCAATTTATCGATCGTTGGCGAAATGTTCCAGATTGAAACGGAGGCGGAGTTCTCACTCCTACGTCAAGTAAGCGGGGTGTAAGCTTTGATAGTCAAACGTGGCGACGTGTTTTATGCAAATTTGTCACCTGTGGTCGGATCGGAACAAGGGGGAGTTCGTCCCGTGCTTGTTCTACAAAATGATATTGGTAACCGATTCAGCCCGACAGTCATCGTGGCTGCGATCACGGCACAGATCGACAAAGCCAAACTACCGACCCATGTGGAAGTATATCGAGAGCGACACGGATTAGAACGTGATTCGGTCATCTTACTTGAGCAAATCCGGACAATTGATAAACGCCGTCTAACGGATAAAGTCACACATCTAGATCCAGACACGATGATGAAGGTAAATAGTGCCGTCGCAATCAGCTTAGGCTTGGTTGATTTTTAGGCACTTACATAGAAGCGCAACACAAGAAGAGTCGATACTAGCGTATGCGACTTTTTTTGACCTCTTTTTTTATAAAATAGGTTTTAAAGTTTTCTTTATGGGGAAACATACCCAAGTGACCTTTTTATAAAGGGATGAGGTAGGATGAATAGCAAGACCACATAGACAGATTTTCCTTGAGGAGGAACTTGAAGATGGATTTAACAATTAAAACAGAGCAGCTTGACGGTCAGACGCATCTTTATATCGCAGGTGAGATTGATACGTATACAGCACCAAAGCTTCGCCAAGAACTAGTTCCGGCAGTTGAGACAAACGATGTCGTCGTCCATTTGGATGAAGTCCACTACATGGATTCGACAGGTCTCGGCGTGTTCGTCGGAGCACTCAAAGCAGCGAAAAAGAACGGTACATCGTTCACGCTCGTCGGTGTTTCTGAACGCATCCGTCGTCTATTCGAAATCACAGGTCTTTCAAGCATCATTACAATCGATAGTGGTGTAAGAGGTGGAACGCAATGAAGAACGAACAACTAAACATGACATTACCGGCAAAACCGGAATATGTAGCCATTGCCCGTTTGACGGTTTCAGGCGTCGCGAACCGGATGGGATACACGTATGATGACATCGAAGATATCAAGATCGCTGTCTCAGAAGCTTGTGCGAACGCTGTTCAACATGCGTACGAAGGAAAAGAAGATGGTAGCATCGCCTTGACATGTAACGTCTATCCGGATGATCGTCTTGAGATTGTCGTCAAGGATAACGGCATTACGTTCGATAAAGATGAGGTCAAACGCCAAAGTGAACCGATTACGGATGCACACGATCTCGATTCCTTGCATGAAGGAGGACTCGGTATCTTGATGATCGAAGCATTGATGGATCAAGTAACGATCGAGAAAGCGAACGGCGTCACTGTCCATATGACAAAATATATGAATAGAGATGAGGTGGGTCAAAGTGCCAGCAAAGTCTCAACAACGCCATCACAGTGATGATGAAGTACTTCGACTGATTGATTTGTATCAGCAGGACGACCAAGATGAGGAAGTGCATGCGGCATTACTCGAGCGTTATTCAGACTTGGTAGAAGCTTTGGCCCGAAAGTTCTCGCGTGGTCGACCGATTCATGACGATCTTGTTCAGGTCGGCATGATTGGGTTGCTTGCAGCGCTTCGTCGCTTCGATAAGGAATTCGGTCGCAGTTTTGAGTCGTTTGCTGTTCCGACAATCATCGGTGAAATCAAACGTTTCATCCGCGATAAGACATGGAGCGTCCATGTTCCACGTCGCATCAAGGAACTCGGACCGAAAATCAAGAAAGCAGTGGAAGAATTGACGACGGAGTTGCAACGCTCTCCGCGTATCGATGAGATTGCTGCGCGTCTTGAAGTATCGGAAGAGGAAGTTCTCGAAACACTTGAAATGGGTAAAAGCTATCAAGCATTATCCGTCGATAGTTCGATTGAGGCAGATCAGGAAGGTAGTACCGTTACGTTACTCGACCTCGTCGGGAATCAAGAAAACGGATACGACTCCGTCGATCAACGTCTGATTCTTGAAAAGGCATTTGCTGTCTTAACGGACCGCGAGCGTTCGATTCTCGAATGTGCCTACTACCGCAATATGAGTCAAAAAGAAACGGGCGAACTACTCGGCATTTCACAAATGCACGTTTCCCGTCTTCAACGACGCGCTTTGCAGAAGTTGCGTGAAGCGATCAAAGTTGAACCAAATGAAGTATTCTCAAAAGACTGACCTCGTGTCAGTCTTTTTTCTTTTCCATGCGTTCTTCGGTATAATGAATGAGAGGTGAAGCAGATGGAAAAGAGAATCGCAAGTGAATTGAATGTACGTCCTGCGCAAGTGAAGGCAGTCTTACAATTGACGGAAGAAGGCGGTACAATTCCGTTCATCGCCCGCTACCGAAAAGAACAGACAGGTGAACTCGATGAGGTCGCGATCAAAGCGATTCTCGATCGACATAAACAATTAACGCAACTTGAAAGCAGGCGGAGCGACGTCCTTGAAAAGATTGAGGAACAAGGTGCATTGACGCCGGAACTTCGTCGAACACTTGAAGAAGCGACGACGTTACAGCAAGTCGAAGATATCTACTTACCATTTCGACCAAAACGTCGGACGAAAGCGGAAATCGCACGGGAAGCAGGGCTTGCACCACTTGCCGACTGGTTCCGCGACAAGTCTGCTTATGATGAAGCGACATTCCATCGCTTGAGCAATGGGCTGGATCCGGAAGAAGCGCTGACCGGGGCACAATCGATCATTGCCGAGGAGTGGGGCGAACAAGCGACGGTGCGTGAGTTCATTCGTAAGCAAATGCGCCGTTCAGCAGAAATCGTTACGAAACAGAAAAAGGATGCAGTCGATGAAAAAGGCGTCTTTGCACAGTATTATGCCTACAGTGAACGGATTCAACAGATCGTTCCGCACCGGATTCTTGCGATTAACCGTGCGGAAGCATTGAAAATCGTCTCTGTGAAAGTCGTGTTAGAGGAACAGCAGGTTTTACCAACATTGCTTCGTTCATACGCACAACTGGCGCCAAAGAAACGCGATATCGTCGAAGCGGCGATCACGACGGGCTATAAAAAATCCGTCTTCCCTGCCATCGAACGAGAAATTCGCAATGAACTGACGGAAAAGGCAGAGCTCCAAGCAATCGACGTCTTTGGTAAGAACCTCCGCCAACTCTACATGCAGCCACCGATGAAAGGGAAAGTCATGTTGGGACTGGATCCGGCTTACCGGACAGGATGTAAGTGGGCAGTCATCGATCCGACAGGTGAAATGAAAGAAGTCGGCGTCATCTACGTGACGATGTCAGAACAAAAAGCGAAAGAAGCACGTCAAACTCTTTCGCAACTCGTCGATACATATGGAATCGAGTTGATTGCGATTGGCAATGGTACAGCTTCACGGGAAACAGAAGCATTCGTTGCGGACTGGATGCAGGGGCAAAAAGATATCGCCTTTACGATCGTCGACGAGGCAGGGGCAAGTATTTATTCTGCTTCAGAGATTGCCCGGACGGAGTTTCCAGAGCTTCAAGTCGAACAACGATCCGCGATTTCGATTGCGCGTCGCCTGCAGGACCCACTGGCTGAACTCGTCAAAGTCGACCCGCAGTCTGTCGGAGTCGGTCAATATCAACATGATGTCTCGCAAACGAAACTGAAGGAGACACTTGATTTCGTCGTCGAGACGGTCGTCAACCAAGTCGGAGTTGATGTTAATACAGCTTCAGAACCGCTTTTGAGTTATGTCGCAGGAATCACGAAGGCGACAGCGAAAAAAATCGTCGAACGTCGCTCGGGACTTGGGACGTTCAAGACGCGTCAGGAATTATTAAAAGTTCCTCGTCTTGGTGCAAAGGCATATGAGCAGGCTGCAGGATTCTTGCGAATTCTAGAAGGTACGCATCCGCTCGACCGGACGCCGATTCATCCAGAGCAGTACAAAACAGTCGAGAAGTTGTTCAAGACATTAGGCTTAACACTTGATCAAGTTGGAACGGATGCGGTGCGGGAACAATTGTCTACATTGTCATTACCGGAGATGGCACAGACGCTCGAGATCGGAGAACCGACACTACGTGATATCATCGAAGCGTTACAACGTCCGGGTCGTGATCCACGGGAAGCGCTCGATAAACCGTTGCTTCGCCAAGATGTTCTATCGATGGATATGATCCAAGTCGGGATGGAGTTCCAAGGGACGGTCCGGAATGTTCTTGATTTTGGTGCGTTCGTTGATATCGGAGTGAAAGAGAATGGCTTGATTCATATCTCGAAGCTTAGTCGTAAGCGTGTCAAACATCCACTTGATGTCGTCGCTGTCGGGGATATCGTGACGGTATGGGTGACAAATGTTGAACCAGAGCGGGGACGCATTGGTTTGACACTGGTTCCGCCGAAATGACGAATGAACAATTACAACGATACGTCGAGCAACTTTCGCTCGACGTATTTTCCTTACCGTTTCGACATGAAGCTTATTTTAATCCACGACTGAAGACGACAGGTGGTCGCTACTTCTTAGGCGATCATCATTTAGACTTCAATAAACGATATATCGATGACATGAAAGTCTTCCGCGGAATCGTGATTCATGAACTGTGTCACTATCATTTACATCTAGCAGGAATGGGACACCGTCATCAAGATCAAGACTTCAAGGAATGGTTAGAGCGCTATGGTGGGCTTCGATACAGTCCCAGAAGACAAGAAGACGAAAAAAAATCCTATCTTTATGAATGTGAGAAATGCAGCACATTATATAGAAGGAAAAGACGCATGAATACGGAAAGATATCGATGTGGTCGATGTCGTGGAAAGATTTTTTACAAAAGTAGTTGACGTTCATTTCGGAGCATGATAAATTATAGAAGTCGTCAAAACGACAGCAACTAAACAACTTATCGTCGCTAAAAACTTTTTTAAAAAAGCATTGACGGAAAGAAAAAAAGTTGCTACTATATAAAAGTGTTCCGAACAGAACGTAACGTTCCGCAATAGCTCAGCGGTAGAGCAACCGGCTGTTAACCGGTAGGTCGTAGGTTCAAATCCTACTTGCGGAGCCATTCTTTTGGAGATGTACCCAAGTGGCTATAAGGGGCGCCCCTGCTAAGGGTGTAGGCCGGGAAACTGGTGCGAGGGTTCGAATCCCTCCATCTCCGCCAGACCTCTTATGTGAAAATGTTTCTTGAGAATAATTATTAATTACGATATGGCCCGTTGGTCAAGCGGTTAAGACACCGCCCTTTCACGGCGGTAACACGGGTTCGAATCCCGTACGGGTCACCATATGGAGGATTAGCTCAGCTGGGAGAGCACCTGCCTTACAAGCAGGGGGTCGGCGGTTCGATCCCGTCATCCTCCACCATTTCTTTTTAAAGAGTTGTTTACAACTTCAAATTGCGGTCCTGTGGTGTAGCGGTTAACATGCCTGCCTGTCACGCAGGAGATCGCGGGTTCGAATCCCGTCAGGACCGCCATTTTTGGGCTGTAGCCAAGTGGTAAGGCACTGGATTTTGATTCCAGCACGCGAAGGTTCGATCCCTTCCAGCCCAGTTTTTATGTGTCATTAGCTCAGTTGGTAGAGCATCTGACTTTTAATCAGAGGGTCGCAGGTTCGAATCCTGCATGACACACCATTTTTAATTTCATATTTGCGGTCGTGGCGGAATCGGTAGACGCGCTAGGTTGAGGGCCTAGTGGTGGCAACATCGTGGAGGTTCAAGTCCTCTCGACCGCACCATATCGCACCCTTAGCTCAGCTGGATAGAGTACTTGACTACGAATCAAGGGGTCGGGAGTTCGAATCTCTCAGGGTGCACCATATTTTGTTTGCTTTGACGGGCCTATAGCTCAGCTGGTTAGAGCGCACGCCTGATAAGCGTGAGGTCGGTGGTTCGAGTCCACTTAGGCCCACCATTTTCAAAACAAACAATGACGAACTTTGAAAACTGAA
>NZ_DCDO01000014.1:0-3359 GCF_002316465.1 Exiguobacterium sp. UBA1053 | reverse complement strand
TTTAAAGTCAATGTTTCGGGGGTGATTCCACCATTTCACATCAACGGTTGTCACTCTTCGTTCACACTGAATATTTCAGGTCATTTTACATTACATTTACTGAATTATCCTACACTGTTTATCGGTCGATTTCTACCCTTTTGCATAACCTTTCCTTCCGAAAGTGAATCTTTTTTTCTTCGTTCGGGTATACCCTTACCAATGCATGTAAAAAAGGGGGATTTTCAGGATGAAGGGACAATTCTTTATTGGCGGACAATGGCTAGATCACGGACGAGAACGGACAGATGTTACGAATCCAGCTACTGGGGAAGTCGTCGGTAGTGTACCAAACGGAACAAAATCAGATGTCAACGATGCAGTAGAAGCAGCACGGAAGGCATTTCCTGATTGGTCGAAGCGGACAGTCTACGAACGTGCCGAACTTCTCGAGAAGTTATATACGAAGATGATTGAGAAAAAAGATGAAGTGGCTCGCCTGATGACGCTTGAAATGGGGAAACCGCTCGCTGAATCAGAAGGTGAAGTGCAGTATGCCGCAAACTTCGTCAAATGGTTTGCAGAGGAAGGAAAACGCGCTTATGGACGTGTCATTCCGACACATGATGCTTCTAAACGACTTCAAGTCATCAAACAGCCGGTTGGTGTCGTTGCTGCGATCACACCATGGAACTTCCCGGCGGCCATGATTACCCGAAAGCTTGCTCCAGCACTCGTCGCCGGATGTACGTTTGTCATCAAACCACCAACAGCGACTCCGCTTACCGCGCTTCGTCTTCTTGAACTCTGTCAGGAAGTCGGGATTCCAGAAGGCGTCGTTAATGCCGTTACAGGTAGCGGGAAAGCACTCGGTGAATCACTCGCGACACATCCGCATGTCGATAAGATCACCTTCACTGGTTCAACCGAAGTTGGACGGACACTGATGGCTCAAGGAGCAGAGACGATCAAAGCGATGTCGCTTGAACTCGGCGGACATGCACCGATTCTCGTCTTTGATGACTGTGACCTTGATTTAGCTGTCGCTGAGACGATTAAGTCGAAATTCCGTAATGGCGGTCAAACGTGCGTCTGCGGAAACCGGATTTACGTATCCGACTCGATCTATGATGCGTTCGTTGAAAAACTCGGGCAAGAGACAGCGAAGCTGAAGACCGGAAATGGTTTGGATGCTGAGACGAAGATTGGACCGATGATCAATAAAGCGGGTTACGATAAAGTCAAAAAACATGTCGATGATGCGACATCCGCTGGTGCACGAGTCGTCACGGGCGGAACAGGAACGACGGATGAGGAGAACGATGTCTATTATTATGAAGCAACCGTTCTCGCGGACGTAAAACCCGGCATGCTGATCATGAACGAGGAGACGTTCGGACCTGTTGCTCCCGTCCAGCGTGTCAGTTCTGATGAGGAAGCGGTTCGTTACGCCAACCAGACACCATTCGGTCTCGCTTCGTACGTCTTTACGAAGGATTACGCGCGTGCGATTCGTGCGATCGAAGGGCTTGATTATGGAATCGTCGGCTGGAATGATGGTGTTCCTTCTGCTGCGCAAGCACCATTTGGTGGAATGAAACAATCCGGTCTTGGGCGCGAAGGTGGCAGTGAAGGACTCGAAGCGTATCTCGAGACGAAGTACATTTCCATCGGTGGACTAGCGTGAACGCCGCGGATTGGTTCGTCCAATGTTTAGAGGCAGAGGGCGTCACGCATATCTTCGGTGTTCCCGGTGAGGAAAATATCACATTGCTCGAATCACTCAGTCGTTCGTCAATCACCTTCATCACGACACGTCACGAAACGAACGCTGCGTTCATGGCAGCGATGTTCGGTCGCCTGAGTGGGCGACCGGGTGTCTGCCTATCGACGCTTGGTCCCGGTGCGACCAACATGATGACCGGTATTGCAAGTGCAACGATGGATCACTCCCCTGTCGTTGCGATCACAGGTCAAGGCGCGACAGCACGGCAACATAAAGCATCGCATCAAATGTTTAATCTCGTAGACCTCTATCGTCCGGTCACGAAGTCTAGTACGTCCGTTCTGTCGGCGGAGGTCATTCCGGAAATTGTTCGACGTGCCTTTGCGACGGCACAAAGCGAAAAACCAGGGGCGACCCATATTTCTTTTCCAGAAGACATTGCAAAACAAGAACGTGATCAAGCAGCGACACCCTTACAGCAGGACAGTACACCAACGCATCTTCATTCCTTGACGATTGATGATCCCGATGCCTTACGTCTGATTGAGCGCGCAAAACGTCCCGTCATCATTGCTGGATTTGGCATTCATCGGCAACAAGCACTCGATGCGTTTCGAGCATTCGTCGAAAAGCTCCAAGCTCCCGTCATCGAGACGATGATGGGAAAAGGAGCGATTTCTTCGCACCATCCGCTTGCTGCACACACGATCGGTTTACCAGACGTCGATTACAATCAGCGGATTCTCGATGCGAGTGACCTCATCATCACGGTCGGCTACGATATTACGGAGTTACCTCCGCAAAAATGGAATCCGAAAAAGACACCAATCGTCCATTTGGATACGAATCCTCACGAAATCGATGCCTATTATCCGGTCGTCGCGAACCTAGTCGGACCACTCGTCGATATGCTGACTGTATTGACTCCTTTACTGCCCGAGCGTGCGTGGAACGACTGGCAACAAGATCGCGATAAATTACGCGACGAGATTCAAGAAACGTACTCGCTTGCCTTGCCTTTACATCCTCAAAGTATCGTCCGTGAACTCGAACGAACCGTCGGGGAGGATGGCATGGTCTTCTCGGACGTCGGTGCACACAAAGTCTGGCTCGCACGCCATTATCAAACGACACGTTCGGATCAGTTGTTCATTTCCAACGGATTTGCTTCGATGGGCTATGGTTTATCGAGTGCGCTCGCAGCCAAGCTGTTATATNNCGCTGGAGATGGTGCCTTTTTGATGAATGGACAAGATCTTGAAACCGCCGTTCGTCTGAAGCTTCCACTTGTCGTATTGATTTGGCGTGACGGAACCTATGGCCTGATTGAATGGAAACAACAACAAGCGTTTGGGCGGTCGTCCTACATCACGTTTGACAATCCAGACCTCGTTCAACTGGCTCATGCTTTCGGCGCACTCGGTCTCCGTGTCGGTGAACATGGCTCCCTCGCACATTGTCTTGACCAAGCATTTGCAAGTGATGGACCCGTTTTAATTGACTGTCCGGTCGATTATCGGGAAAATCTAAAGTTAAGTGAACGTCTCCGGACGTATGGAGGGTGATATACATGACACAACCACGTAAACTGCAATCTATTTCTGATTTTGATCAATTTGCGTCCGAACATACCGCGTTCGTGATTTGCAAACAC
>NZ_DCDO01000020.1:4832-6111 GCF_002316465.1 Exiguobacterium sp. UBA1053 | reverse complement strand
TCGGCTTTTCGCCTTCTTCGATGTACCGACGGATTTGCTCGAGTGGATCACTGTCTTGAATGACGGTATCCGGTCGTTCTTCGTTTGATCCTTCGACAAGGACGACGAACTCACCCCGAACGTCTTCTGCTGCCCAAGCGCGTAATTCACTCACACTTCCACGAATATACTCTTCATACCGTTTCGTTAGTTCTCGGGCTAACGTCACCTGGCGATCACCAAGTACTTCTTCGATCCCTTGCAACATCTCTTTCAATCGATGCGGTGCTTCATAAAAGATGAGTGTTCCTGATTCGTATTTCAATTGCTCTAACGCTTCGCGGCGTTCTTTTTTCTTTCGTGGCAAAAAACCATAATACAAAAAGCGTTCTGTCGACAGACCGGACGCGACCAGAGCTGTCAATGCAGCGTTCGCACCCGGAAGAACGATGACAGGAATATCTGCTGCGATCGCTTGGCGGATCAAGTCGCTTCCTGGGTCCGAGATACCTGGCATGCCGGCGTCGGAGACGAGGGCGATTTGTTTTCCTGCCTCTAAATCAGCGAGTAGTCGTTCGCCGCTTGTTTGTTTATTGTGTTCATGGTAACTGACAAGCTTCGTCTCAATCGAAAAATGTCGAAACAGTTTCATCGTCTGCCGGGTNNGACGATATCGGATTCCTGTAAGATCCGGACGGCCCGATACGTCATGTCTTCTAAATTTCCGATTGGTGTCGGGACGATATAGAGACCGGCTCCTTGCTGTTGATAGCTACTCGTCGCTTTCATGAGGTTCCTCCTTGAATCAACCGTTCTTTTTGTGAACGGGTTAATTGTTTAATCGCATATTCCCGCTTCATTGCCTCTGACTTCGTCGCAAAAACCTCCTGATGAACGAGGACGACCGGTAGACGGGCACGTGTATACTTCGCACCCTTACCTGCGTTATGTGTCGCGATGCGTTGCGTGACGTCTACCGCGTAACCCGTATAATACGTATCATCTTGGCAACGAACGATATAGACTGCATGCTCAGACATTGAACAGTTCCTTCATCTGAGCCGCATACGAGTTGTTCGCTTCATAGACGATGAACGGGGGAAGCACCTTCAGTCCAGGTTTTGCATCCTTGATCCCCTCGATCAACAGCATGTTTGCTTCCTTCCCTGCTTTCGGATAAATCAGCTGCATCCGTTTCGGTTCCAAGCGATACGTCCGCATCAAGGTAACTATATCGAGCAGTCGTTCCGGTCGATGAACGAACGCTGCCTTTCCGCCTTGTTTCAACAAATCAGATGCA
>NZ_DCDO01000020.1:2459-4796 GCF_002316465.1 Exiguobacterium sp. UBA1053 | reverse complement strand
CATCATAGATGCCGTATCCAAGACGCGTACCCGCCTCTTTGACGTCCCCTTCAATCATCTCAATCCGATTGTTCAGTTCATTCAAGTTGACGCTACGTCGTGCCATCTCCGCTAGTCGCGGTTGAATTTCAAGACCCGTGATCTGCCCTTTCGTCCGGTAGGATAAAAAGAGTGGAATCGCACCGTTTCCCGAACAGAGATCGGCAATCCGTCCCTGTTGAATCGGGACCCACGCAAATCGTGCGAGCAGTGCCGCGTCGAGTGAATACGAGAAGACGGATGGACTTTGAATGATTTTCCCTTCTTGTCCTAAGAGATAATCAAGTCGTTCGTCTGGTAATAGTTCAAACATGTCGTGCCTTCCTTTCCGAAAAAAAGACTGACTCATGTAGAAGTCAGCCTCTCAATGTTTCGTTAACATGGATAAGCAAAAGAGGCAATCGCCGTCTTTTCGTACTTGTCCATAATGCAAGTTACAGATGTGGAACCCTTCCTGGTACAATCGTCCGAGATTATCGTAGCCCGCACCGACGCCCGCTTCCGCTTCTTCCGCTTCCGTGACCGGCTGTTGTTCATCGCGTTCGACTTTTTCCCGAAGATGATGATTCTCCAGATACAGATGTTGGTTCTCTTCCATCATGTAAGCCAGCTGATCCTTTAACACGCTCAGATGCTCAGTCAGCAAATGAATCTGTTGCTCAATCGCATCGACACGCGTAATGATTTCTTTTTTATCGACTCTCTCCACGCGTATGCACCCCGTTATTCTTTTGGTCGTTTTGGTTTTACGGCACCAACGGATAATAGTTCTTCCATTGAATACGTCAAGACGCGGGAACGATCCTTCAGTTCGATTTGAACGACTTGATCGAGGATGTTCAAACCAACGACGCGTCCTTCGCCTTCAGGTACTGTCAAACGTTTTCCGTAGTCCGGCAAATCACGGCGCATTTCTTNNCAGCACATCAAACGACCACATACTCCTGAAATCTTCGTCGGATTCAACGACAGGTTTTGATCTTTTGCCATCTTGATCGAAACCGGTTCGAACTCACCGAGGAAAGATGAACAACATAAGACACGACCACACGGACCGATGCCTCCCAGTAACTTCGCTTCATCCCGAACACCGATTTGACGGAGTTCGATACGCGTCCGGAAGACCGCCGCTAAATCTTTGACGAGCTCACGGAAATCAACACGTCCTTCTGCCGTGAAGTAGAAGATGACCTTATTGCGATCAAACGTGTACTCGACATCGACCAATTTCATATCGAGTTTATGTTCACGGATTTTTTCGACACATACCGCATGCGCATCAAGCGCTGCGACTTTATTTTCGCGGACGATCATTGCATCCTTATCGTCAGCAATCCGAAGAATGGATTTCAGTGGCAACACCACATCTTCTTCGTCCATTTGTTTATCGGCGATGACCACTTCGCCATATTCAATGCCCCGTACCGTCTCAACGATGACTGCTTGTCCTCGTGATAATGACTCTTGTCCAGGTGCAAAATAATAAATTTTGCCCGCTTCTTTAAAGCGAACGCCTACTACTTCTAGCATGTCGCTCTACCCTTTCTGTAAGTCAAACATGAGACGCTCAACTGTTAATTGGGGATTAACATTCGCTTCGACCCGTCTTACTGCGGCAAGCACAGCTTGCAACCAGCGGGTGATCGTCGTCTGGCTCTTGGACCCCATCTGTTCAAGTTGGGGTTTACTATTCGTATAGGTCATACCTTCCCACGCCGGATTCAGTTTCAGACGTAAGACATCCTCAAAGAAACAGGTGACGAGTTCAAGACCGATTCGGACATCCTGACGGTTCTTGAATTGTCCCATCCATTTCTCTTGTACGAACAGTGGTAAATCAGCCGGACGATTCGCTAATTCCTCCATCAATTGTAACACTGACGCTCGCGCATTTACAAACCAGTCTTCGAGTAATGCTTCTTCTGCATCCTCGACTTTTGGATAGACACGCGCTGCCAATTGCGTCAACTCGTGGTCCCGTCCCGTTTTTTCAGATAAAACCTCGCCAATCATTTGACGATCCGCCGGACGAAAACTTAATAACTGTCCCCGCGATCGAATCGTCGGTAAAAGGAGCTGGGGTTGATTCGTCAACAATAAGGCCACTTTTCCTTCTCCTGGTTCCTCAAAGAACTTCAGCAAACTGTTTGCTGCCTGAGGAGTCATCTTATGGGACTGGGTAATGACATAAATCTGACGATCGCCTTCGAGTCCTCGGAGTGAGAGATCATGCATCAATTGTTGAATCTGTTCTTTTTTGATGGTCGCGCCATCTGGTTCGATTTCATAATAATCGAC
>NZ_DCDO01000020.1:1368-2415 GCF_002316465.1 Exiguobacterium sp. UBA1053 | reverse complement strand
GAAGATATAAGCGTGATTGATTCGATCGTTTCGTAACGAATTTTGAAGAATCGTCGAAATGACCGATTGTGTCTGTTCCAATTCATGAAACGTCTGCATCAGAATTGATGAAACCCTTCGATTGGTAAGACGAAGACCGTTGCCCCGCCTACCTGGACTTCAACAGGGTACGGGATATAAGAATCGGCATGACCACCCATTGGTGAGATTGGAGAGACCATCTGTTCGCGGCTCGAACAGTTCTTTTTGATCAATCGTAACAAATCGTCGAGACGCTCACTCTGTACACCAATCATGAACGTCGTGTTCCCTTCTTTAAGAAAACCACCTGTCGTTGCCAGTTTCGTTGCTCGGAAATCATGCTCGACAAGTGCTTCCGCTAAACGTAAGCTATCTTTATCTTGAACGATCGTAATGACCATTTTCATGAGAATCTCTCCTTTTCTTCTAAATACGTAATGACATCTTCCACTAAGTCCTGATGAATCGCTTCAATCGATCGATTGGCTTGTACGATCTGCACCCGTTCCGGATCCGATACTGCAATCTGTTGGAAACCTTCATAGACGCGGGCACGAAACGCATCATCTCGCTGCTCGATTCGATCAAGTGCTCCTCGGTCCATCATTCGTTTTTTAGAATCCGTTACCGTTAAATCAAATAAATACGTTCGGTCTGGCGCTAACCCACCTGTTGCAGAATCATTGATTTGACGCACGAGATCAATCGGATGTCCAAGACCATACCCTTGATACGCAAGTGACGCATCAACGAATCGGTCACATAAAACGATTGTGCCTGCCTCTAACGCCGGTCGAATCAATTCCTCGACATGCTGGGCACGAGACGCTGCATACAACAGAATTTCTGTCATCTCTTTCATCTCTTCAAAATCAGGATTCAAAATCAACGAACGAATTTCGTTCCCAACGCGTGTGCCACCTGGCTCACGGGTCGTCATGACGTTATAGCCTTTTTCTTTTAACACATCACTAAGCAATTGTAGTTGTGTCGTTTTACCGGCACCATCTGGTCCTTCGACAGTAA
>NZ_DCDO01000020.1:0-1287 GCF_002316465.1 Exiguobacterium sp. UBA1053 | reverse complement strand
AAACATGACCGATACACTCATCCAGCTGACGGAACGTACCTGTTGCTTGTTCTAACTGTTCATAAGAACAAGCTAAAGCAGATACCTGTATTTTACCCATAATTGGTTGCTCGATATACCTTTTCAAAGGAATTCCTTCTGATTTCATCATTTGAATGGCTCGTTCGACACGATGGACCCAGTCAGCCTGCTCAGACTTAGCTAGCGGACGAAGTGGCAAAATACAGACGACGTGATCTCCTAAAGCAAATTCTGCATCGAGTTGAACAGCTCGTAACGCGTGCAGCAACGCATCTCCTGAATATCCCTCATACGTTAATGTCATCCGTGACCAATCATCGAAGCGAAGGACCGTCATATGATCGAACCGTTGAAGTGCTTCGATGAATGCATCATGACTAGCCTGAATATCTGACATACCTTTAACTGTCCATTGTTCACGATAGGAACGGGCATAGTCTAATGAAGCCAGCAGTAAATATGAAGGACTCGAAGTCTGAAACGCTTGAAGCGCTCGCTGTAACTTTCTTCTCATCTTTTCCGAAAATCGCTCATGCATCCATGCTCCCATCGTCAGTGCTGGAAGTGTTTTATGAGCAGACTGAACAACAGCAGTTGCTCCTAATTCAAATGCAGAGCGTACACCAAATGCTTCACCGAAGTGTGCGCCATGTGCTTCATCCACTAATAAAGGGAGCCCGTGCGACGCTGTGAGCTGAACGAGTGACGTGATATCAGCTGCTTCCCCGTAATAGGTCGGTGAAGTGATAAACACGCCGACTCCTCCTGGGTATTTCGTAAACGCTTCCTTTAATGTTTCACGTGAAACATGTCCACTGATTCCCGTTTCCTCATGGATGTCTGGTTCAAGAAAGATCGGTTCGATCCCCAGCCATTCTAACGCATTGAACACCGATTTATGGGAATTACGCTGTACATAAACACGCTCTCCTCTTGTTGCTGTAGCGGCAAGCATCGCCCAGTTCCCAACGGTCGAACCATTCACAAGGAAATGACTCGCTTTTGCACCGTAGACTTTTTGCAGCAAAGCTATCGCGTCTGCAATGGCCTCTTCCGGATGATGAAAATCATCTAGACCAGGTAATTCTGTGACGTCCCATTTAAAGAAGTCAGGAAGAGGTGTCAATGTTCCATTCTTATGACCAGGAACATGCCATGAGATGGGCGTTCGATCTAAATGGCGTTGAAGTGCATGTACAATAGGAAGTTCGTGTTTCATGAAAAAACTCCTTTTCCTCTAAAATGATTACACAAAAAGACCGACCT
>NZ_DCDO01000009.1:46762-46913 GCF_002316465.1 Exiguobacterium sp. UBA1053 | reverse complement strand
ATGCCACGCGTCGTCAGGATGCCATCCTAAAAAGGATGGGCAAGACCTATATCCAGACCGCCAACCGAGTCGTGGCGAACATGGTCGCCTCCGAGGACGGGAAGAGGTGGTCGAGCAAGGACATCGACACCCCCCTTCCGAGCGCCGTGAA
>NZ_DCDO01000009.1:0-46584 GCF_002316465.1 Exiguobacterium sp. UBA1053 | reverse complement strand
CCGACCGTCCCTCGGACGGGGGTGCGGGTGATGGGGGTTGACCTCGGACTGAAAGTGCCGGCGGTCGCCGTCACCGATGACGACACGACCCGTTTCTTCGGGAACGGTCGTAAGAACAAGTATATGAAACGCAAGTTCCGTGCGGAACGGAAGGCACTCGGCAAAAAGAAGAAGCCGAAGGCTATCAAACGACGCAATCAGAATGAACAGCGGTGGATGCGGGACAAGGACCACAAGGTCAGCCGAGCCATCGTCGATTTTGCAAGACAGAAGAAAATCTCTGTCATTCGCCTCGAACTCTTGGCGAACATCCGACAGACGGCAAGAACAAGCCGTAAAAACAACCAGAACCTCCACTCATGGTCGTTCTATCGTCTCGCGTCCTTCATCGAATACAAAGCCGCCTTGTCGGGCATCAAGGTTGAGTATGTGAACCCCGCCTACACGAGTCAGACCTGCCCATCCTGTTCCGTCAGGAACAAGGTGAGGGATAGGGTCTATACGTGTGCCTGTGGGTTTAAAGGACATCGGGACGCCGTCGGTGCGATGAACATTCGATACGCACCTGTGATGGATGGTAACAGTCCATCAGCCTGAGAACCTATACGGTCTGTCTCAGGAGGGGTGATGGCACACCCCTACCTCAAGGCTCGGACGAAGCAGAAATGGATTGAGTCCGCCAAGCACTTGAGAATCCCACCCTCACCAAAGGTGTGGGCTTGCGGCTTTAGCCGTGGGAGTGTCAAAATTAGCGTTTAATATCGCCAAAGTCTTGCAGACACAAGTCGATCATCTGTTCATTTCAGAACAGGAGGAATGGGATGTCTAAGAAAAAAACGGGTTTATTTTTAGTAACGCTCGTGATAGTGGCGAGTCTTACCATCATTAGTATGATCATCGAAAACAATGTAACGTTCTTCTCGATTGTTCAATTGGCGATTCTATTGATCATGTTCTTCTCGTATTTTACGTGGGCACGATCAGGAGAAGACGAGCGTCCTGTGCCAGAAGATGAGCTCGGCAAAAAGATTACGACGGAAAGCGGCCTCGTTAGCTACAAAATCCTGATTGTCCTGATTTTTGGATTCATCTGTCTCGATTACTTTTTACGTGAATCAGCGAATCTGTTATTGATCGTTTTGTTCGCGATTGCTTTAGTTACACTACCAATCATTGAGTTTATGAAAGCACGTTCCTATCGATGAAGTGGTTTGGAACGGAAAGGAGTAAAGCATGGAAGAACAACAATAATGATGTCACTACTGATGGTACATCTACTATATTATATGGAATGTGCCTGCTGCATCATGCACGAAAAGCGATTGAGCTTGCTCCACTAGATGTTGCTTATTATGAATTTATCTTGTTTTTTTGAGGGCAATCCTCATGTCTATCTGTTTAAAGAAGAAATAACTGATACCCACAAACGAATCAAAGAATTGCATAAATGATGAAAAAAATACCTAGATGAGATGACTAATAATCTCTTCTAGGTATTTTTTTTATTATTTTGTCAGTACAGGTGAAATCAATGTAGTAACTGTACTGTTTCCTTCTGCAGTTACACGAAGATTCGCCACACCCGTGACATCAATATCAAAGTCTATTTCATCCGCGCCATATACAACATCATAGCGACCGAGTTCTTTTCCGTTATTGTCGGAGAATACAAGTGTCATTTCATCTTCTGGAGTCGCATAGTTCAAGTCACTCGAACTTTTTGTCAAAGCTTGTTCAGTCAAAAGGGACAGTTGACCAGATAATTTTTTATATTTTCGATCAAGACTAAAAGTAGCATATTCATCATTGAAGAACCCTGATAAGATTACGTTTTGATTATTTAGTTTACCATTCGCTAAAATGGATTGATTTTTTTCAATCGATTCAAACGATGAAGAGGCGATATGGATCGATGAAAGTGATGTACCTGAAAGTGGTGTTCCGACTTCATAAGCGGTGGAAGTCTCGATTAGAGGTAATCCTGAAAGGTCTGCTAACAATTGTAATGGTACGTATGGCGTTTTACCAAGCATCAACAAACTTTCTGTATTTTTGTACTTACCAGTTACGACTGCTCCGTCTGTGACAAGTGATTTTGAAGATGCGAGAAGGCGATACCCAGTCGAAAGCTCTTTGATCTTCTTTTTGTTCCCTTCGTTCTCGATTTGAAGATTCTTGTACTTAGTATCAAGTGATTTATAAGACTTTGAGAGGCTCGTGTGCTGTCCTTGTAACGTCTTATAGGCGTTTTCCGACTTCTTTGTTTTTTTCTTTTCGTCGGCTAGTTGTTTTTGGAGTGCTGCTTTTTCCTTTTTCAGTTTAGCCACTTCTTTTGAAGTTGAACTTGCTTCAACGATTGATGTCTGCATGACACCGAATGCTAATGATGATACAAGACCTGCTGCGATCCATTTCTTCAAGATGGTTCCCCCTTAAATGACAAAAATGATTTCTTACACCTAACAGTATATTCCAATATCATCTTTTTAGATTTCAATCATTTTGAAATGAAGGAAATGTTTTTATAGATTAAATTTGAAACCAATCACTTCGCAATATCGAGTACATATACAAATCATCGAATTGTCCACGCGTTTTCTCATATTGACGAAGCAACCCTTCACGTTGGAATCCGAGCCGTTCAAGCAATCGTTGCGAAGCGGTGTTTGCTGGTAGGACAAGTGCTTCGATCCGGTTGAGCGAAAGTTCTGTAAAGCCATATTCGATGACCGCAAGCGCTGCTTCCTTCGCGATGCCTTGTCCCTGATAGGCAGGGCTCAACTCAAACCCAAGTTCTGCCCGCTGATGGCGTTCCGCTTGATTCAAGAAACCGCAACTGCCGATGATGACATCGTCTTCTTGTAATGCGATCCCGAACCGGATACCCGTTCCATCGCGACGAATCGAGGCATACCAGTCAATCTCTTCAAGCGCGTCTGCTTCTGATTGAAAGGCGGCGAGTCCCATCTGTTTGACGACGTGTTCGTCTGATAAATAGGCTAGGACACTCGTAGCATCTTCGGGTAACACTTCGCGTAAGACGAGACGATCCGTTTTAAGCGTTGGGAAAGTATGTAACATTCAAAAAACTCCTTTGCAAGAAAATGTAAAAAGTTATTGTGCAGTGTTTAAGGCATATGGTAAGATTCTCCACAACAAGAGCATATCATTTCGTTGACGAGAAAAAGTAATGATTGTCCCTCTGCCTTACAGAAAACCGGGATTGCTGAGAACCGGTAGCCAGATTAATCATGAAGATCCTCTCTGAGAAGTCACGCTGAACCATTCAGTAAGCGTGACCGGGTGTCCACCGTTACATGGAATGCACATGATAGTGTGCAACTAAGTGCTGTCGAGAACGAGTATTCTCGACGGAATATGGGTGGTATCGCGGTGAAGTCCGTCCCTGTCAAAGGGGGCGGACTTTTTTTGTATTCTCTTAGTTACTGACAAAGGAGCGAACAAGTGATGACGCCACAAAACCAAGCAGAAACCGTACAACAACGCGAAGCGCGTGTCCGAAACAGATGGAAACAAGACCAGGTCTTCGCACGATCGATTGAGCAACGCACGGAAGCGGAATTCGTATTCTACGAAGGACCGCCGACTGCGAACGGTTTACCCCACGTCGGTCATGCGCTCGGACGAACCGTCAAGGATACCGTCGCCCGCTATAAGACGATGAAAGGGTTTCGGGTCGAGCGAAAAGCTGGCTGGGATACGCATGGACTACCGGTCGAACTCGGTGTCGAGAAACAACTCGGCATCTCCGGCAAACAAGCGATCGAAGACTATGGTGTTGAAGCATTCATCGCACGCTGTAAGGAAAGTGTCTTCTCCTACGAAGCACAGTGGCGCTCCTTCACGGAAAAACTCGGCTACTGGGTCGATATGGATGACCCTTACGTGACGATGGAGGATGATTATATCGAGAGCGTCTGGCATATCCTCGGGACGATCCATGACAAAGGCTGGTTGACGAAGGGACACCGTGTGTCACCGTATTGTCCGAGCTGTCAGACATCACTCAGTTCCCATGAAGTCGCGCAAGGCTATCAGGACGTGACGGACTTATCGGCGACGGTCAAACTTCCGATCGTCGGTATGGAGCAGACATTTCTGCTTGCGTGGACGACGACACCTTGGACGTTACCGGCAAACGTCGCGGTGGCGGTTCATCCGGAATTGACGTATGTCACGGTAGCGTTTGAAGGAGAGCGATTCATTGTCGCAAAAGCGTTAGTCGCTGAACTGTTCTCAGAATCCGTCGAGGTCGTATCCGAACAGCTTGGTGCGGAACTCGTCGGCTTGCGTTATGAACCACCGTTTGATTTCGTGACGCCAGAGAACGGTCACACGGTCGTCGGGGCGTCCTTCGTCCAAGCGACGAGCGGAACCGGACTTGTCCACCTTGCTCCAGCGTACGGGGAAGAAGATTACCGGGTCGTCCGGGAAAACGGTCTGTCATTCGTTAATGTCGTCGATGCTGCTGGGTGTTACACGGACGCCGTTCCACCACTCGTTGGTCGATTCGTCAAGGAGTCAGAAGTTGCAATCATCCAGCTGCTCGCTGAACGGGGACGCTTGTTTGCGAAAAAACGCTATACGCACAGCTATCCGCATTGTTGGCGATGTGACTCGCCACTGCTCTATTACGCACAAGACAACTGGTTCATTGAGACGACAGCCGTCAAGGAACAACTCCTTGCGAACAATGCGTCTGTGACATGGTATCCCGACCACGTCAAGGAAGGGCGGTTCGGGAAGTTCCTTGAGCAACTCGTCGACTGGAACATCAGTCGTAATCGCTACTGGGGCACACCACTGAACGTCTGGGAGTGTGAAGCGTGTGACACGACGTTCGTTCCAAAAAACAAGGCTGACCTGTTACGCCGGACGACGACATCGACGGAATCTGTCGAGTTGCATAAACCATACGTCGATGCGTTATCGGTCTCGTGTCCGACGTGTCAGGGAGTGATGCACCGGACACCAGAAGTCATCGATGTCTGGTTTGATAGCGGAGCGATGCCGTTCGCGCAACAGCATTATCCGTCACGGACGCAGACGCTTAACCGCTATCCAGCCGATGTCGTCATCGAAGGCATCGATCAGACGAGGGGCTGGTTCTACAGCTTGCAAGCGATCTCGACACTCTTCACGGGACAGCCTGCCTATAAGCGTGTCCTCGCACTCGGTCATGTCCTCGATGAGAACGGGCAGAAGATGTCGAAGAGTCGTGGGAATGCCCTCGATCCGGTGGCATTGATCGAAGCATATGGTGCTGATAGCTTACGCTGGGCGCTACTCGTCGACAGCAGTCCGTGGAGTGCGAAACGGTTTGCCGAGCGGATCGTCCAAGAAGCAAAATCAAAACTAGTCGATACGCTGGATCATGCCGTCCAGTTTTATCTGACGTATGCTGAGCTAGACGGATTTGATAGCTCACGTCCGCATAAACGGACGCGTCTCGACGAATGGTTGCTCTCGCGAGTCCAACAGACGAGACGGATGCGATGGACGATTATCAATTGACTCAAGCAGCGCGGAGTCTTGCGCAACTCGTCGATGAGAACAGTAACTGGTACATCCGCCGTTCTCGGGAACGTTTCTGGCAAGCTGACTGGTCGGAAGAGAAACAAGCCGCGTACACGACGCTCCACTTCGCACTTTCGACGACGGCACGACTACTCGCTCCGTTCACGCCGTACCTTGCTGATGATGTCTATCAGCGATTAACAGGAATGAGCGTACATGTAGCGGATTATCCGGTTGCCGATCAATCGATGCTCCGACCTGATCTGGAATACGAAATGGCACAGGTTGTCTCTGTCGTCGAGTTAGGACGACAAGTACGTAATACGCACGCCTTAAAAGTAAAACAACCGCTTGCTAGCTTAAGCGTCCAATCGAGCGAAACCTTTTCGTGGGCGGACTATACGGCAATCATCCAAGAGGAACTGAATGTAAAAGACGTCCAAATCGTCCCGACGACGCAAGCGACGACACAGTTCCGTCTTAAACTGAACTTCCGCGTAGCCGGAGCGAAATTCGCACAGCAAGCGAACGCGATCCACCAATGGCTACAACAATTGTCTGCACAGGAGACTTCCGACTTGCTCGAGACCGGAAGATTGATCTATCAGACCGCATCAGGCGATGAAGTCGAAGTGCGTCAAGCGGACGTCATCGTCGAACCAATCGTCAAGACGGGCTTTGCTGCTACGACGAATGGTGGACTCACCGTGACGCTCGATACGCGGATCACGGAAGCACTGGAGCAGGAACGCTGGATGCGGGAGCTCGTCCGCTATATCCAATCTGAACGAAAGGCACAGGCGTTATCGCGGGACGCCCGAATCGATCTCGTCTTGTCGGTCGATGCGACGTTCCAACCGATCGTCGAGACGTTTGAGCCTTTGTTATTCAAACACCTTGCCTTATCCTCCGTGCGAACTGAACCGCTACAGGGAGCAGGGGATGTTCAGCTAGGCGGACACGATGTCGGTGTCTCGTTCACACCAACGAAAGAATATTGTTAAGGAGAAGAGCATGATTGCATTAGAAGCATTAAAAGGTCGACTCGTCGACGGTTTGTTAGAGGTCCAAAAAGAAGAATGATATGTTGCCCGAGAACGTTTCATCTTTAACCGAGGAGCAACGGACGAACAGCTCGCGCTGTTACCTGACTGGACGGCAGACGACTATCAGGCGTTCTTGCGTCAACATAACGGGGCGAAGCTGTTTCAGCACGAAACGTTATCCTACAACGATGGATTCGAACTCTTTTCGATCGAGGATTGCCTGACGTATAGCGAGATGTGGGAATGTCCCGAAAACTTCTTAGCGATCGGTGCAGGACCAGACGGGGAGTGGATCGTCTACGAGATGAATCGCCCGGCAGGAAATCGGATCTGGAGTGGGGAATTTCTTAATTTCGAGGAATGGGAAGAAGACGCAATGCCGTTCGGCTTCGAGCGATGGCTCGACTACTTGATCGTCGCGTAAGGCACACCATTTTGGGAGTGGTTCCGGTAAGAGAGGAAGAGGTTTAGTGGACATTCAATTAAAGACAGCGTCTCTTACAGACGCTGCGAAGCTTCATACGCTTCAACTCGAGGCGTTTTCAGAGACGCTCGAGCGGTATCAGGATTTTGCAACGAATCCGGCGAACGAATCGATCGATCGTGTCATTCACCGGATCACACATCCGAGCAGTACGTTTCATCAAATCATCGTCGACGATGTCGTCGTCGGCGGGATTTGTGTCGTTGCGAAAGCACCGAGTCGCTACGCGATCAGTCCGATGTTCTTAGATCCAGCCCGTCAAGGTGAAGGGATCGCCCAACGCGCATTACAGCTCGTTGAAGCAGCTTATCCGACTGCAACGACATGGGAACTGCGGACGATTCGTGAAGAGACACGTAACTGTTATTTCTATGAGAAGATGGGCTATCGATTGACCGGTGTCAGTCAACCGCTCAATGAACGGGCGACACTCGTTTCTTATCAAAAATTGGTTTCGGCATGAGCGGGTTTTGTCGGAAGGAAGAACCACCACAGATTCGTTAAAAAAGCGGCAAGAACGGCAAAATTAAACAGATAAAGGCAAAAGAAGAAGACGAACTCGCCGATGTCCTCAAGGTTAGCTAACGGATTATCGACCAGGTATGATTCGTGACTAACGCCGAAGATGAACAAAGGAAAGAAGACATAGAAGTATCGTTTCCAAAAGAATGACGCACGACCTGTTTGAGACATAAGAGCACCTCCTGAAGGAATGGCACGCTTCTTCCAGTCAGAAGAAGCGTGTGTTCGTTTACGATAAAGAGGGTGTACCGACGACTTCGACGTGACGCGTGACCGTATCAAACAGACGTGTCCGGGTATCGTTATGAGACAACAGCAACGGTTCACCCGTCTCGTCATAGATGAAGGCAATCGAAATCGAAAAACCACAGTTGCGGTACGAACCATCGGCATGACTCGTTCCGATCATGAGTGCTCGTTGCGCCTGACTGATGATACGCGCTTCACCGGACCACTCAACGTACTGTTCCTCGCTGAACATGCCGACGCCAATCGGGTTAAAGATGAGATCAAGTCCGGATTCCTCGCGTAGTCCGTCTTTTCCTAAGAAGATTTCACGGCAGAGGACGTATCCATAGCGGAACGACCCGTCGTTTGCTGTTGATGGTGTATAAAGCGGTCCAGCTTCTGGTGTTTTTGCGCGATCAAGAAGAATTGTACCAGTCGCATCAATAATGACGGCGCGATCGAGATTCGTCGTATCTTTGTAACCTAGGACAACGGCTGTCCTGAATTGTTTGGCAAGATGTTGTACGCGATCGAGTTCTGCGATCGTGCAGTATCCTTCCGGATAGACGATCAGATCGACTTCAGGATAAGCGGCAATCTCGCGTTCGAATTGTGCGAGCCCGGTCTCGCGTTTCGGTTGAGCGATTAGTAATTTCATCTAAACATTCTCTCAGGTATAAAAATATCTGAAAAATCAGACTTTTATATCGTTATGATTTTACCATTAGTGGTAAAATAAAGCACATCACTTTTTGATAAATTTTACTGCAAATGAAGGAAGGTCATCAGCTTGAACATTTCAAAAACCATTCTTGTGACACGCCATCTACCGGCGATGAAGGCTTTTTACATAAACCAGATCGGATTTCCGCTCGTCTCGGAAACGAATGAGTCGTTTACGATGCAAATCGGTACCGATCAGCTGACATATCAACAGACGGACGATGTTGATACGCAGTACCATATGGCGTTCAACATTCCGGAAAACGTCTTCCAACAAGGTAAAGCGTGGCTCGTAGAGCGGACACCACTCTTGATCGAAGACGGACAGGATGAGATTTATTTTGACTTCACGGATTCGCATTCCTGCTATTTTTATGATCCAGATGAAAATGTCTTGGAACTGATCGCGCGGCATCAAATCAATCCATCTAAAGCGAAACTGACGTTTGATGTATCCGACATCCTCGGAATCGGTGAGATGAGTCTGACGGTGAAAGATGTGCTTGAAGTGGGTGAGCAGCTAGCGGAGATCGGCGTTGTCGAGCGATGGGAACGTCCGCTCAATGGCGCGTCACTCAACTTCCTCGGACCGGTCGTGGATGGAACGCATATCTTGCTCGTCCCAGAAGGACGGACATGGTTGTTCTCACCGAAGACGGCGAAGATCAGTCCGATCGAGATGGAACTCGACGGCAGACATCGGGTCCGGCTTGATGCAGCGGGTATATGGCATCAAAGTACCGTTTCTTCATAATTCATTATTCTAAAAAGTGAGGGAAGTAAGATGAACAAAGCGGTGAATGCGAGTATCGCGTTCGGATTATTGTTGTTCGTATGTGGTTTCTTTTTTCTGTTTGGCTATTTGACCCGGTCGATGCCGATTCAGCAAGGCGGTGACCCGGTCATCTTACCGGTCGCAGCACTCCTCGTTCTCCTACCATTCGTGATCCGTGAAGGCATGCGCGTTTTGACGTATGTCTCACTGACACGTCGACAGGTCGGAGTACTCATCTTACTTGCAATCAGTGGAATCATACTAAGTAGTTGGATTGAGATGCAGCAGAATGTGGCACTGATCGATTTCCGTTCCCTCTTTACGATTCATACGTACGTACTTTTTGTTTCGGGCATCATCTTGTTGTGTCTCCTATTGACAGGACTCAAACGGATGCGCGTCCGAACGAAAGTAATTTAAATGGAAAAGGACTGAATGACATGGGATACATCACAGAATTACGCAAACTCGTCGGCACACGACCACTCGTCATGGCAGGGGCGTGTGTCATCGTCGTCAACGATAAACAAGAAGTTTTGTTACAACTTCGGCAAGATAATCGTTGCTGGGGACTCGCTGGTGGAGCGCTTGAGATCGGGGAGACGCTCGTAGAAACAGCAAAACGAGAATTAAGGGAAGAGACCGGTCTTGAAGCGGAGCATCTCGAATTATTGAACGTCTATTCGGGTGATGCGTTTTACTATAAGTATCCGCATGGGGATGAAGTCTATAATGTGATTTCGGCATTTCTGTGTACAGCTTATACGGGTGAAGTGGTTCGGGATCCGTCAGAAGTCGCAGAATTACGCTTTTTCGCTATGGATCAGCTACCAGAAAACCTCAATCCACCGGAACGACCGATCTTGATGAGTATGTTCAAAAACAACGGACAGCACATCACCTCTCCATTGGAAGCAAAGGATAAAAAACAAAAAATCTTGAATGAACTGTTCATTCAAGATTTTTTGTTGCACTGGGACGCGTTTCAGCCTGTAGCATCAAGAGGACACGAAAAGGGGGAAACGCGATGCGATGCGATGCTTTGCGATTGATTTAGATGGAACGTTATTAAATAAGGAACACGGAATTTCGGCGGAAAATCAGGCAGCCATCAAGAAACGGCAAGCCCAAGGAGATATCGTCATCATCGTCACCGGGCGAGCTGCTTTTGATGCACGACGGATTCTAGCGCAACACGGACTGGATTGTCCGGTCATTGGTGCGAACGGGGCAGAGGTCGAGGTGGGACAAGGTAGACGGTATTTTTTGAGCCGTTCTAGCAGTCGAACGATTTGGGAGATCGTACGATCTACAAACATATTCATACATATTTATCTACAAGATAACATCCTGTTACCGCAGTTTTCGCTTGCGCTGCTCTTCAAGGCGGAGATCGTGCGTTTCAAGAAGCGATTCAGGCTCAATTAACGCAACACAGTGTTGAGGAAGTTGACGAAATCGCAATCGATCAGTTGGACGTCATCAAATTCATGTTCGTCTCACCTGACAGATGGCGACTCGAACACCTCGAGCAACAACTCCTTCAGCTGAAGATCTGTTCCGTGACACGTTCAGGTGCCTATAACTTAGAAGTCATGGCAAACGGCGTGACAAAAGGGACTGCCCTTCAAGATATCGCAAGAGCGTACAGGATGACACTCGAGGACATCATTGCGATCGGTGATAATCAAAACGATCTACCGATGTTCGAAGTGGCGGGAACATCGATTGCCATGGGAAACGCTGAAGCGTCTGTCAAAAGCAGAGCGACATACCTTACCAGTGATCATGACGAGGACGGTGTAGCGGAGGCATTAAACGGCTTAGAACGATGGGAACAAACGAAGGAGGAACAGCATGGCGAACATCTCGGATATCGCTAAACAAGCGGGTGTCTCGAAGTCGACGGTATCCCGTGTCTTAAACGGTCATAAGCATGTATCAAAAGAAAAGCGACGGATCATCTTAGACGTGATGGAGCGACTGGAATATAGTCCGAACGGAAATGCGATCAACCTCTCACGCGGTGAGACGAATACGATTGGTGTCCTCGTGCCGCGTGTCGGTCATCCGTTTTTTCATCAATTAATCGAGGGAATCGGTCAAGTGTGCATGGAACGAAACCACACACTCCTTGTCATCCAGACGGAACACGATTCATCAAAAGAAGAAGCGAGTATGCAATACCTTCGCGATAAGCGGATTGACGGATTGATCATTGGCGCCATCAGTCAGCCGCAGTTACTTAAGACGATGCGGACGCTTGGACCAGTCGTTGCCTGCGAAGATCATCAGGGTATCGTGCCGTCGCTCTCTTTTAATCATGAAAAAGCGATCACGATGTTGCTGCAACATGTAGAAGAACGAGGAGCAAAAACAGTCGGTCTCTGTCTTGGAAATCCAGATAGCGGAGTCGGAAGAGTCAGACGGGAGGCGTTCGACCAATATCTCAAGACGTCTACGCTCCGTCATGGAATTCAATGGTACGCGGATCGGTGCTATTCTTTCGAAGACGGACAAGCACTAGCAAGTCAACTTCTAACGATAGACTTACCAGACGCCATCATCGTCGGCAATGACGAAGTCGCAGCAGGTCTCATCCATCAATTTCGCAAGGATGGCATTCGGGTGCCAAAGGATATCGCGATTACAGGATTCGACGATCGACCGATCGCACGAGCGCTTGGATTGACGACGATCCGGCAACCAGTCGTGGGGCTTGGAAGACTGGCAGCAAAGCAGTTACTGGATCAAAAAGAATTAGATAATCAAAAGAAAATAATATTGGAAATGGAACTAATGATTCGAAGATCAACATAAAATAAATATGGATAGTTATTTTTATATATGGAATAATGATACATGTAATGCCATTATATTGGGGGTGGAGATGTTGATTACAGCGCTTAAAATCAGAAGTAGATTTGTTTTCATCACAATTATTTCTTTATTCATGGCTTTAACCGTTTCATGGGCTTTCGCTAGTAATTTTGTTGACATCATGACGATGGATTACAATGCAAAAGATTTGGTTGGAACAAAAAGTGAAATTCGATCAAACTTTTTGATGTCCATTGCGACATGGGAACGGTTTGTCGACTCATCGATGTTCTATCTAATTAATTTCCTACCAGCATTTTTTGTTTTAGTCACATTAGGATTATATGCTGAAAAAAGAAGTACATATGCAATGGGACGCCATCGCTATTCATCATTTAAGAAGACGATCTATCGAGATGTCATTCAATATGTTCTTCTCTCTACTGCGACGGTAACAGGAGTATTCATTATTTATTATTCGATTGGTGCTGTCTTTGTTTATCGGGGACTAAACGATATTGGAGGCTTTGCATCTGCATTACCAGTAAATTTTTATGCTAATCATCCCTACCTATTTTTCCTCTTCATGGCCTCAACCATTTATCTCTCACTTGCTTTTGTTTTTAGTTTATTGTCTGCAGCGCTCGTCTTAATTTTCGATCGGGAATACAAGGTGATTCTAGCGGTATTAGCCATTTATTTTGTTTACGGAAAAATTGGCTTTTTGACAGGGAGCTCATGGCTGACTATATTTTCTAGTTTTGTTGCTTATAATACGACTCGTTCAACAGTTGAGACGTTTTATCCTCTTCTTGGACTATTGATTATTGCAATTGGTTTATTGGTTTATGGTGTAAATAAGACAGTTCGACAATATGAAGAATAGGAAAATAATGATATGACTAACAGATATGCTTTTAAACAAATGACGATTATCAGTATGTTGGCAATCATCATCAGTTATTTAAATTACAAACAAGGATTCAAAGCGATACAAGTTTATTCGTCTGATCGTCAAATCGATTTAGGCTATCTTGAGATATTTGATCGCATTTTCATTAATCTTAATTTTAGCCAATTAGAGTATATGGAAGGAAATTCTCCTTTCCATTACATAGGTCCATTCTTATTTTTTTTATGCGTCATTTTTGTAGGGAGCTATCCTTTTTTAGCTTTAAAAAAAACATATTTTCAATTTATTTATGTACGCTCTAATCATAAGTTAAAAGCCCTCCTCTATATGCTACAGGGCTTTTTATCTCGAATCACAGTTTTTGTAATCGTTTACGCGATTAGTATGTTGGGTTGGCTATTTCAAAATAATCTCTCAGCGATCACAAGTAATACAGAAATTTTAATGAAGATTACTTTTTTTTCGATAGCAGCTTTTTTTATATCTAGCGCGTTAACCATCCTCCTTTTATTTCTCTATATAAAGTGGGATGAAATTATTGCGATAGTAGGCGTATTATTAGCGCTTTTTACTGTGTTCGTCATAAATGTATCTTTTCCAAATTCAAGTATCGTCTTTATTGGTCAGGATCACTATTTCAGTACAGGAATAGTTACTGGATTAACATTAGTTGTTTTATCATTTACAGCTGTTTATAAAACCAAATACAAAATAGAGTAGGTGCCTCGGATGATTCAAATTCAAAACGTAAATAAGTCGATTAAAAATACTCAGATTTTAAAGGATATCAGCATATCGATCGAAGAACAATCGTGCGTTGGTTTTGTTGGACATAACGGGTCTGGTAAAACGATGTTGTTGAAAGCAATTTGTGGATTTACGAATATCAACAGTGGAAAAATCATAGTTAAGGATTCACCTATTGAATTTGGGAATAAGTACATCAAAGACGCTGGAATCATCATTGAACACCCACCATTCATCCACTACATTTCTGCTTGGGATAACTTAAAGGTCTTAGCAAACATCAACAATAAGATTGATGATGAAACGATTCTACAAACGCTTGAAAAGGTTGGATTATTGCAGGATAAAGATAAAAAAGTGAAAAGCTTCTCGTTAGGCATGAAACAAAAATTACGAATCGCTCAAGCAATCATGGAAAAGCCGGAAATTTTAGTCCTAGATGAACCATTTAATGGATTGGACCGTGCTTCTGTTCAAAACGTTCAAGAGATTCTTCTTGAATTCAAAAAATCAGGTACGACAATTTTGTTAACGAGTCATGATGAACGTCACATCGAGGCGTTATGCGATATCGTTTACCAAATGGAAGGGGGCGAATTAATTGCGTAACGTTAAACTTATGTTTTTATGTAGCTTTCTTCTAATCGGAGGATGTACTCCTTATGGTATTACAGGTTCTCCTGAAGAAGATGCACCAAAATCGCAAGAAACAGCTGCAGAGAAAAAGGCAATGGAAACACCTGATCATTTTTCGGTCACTCTTCAAGCATTCGAGAACCAGATAGCGCAATATGCGTTTTTCAAAGAGTTCGAACCGATACAAAATGGTTTGAAACAAAATGATGGTCCAGTTCAGTTTGAATACAAATCAAAGGACATAAAAAACGAGGACTCTCTTCAAAATATTTATTTGACGATCGATGTAGACGGTGAAGAGTTTAGCACAGCTTCAGAACAAACCGTTAAATCATTAGAGATGATCTGTGATGGTTTGAACCAAGAAGTTGACCTTGTTACGGTCATTAAACGAATTAAGGCGAATGAAACCAGTTTATATGAAAATGAACAATTATCGATAGAATTAATGAATTTCAAAAATGATGTTCAAATTATCATCAGTCCAAAAGTATGACAGTTGGAAGTCTTTACAATGCCTGTTCCTTATCGGAGTAGGTATTTTTGAAATGAATAATAACTCTATGATGATTTGAAAGGTGCCCAATTGATGACGAGAAATCAACAATGTGGATCTACTGCTATCGTAATGACGATGTCTGACGAGCGAGTACGCAAATACTTCCATGAATCGATTGAAAAACAACGAATCATACAGGAATTTCGTATGCTTGAAGAACTTGAACGGACGACCATCCCGACGCCAAACGTATATGCCGTTGAATTAGAAGATTCGCCGTTCATTGAGATGCAACGGATCGACGGCAACGAATTGTTAGAGTTGTTTGAACCCTCCCAAATAACGGACTTTCTTAACGCCTTCGCGACATTACATCAACGGATTCATCAGCAACAATCGCGCCAAGCGCCTAAATGGCACGATGTCACCCATCACAAAATGCGTCATCTATCACCAGAGTTACGCTTGAAGGCGGAACGATTGTTAGAGTCACTTCACATTCCCCAACAGCAGGCGTTGCTCCACGGGGACTTCCATTTTCAGAATATCCTCGTGACAGTAGATGAAACGTTCGTCGTCATTGATTGGCATGATGCGACGACAGGTCCACCGATCGCGGATGTCGCGCGGACGTTGCTCTTGCTACGGACAGCAGGTGGAACAGTAGTGCCGGACGAGATGCGACGATACGTCTGTCTAGAATACCTCGACCGCTATCAAGCTGTTTCGTCAATCCAGCTATCGAACCTTGCAGACTGGTTACGACTCATGGCGATTCTTAGGACGCTTGAGCAAGTACCGGATGCTGAACAAAGTCGTTTAGAGGAATTGATCAGTCATCCAGACCTCAGCGCATATTTTTTTATTACTTAAAGTATATACAAGTAGGAGGAACGCCATTCATGAGAACCATCATCTCGATTCAAGGCGCAATGGCTTCCGGGAAGACGACGCTTGCGCATGTGCTTGAAGACGCTTACCCGGAGTTGCATGAAAACTGGTTTGAACGGTTTCCGGTACATCCGATTGATACGACAGCGAAAACGCCGGAGCAAGTCCGACAAGCAGCGGTTCATCGGTTGGCAATCACCGGAATCTTAGGAAGGGAGAATGAGATATGAATGTAAAAGGGATGACCTATCCCCTCATCGAGGAACGAGACAAAAAACAGGTCTACTGGATAGAGCAAGGAGAATCGGTTCAGATCGGACAGACCTACGAAACGATTCGGTTTGAAAAAACAGCACATCAGTCCATTTTGGTACGGGAGCAAGAATTAGTGTCAGAAAAAATTGGCAATCGAACGATTCGTCTGATGATTGACGCTGAAGACTACGCACCACTCGAATTCTTCGAGTACCAAGATGGTGTCCAAACCGTGTATGCATCGTATGGGGGAGATGAAGTCGTGATCACGCGAGGAAATGAGCAATCTGTCTTGCCCATCCGTACGAAAAGTGTTGATCTGTTTTCAATCGAATTGTTGTTGCGAGTATTACCACTGGCTGTTGATTCGACGCTCTCGTTCAACGGCTTTAGTGCCGTTTCCGGACGTGAGGTGCCGATTCAGGTGAACCTTCTGCGGAACGAACTATTGACGACTGAATCAGGCGAACACGTAGAGACGCTTTGCGTTCACGTTACGTTTGGTGAGCGGATTCAGTATTACTGGATTGATCCAGTCAAGCGGGAGCTGTTAAAACAGTCCTCCCAGATTGCCGACGGGGTCTCGTTGGAATTTCGTCGATGAAAAAAGAGCTGACTCAAAAGTTGGTCTCTACAAAGAAAAGGGTGGCAGAATGATGATCTGCCACCCTTTTCTCGTAAAAATGACGCGTCACACGCCACTCCTACAGGAAAAAGCGCATTATGCGCTGTCAGAGACAAACAAGACCCGCTTTCCTGCTTAAATGAAGCAGGAAAACTGGCTTGTGTCTCGCCTGAGGAAAGGGCGTGAAAAGACGCGTCATTCTTTTTTGAGTCAGCTCCATTTGTTATAGCTGAAAATGGTGTTGCATCGCTTCGAAAATCCGTTTACTTGCTTTTGTATCGTCAAACGCATAGATGTGACTAAGATGACGTTTGAACTTTTTAGGCATCTTCGATTCGTGTAGTGACTCCATCAAGGCGTCTCTTGTTTCGATGACGTCTCCTGGTAACAAATCCGTCGATTCGCCGGCGTTATCTTCGCCAACTAAGACAGGTGGGCGGTAGTAGATGACCTTTTTGTGCATCAAGGAAAAATCGAGACCGACACTCGAATAATCGGTAATCAACACATGATGATTTTCAAGTAGCTCCTTGACTGTGAACGCATCCTGACTGATGACATCAACGAAGTCCGAGTGGAACAAGTGGCTGAATTTTTGGAAGTTGCGATGAAGATAGAACGAGACTTCAGCCTTGTTGTCCATCACTAAGCTTTTTAACCGTTCGTCCGTGATCAACGCTTGAAACTCCTGATAGTAGTCACTCTCCATAAATTGTTCATCTGAATACGTATCGAGTTTCGGTCGCCACGTCGGCATGATCAATAGCTTTTTCCGGTTTTTATATCGCTTGAGCCAACGTGATCGTTCCGTGATCAGGTGATCGAATCGGGCGAGACCCGTCACGATGATTTCGTCAGGATGAAAACCGTAATCGCGGGCGATGAGTTGTTTTTCCCGCTCCGAGGAGACGACGAATAAGTCGGTAAAAGGATGCGGCATTTTTTTACCATAAATGTGACTGACATCTTTTGATCCGATGACACCGTGTTGCAAGAACAGCTTTTGTTTCGTTTGCATCAGTGCCTCCGTGTGATAGGTAGCGAACGGTAAGGCATAACTTGAAGAATGCGTATGGCAGAGAATGTCTGCTGCTTGGACGACCTCGATGTTCTCTGGTGATTTGTAGAACACGATATGGTTCTCATATCCGACAAGATTTTTGAGGTCCGGACTCGACCGACTGATGATATAGAAGATATTGAAGCGCTTCTGATGCTGGTCGACGAGATACTTGAAGAAAATCATCCCGTTATCTTGTGCTTTATCCGGATATTCAAAACAGATAATCGTCTTCTTATTTGGATCCAGTCCAAGTAACGGTTGAGGGTCCGCGTAATACTCGACGGTCTCGACCGGCACTGGGATTAAACGCATCGCAAGGCGTTCCGACACGGTTGAATAGGGGCGGACCAGCACATCGTATTGCTCATTTAACGATAACCAGTGCTCATCGTTCAAGAGTTCCGGGTGATTTTTGAAGTGACGAATCCGCGGTGTAAAACCAGAGATCGGCATCTCACGAATCGTAAATCCGAACATGAGGTCATAGATGTTCGCATTGAACGCGTCGTAGTTATACCGGTCACCGAGTAACTGCTCGACGAGTTTTGGTTCGATCACGGCTTCGACCTCTGTCTTGAAGCGACGAGCATCAACCGGTGTGACGCTGAAGCGATTAATCGGCAGGGCGATTTTTTGCTCCTGATGTCTGATTTTAATGAAGCAATGTGGCTGTTTCACTTCGAAATACTTTGAGTGAAACGAAAACTTCAATAGAAGGACATCGTCTTGACGAGTGATGCCCTCAAATAGGATGTCTTGATCATAAAAATTCATGATGGACGGTTTTTTGTTATAGATCAGACTGAGCTCGTTGTCTTGGTCGATAAAAATGAAATAGGAATGTTTCCCTTGTTTGATGTAACTATTCGGTGCGATGATTAGTGGTTCCGAAAGATGTTTGAACGAGATTGGTGTTCCGGATTCATCGACGAATTTAACAGGATGATTCTTTTTTTTGAAGATATCGAGCAATGTATCAATCGATAGCACAAAGGCTGTCTCTATTTTTTGGAGTGGTATCAGTTGCTCATGGATCGCTAACTGTAGACTTTGGTGCGGAAGATTCTCGATCAAAAACGTATGATCACGACAGGTGATTTTCATTGGTGCATGGCTTCCTTTCATACTCTGATTCAGTCGTTCTTAAACTACATCACTTACCATACAATATCTTCCGATTTCTGCAAAGATGTAGATTGATTGGAAACCACTGCAGTATAGTCTACTGGCTGAAGGATATTGGGAAAAGACAGACGTTACCGTATCTTCGACAGACCATTGGTTGCAGAACCATGACAATGATTGGATATTATGCAAAACCGATTGACTTTGTTCGTAAAAAAGGAGATAAATAGAAACTGTATTGGTAAATGCGACTAGTATCGCAAGAGGTTTATGAAAAAGAAAAGTCGGCTATATATAGAGGTTGAACTCACAGAAAAAAACAGGGATCAATCTTGAAGGGTGAAGGGGAGTATTGACAGATGCTGTATACGGTAACATCGACATTACCACCAAAACACGGTGGTAGAACGAAGTCGTTATTGAGTCGAATCGCGCTCATGGAACAAGAACTTGGCGCCGGTTCAACAATCGTTACGACGAACTACAATGCCAACTACATGGAAGTCTACGAATTGTTCCGAACAGAAGAGAAGGTCGGTCCGAAAGTACAATTTGAAAATATCTACGATTGGCTATCAGATTACAAATTGTTAAGTATTCCAACGACTCGTTTTCGTAACAAACCGATCATCAAAGAAACAGAGCGCGAAATCGAAGGAATGAAAAGCGTCGAGAAAAAAAACAGTGACGCCGTTCGTTATTATGATGAGGAAGATGAGTATGTCCTCTACCGTAAATTTTACCCTGAAACGCAAGTCGTCGAATTCGAGGATTTCATGACGAACGCTTCCCGTAAAAAAGTCGAGCGCTGGGAATATAACGTCTACGGTCAATTACACCGGAAGACGATTTATTCGCCGGTCCATCATGGAAAGATGATGGAAGAGCTATATGATTCGGAAGGCAATGTCTATTGTAAGAAGTTCTACAATGAAATGGCGCGCCCGAAGCTCATCTTGATTCAGTTATACCGGAACGGCAGAATGTACAAAGCATTCAAAAAAGAGAAGGACTTATTTGAGTATTACTTCAACCGATTGTTTAAAGACGGTGATGTCTTGTTCGTCGATGCGCGTTTACTGGACCGCTCGATTCTCAACATCAAAGCAGATGTTAAACGGGTCATGGTCATCCATAACTCACACTTGGATGGTTCGACCGTCAAAGGATCATATACGACGATGTTCTCGGAATCCGATAAAGTGACACGTTTCATCAGTCTGACGAATCACCAAAAAGAAGACATTTTGGAGAGGTATAACATCCCGGAAGAGAAGATTTCCATCATTCCGCACTTCATCGTCCCAGAACAAACGCAACGACGCGAACAGGTCAAGGATCAATTCTGTTTCATCGGTCGATTCGGTCTGCAAAAGCAGATGGATCATTTGATCAAGAGTTATGCGATCTTCAAACAATCCGGTCATACGACGAAGCTTGTGCTCTATGGCATGGACGAACAAGGGCAACTGGCGATGATGGAGAGTTTGATCGAGGAACTCGGCTTACAGGATGATATCGAAATCCACGGCTTCACGTCGAATCCGGCAGAAGTGTTCCGGGAATCGAAAGCCTCCCTGTTGACGAGCGAATTTGAAGGATTTGGACTGACGGTCATGGAAAGTATTAATGTCGGCTGTCCGGTCATCTCTTATGACGTCAAATACGGACCACGCGAAATCATCGCCCACGGCGAGAACGGCTACCTCGTTCCAGCGAACGACATGGAAGCTTTTGCTGCCGCGATGGTGCAACTCGTCGAACGACCACTCGAGCGCGTCGAGACGAAGCCATCGCTGTACCTCGAGACGGCTGTAAAGAACTACGGACGATTACTAGAAGAATTAAGCAACTAAACCTACTATTTGAACGATGAAGAGGATGAACGTTATGAAGAAAATCACGAAAGCCATTATTCCAGCAGCAGGACTCGGGACACGTTTCTTGCCTGCGACAAAAGCCATGCCAAAAGAGATGTTACCGATTCTCGATAAACCGACGATCCAGTATATCGTCGAAGAAGCGGCAAAAGCCGGCATCGAAGATATCATCATCGTCACGGGGAAACACAAACGGGCCATCGAAGATCATTTCGATAACCAAAAAGAACTCGAGATCACGCTTGAGAACTCCGGAAAGACGGAATTACTCGAGAAGGTTCAATTCTCGACGAACCTCGCGAACATCTTCTATGTCCGCCAAAAAGAACAAAAAGGTCTCGGTCATGCCATTTTGACAGCAAAACAATTCATCGGGAACGAACCGTTCGCAGTCTTACTCGGGGACGATATCGTCGAGTCGGATGATCCGGCAATCAAACAATTGATGGACGTCTACGAGCAGACGGAAAAATCAGTCATCGGTGTACAAGAAGTCCGTCCGGAAGATACGCATCGTTACGGCATCATCGATCCTGTTTCACAAAACGGACGACTGTATGACGTGAAGAAATTCGTCGAAAAACCGGCTCCGGGTACAGCACCATCGAACCTCGCGATCATGGGACGTTACGTGCTGACACCGGATATCTTTGATTATCTAGCGAATCAAGGAGAAGGGGCAGGCGGTGAGATTCAATTAACGGATGCGATTGAACGATTGAATGCGGATAGCCAAGTCTATGCGTATGATTTCGAGGGTAACCGTTATGACGTCGGAGAGAAACTCGGTTTCGTCAAGACAACGATTGAATATGCGTTGAAAGATGCAGAGATGCGTGACGAGCTGAAAGCTTTCATCAAGACACTAGACATTTAACATGATGGGCCACTCTGACATGATTCAGAGTGGTTTTTTTGTAATTCATGAAACCAATCCGTCTAGTCGAAACGTAGAAAAAGGAGAAGAGAGGTGCTACATATGTTAACGTGGCTCGGTGTGAAGGCTGATAAAAAAGCAGAGCGACAATTTTTCGCAGGTGTCGAAAAGAAAACAATCTTCCTGATCTTATTCCTAGCGCTTGCGATCTTGAAGGGTGTGAAGTGGGGAATGACAGTACTTATCCCAACGGCATTTTTCAGTGATTCGATCATTTCCGTGTTACCAGGCGTGCTTGGCGTCCTAACAGCAGTCGTTTTCGTGCTTTTGGTAGAGCGCTCCCTGCAGGATAAGTCGAGTGAAAAGTAAGAGATACACGAAAGACCACCTGAAGTTAGTCGATTCAGACTGAAGACAAAGTGCAATTTTTCTTTAATTGAGAAGGATTGCGCTTTTTCGTTCGTCTCGAATCATTTATCAGGGTCAAGCTTCGCACCGTTGCTCCTGCTTATTTTTCTAATGTTTTTTGAAGGAATGCCGAAGTCGACTGATACATGGGTCGAATATGGAATAAAGTCTGTGGCAATTGCTGTTATTTTCCTAATAACGGAAGGTATTTTTTCTAAAAAATCTCTCAAAAAAAACACATCAAATCAATAAAGTATTCAATTGTTTTAATGCTGAGTACACGATAGAAACAAAGCCCACATGTGCGTTATAATGTGGGCTTTTTTCAATGCAAAGTGATCGAGTGAAATATATTACGATACGACGAATCCATTATTTTCACGATGTTTATCTATGCTCTGATCATGATTATTTTTCTTTTAATTCTAACGATCTCCCTAAAATCAATAAATGTCATGAGTGACGAACTGAACTTGGTACAAAAGACATCAGATGTTCAAAGGCGTTTTTGCGCATGACAACTGATTGTTGTTGTAAAATGAGGACAACGACGGAACAGGTGAGGGGCGAACGGACATGACGAAACGATCCATCCAAGATGCTGCTTTTTTGGGCAAACGAAAACAAGTAATGCGCTGCATCGAACGTGGTGACGATCTGAACGAACTGGATGAAGAAGGATTTGCGGCGCTTCATTGGGCGATTCAGGAAGGGTACCTACGGATCGTCGAATTGTTGCTCGATCACGGGGCGGATGTCAACCTTCCGAATCAGGACGGGATGTCACCGTTGCATATTGCGCTTTATGATCAAAAGACCGACATTGCGTTACTTTTGATCAAGCGAGGCGCTCATCTTGATTTAGATGAACACGGATTCTCAGCGCTTCATTTAGTAGCGGGCCGGGGCGGAAATAAAAAAGTCTTACGGAAACTAGCGCAGAACGTCGAGTTGTTACATCAACGGACCGATGACGGGGAAGGTGTGACACCGCTACATTATGCGGCGCAGGAAGGTAAGTCGAAAAAAGTCCAGCTATTACTGGAGGCAGGAGCAGAAGTCGATGCTGTCGGACTAGACGGATTCACACCGCTGTATCTCGCAGTCGGAAATAATCATCCGAAAGCGGTGAAAGTGCTTCTAAAGGCAGGAGCTGACATCGAAGCGGAAAACGTCGCGGATGGCGATACGGCAGTCCTTGCATTAGCGAGTGCTTACGGCTATGAACGGGTCGTCCGGTTATTGCTCTCTTATGGAGCCGATCCACTGCATCGAAACGAAGACGGGCGGACAGCGCGTGATGCGGCATTGGATAACGAACACCATCAGATTGCGGAGATCTTGCGCCAAAAAGAGATTGATGCGTTATCTGAGGAAGAGAATAACTGAACGGTGGACGACAAGACAAGAAACATCTGCGGATGCTTCCTGTTTTTAATTTTTAAAGGATTTTCAAATTGCTTTGTCAAAATAGAGATAAGAGAACACTTATTCGTCATTGAAAGGAAGGTCGCATCATGAACGCAATCGATTGGACGGTATGGAATTTAAACGAAGTGAGAAGAAGAAGCATCAAAGTCTGGCAGTCGATTCCTGAAGATAAATTGAACTGGAAACCGGATGAGAACGCCATGACGTGTTTTGAGATGATCCGTCATGTGTTAGACAGTGAGTATTATTATTTCTTAGCGTTACAGAATCGAGGCAGTCTACCGTCGTATGAGTCCCCGTTTGAAGGGCGCGGCTTCGTATCCGTGCAAGAGGAATTAGACTTTGCGGAAGCCTATCGTGAGGAATTCATGGCATATGTCGAGCAACTAACGGAATCAGATTTAGCGATCGTTCAGATTGATCGTTCGGAATCCGGATATGTGCGTTCGCTCGGTGATATGTTGTTACGAATTGCTTATCACGAAGCAGTGCATACAGGACAGTTACTCGATTACTTAAGAACAGCAGATGTTGAGCGGGTACGGGTCTGGGATTAATGTTGAGAGATGAGCAAATAATATCTTTTTAATGAAGATAAAAAGAAAAGAGAAAGATGGAATGATCGGAATCAGCATCGCCACCACATGGGAGTTCGACGCAACACTTGCGTATTTTCATGTCTCGCCTGAAGATAGAATCACTTATCCATATGGTGAATACTTCACGAGTGAGATAAACGGGAAGACACTTCTGTTTTATAGCACGGGCGTTCGAAAAGTAAACGGTATCGGTGCCAATCAATACATGATTCTCCGTTTCTCATTGACGAAGGTCATCGTTGCCGGAACGTGTGCCAGGATTGATCCGAGGTACGACGTACTCGATATCATCGTGGCAGATCGTGCCGTTCAATATGATTGCACGGTCAAAGAGATTGAACCACTGATTAAACCCTCGTTCGTCGTCAATCTCGATGTATCGAAGTATGGCAACGGTTTTCATCTCGGAACGATCGGAACGGCAGACCGTGCTGTCGTCATGTGGCGAGACTATATCGAACTGCGGGATAACGGATTGACGATTGCCGATACGGAAGCGGGGGCTATCGCGTACATCTGTCAGAAAAACGCCGTCGAATGTATCATCATCAAAGGTATCTCCGATTTTCCGACCGAAGAGAAGGAGGAAAATGCTGTCGAAGCAAACGTCGAACAGATGCGGATCTATATCGAGAACACACCAAAAGTCATGCAACGGATTTTTGCCGACTACTTATACCGGTTTCTAACGTAATCTTTCATCAGTGCACTTCTTTTACATATTTTCCAAGTTTCTTGCGACAATATAGTTCAGTAGCATTGTATTTTTTGAAATATGTTCTATCATAGTGAATGGAAACGTTTTCTTAAAATGGTGAGTACATACCGAACTGTACAAGAAATGCGCTGCAATCGTCAGGATTCGTAGGTGTAGAAGTAGATGGAGGGACATAGAAGCATGCAGGAATGGAAAGTATCTGGTCAACCGGGTCAGAAACGGATTGATATTGAAAGCCGGTTTCGCCCGGAAATCGAAGGGTTACGCACGGTAGCTGCCTTACTCGTTGCGATCTATCATATTTGGTTCAATCGTGTCTCAGGAGGTGTCGATGTCTTCTTCGTCATCTCGGGTTTTTTGATCACGACATCGATTATCTCGACGATCAACCGGACAGGGGAGTTCAAATTCCTGCCGTACGTCACAAAGTTGCTGAAACGACTCTTGCCATCCGTTTTGTTCATCTTAGGCGTCGTGTTAGTACTAAGCACATTTTTATTACCGGCATCGATTCTTGGGAAAACAATTCGTGAAGTCGTCGCCTCGATGTTCTTTTATCAAAACTGGCAACTCGCCGTCTCAAGTACGGATTACTTAGACGCGACCCAGATGAAGTCACCCGTCGAACATTTTTGGGCGCTATCGATCCAGTGGCAGTTTTATATGATTTGGTTCGTCTTGTTCTCGTTCATCTTATGGATGATGAACAAGTATCAGATTCGATCGATTAAAACCGTTTTAAATGGGTTGCTTGGATTCCTATTCGTCACGTCACTCGCGTACTCAATCTACCTGACAGAAGTCAATCAGCCGTGGGCGTATTTCATTACGCCGACGCGGGTCTGGGAATTTGCCTTAGGTAGTCTGTTATGTGTGAACTTATCGGCGATTCGTGTTCCGAAGTGGATAGCGACGATCATCGGCTGGGTCGGTTTGCTTGGCTTGCTGACGACTGGTGTTCTGTTTAATGTCTCGCAAATGTTCCCTGGCTATATCGCACTCTGGCCGATGACGTGCGCCTTGATGATCGTGTTATCAGGAACGCAGGAGACACGATTCGGATTAAAACGATTCCTCGGATCAAAGCCGATGGTCAAACTCGGCGGGATCGCGTTCGGGATTTACCTTTGGCACTGGGTGTTGCTTGAGTTCTATCGCTACAATGTTCAACAAACGCCAGGTCTGCTCGTCGGTACACTGATTATCGTTGCATCGATCGGTTTATCCTACTTGATGACGGAATGGGTTGAAAAACCGATTCGCACTTCGACTGTCAATCGGACAGCGTTCAAGAAGCTAGGTGCGCTGTTGACGGTCAACGTTTTGTTGATTGGATCCTTACTCGGACTCGCTTATATGGAGGAACAAGAGCTAAAACAAGCTGTCAGCAAGAATAAGTATCCGGGTGCCTTAGCGATCGAACAGACAATGCCTGTACCGAAGCAAGATCCTTTCCCGTCTTATGCGAACGTCTTCAATGACTTACCGCTCGTCCATACGGATGGTAGCAACCAAGGACTGCAAAAGACGGAAGCGAAAGTCGGTGAATACGGGAAGACGAAGGATTATAAAGCGACGATTGCGCTCGTCGGAAGCTCGCACTCGGAGCAATGGTTCGGTGCATTGCATGAAGCAATCAAAGGAACGGACATCCGTTTACTCAATCTGACGCGGTCAGGAACACGTTTTTCGACCGGCTATGAACCGGACTCCTTAAAAGGAATCTGGAACCAGAACGTCTTGAACTATTTGAAGGATGCCGATGTTGATTTGATCATCTCGCACGTGACTGCAGCGGATGCTTCAAAAGACAGCATCCATCAACAAATGGTCGACCAGATGCAGTTCGTCAAAGACGAGTATGGGATCGATGGTCTAGCACTCCGGGATAATCCACGATACGATTTCAACGTACTCGAGGCGCTCGAGACGACAAGCATCGCGGATACGACGAAACAGATGAATACGCAACCGAACCAAACGGATGAGGCGTACTGGAAACAGTTTGAAAAAACGAACCAGTCGCTCCATAAGCTGGATTTGACGCGTTACTTCCACGTCAAAGGCGAGTATCGCCCTGTCATCGGCAATGTCGTCATCTATCGTGACAACAGCCATATGACGAATACGTATGCGGAAAGCTTTGCTCCGATGTTCAAGAAAAAGCTCGACGAAGTGCTCGCGGACAAATTAGCGAGTACAACAGCTAACACGAACCAATAGAAATTTAGAGCGTGTCGTGAAGCTTAACGAGGAGGAAATAAAAGAAACCATGGCAAATATTACGGCAAAGTTTAATCGATGCTTAAAACTAATCGAAAAATACCCACAAGCTTTCAGAGTGGGAAATGGGTCAACGGAAAATGAGATTCTTGAAGTCGAACATCGTCTTCAGGTCACGTTTCCGCCAATGTACAAAGAATTTCTAAAAAAATTCAGTTATCTGGCTACGCATGATGAAGAGATCTGGGGAATCAGTCCATCAAACAACCAGTTAGATCTTGTATTTAGACTTGAAAAATATAACGAGGAACTCCGTAGCAAATCTCAAAGTGAAGTTCCTTCACATTTAATCGGAATACAAATGGAAGACTTTAGTTCATCGCTCATTTGTCTAGACTTACAAGCCTTGACCTACAATGATCAAGAGGCAAAAGTATGTTTTTACCCAAGTGATGATGAACCATATTATGCAGATTCCTTTACGGAAAGATTATTTGAAGTGTGTGATAGTGGCGTGTCAACGTATTTAGAGGATATAGAGGACGAATCCTCTACTCCAATCGAAAAGGTGAGTGCGATCAAGACGGAGCATAAGGATATTTATTCCGAAGCAAAAGCATTGATCCATGCACATCCAGAGTTATCTGAGTTTGGAGAAGGGATTTCGGACGCTGAAGTCGAGGTAATTGAAAAAGAGTTAAACGTCACCTTACCTGAAAGTTACGTGACATTCATGAAAGAATTCGGAGGGGGTATCTTTGGAGACAACCAGTTTTTTACGATGTTCAATGATGAATTAGTAAAAACGAATCTCGAATTGTATCATCCAACAGAATTTGAGCATGCTCTTTCAAAACATCTAGTGGCTGTCTATTTTGATGATCTTGAGGAATTTTATGCGTGTCTTGATTTCAAAAATATAGTGAATGGTGAGCCTAAAGTAGTGTATCGAGAAGTGAACGTACCGGAAGAAGACTATGATGATCGTGATGCATTCAAATCGTTCTCCGATTTTCTCTACTACATTATTCAAGACACCGTTGAGGTCAATAGCTGATATCATCCGATCGACTACGTAAATGCTCGATTTTTCCGTCAAACGAATAAGCAACGTAATGAAACGGCTTGAGTCCAGAATTCAAAAGGACTCAAGCCGTTTTCCTATTCTTAGCATCACTTAACGTATGGACCATGCAGAAGGGCTGAACGAAAACACAGAAAAACTCCCTTCAAAATAAACGGTTGAAAGAATGAAACCGTCTGTTTTGAGAGGGAGCGTTTATTCAACAGATTGAAACAATTAAACAGAATAACTGCCGTCCGGTTGTTCACGTAATTCGAGTGCTTCAGTGCGAACCTGTGGATTCGTCCCGAAGTACGCATCGACGACGCGGGAAGCGGCGAAGCCGTCCTCCATCGGACCGTACGTCGCACGGAACGTATCGAGTTGCGCTTGATACATTTTCGTCAGACGCGGAATGTCCGATAAGGCGTGAAGCAAAGCCTCTTCCGTCTCTAAGATGGGTCCCGGAAGATCGTTGTAGTAATCGAGATAGAATCCGCGTAGCGTGTCCCGATAGAGGTCAAGGTCATACGCATAGAACATCATCGGTCGATTCATGTTCGCGAAGTCGAAGAAGACAGAGGAATAGTCCGTGATCAGCAGATCCGTGATCAAATACAGTTCTTGAATATCCGGATAGGCTGTCACGTCAATGAATTGTTCCCGGTGCTGTACTGGAATCTTCGGTTTTTTCGTGACAAGCACGTGCGTCCGAATCAAGAAGACGTACTCATCGCCTAACGCTTCCGCGACCCGGTCGAAATCAAACGGATAGTCGAAGTAGAACTTCCCTTTGCCAAGCGATTGATGATCGCGGAAGGTCGGTGCATACAAGATGACTTTTTTGCCTTCCGGTAGTTGCAACTGCGTCCGAATCCGATCGATCGTTGCTTCATCATTCGCCGTAAAGAAGAGGTCATTTCGCGGATAACCGGATTCGACGACAGGACCGCTATACTGGAATGCACTTCTAAAGATGTTCGTCGCATAAGGACTCGGAGACAAGAGGACGCTCCATTGCGCGATCGAATTCGTCACTCGTTCGACGTAACCTTCATCCCGTCCATGGATCTCATCTAAGTCGAACAACATCTTCTTCAACGGCGTGCCGTGCCACGTTTGGATGTACTTCGTCTCTTTCCGCCGCGTCATGTAGTGCGGGAAGTTCTGATTGTTGACCCAGAACTTCGCCGTCGCCATGTAATAGAAGTAGGCAGGAGACAGGCGTTTGACGACTTTTGCGTTCGGATCACCAAGATAGAGCTTTTTGTTATAGATCCACACGACTTTATAACCGAGCGCTTGTCGCTTCAGTTCTTCGTAAATGTAGCGAGGACTGTCCGCGTAATGTTTACCGAGTCCGCTCTCGAAGACGACGAGTTTCGGGTCGACCGGTAAGACGCGTTGCATGAGTCGATATCCTGCCTTCATCGTCGGGAAGTAGAACCGGCTACGACGATAGACCTTAAAGAGGATGTTCGCCGCTTCGTTCGTCTGAATCTTCTCTAAAAGACTCGTCTGCTTCGTATAGTTCGCGATTGTTTGATAGACCTGATCGGAATAGGTCGTATCCGTTTTCGTCAAGAAGACGTCAGCGCGGCGTTTGAATTCGTCATCCATCTCAAAATGACGGCGTGCCGTCGCATCGAGATCCTCGAACAAGTCATCGATCGTCTTCGAGATCCGCCCCGGTAATTCGTTTTCGAGATCGAGATACGAACCGAGCGGACCGATGAAGCGTTTCGGGTCGAATTGCAGGTAATGGACCGGTCGCTTCAAGAAACTGAAGTCAAAGGCGACACTCGAGTAGTCAGTGACGAGCAAGAGGCTTTCCTTTAACAACCCTTGGACATCACGTTCGCCTTGATGGATGACCGTGATCGGTAAGTTCTCGAAGTGACTCGAATATTGCTGCATGTTCGGATGCAGGCAAAGGACGATTTGGAGACGATGTTGTTTTGCGTATGCATGCAGACGCTCACTCGATAGGAACGCTTGGTACTGCTGATAATATTCCGATTCGAAGAACTGGAGTGGCGTCTGTAACCACGAGCGCCACGTCGGAATGACGAGCATCTGACGTTTGACTGGGACGTCGTCGTTCAAGAGGGCATCAAAACGAGACAAACCGGTGATTTTGACCTCTCGCTCAGCGTAGCCCATGTCTTGTGTGACGAGTCGTTTCTCACGCTCGGAACTGACGAGGAACAGATCCGTATCGAAGGCAGCGGCAAACTTGCCGTACTGGTCATTCATGTTCTTCGTTCCGAGAACCCCGTGTTGGATGAAGACACGATCCGCCCGCATCTTCCGTTTGAACGGTTCGGACCGGAGCGGATACAAGTATTCCGCATGATGTGTCCCGATGACCTTCTTCGCCATCAACGAGTGATAGATGTGTTCCTTCGATTTTACCGGCAAGACGTTTCCGAGCGGAGCGACTTGTGCGTATTCGTTCGACGTCGGATCGATGACGTAATAGACCGGTCGCTCCGGATGGGTCTCGCGCATATACTTGAAGAAGTGATATCCATTGTCCTGCGCTTTATAGGGACGTTCTCCGACGAGCCACGTGTTCTTCTCGGCAAACAGCCGGTAGAGCGGGGCGAACGTCATCAGATGATTCAGATAGGCGTAATTTTCATTCGTAAACTCGGTCATCTCAAACGATAGATTCCGGTGACCGACCGTGTAGTACGGGATGATGTGCATCGTCGACGTATCATCTTTCCCTAACGCTTCCGGTGTCAGTTGACGCGTGATGTACCGGGCGCGACCGAGACGGTGTAATTTTGGTTCCGACCGGTGATAGAAGTCGAGCGCGACGAAGGCGTCATACACCCCTTCTTGTAATTGCGCTGCTTGATAGAGTTGCGACCAGTGGATCGTCGCCGTGTAGTGATAGCGATACAATCCGAATTTTTTCGCGCTCGTCTCATTTTGGTACACCCAATCTATTGGGACCGGTACTTGATTGCCACTTTCCCGGTGAACGAGGAGCAAACGTCCCGTCTTGATGAACGCGTGACGCGTAAAGGCTTTCCCGCTGATGATTGTCGTCGCTTTCGTCTCATTGCGGACCGCATCGATTTGGATCTTCGGCTTCGTCTGCGGTTCTTTATTCAACAACAGTCGCAGGTTGCCTTTTAGATCGGTATACAGCTGGACGAATTCGTTGAACGTCTCATCCATCAATGGCACGAGCGGCGCGGGAATCTGCGTGTCAACGAAACGTCCTAGCAGAATCTGGCGGGTGAAGACGGATGCATCGAGCGTAGCATGACTCGGTAAGCCGTCAGACTCCCATTTGTGTATTTGCTCTGGTGTGAGGTGTTCGACTTTTTTCGTAAACGTCAGCCAGAGTGAAAAACGACCGACTGGATAGGCAGTCTCTTGATCGGCTTCGACAGACTCGATTTCAACGAGACCGTCCTCTTCGACTGTCGGAACGTCCGCATCCTGCATCTGAGCAGCGTGTTGACTCAGCTGAGAGACGAGCGTATGCGGCAGTTGGAAAGAGAAGCGATGATCGTGCTGTTGGTTCGGCACTTCAAGGACCGTCTCTTGCAAACGATCGCGAATGAGTAACGACGTGATCGTCAGCAACGGATCGTTTAATTGACCGGATAGCGTATAGTCTGTCGGCGAAGATTGAATCTGTAACGACTCTTTTAACGCCGATCGTTTAAGTTTCTTTGGTTTCTTCGGAAGTACAGTGTGCCCGAATTGGAGCACCCGGAGAACAGATTTAAACAGCATGGAATCAAGGGACCTCCTACTAGGTGATATTTTATGAAAGCGTTATCTTCCATTAGCATTCTATCACAATCAATAGCTAAAACATCCCAAATTTTGAAAAACAATACGGACTTTGGTGGATAGACGAAAAAAACCTTCTCACAGAGGAGAAGGTCAATAACCGATTAGTCGAGCTCACTCAAAAGCGTTAACCAGTTTGTCGTAAAGAGATCATCAGAAAACCGATTGATCGAGTGCAGGGCGGCTTCTCCCATTTGACGGCGTAGAGCGGGCTGCTCCATCAAGCGGATCGCTGCTGCTGCAAAAGCTGACGTGTCACCGGGTGGAACGATATAACCGGTCGTCCCGTGCGCGATGATTTCACGCGGACCATAACAGATGTCATAGGCGATGACCGGAACACCATGACCCATGCTCTCAAGGATTGCCATCCCGAACCCTTCAGATTGCGACGTGAAGATCGTCGCGACGGCGCCATGATAGGCGTCTTGAATGTTCGTGATGAATCCGTTGAATCGGATCTGTTTCGTCAGTGACAGTTCCTTGATCAACGCGTGGAGATCCTTTTCGAGCTGATCGTTGTAACCGAAGCCATAGAAATCAAGGAAAGCATTTGGATGCTGGTCGACGATCTTCCGCATGATACGGATACTGGCAGCGACATCCTTTTTGATTTGAATGCGCGAGACGACGATGAACCGATTCGGATCAGGTTCAGGAAGAACCGTATAATCCGCTTCCGGCACCGCACCGACACCGTGAGGAATCGCATGGAACGTCTCCGGATGACCAAACTGATCGGTCATATGTGCTTGTTGCCGAGGAGTTGCCGTGATGACTCGATCCCACTCGTCGATGCGACCAAATAACGTATCCCAGACACCGCTGACCGTTGCCGTCCCGTTGAAGGGGGAGACGAAGTGATTGCTGTGTCCGAAGGCGATTTTTTTGATATTCGGATGCTTGACGTCCAAGATGACCGCATCTAAATTCTTTTTCGGTAGGTTGGCAAGACGATCCCGGTATTCGGATGAGATCAAGACCGCTTCATGCTGACCTAACAGCTTATTCAAGACGAACGTATTAAAGGTCGCCGGATCATTGAACTGTTTTTCCTGACCGGCTTCGAAATAAAACAGATGACTCCAGTCCGCTGAATTGATTTTATGCCAAATCGTTAAATAACACGTCCCGTCACTATGGAAGAAGGAGCGAGAGACCGGCTTGTTCGACGTAAACGAATACTGGATCGTCTGCACCAACTGACCGTTATCCAGATATTCTTCGCGGCGCAGGCGATGACGATTCTCTGAAAAATAATCGATGAAGCTAAGCTGACCGTTAGTATCAAACCGGGCGTACTGGACGTATGTACCATTGTCGAATAACCGATACGAATCTTTTTCGGCGCGACTCGCGTCGAGGAACAACGTATACCGCTTTTCCCAGCGTGGAATCAATTCGGCTTTCGAAGAGACGACGGACCGTTTGTCTGCCTGGCGACGTGCTAAAAAATTGATGACGTTGACGACTTGGATGCGAGGATCAAGCAACCGTGCCTCGACCATTTCTTGATGAATCGTTTCAAGATTCGGTTGAATCCCTAACGTCACGAGCGTCACGTTTCGCTCCGGATCAGCTGCGATGATCGCATTCGCTCGTTTAATGACTGCTTTTGATAAACCGCCACGCTGGGTCGCTAACGTATTCAATGTAAAAAACAAATCTCGTTTCATAGGGCATCTCCTTATATAGCGCTTACAATTTTAATGAGCGTCATGAAATGTGAATCTCTTTGGTGAACCTTGCCCATACTATAGCATACAATGTTGGAATAATAAGGAACCTAGGGATGAAATGAAGATGTCCCTAGGCATATCGTTAAGCTTCATGAATGGGTTGAACGAATGAAAGATTGGCTGTGATGTACGTATCCTGAGCCGTTTTCAAGCGTGGGGTGCCTTTCGATGACAAAACGATCTTCTCAATCGAAAGAACTGTACCCGGTGTATTTTTTGTCGGTAGTTCGTTTTTAAAGTCACGATCAGCATACTGTTTACAAGTCTTTAAAATCCGGACTGTTGTCGGAAGATCAGTCAGATACGTCTCGTCATCAATCATAGGCGGAAGATGGACGTATTTTTTGTTTGCCGTGACATAAGCACCATCAGCCGTGACGAGTCGTGGTGTACCAGCAAGCGTCATCTGTAGATCGGTGATCTTCAATAGTTGCCCGACTTCAAGTGCTGTCTGCTTATGCTCGAATTCCAAATCGTCATACAAGAAAGCTTTCTCGAGCACGACGACTTGCGTCGGTGCATCGACATGATACTTCGTCGCATCGATTTTCTGTAACGGTGATTTAGGTTCCGCTGGACGAAATTCGACTTTAAGTTGCTGGTAATGCAGATGCATCCCATTGACACTACTCGGTAACGTCATCCGGACGACGAACGGATGATAGTCGTCATGGATCAGCATCAATTGGAATGGATGTGACTGTCGTTCGAGTGCCTCCGTCGAAATGAATAATTCAGTCCCTTCGATATGGAACGGAACGGCGGTTTCCGTTGCTTCATCGTTAGGCGCGATTAAGAGAACTTGATCGACCGAAGCCGTGTCGTCTTTGAGTAATTGTACGACTTCATAGAAGACACCATCAACGAGACGAGTGCCTGCATACGTGGCAAAGAACGGCTCAAGGACAGGTCCGAGATGGTGTAGTGATTCCGGCATTCTATAATAAAGACGGTTCTCCGATACATAGCGCCGGGCTTTATGTTTTTGGACGAGTAGCGTGATGAAGGTGACGAAGCTGTCATAATCTTGTTGCTGCAGCAAAGCGTACTGCTTTTGGAAGATGTCATCGAAAATGAAATCGACTGGATCTGCACCATGACGTTCAAAGATGGTGATCATTTCACCGAATAAATCAAAGAAAGTCTGCTGTTGCGGATGCTCAAGGAACCGTTTGTTGTTGAACAGACGGGAGAGGAAATCCATCTCGATCAGACGGCTCAAGGCATGAGTCTTGGCGACTGTCGGAATATCCAGTTCAAGCGTTTTCTCAAGCACCTGTAAATTAAAGGTCGTCTTCTCGAAGATGCTCGTCTGTCCGACTAACGAGTCATTCATCGCGAATCGGTTGACGTGATAAACCGGTGCTGGATTCATCGAAGCCGTTTGACATTTGGAGATGGCTTCGAAGAAGAAAAGTTTATCTTCACCGAACTGCATCGGGCTGAACCGGATGTTATGCTCGATCAAGATGGAGCGCTTCAGGATTTTCCCAGGGGGGCCAACCGCGCGAAATACTTTGTCGATTTCATATGGAACAAGCTGATTGGCAGTCGTAAACGATGCGAACCGCCCAACTTTTTGAATCGACGTGTCGGTATGTTTGATCGTTTGACCGAATGCGATATCGGCATCGTTTGAAGCGGCTTGCGCGACGAGTTGCGGGAATCCGACCGGATCGAGGCGATCATCAGCATCTAAGAACGTGACATATGTACCTGTCGCTTCTTCGATTCCCACGTTTCGCGGATGGGCAGGACTTCCCGTATTTTCGGGGAGTGCGATGATGCGAATGAAATCCATCGTTTCTGCAGCCGTTTGGAGAATCGATAACGACTCGTCGGTCGAACCGTCATCAACGAAAATCGCTTCCATCGTTGAATGATCAAGCGTGAGTGCCTGAATCGACGCGATACAAGTCGAGAGATACGTCGCTTTATTGTATACAGGAATGATGATTGAAACAATTTTTCCCAACAGTAATTCCCACCTTAAAGAAAATATTTTAAAAAATACCATTTGAACTGTACCACAAAATGGATGCTCTTAAGCGTAAGAAAGGTGAGAAAATACAAAAAAGGACGATGACCCGATCAAAGAAGGGAGTCATCGACCATTTAAACGCGGTCATAAAAAATTGAAATTACTTGATTCCAATGTTCTCAAGATATTTTTTTTCAGAGTCATCGATTTTACGGCTGATTTGTTTCGTATACTTCTTCCGCGCGTAAGTAGATCCTTTTTTCTGATAAATGGCTCTTTCTCCTCCAGATGATTGGTCGTAATAGATTTCGATTAAATCTTGATCCTCATAGACGATGACGCCCGTTTCTCCAGAATTTCGCTTTAGTTGTCGATCAACCAGTTGTTTCTTCAAGTATTGATTTTCAGATTTAATGACTTGATTGATAGCAGCATCGTATTTCTGTTTTGCTTTCTCGCTTGTCGTATTTCCGTCTTGATCGTAATCGCTACATCCTGCTAGGCAGATTACCAGAAAGAGCAGTATCGATAAAAGTTTCACTTTCAAATGCGAACACCTCCGAAATACACTTTTGCTTTAACGATAGTGTACATCAAGGCAACGCTTCATATGTAGCGCACTTGAGAAATAGGGAAGTGCTTTAGAGTGGGCATGTTATAGTTCAATCGCATCGATGACGCCTTCAGGATACTCCCAGACGTTTCCTTCGATGAGCCATTGATGGTGGCAGTTCGGACAAGCGACTTCCGAAGAGAAATCATACTGGATTTCAACACCTAAACGTCGCTCCTCGTACGATACACTATGTAAATCTTCAATAAGGATCTCATCTTTGAATTTCTCGCGACAACGCGGACATTTGAATTTCGAATAATGACTGATGACCGTATCCATTCGATTCAACTCCTAAATAAAGAATTAGTATCGTTTACAGTATAATGATAACGCTTACATATAAACGTGTTAATTTTGAATTGTAATCAAAATGGAATATATCAACTGAATTGGATTTTGATATATAGAGATCTCGAAAAAAATTTAAAAGGAATTACCCGTACTTATACATCTGTTCAATCCAATTGAGGCATACTTTTCGTCTAGATCAGTAAAAAGTGCCTTAGGATATAAGGTGAATCCACCATATAATTACAGCTTTTAAGAGAGGTGAAAATCATATTAGAACTCGAAGTGTTATATTTTGAGAAAAATGCAAATAATGAGTTGGATATCAACTATTTTGATTCAAAAAATGAACCATTGATCTTTATGTTTCAAAGGATGTTGAAAAAATTAAAGGTACAATTTCCGAAATACAGTTCGCTTTATGTTATTTTTTATGAAAGTTTAACAGAAGAAGAAAAACTAAAAATCAGAAGTGAAAATGATGAAGGACGCGAATATTATTTTAAAGAAACTAAGATGGAGGAATTAAAGTCAAAAAAGAATTTAGATTTTTTAAAAGAAACGTTGAATACTTTATTAAAAGGAATTAGACATTCAATATTCCGAGAATGTATAACCGATGATGAATTAAATAAAATAGAAAATTATGTGTATGAACAGAACTTTATATTCGTACAGAACATAGGCAGGAAAAATAACAAAACGAAAACAATGAGAGCTACTCTAAAAGCAAAATTGACACCTGTTAACCTAACTTTGTTTCTAGTGATTACTGATATGAAGTCTCGGAAAAGCCTATATGACGGATGTGTATTTGAATTACCGCAATCAGTCATTATACCGTTAAGAAGTAAATTAAACCCTATCTCTTTATATGGATATGAATTGTACTGGGAAAATGAGAATACGATCGACATCATCATAAACACGGTGGGAGATAGATTACGAACAAAAATTTACCGGAAGAATGATGACTCTGTTTTGATTAAGCAACAAAAAATAAAGGCTTAAAGAAAGCATTATTTTTTATCAAGTGATTGCGACATAGAGTCGCTCTTAACATGCAATTCGTTTTTTCTGTTCATTAGATGCTACACTTAGACCAACTATTACACATAAAAGGATGATGTGGATGTGGAAGGCACTATTGTTTAATTCTGTTTGGATGGGTATCACATTGCCAATTCTTTTGAGTATTACTTTTACAATTTTATCACCTCTATTCGTTTCTGGTAATAATGGTGTTCTCATGATTGTCGTTGCGTTAATCATTGGTATAATTGATGTTTACCTATCAATTCGGATTTGGACATGGATCGAAGGAAAGTCCTACAAACGAAAACGGTACATGTGAGTGAAGCCTAACGGATGAACATTTTAAAAAGTCGCTTTATCTTTTTACGTTGCTATGAGATGGCTTCGGTATTGAACCGGAGTCATTTTTGTCGTTTTCAGATGTCACGATACCCTTCACTAGGAAAAAATAAAAAATCCCAAAATTGTATTATGAAATATATAATATATGGTAGAAGAAATTTATTGAAAATGACATTTTTTAATGTCATGAAATGAGGATATAAAAATATGAATTACATAGAACACTTAGAAGCCCATTGTGGTGAAAGTACTGGTCACCTTGAGATGGAAGAATTACAAGATCATGCGATTCAATTGTTGCAGTTTCAAAATGCACCGTTTGCGAATGCGAATACCGTGACATCACTTGGATTATTGCATCACCCATTGCAATTCGAGAACGGTGCCGTTATCCATCAAGAAGTGATGCTATCTGTCATGCAACAAGATGCCGAGTCGGATTTAATTGAGTTGATCTATCGCTTGACGCTGGAAGCATTAAAGACTGGACACGCTTATGATTTAGGCGAGTACTTACCGATGCCGGTTGGGTTGTTATCGAAGTACGACTTCGCTGCCCTATACGTGACGACACCGTTCTACTTTGAAGAATCATTTCAAGTCTATAAAGGGAACGCGGCATTCGGGGAACCGGAGACGGTGTTACCAGTCTGGTTAGTACCCATCTTTGCTTCGGAAGTCGCTTACATCAAACAATACGGTGCTGAGAAATTTAATGAGATGTTATATGAAACTGAGATGCAGCTGCTTAATTTAAAGCGACATCCGCTCGTGGGAGACGATGAAGGAATTGAAGAATCGATTTTTAACAGGGAGGTATTCGTTTGCGAATGCGAAATTACCGACGCCCTTTTTGAAGACGAGATCCAACGACCGCTAGTACTAAATGGACCGTTAGCGAAGGCGTATCACATGAGTGTTGAATCGGGAGAACAAGGCGATAAAGATCAAAATGAAACTTTCCTGTTTGATTTTCTAAATCATCAAAATCGTTTTCCGATCTACGCGACCTTTTTTGCTTTTGAAGAGGAAGACAAAGACAACAGGGCTTTTTTCTCGCAACATCATATGTCGTTCACTTCACATGTCGTTCACTTCACATGTCGTTCACTTCACATGTCTTGTCTAGACAGAAACAAACGAACGGTTGGTTACGTGGAAAACGAACATCGACAAGTGAGAGTCATTTTTTCACGGTAAAGATTGAAAATGCTAGGATGCTCGAACTCATCCTTGAACACGCTTATAGAGTTGCGTCGATGAACGAACTGTTCATGTTTTCGTATTCCAATCGCTTGTCGATTCAACAAGAGGTCGAAACGATGTACCGAAAAACACGTGTCTTAGAAGATCGGTTCGTTTATCCGGAAGATACGACCGTCGTGATTGTCGGCCATGATGGAACAATGCTTTATCTGCTATCGAACGAAGAACACTTCGCTTATGATCTTCGGACGGACTGGGCGAAACGACTACGACAACAGTTACCGAACGATACGATGATTCGCCAGCTGAATGGCGAATTGTTCGCAGACCTATAAGAGTGGAGGGAACTTCATGCAACTCATCAAACCAATGAACGGTCAGAATCATTTTTGGCTGTTCGAAAAGGATGGACGGACACTCTATACGTTTCACGGCATCATGGGAGAGAGATTGAAAGAACCAATGAGCGAGCAAAAGTTCTCGCGCTTTTTTAATCTAGATGCTTACATTGGGGAGCTCGTAGCAGAGAAAGAAAAGGACGGATACTCGGTCGTTCAAGAAGCGGATTACCACGAAGTTGTCGTCGAGATCTTTTGTCAGGATACAGAGTATGATGTCATCTTTGAGCATCGTTCGAGCATTGAAGAAGACCTCAACGGTTTTCTTTTTGAAATCGGAAACGGGTATTTTGTTGAAGATGAATTTGGTCCAGAAGCGATCGAATTCGTCCTTCATATCTTGGAGCCGTCTTATATCGTTGAACCTGTCATTGATTATTTTAAGGGTCAGTTTAATCTGAAGAAAATCCGAATGGGACAGGCAAAAGTTCATTATGGCAGACGCTTGACCGGACTTTATCCCATAGGCAAGAATTTTAACCGGAAAAATTGAACGATGACGACACAGATTGGAGATACAGTATGAACGAGCTGACAATCGACGAATATTCTTTTCAGTCGAAGAGTGTCCAACGTATGCTTCAGACATCCGAAATTAACGTGCTTGGTCCATTGCAAACTATCTACGAAATCATGTGTTATGACCATACAGTAGGTAGTTTTACCAGTGAATTGACGGAGGCAGTATTATATGACACGCTAGTTCGCTTCAATTATTTTCCTTTATATATCACGACTAATTTTGATGAGCTTCGAGAAGATGAAATGGACCTTTTAGAGCGTTTAAAATTGCGACCATTCGTATACCATGAACATCCACGGTACGAAGGTGATCAGCGACGCACCAGTTTTTACTGTTGTATCGAAGTGGTGGATGTGAATGGTCTGCATTTCGTCTTAAAAGAGTCCTTCTTTCGAACTGCTTATAGTGAAACGTTCCTCGTCACGTTCGCACGACCTAAGTTTGAGTTAAAGACTTCTGGGAGATGGATTTTTCAAGAAGCGAAATATACGCATGTAATTGATGCACGTGATAGATTGCCGTTTATCCTTCCATCGCATGATGAGCTCGGTTTCATGTGGTTTTCGAATGGAGATGCTTTTCAAACCGCCGATCAGCTAAAAGCGATTTTACCAACGGATTATCAGATTGATTATGCACTAAATACCTACAAATAATTTAATTTAAGATCAAAGGAGTCATATAGATGACATATCAAATCAATTTACCAGGTGTCACAGAAGAGAGATTACAAGAGGTAGAAGCAGAACTCGGTTTCGAGCTTCCGAAAGAACTACGAAACTGCTACAAGCGCGAAAACAAGTTCAGCGTCGGTGAATGGGAGTTTCATCCGATTAAGGACGAGCAGTATATCAAGCGGACATGGGACGACCTTGTTCGTGTTAACACGACGGATGCGGAGGACTACCCATCCGGTTTCTTACGAATCGCACGTGACGGAACAGGTGATGAACTCGGATATCAGCTTCCGGATACAGAGACAATCGTCTTATGGGATCATGAGGAACAAGAATTATTTTCGGTAGCACCAACGTTGAAGATATTCATCGAAAAGGAACAACAAGTGGATCGCAGTGCAGAACAAGCAGAACTCTTCGTACAAACAGTCATCGAGACAGGCGCCGTCTATGGTCTATCAAAATTTGAACAGTCGGGTTGGGCCTATTGCCCGTCAAATCAAGAGGAATCGGATGTATTGTTATTCTTTTCGTCGAAATCAGCGGCGAAAGCGCTACAGACGAAGGAATGGGCGGACTATCACTTGATTCGCTTGGATTTGGATCTATTCATGGATGGCTGGTTACCGAACATGATTGACGATGGACTGTATTGTGGCTTGAACTGGGGACCAGAGCTCGTCGGACTTGAGCTAGATCCAGAAGATGTCCTAGCAGATCTGGAGGGTTAACATGATTCAGACACTCAGTAAACAGGTGGATGGCATTACGTACTTTTGGTACTTGTATCGTGATGGTCGAACAATCCAGACCTATCACGGTGTCACCGAGCAATGGAAGCTTGATCAAGATGTCAGCGATGAGAAGGAAGAACAGTACTCGACGAGGCGTCAAGCGAAACGACGGATGGAGGAACTGATTGCTGAAAAGCAAGCGGAAGGATACAAGCAGGATGATATTTACGGGATACAACCTGGACGAAAGGAACGCGAGAAGTTTCGACGACGGACGTCCTGGTTCGCCTATCTTCTGGTGGGACTTGGTCTGTTTCAGTTCGTGACACCGTTCTCTGTCTTACCAATTGTAGTATTTGGAATGGGTATTCCCTTGATGTTTTTAGCTTTTATCGGTAAAGATTATCTTCCTACATGGCTTCGAATTGTCTGCTTCATTAGTTACTTTTTCATGCACGTGATTCATCAGCAGAAATCGTACATCCCGTATCTTTTCCCGGTTCTTTCGATAGGTACGGGAATACTATTATGGTTTCATCTTCGAAAAACGAGACAACAAATGAAAGTGGAGCAATGACATTTTTAAAAGGAGATGAAACATGCCGCTTCTAGATAAGTTATTACAAGACCCTATCGTTTCTGATCTACCACGTCTTCACACCGCTCTTCTTGCCAAAAATCGTGGCTTACGCAAAGAGTGGTTAGTACATATGGATAGATTCATTGAAGAAGCGAATACGTGGAACTTCGAGCGACAGCGGAAGTTTGTGAATTGGTTATTATCCACCTGTGAAGGAGAGACAGACGCTTCGTTTCTATTGATTCATCCGCTAAAAGAACGTCTTCTAAAACCGACTTTGAAGAAGTGGATGAAAGAGTTGCCGGATGACGTCCGACCGTATCGTTGGTATGGTCTTTTCTTTGATGAAGATGACCGCTTCATCTATTTACAAAAGGCGATTACACGTGGGGGAAGACGGGAGCAGTTAGCGATCGAGAGAATGATTGATCATCACTTGTATGGACTTTGGTATTCTTTCCACCATCTCGATGAAGACTTGTATTTAGGAGAAATAAAAGAGGATGCAGCATCCTTAACAGAAGCTTGGTTACTAATCGAGCAACTCGATGATGCGGTTTTGAAATCGGAATGTATTAACGAATGGCAGAAGATGAATCAAACCTTAACGGATTGGATTCGTTTCCGGCAAGAGCGAACCATCGGATTCATGGAATGGCGGATGCAACAAGAATCAAAGGATTAAGTATGATTAATCCAATGGCATTAGCAAGTTGGAAATGTCCTCTCCGTTATATTTAAGAAAGAGGTATACACCATGAAAAAACTAGGCACGTTTATAAGTCACAAAGGGAATTTGATTGTCTCGGATCCTGCCTTCCTTGAGCCGGATGTAGAATACAACGTGACAATTCCAGTTGAACAAGGTTCGATTTGGACGGTCTTCTATGACGAAGATGAGTACGAATCAATCAATTTGCTTTACCTAACAATGAATGAAGAAACGAAGATGGATCCATCCGATTTCGAGCCGTTATCCGATCTAGTCGTCGTCGATTCAGCGCAGCTCGTCGTCATGAACACAGCGGATTACGGGAGACGGGAAGCCATCGATTGGGAGATTCGAAATACGCTAGAGTTCGACGAAGAAATCGACCCGTTCTATATCGCGATCTCAGACGAAATGATGGAAGAAGAGATCTTCCTGTTTCCGTTCGGTGTCGCCGTTCAGTTAATGGGGGACGGACACTATGAAGTCCTTGTCCGACGGGAAGACGGTAACGCGACAGGGATTGCGATCGTCCTCGGAGAACATGAGGCTTATGAAGAACACGATGACGAGGAAGACGTGTCACTAGAAGACGTTGAAATGCCAATCATCAAGAAAGAAAGAAATCCATCAGGAGCTGATGATAGGTTTCTGGCGAATGTGCTAGCTTCCATGGAGAGATTCTATGGAAAAGACCACAAAAAACTAAAGTACAGCATTCCAATCGAGGGGCAAAAGGTAAGGCATGAGCTTTGTTTGTATGATCGCTTACCAAAAATTCAAAGTTACCGAGTGTCCGTGGAGAGTCCTTGTCCGGAAGCCCGCATCCAAGCATTCGAGACCGATCATTTTGCGATTCCGGAGTGGTATAAAAATATTTTGCGAGTCTGTAACGGTGTGCGTTTTTCCGAAGAGTTGAACTTAAACGGTATTCCGTTGACGAGTTGGAATGGTTTATCGCATGAGATCCAAGGCAATCTCTCGGACAGTCTCGATGAATACGCGTTAACCGAGTTCGATGCAATCCGTGACAAGTATTTCTTTTTTGGCTCGTCGTTTAAACAGGACGAATACTATGCGGTATTGAAAGAGCGTCCAGACGAAGCCGTCTATTGCTTCGATTATAGAACGTTAAAACTCAAACCGAAGGCAACGACTTTCCAAGATATTCTCCGTGATGCATGGCGCGCGTGTAATCTGAAAGCACTCCATAAAAGAATGTGAGGATGATCTCATGAAAATAATCTATTCCCGTGAAGACTTACTCGTACTCGAAGATCCCTTTGAATATGAGGTGGGATTGCCAATCCGCATCCGAGAACTGCCGGCTTTCGTCATCGAAGAGGAGGTGCCGGATAGCCGCGAACATTTGGATCGTCTTCTAAAAGATGGTTATACATTGGTCATTCAAAAACCGCGAATTCCGAATCCTCCTGTATTCGCGGGGTTACACGTGATATCGGAGAACACGGTCATGAAATTATATGTCTACGAGGCGAATCATTGTGAAGATGCGTTATGGGATGTCCTATCCGAAAATGAATACAATCGGCACTGGGCATATTTTTTACTGAAGAAAATCGAAGGTGTCAGATTCGAATGGCCTTATACGAATGAAGCTCAAAGTTCGCTGAAACTGTCTAATCTCAAAACAAATGAACTCGTACATCTACGATTTGAAACCAATCAAAGCGTAACGTGTCAATGGGAATGAAAAAGGAGATACTTCATGAAAACGTATCTTGAAGAGCATAGCGATGCGACACGCATCTTTCCATGGCTTGCGGATGCGAGTTCATCAATTCGCTGTCTATGTGTGGTCGGTGAGATGCTTTTGTTTCCAGAAGATATCGTCCAGTTCAAACAAATCAGTAGTGAGATGTTCCGTGATGAGCTAAAGCAAAAGCATGCGTTGAGTACCTATCGCTTTTATGTAGTAGTGTGTGTCGGAAATAAGTTCCATTCCAAAAGAATCTTTGATTACTACAAGCTGTGGCGTCTACTCGAACGAGAAGAGACGCTCGATGGCTTCACCTCCCGAATGGAAGTACCGGTTCAAGTGGGGAAAGAACCGTACTACGTTGGGATTGCTGAATTTGGTATCGAACAGCTCAGAACAGCTATCGAGATGATTAGTGATTCTCCAGCTATGTATATCATTATTTGTGCGAATCATGATCGACCGTCACACTGTCAGGAGTTACTTGATCAGGTGTTCGACATCGGCTTAACAGAAAGTGGAGGTTTGCCAGTCGTCGATATGGTCATGACACTGACCGCACAAGGTTATATCGTCTGCACGTGGGGAAGTTCGAGTGAAGAACAGGAACTACAGTGTTTTTATACGGCAGCCTTCTTATAACAATGTAGAAAGAAGGAATTCGATGAGTCTGCGTGGCGTATCGTTTGAAATTCCGAATGAACCGGGACGTGTCTTGCTCGATATACTAAGTGCGATCGAGATGAAAGCGTATGACTGGTTTCTTCGTAACTTTGATTTTCCGATCCAAACCATGGACGGGGACTTGTATGACAGTTTAGAAGAGTTTTCAATCGATCGGATAGCGACAGGACATGAACTAGCGAAATGGCTAAGGGGACCAAGCAATTACTTGATCTTTGCTGAATTGTTTGCATTTCAAAGTGGTCAGACTGAAGAAGTGGGAACGACGTATGAGTGGTTTCAGGAAAGCAATTGTCACATCGCGATTTTGGTGTATGACTGTACGTACGTCGATATCTATTGTAAGGAGCAGCACGTATCCGAAGCATTTTATGAGAACGCCGTGAGACGTGGATATACTGGAATCGAATGGGTGACAGATGACAATGATCCTCTGACTCGTTTGTCGGTATGGGCTGAATAAGACACTGTTCAGACGAATAGATGTAATCGGTAAGCGTTCAAGGTAAGAGATATGAATTACGAACTGTTGATGGAGGAGCAAAACTACTCATGATCCAACTGACAAAACAAGGCGACTCCGGTACGCTTTACCAAACAATCTATACGGAGGGATGCCTCATCGTTCAACATCAAGGAATCGTTGGAGCGTGGGTGAGAGCGGAAGACGTAAGACAGATGCGTGTCTCGCGCTTCAAACGATTAGGTGTACAGATATTGCAGTTGGTCGAGGAGTTTGAACGTCAAGGCTATCGCGAAGTAAACGAGACAGATTATACGGAACTAGTCGTCCAGTTCCCTTATGACGAGGGTCAGGCAGAAGCTGCGCTCGAGCGCCGTCATATGATGGAAGAGATGATTGATGAAGGTCTGCTTCATACAGGAAACGGTTACTGTGAAGGCGGAGATATCGGCAGTGGCACGACAAATATCTTTTACCATGTCCTTGATGTCGAGGCAGTCGTTTCTTTGATCTTTGAAGGGATAAAGGAACATGATGTGCAAGGAGAACCGATCATCGCGATATCTGAAGGAGAAGCGTACACCGTTCTATACTCTGAAGAAGCGACGTTCGATTTGATTGGTGAAGGTAAACCATGGAGCTGGATTCCGATGACGCAAGCGGAGGATGAGAAGGTATGGTATGTCATTGATCAACAATTTCAGTTCGCACCCAGTACAACGGTTTTCCCCTCATACCATGCCCCGAGTCCGTTCATTACAGAATGTACGAGCGAGAAAGCCTACTCCTTTAGGGGTGGGATGATAGCGAGTTCGGGGACAGGGTGTCTTCAGACACCGCATGTCCCCGACTGTTCTTCCTGATGAAATGCATTGATAGTAAATCTATAATGGAGTTGACTATTATGATGAAGGAGGTGTCAAAGATGAGTCAAGTCGTCACGGTAGAAGTTCGAATCCATGCCACGCGTCGTCAGGATGC
>NZ_DCDO01000018.1:374592-374747 GCF_002316465.1 Exiguobacterium sp. UBA1053 | reverse complement strand
CGTGAAGATGCGATTCCGTGCTGCTATGGTTGACAAGGACAATCGGAATACCCGACTTCTTGCCAACAAACTCGGGACGCTCAGGGTCACGAAGAAGGGAAGGAAGTGGATCGCTCAGATTTCCGTCCATGTCCCGACCGTCCCTCGGACGGGGG
>NZ_DCDO01000018.1:268360-374348 GCF_002316465.1 Exiguobacterium sp. UBA1053 | reverse complement strand
TTGAGAATCCCACCCTCACCAACGGTGTGGGCTTGCGGCTTTAGCCGTGGGAGTGTCAAATACGAAGTGGATTACGAGAAACGCGAAGAGATCGAGCAAACGTTAAAGCGTATTCTGATCGAGCTAACTGTTGAAGGAGAACGCGTCATGGCGCTCGATTGGAATCATCAAGGGTATTGGATCGACCCAAGACGTCCGTTTCTTCGCAATGAAGAAGGAGACTGGATGATTCTAGCAGTTCCAGATGGCGATTACTCCTTTTTCATCGCTCGTGATTTTCGCTGGGATATCTCGGTCACCCGTGGGAGGGTAGCATCACGTTGTTTGGAGAAGACATGATCTCTGCGTTTCAAAGAACGGAGAGTTTTTCGAATGAAATCCGAAGAGGATAAAAGAAGGACCGGAAGTGAGAACACCATACGACGAGTATCACGGAACCGCATTATGGCAGGTCATCTCGGAGACAATCAATGAATTAGTCGACAATGATGATCTTGAAGAACGGACGACGCATGAACATATCGTGGGCTATCTTTGTAGCAAACTAGAAGGTCGGATGAAAAATGAAAAATAAGAATGGAATGCTGGTTGAACGAGACGAGTGGATCGATGTGTTCCGGGAACTGCTACCACGCGACGATTGGCAAGACCTCGTCCGTCTTCAAGTAAGTCAGCATTCGTATCCGGTTGAAGTAAAGTTTCTGGAACGACCACTCAAGCAGAATCCGAACATCGGTGATTTTTCGGATTGGACGGTCCGATCTCACATGATTATGACCGACGACTCACAGCTTGAAAGATTTCTCGAACACCTTGTCATCGAACAGCAGGAAATGGCGACTGAAGCAGAAGTGACGCTCATTATCCAAAAACAAGGAAAAGGAATCGTCCGAGTCACGAACGATTGTGTCTCGATGTATGGAGTCGCGTATGAGGAGCTCGATAATGCAGGGACAGAATATGAGAAATTTTTCGATGCGATTTTACCGCATGCCACGTTTCCGGTCGAGGTCGTTTTTTGTGGTCGGGATGTTTTAGAAAATGATGATTCGATTCATGTGATGACGTTGCACGATTCCAATTGGCAAGCGGTGTTGGAAGAACATGTATTGCATTTGCTGAATCGCAAGGAAGTGACGTCAGGATTATTTTCGAAAGATGCACGTCCCGCACGGCAAACGCTTGAGGACTTCATGTCTGAATTCTCGTTATTGATGCCCTATAACTTCATCGTGATCCGCGATGCAACAAATCGATTTGGCATGCTCGATCACTTTTGTACGAATGGAAAGATCGCGCATTTTGGGAAAATGGATGATCGAAAGACGTTTTTCAACTAACGATGGAAACATCATACATAAGGAGGAAGCACAATGAGCTTAGCGTCATATATTTGTATGGAGAGACAAATTCCTGAACAGTATCTCAATTTAGATGAAAAAGATGAAACTGTTCCTTTATATATCGGTCCCTGTTTTGCGGATGAAGACTGTCTGTATGAAGTGAAAACGAAGCATTTTCATAAATGGTATGTATATGAAATTTCGAGTCACTGGGGCATCGAGATCGTTGAACCTTTTGATTCCGAAATTGCACTGGAATCGAAAGAAAAGTTGCGTTATTTGTTTACGTTCATGAATGAGTTCTTAGACGAGGGTGAATCGTTCGAATTGTATACCTGTTGGATTGGGGACGAGTCCGATCCGCAAGTGAAAAGTATGACACTATCTTTGGAACTTGATCAGTTAGAAGACATTGAGATTCCTGAAAGAACGCATATTTTGATCACGAAACAGAGTAAAAACTAAAAAGCCGCTGATCCACAGCGGCTTCGATTTAAGTGGTTCACTCTTGTGCATAGACGATGTCTGCGATGGCATGGACCTGAGCAAGCGTCATCTCGGAATAGAATTCTATCGACAAAGGATGATCCGTCGGCTCGAGTTCAAAGAAAGGAAGTTGACCGGTTCCTTCATCATGGACCATCACTTTTAAGTTGACGGTATCCGGGTAAGCGGGTAGATCGCTTGAAAACCAGCCGAACATCGGCTCCTCGATGCGAGGACGTTTCTTCTCGATGAAGCGAGCGAAGTTTTCAGGGCTCAGGCTCACCCATGTAATCCACCAGAAGGGTTCGTCTTGTCCAGCAATCGGGAGTTCAAGAATGCCCTTCACGAAATAATGTGGACCGTCCAGTTCTAAGACACACCACGTATCATGCATCTCGCTTTTCGTTTCTTGCTCTTTCTCAGACATTTGTTCGTAGTAGACCGGTCCGAGTGTTTCATATTCAGTCGGGAGTTCGTCGTGGCGTTCTCCACAGATGGCGCAAGGCAGAAGTTTTTTCATTGGAATCACCTCTAAGTTGAGTTATGTATGTCTCGTTGTCGAACGTTAGAAGAGAGCATACTTGTAGTGTAACACCCGTTGGTAGAGAATCCTGATGGAGACCGTGACAATCCAGCGAAAGTGAGGGGATTAACGTGCAGATTTACATTGAAGAACATCAAAATCATGCGAAGACGATTAAAGAATATCATCTGACACTAAAAGGACAAGACCGAATCGAATCCATTTTTTCATTCGAATATTATAATGATGACTCAAAGGAAGATGAAGTCATTTCGGACGAAGAAGTGTTAACCCAATTATTCACACGGTTGAATCGTTTTCCAATCTATCTCTCCTTTGGATTCCATGAACTGACGGATTTAGAAAAAGAAGATTTGCTGTCTACGGTTAAGCACAAACAATTACTGTATACAGAGACCTCAATCACTAAGCGTGAAAGATATATGACCGTCGAAGTGAATCAACCGACTGACTTATTGCAAATACTAGCGAAGACCATTTCAGTGGCTAGGAACAACGGCTACTATTTGATTGCTTTCACTGATGTATTGAAGTTTGAAACGAGGAGAGTAAGACGGTGGCTGATCAAAAAAGAGAGAGTAGTGCCAGTAATCGATATGACAAAACCGACGACATTTTTTAAAACCGGCTTTGATTTCGAGAATGTGCTGATCTTCTCGAATGAAACAGATTTCGATGCGTTAAAAAAAATAGAAGCACTGTTTCCAGAAGATGAAATCGAGCGGTAATAAAGTGATTGAGAGAGGAGTGGAATCGTGTTGGATGTCTATTTTGAGAAGCATGTGGATCACGCACAAGTGTTCAAAGACAGATACTTGTACGTTGATCGACCGGAACGTATCGATTTCATCTATTCGATGGGATGTCTACCGGATATGGAAACTAAAAGCGACTATCAAGGCGATTCAAACCGAGTCTTGAAACAATTTTTGACGCGTTTCAATCGGTTCCCGATTTTCGTCACGTTCGGTGGAGGTTTTACGGACGAGGAGGTCGAGCCGTACTTTCAAAAGCACAATCTATCGTATACAAAGGTTCGACCAAACAAGAACCTATACTATCACGTTCAAGTGCATGACGCGACCGAACTGGAGTTATTGCTAGATGAGACCTATTGGTATGGGGCTGTGAACGAAGACTTTTTTATATCGTTTACGAATCTCCTGACGTTTGAGCGGAGAATGGCCAAAGGATGGTTTTTCAAAAAAGAACATACCGTGCCCGTCATTCGTGTGAAAAAAGAGATGTCGTTCATCACGATGGAACATGATTTCATGGGCTATTATCTGTTTTCGAATGAAGCTTGTTTTAATACCGAAGACAAGGTGAAAGCAATCTTTCCTGACGACGGTACCATTGAATTCTATTGATGAAAAAAGCAGTTGGATGATGTAGATGGATCAAACAAGTGCGCGGAGGGATTTCTATGTTATACATCGATCTCGAAGAACATACGAATCATGCAAAAGTGATCAAAGACCGTTATCTCGATATTGATCAACCAGGTGCTATTAAGTCGATTTATTCGATGGGATGTCTTCCGAATGACGAGGAACGAGACTATCAACATGACTCCAATGAAGTACTCAAGCATTTTTTGACGCGTCTGAATCGCTTTCCAATATTCGTCACGTTCGGTGGTGGTTTTACCAATGAAGAAGTGGAACCGTTTTTTCAGAAGGAAAATCTGTTCTACACAAAGATTCAACCAGATAAGAGCAGTCTTTTTTATAGCGTTCAAGTGAACGATGCTAGCGAACTTGAGCGTCTGCTGGACGAAACGTATTGGTATGCGGCTGTGAACGATTTTTACTTCCTATCGTTTACGAATCTCCTGACGTTTGAACGGAAAATAGTCAAAGGGTGGTTTTTCGAAAAAGAAAGTATCGTTCCCGTCATCCATGCGACGGAAGAGATGTCATTCATCACGATGGAGCATGATTTCATGGGCTACTATCTGTTTTCGAATGAAGCTTGTTTTGATAGTGAGGACAAAGTAAAAGCGTTTCTTCCTAAAGGAGATGGCATTGACTATTATGAATGACATCCGGACGGGTGATATAAGGGAGGACGATCATGTTTGGGATTAGTACGGATTTAAAAGAAGTGCCAGAAAACGAAAAAGAGATTCTCCTATTTCCAAGTCACGTCCAACCCTTTTTAAGAGAAGAATTCGCAAGTACCTCCAATCGTTGCGATCTCTTAATTAATCTCGATCCTTACGGCGATAAGTTGTTTAGAGCGAGAGAAGTGAACGAGTTGATTGGAATTTGTGAGCTGCTTATTCAACGCTATTGCACACCGAAGGAAGCGTGGATGATGAATCAAGCGAATCATTATGCGAGTGAGCCGTGGATGATACATCAGTCAGATAAACGAATCATGGAACTACATCAATTTTTAGAATTGTTGAAGCGGATGTGAATCGCGTCCATCGATCAGAATACGTTGGTTTGTTTTTGGGGAGACTGATTGATTGAATGTTGAAGAATATATAAAAATTGGAGTTTTGAAAAGTGAGAAAAAAGTTAAAGATAACGGGAATCATAGCAGGTGTAAGTCTTTCGATATATGTCGTGTGGACGATCTACCGACTATTTTTCTTGGTTGATATCAATGTTGTACCAAAAGAAGAGTATATCTCAAAAAGTAGCTCGCCCGATCAGGCGTACACGATTCGCTTTTACCGCGCAAATGGTGGCGCGACGGTGGATTATGCGATGCTCGGCATTATGGAGAACAAGGACGGAGAAAAGCGCAGAATGTACTGGGAGTATCCTTGTCGCGAAATAAAAGAAGTGAAGTGGACGAAGGATACGGTGACGATCAATGGCACTAAGATCAAGATATGGAGTCAAGTGTATGACTTCAGAGAGGGAGTATACGAAGCAGACTAAGAGGAACATGAGGATGATGATATGCATTTAGCAAATTTTGGCGTACGACCACGTGACGTAGTTGTTAGAAACCAAGCATGGATGAAAGACGATATTTATCGATTGCTTGGTTTCTTCAACAAATAGCGAGGTGGTGGACCGAAAGATTGCTCCGCTTCGAAATACGCCAATTCGCCTGGAATACAAGAAATGATCGAGGCGAATCCAAAGCCGATGGCGTGTTCGAGTGCCTCACGGAGAGGTAACGTTTTCCCGCTAATCAGCTCGTTTTCTGATAGACAATAGCACGTATCCGGTGCACCATATTGTTTCAACAAATCATATGTATCGTCTGGCCATGAATTAGGTGTTTTAATTTCAATCAAATAATCATTCTTCAGCATGCTTAAATACCGGTGATCTAACCGCTGAAGCGCCATATCTCGTTTTTTGGGCGTGAACAATTCATGTAGAACGCGCTCTTGAACGCGCTTGACAAAAAATGATTGGACGAGAACTCTTTCTTGTTCTTTATCCATGTTTTCATTTCCTTTCTACTCAATTTAGCGAATCAAATCCATTACATACACTCATTGAATTCATTTTACATAAAAAGGAGCCAATTTATGAGCTACCTATCTGCGGGATATTATCTTATTCTGCCAACTCCTCGAAAAGAATACATGGACAAGGCGGTTGTTCCTGAGTCCGTTCTATCCGTAAGTGAATGCATCTGTACACACTATCCTGACATCAGTATCTTATGGGGAAACTCGGAATTAAAGAAAGACCGTTATATGGAGCAACTTGGTCTCTCACTTACCACCTTTCAGATACTCGAACAATGGATAGAAGAACATCGGAAGACAGGAGATATGTTGTTTCCTCAAGTGTTCTCTAACTCAAATGCTGCGCAAACGTTCGTAGATCGTTTTTTGAATCATCTTCCTGACATACGTATCATCAGCATCGGTTTGCCTGAACAGTATAAAGTGGATTTTCTTGAAGATGTAGCGGCTTTTAGTAGTCAAAACCCTGAACCTTATGGAGTAGAAAAAATGGTATCACAACATATCAGCCCTGACACAGACGGTGCCAAAAAAATCGGGTACGAAGTGTTAGGATTTGATTCGGGATTATTTCATTCGTATTTGTGTAACGGACTGGAACGCGATTTCGATCATCAATTAAACACTTCATTAAACAGCCATGGTTTAATCCATACGTTCGAAAAAGCGGATCGTTACTCAGACTATTGTAATGAATTAGGCGAGGCGACAGAAGAAGTCTTATGGCTGCCATGGGCGATTTTTGAATATGAACGCAGCAATTAAAAGTAAAGATGCTGCTAATCAAGTAACAATCTTTAGCGTAATGGATCAGGAGGATAAAAAACAATGGAATCGACCGAACAATTAGAACAGCATGTAAATCAATTAAGAAATACACTTTATGAATTCGAAAAGAAGATGGAACGCAAATTTTCGATTGAGGAATGGCGGTACCTTCTGGAGAACGGATTAAATAGTCTTTTGAGCACACGTGAAGACACACAGCAAATGATTTCAAAGCTCTCCATTCGAACGAAAAAAAGAGCTACTCGTTGGAAGCTATCATCTGGAGTTGTCTATGCGATTCCTTTACCTCGACTTGGAGGGTATGGATATGCAGAAATGAGAATCTCTAAAGATGAGAACCATGAGACTGGAAAACTAGAGTCTATGGATTACATCCAATACTATAATCTTAGAACAGAAAGAATTCTTTCACTTCATGAGTTAGATAAAAAAAATCCTGAACCTTGTATAGTCATTAGAACGGGTCACTATGGTATAAAAAATCGGGAATGGATTGTACTTGGAAGACGCCATCGAGAAGAAGGAACATTTTCAACTCCGTTGTTATTTGACACTTTAGAATCGAATGATGAAGAGTATTTCATCACGAAAGGCTTATGGGGAGAGAAAATTTTTGTGGATGAAAAAGAGGCTAAAGCAGTCGTAAATCCATATGGTTCAAGTGGGGATATAGCTGCTGTTTACAAATACGAAGAACGATTAAAAGAAATCAATGACAATTTGAAATGACTTTGGGATCACAGATTGGTTTAGAAGTATTAAAACGATACTCAAACGGAGGTTGATTTAATGAATTATCTTGATCATTTAGAACAGCATTGCGGAGAATTCACGGAAGCATTTCCAATCGAGGAACTTGAACAAAAGAACGTCCAAATCTTGAAATTCAAAGATGCACCATTTAAGGAAACCTATACGATTGCATCCCTTGGATTACTTTTTCATCCACTCCAAACGGAAGATGATTCACTGATGCATCAAGAAATAATGATGTCAGCAGAACAACCAGACGTTCAGGACGAGATCATTTATTTACTCTGGCAATTGGCTGAGTACGCTATGAGAACAGGACATGCATTTATTGCAGCAGAATATTATCCACTCCCTGAAGGAATATTTGAAAAGTATCAGTTCTCCTCTGTTTATGTTACAAGTCCTGTGTACTTTGATGAATCCTTCTTCCTATTTGAAACAGATTCTAATGTTGGGAATGAGCCAGATACCGTATTGCCAGTCTGGTTCGTACCGATTTTTGAATCTGAGGAGAAATATATTGAAAAGTATGGAGCAAATCGATTCGAAGATCTTTTGTTCGAGACAGATGAGTTAGTAGATTTTAACCGTAAACCATTCGTGTAGATGATTATTGATAGCTATTTGAAAGATAGAACATCGATCATGCACGATCTGATAGAAAATCCTAGAGGTTTAGAGAATAATGGAGGATCAAATGAAGACGCCTCGTATACCTGACATCATATCGAAATTAGAATTGGTTTTAGAAAATAAACTTTCTAGAGAAGAAGTGTCTGATTGGGCTTATAAATGGATGATGGTTTTAGAAAATAAAGAAGGATGGGAGACTACAGATTACGATGTTTTAGTTTTTCAAGGCTTAACTACAGTGTATGGCATGGACTTACTCAATAGCCCTACCGAATATCTGCACTGTGAGGAAGATATCCGTGATTGGGTGAAAGAACTCCAAAAAATCGAGAATAACGATCATCAGAAGCTTAGAAAGAAGTTTAACTAAAGTCTTGATATATCGCACAATGACAGTAAATCATCTAGTGGATGCTTGAACTCCTCAAGTGAATTAGAAGAATTTCCATAACTGTTTTAAAAACAGGAGGTATGAATGAATAAGAATCAAATCATGGATTCAGGATGGAATCGTCAAACCATATGGCAGGGATGTATACTCGCTTCAATCGCTCATGCTATCTTTGTCGCAAACAACCCCGATTTTGCTTATGAGCATTCGTGGGATGGTGATCATTACAGTACGAATGATGGTCAAGGCTGTAGAGGAACAGTATCATTTGGACCGGATTTTTTTGTGGCGGGCTTTCGAAACGAAGATTTTTTTGAAGAGACTGTAGAAGCGAATGACTTGCTAATCGAAGCACCAGAAAAAGTACAAAAAACGGCTATAGATGATACTTTTCAATATCTATTAGATGATATTGAAGGAGTCGTTTTCCCGGTCGTCACTACTGTCTTGTGGGGAGATGATCGTCTAATTTTTTCTAGTCATCAATACGAAGAAATGATGGATCGGGGATCAAGACTATTAGAAATACAGGCATCGGGTTACGAAGCTGGACTGGCATATTGGGAAGAGTACTACGAGCTCACAGAACAACAGCTGGCGCTCCTAGAAACACTATATCACCTGAAAATAGAGAATCCATCTCAAGCTATTACCTTATCGCATGAGGACATTCAAGTATTAGATACGAGTGATATGGAAGGAATTGAGGAGAGTACAACTTCTTTTGATGAGATTGCTATTCATTGGCCTGATGATGTTTCTAACTAATCTATTCACTTGCGTAATCTAGTTATGATTGCAAAGAAGCACACATCGTAAAAGAGATGTGTGCTTCTATTTTTTAATACTAGATGCGTGTAGCTTACATCCTTTAATTCAGTAGTAGTAGTGTTTAGTACATATTAAAAGTGACTACTTCGAGGATGTTTAATTTGTCTTATATATTTAGAATAGTTCAAGTAATAAAGAAAGAGCTTTGTTTTAGGATTATTGAAGCAACTCTATCGCATATGTTGTCATTCTAAATCAAGTTCCTTCATCATGTCGTCGAAAGAGATTGCTTCTGATTTTTTACGATATGTTGTCATGGAATCATGATAGAGTTTTAAATCTATTTCGCCTTCGATACGGTCGATGACGACATCGCGAACGAGTGTAGAAATCGTGATGTTATTTGCCTTTGCGTATTCTTTTATGAGTTGTGCATCCTGATCATCCAAACGTATGGAAATGGTACTCATGATTATCAGCTCCTCTGTATTATATTGTAATACAGATTAAGCTTACACATCATAATCGGAAATTATTAAAAATATCCGATGTAGTTTTTTCCTAGGCGTAGCTTTACGTTATTTTATTTTGTTGCCTCTGCTTCATACTTCTCTAAAAATTCATCAACAGAGACCTTTTCATTTACTTCACTCGTTGATTTACTCGAGGAAATAGTGTGAGATGATCCTTTTAAATCATCTGGACTTGATTGGATTTCAAGCACTAATGTATCACCTAAACCCGTTTCAAGCCCACTTCCGAATTTGAAAGTTCGTGTTACATAAGCTTCAGCATAATTTCGTTGATTTTCAGAGTACACTTTTACGTTAGAAATCTTATAACTAAATGAATGTAGCTGTTGTTTATCCACTTTTGTACTAGATAGAAAAATTAATACAGCCTCGTCGCGTGAAGATAATCTGGATTGATTGGTGTGTGCTAACGGCGTATTGTTTAAAAAATCAGCTTTTTGTTGCTCCAGGACGTTCGTGAAAAAAATGAGGGCTTGCTCCTTTGAAATCGTGCTTTCAGATTTTTCCTGTGAAATATTAGAAGTCGCTATTGCGTTACTGATCAAAAAGCCAGAAGATAGAAGTACACCTAAAGAGAGTGATAATAAAATAGTTTTCTTCAATATCAAAACCTCTTTCTGTTGTATGGATAATGTTACTATATAACAAAAAAAACCAAAAAAGGAAAGGTTGAAAAAGATGGGTAAATCGAATTCTAAGAAAAAGAACAGAAAGAAAATAGTCCTGATATGTTTCGGAACGCTAGCCATCATCGTACTACTCATGCCGATCCTATCACCAGTTCTGTTTACGGATGCTTCGCCGAGAGGTGCTCTAAGACACGAACTTTATAAAGAAGGCTATTTCTATCAAAGTTACTTTGCAATCATCACGGAACAAGATCCACAAGCAGAGCGTTACCATATGTTTTGGTACCATTGGAAAAGTGAAACAGGCGGAACTCCTTTTGTCTGTTATTCGAAGAAGGTGAGTGAAGAAAAGTATGCGGTCTCTTGTGGTACAGGTCCATGACCTGATTTTTTTCGGACAAGAATCTTACATAAGAAAAGTGAATACATCAATGCGAAATAGGAGTGCAGACTGGTGCGATGGATGCGTACATAGTTCTGCATTCCTTTTGTAAAAAAGAAGATTTAAAAGAAAAAATCATACATAGAAAATTTTTCAATGAAACTTAATTAAGGAAAATATCGTAATTAATAGTTGTATAATAACTTCATGAAACAAATATATTCAAAGAATACATATGTCGGAGGAGACGTCGATGGTGGTACCGTTTCTTGGCCTTGGTGTCGGGATATTCTTGTTGACGTTAGGCATCTATTTCATCCGCTCGAAGCATGCGAAAAAGACACCGCTAGCGGGACACGGGGATAGCGTCGACACGGTGGATTCATTTGGACTCAGTATCATTCTGTCAATTGGCGTCATCCTATTTTGTTCGTTGACCGTCAGACATTATGGTTATGTCTGTGTCTTAGATGGACTGTTCATACTATATGTGGTCAGCGCAGCATGGTGAGACCTATGGGAATGTAGAAGGTAAGATAAAGGGAGCACAAATCATGATTCAATTAGTAAAACAAATCGACGATCGTGTGTATCACATCGTCTTTCACCAAGAGGGGCGCACTTTATTCTGCCGGGAAGGTGTTGCCCGAAAAGAGCAGGCAATCGATAGCGAGGATATGATGGAAACGAATGAAGAGTCTGCAACGAAGCGGGTTGTTTTTAAAAATCCGTTCCTCGCGTATCGTCAGAAAAAAACGTGGGTTCGTGAAAAATTAGACGATGGTTACATCCGGTCACCTTTTGCTCTGTCTGAAGCGATGGATTTTCGAGCCGACCGACGCATCATAAAGTTGCGTATTTTAAGCGCTCTATTGATCTTGTTCAGTGGATTACTGACGCTGACTGATATCTTGCCAATCCCAGGATACATAACACTCGTCGTTCTGATGATTTTCTGGCCGATGCATCTCGAAGGGAAATCTGCACGTGCTCGCATGTATCGCTGGTCAGGAGCACTTTTCATGTTCGCCTTAGCGGGCTCATCGAAAAACTATTTATCACCGATCAATCTCTCGATTAACGGAGCGATCTGTCTCATCTCAGGATTCATTCTCCTGTTGTATGCGTCAGAACAATTACAGGAACTTGCGACGAAAGGAATCACATATCATGACGAATCAACAAATGAAGGTGATTGAACTCAAGCGCGACAATGGTCAAACGACCGACTACTGGGTCAGTTACCGGATGGGGCGCACGCTGTATCAGGTATCCGTGCAAGAGCAAGCGGATGGTCAAACGGATGAAGGGGAGGTCGTCAAAGAACGTTTTCCGTTTTATTTCGGGATGAAGAAACGAATGCTAGAGTTAGCAGAAGCGAAAGCAGCCCTTGGGTTTCGACCGTTGACCGAAGCGGAGAAAGCAGCGCCCGTCATCGAGGAAGAGGAAGCGCAGCTCGATCCTGCATTCTTTAAGCCCGCTATTAGGTACGCCTGGTTGATGCTCGGTCTCGGCATTATGCTCTTCTTTCTTCCTTCGCTGATCCTGAACGGACTCGCGTTCGGACTCGGCTTATACGTCTGGTATGAGACGTTCGAACAGCCAGGAATACCGCGCAGCTATCAACGATATTTCCACGGGATGCTCGCGGGATTGACGATCTTACAGGTGCTATCAGCGTTAGAGTTCGAGCGCGTCGCGCAACCGTACTGTGCGACGATTTGTGTGATTTCTGCGATCGTACTAGTGCTGCTCGTCGTTCAGCACCGCTTGAAAGAGACCGATCAAATCGGTCAGGAGGAAAGTGTTCGGGTTAGGAAAATGAAGGACTATCCTGATTTGGATCTTTAAAAACTCATTCACTTAACTTTTGGAAGACTTGAAAATTTTATGATGCTGTAAATATAGGTATCATTTAAACTTTTTTAGGCATTCTACAGAAGAGGAGAGTAAATAATGGACGTCATCCCGAATGATCAATTGATTTTAGAAATGATCTTGCTTGTCTGGGCGATCGGTGCACTTGTCATCATTATTACGCAAGCACGAAACACAAGAAGTGTAAAAGCGAGTCTGTTACGATGTACTATCGTGAATCTTGTATATACAGTTATCATTTCGCTAACGTGGTTTTACGCAGTGGCTATCGATGGATTCAGTCAGGTGTTTGGTGTGTATTTCTTTGTGGGGATGTTTTTGATTCTCGAGATTGTATTCCTTGTTGTTCTCTTGATTGTCAAACGCAAAAAATCAACTGTCTCATGAGGAGTAAAGGAAGGTCAGTTAACAATCATAAAAAAGACTTAGTTTACATAATGAAGTAGTAGAAGGAACGCATCTTCTTCTACTTTTTTTGTAATTATGCAATCGATTGCATTCGTATGCTCACTTAACATCCAGGAAAAGGAATCATATTTCTTGCAAAAAACTAGTTTTTATTTCACACGATTTATGCAAAAATAGAACACAACAAACTGCGAGAATTTTTAGAAAAGTGAATGACTAGACTATTCATCCTTTTGAGTAGAAGAGAGAAGTCATCGTTTTTCGAATTCTAAATAACTTATTTTTTGTAAGCCTGGAGGGGAACGTATGAAATTGTTGAAGATGTGGAACCAAATCAGTTTAGTGAAACAAATCGCGATTGGCTTGATCGTAGGGATTATTTTAGCCGTCACGATTCCTGAAGTAGCGAGTTCTTTGACCATCTTTGGAACATTATTTGTTTCCTCACTAAAGGCAGTCGCGCCGATTTTGGTCTTTTTCCTAGTTATGGCTTCGATTGTGCAACACAAAAAAGGTCAGCAAACGAACATGAAATCTATCGTCTTCTTATATCTGCTCGGTACATTTTTAGCGGGTGCGATTGCGGTCGTCGTCAGTTTCTTGTTCCCGGTTACGATTACACTGACAGAAGGCGCAGAGAAGCTGTCCGCTCCTGGAAACGCCATCGAAGTCCTTAAGAAACTTGTCTTGAACATGGTCGACAACCCCGTTAATGCGCTCATTCAAGCGAACTACATCGGAATTCTGACATGGGCGATCGTCTTAGGACTCGCATTAAAAAATGCTTCCGACACAACAAAAACGTTCATCTCGAATTTCTCAGACGGTATCGCTAAGATGGTCGGTTGGATCATCAAACTCGCACCCCTCGGGATCATGGGTCTCGTCATCGGTTCAGTCACAGAGAATGGACTTGGTTCTCTCGGTAAGTATGTAGGATTATTGGGCGTGTTAATTGGTACGATGCTTATCGTCGCACTCATCGTTAATCCATTGATCGTATTCATCAACGTCCGTCAAAATCCATATCCGCTCGTCTTTAAATGTCTACGTGAAAGTGGCATCACGGCATTCTTCACACGCAGTTCTGCAGCGAACATCCCAGTCAACATGGAATTGTGTAAGAAGCTCGGTCTCGATAAAGAGACATACGGCATCTCGATTCCGCTCGGTGCCACAATCAACATGGCAGGTGCGGCGATTACGATTACGGTTCTAACACTTGCTGCCGTCAATACGCTCGGGATTCAAGTCGATATTCCGACAGCCATCATCTTGAGTGTACTCGCTGCGGTCTGTGCATGTGGAGCGTCAGGTGTCGCTGGCGGATCACTTCTCTTGATTCCACTTGCATGTAGCTTATTCGGAATTCCGAACGATGTCGCGATGCAAGTCGTTGCCGTTGGTTTCATCATTGGGGTGTTGCAAGATTCATTTGAAACAGGACTCAACTCTTCGACAGATGTTTTGTTCACAGCTACAGCGGAATATCGCAAACGCTTGAAAGAAGGCGAGCGTTTCTCAATCAATCGTCAGTCGATGAATGATGAAGTAGCTGAAAAAGTCGTTAACGGCTGATCAGCTTCTCAATTATCATCATGATCTAAATAAGAAAAGGCATCCTAGCTGAGGATGCCTTTTCTTATAGACAAATTAACCTTCTCCTAAAGCAACGTACTTTTTTAATTTCCCGTTGAAGCTGACTAGCAAAATCTCATTTCTTTCTTTAGTAGAGTATAGGACGGTACCCTTAGAGAGCTTCGTAGCAGTCCCATTATCAAAATCGTCTTTATCCGAACTTCTTCTTTTAATTTCTCCGACTTTTTCCTTCTGAGTGACTTCGGTTTTTTCTGCCCATGCTACATCTGATTGGTAGATCGTATCATTGAATTGAAAAATGTCTGCTTTAGAATCTTCGCTCAATACTTCGGATGCCATCGGTTTTTCACTAGTACTTTGCATATTCTCTTCGTTATTACAAGCAACTAATATCCATACCGTCATAATCGAGAAAGCACAAGATAAAACGACTTTTCTCATGACACGACCTCTTTCCCATTTGTATGTTATTCCATGCCGATAAATGTTAACGTCAACTGCTTTTCACGGTCGCCATCCCATTGAACAGTGGTTTCCTCTAGTCTAGCAAATTCGGATATCTGTTCTACTCAGGATTCTATAAGAAAAGGAAATCTGTTTTCAGGATATCCAGCGTCCGATCTGCTCACCCATCTTGACGCTACGTTCGTTGCCTGGTGCGAGTTCGACGGTGTCCGGTGGCAAGACGAGGATGACAGTCGAACCGAACGAGAAGTAGCCGAACTCTGCACCACGCTCCAGTAGTCGTCCTTGATGTGTCTGAACAATCGTATTGACGTTCAGCGCACCGACCATGACGTGCTCGATCGCGCGGTGATCGACTTGCAGACGCGTGACCCGACGATAGTTGCGTGTCAGCGGACGTTTGCTGAATCGTAGTCCCAGGTCATTGACGGGTGCCGATTCTCGCCCCAGTGTATGACTCGTCGTGATTTCGCCCGTGACTGGCGAGTGGACACGGTGGTAGTCGGTCGGACTCAAATAGAAAATCAAAGCTACACCGTTTGCGTAATCCTGGGCGCGTTCGCTCGAACCGATCAGCTCAGCAACGGTATAGTCCTGTCCTTTAATCGTAAATCGACTATCTTGCGTTAATTTCGGAACGATGGAGAGGACAGCGTCACTCGGACTGACGAAGGCATCCGACGCGGTTGCGATTGGTCGCATACCGGGACGTAACTCGCGTACGAAACAATCGTGCAGCGAGGTAAACGAATCAACAGACTTCAGCGCTTGATCCGTCTGAATGTGATAGGTGCGAATGAAAGGTCGGATGAGCGGTTTACTAAAGCGACTCATCGCAAACCGTTTTAGTGTGTTCGCAACAACTGGTCGAGCATTTAAGTGGACGATCGTATCAAAGATGGCTTTCTTCATGAGGTAAAAAAACTCCTTTAAGTTGTAATCTACCTCTTAGGATACGGTCGAATTCTGTTGATAGACGGAGTCGTTTTCTTAAGTTTGTCTTAATAAAAACACGTACCGAAGATGCGGCACGTGTCAGAACGTCATGATTTTCGAGTCAACAAATAGAGTAGAGGTCCGAACGCACCAATCGCGAGGGTGATGATTGCCCAAAGTGGAAAGCTTCGTCCCGTACGACGTGTATCATGACGGAGCCAAACGATGATGAAGAGGGCGCAGAGAATCAGGTCGACGAAAATCTGGAGAGTCGCCGTATTTTGTGTCGCTTCCGCAAAGATGCCAAGTACACCAAAATCAATTATCGAAAACGCAGTTAAAACAGCGAAAGCGATCGTAATGATGAGTAATACAGGTTTCAGGATGGTGTCTACAAATGAAGCTTGAGATTCTTTCATGAAGGATCCTCCTTGAAAGTGTAGTGGTTACTACAAATAAATGTAGCATGTACTACAATCGAACGTCAATCGAGGATACGCAGAAGGAAAGTTATTACCCTGATCCGTCAAATAACGAAATGTGATGCTGTTAAATTTGGTATAATACGGAAAAAGAAACGTAGGATGACGAGAAGGGACGGAGCGAACATATGAAGGTAAAGCGATTGCGAACAATCTTCGCCTGTAGTGCGGCTATAGCCGTATTGATGAGTGGAGCAAGTATCGGAAGTGGAAACAGTCTTGTCGAAGCAAAAGTGGTCCAGACGAAAAAAGCGTTCGATTATAAAAAATACCGCGCCGATCAATTGAAGGTCATCACGAAGTACGGCAACATCTTATCGGATCTTAGCTCCAAATCCCCAATTAAAATTCCTTCTTATTATCAAAATGAAGCGTATCGGACTGCGGTCGAGCAGTATAATCCGAAAACAGAAAAATACGATTCAGATAACGTGAAGGAGTCAAGAAAAATCAGAGCGATGCGAGTCGATCTAAAAGCAGTCGATACATCGTCTGAGAAAAAAGCGTTCGATAAACGAATGACCGCAATGAAAAAAGAAGTCAAACGACTCGTCAAGGTCGAGCAGGCATTAACGAAGGAAAGCAAGCCACTGTATCAAGAAGTCATGGATTACGAGCGACAGCAAATGGAAGCGTTCGTCGCCCAATATGGACCGATTGATCCGGCTTTGACGTTGATTAAATCACTTCCTTATGTACAAGAACTCGAACGAAAACTGATCAAGAAAAAAATTAGTAAGCAAGACCGGGCAGAGCGCGTGGATCAGGCAGCTGAAGCGATGGTACGAGAACGTGAGGCGTCGAGTGGACGCGTCGGACCGGAGCGTGGGAAAATGACGATCTTGATTTACGAGAATAAATTCGAGGAAGCAGCAGCTGTCTTTGAAGAAGCGAAACAGCTGACGAAAGACGAGAACGTCCGACTCGATCTTGCTTTTACGAAGATCATCAATCGGTTTTTAAAATGAAGCATCCTTTGTGGATGCTTTTTTGCGTAGTGTCCGTTTCCTAAAATCGAGTATGATGGAAAGGGAAGGAGTCGATCGGATATGGATAAGTTTGAACAGAAGCGACAGGACTATACGCATCACATCGCAAAAGCGACGTTAGCTTCAAGCATCAAGGAGATGAGTCTGAAGAAGATGGCGACCGCTGCCGGGACGAGTGACCGGATGCTGATGCATTATTTCAAGGATAAACAAGACATCGAGACCGCGGTGTTGACTGCGATCAGTCAGGAATTGATTGACTTGCTGCAACAACCGGATCTAAAACTCGAGTTTACGGCATTCGTCCGTTTTTTGCGACAAGCGATCGATGAACCACGAATCAAGCCGTACTTAAATCTCTGGTTCGAGATCACCCATCTCGCGACGAGTCAGGGGGAACCGTATACGTCGATCACGCGGACGATCGGAGAATCGTTCGACGATTGGATTAAACAGATTTATGTGCCAGCAGAAGGAGAAAATGTCGAACAGCAGACTGCGTTATTGTTCGTCTTCACGGAAGGGCTCGTCGTCTTGAATAAAATCGGCTTACAAGAGCGGATGGACGCTGCGGTTGAAGCGATGATTGATCTATACGAAAGAGCATGAATTTCATAAATCATCTTCGATTTCAATCCATACTTGATAGAATACCTCTGTATCGAGTGGGAAAATCGCGGTATGAATTCGAAATTCAGAGACTTGTGCTAAATAAAAGGCAAGAATCGTAGCAACCTTAAAGTCTGGCGTACCATAACCAGTAATCGACCGACCGTGGATCTCATTTGCAATCGAGTCTGCCCAAACTTCGGCTTCACGAAATGTCTCGAACTGCATCATCTCTTCCTTCCAACGAATCGCCATCTTCACGTCCTCCTCTACTGTAGTTAATGTTAGTATATGGAAGAAATAGTGTGTTATTTAAGGGGGAACGTCAAACATGAGTCGTTTTGGAATACATCAGGAAGCAATCAATCCACCGCTCGGTGCCGCCTTCATCGGTTATCACCGAGGAGTTGGTGTCGCAAGCATACACGATCCGCTATTTGTCACAGCGAGTATCTTTGAAAGTGAGCAGGCGACATCGGTTTTCGTCAGCATCGATAACATCGGATTACTCGTCGCAGATACCGATACTATCAGTGAAGGCATCGCGGACCAGCTAGACGTGTCGAAGGAACAGATCATGGTCGTTTACACGCATACACATTCAGGACCAGCGACAGCAGGAAACGAACCATTGACCGTCGCCTATAAAACGATCTTGACGCAACAAGCGATCGTATCTGCTGTTAAGGCGAGTGAAGCGATGCAACCGGTCGAGATGGGGTGGAGTGTGACTGAAACTCGGCGTCAATCGACGAGAGAAAAGGAATGGTCACGCGGTGATGGGAACGGATCCTATGGGTGCGACGGATGACCGAATCGGAACACTGTTGGTTCGACGTGCCGATAATGCGAGTCTCGTCGGAGCCTTCGTTTTCTGTACAGCGCATCCGAACGTCTTGAAATCAGATAGTGTCGTCTTATCCGGAGATTACCCTGGCGTCGCTCGAACGATACTCGAACAGGCACTCGGCTGTCCAGTCGTGATCGTCCAAGGGGCGACGGGGAACATCAATGCGAAATATCGCGGTGACCTAACAAGTCGACAGAAGATGGCGTTCGCTTTAAGCGGGCACGTCTTAACGATGGTCCCAGACGTGTCGTATCAACCGTTAACGCACCACCGGATTCAGTCGGTAATCTACCCGATGCGCTTAACAGAAGTACCGGCTACGAACGAATTACAAGACATGGCAACTTACGCTGAACAGACATGGGGCGTCAGCGCAGCACGCTGGTTGGCGTACGTTCAAGAACAATCGGGAGCAACTCTATCGATCCCGATCGAAGTCCAGTTACTTGAATTAAACGAAGGTTCATTCTCAGGTATACCGATGGAGCCGTTCTGTGAAACAGCGTTACAGATTCAACAGATCCGTCAAACGGAACTCGCATTCTTCGGAGGCTATACGAACGGTTACATCGGTTACTTGCCGACAGCGGAAGAACATCCGTATGGTGGGTACGAAGTGGCGATCAATCCAGTCGTCTACGGTCCAGTGACGGGTCTTTGGATGCCGCCTGTACCGGAAACCGGAAACAGCGAATGAAATCGTGAGGCACATCCGACAACTCTATGAAACGAACAACAACCCGGCTTCTCTCGTCTGAGAGACCGGGTTGTTATGATTACGATTTGATTTTTTTGATGATCCAGAATAAAGCGAAAACAAATCCGCATGTTAGGAAGATGAATAAAAAGAACAGAATGAGTAAGTTAGATAGATTTAACATCAAAGACCTCCGTCAATATGTATAGCTGATTTTCGAACTTTCGAATAGTAATGGAGTAACATAGCAATTAACAATATATAGGGAAATGACTTATTGTTTTTGATATTTCTTAAAGGGATTACTTGTTATATGAACGAATAGTTATTTTATTCCATTTTAAAAGAGAGGGAAATATCATGATCATCAAAAGATTTATTCTTAGTGTTATCATCACTTATTTATTCCTCAGTTTGCTTTTATCCTTCAGCATCGGATATACGATTGATTGGATTCCGGAAGCAACTTTAGCTCAAAAGATAAAAGGGTACGCCTTTGAAGGGTTCACTCGGTTTAATTTTATTAAAGTTTTAATTGCTGTAGGTGTAGGTACTTTGTACAGCCTACTCTACCTAAAACCAAGATTACCGAGTTCCCCAAAGCGTTGATTTCCTTTATTTTGAAACTTTTCTTTGTTAAGTTCGTTTATTAAAATGTGAACGAGTCAACGTATTGGGGGAAATAAACATGAAAAAGACAGTTGGTGCAATCGTATTAGCAGGCGGCATGATGATACTCGCTGGTTGTGGAACAGCAGCGACACAAACCGATTTATTTAAACAACAAGGTACATACCTAGGAGATAATAGTAGCGTGCGAGACATCGTCCAACAGCTACCGCATGGCGATCAGTTGAAGAAAATGGAACTGTCGACGAAGGATAAACCGTATCAACTGATGTTACGTTATGCCGGATACGAAGAGGGACAGGTCGAACAAAAAAGCAATCGTACGGCAATCTACAATGCAACAGCACTGTTCACATTGATTCCGAATGTCGACCAAGTAAACATGACGATCGAGGATGCTTCGTATTACTTTACGAAACAACAGTTGCGCGATTGGTATGGAAAAGACTTTACGACGTACGATAATGAGAAAGCGCTGAAGGCGTTCACGAAGCCATATATCGAAGATGAACTGAAAGTTAAAGAAATACTAAATTGAAAAGAAAAAGTGGAAGTAGATGAATTTTCATCACTTCCACTTTTTTATACGATTAATTATTTTCCTGGCTTCGTTTTATAGAAGCTATAGAAGACGCTGATCAAGATGACGAGGACGATCGTACCGAGCGACATCCAGATTGGCATTTTGTAGACATCACCGAGAATCATCTTCGCTCCGATGAAGACGAGCATGAAGCTGAGACCGTGTTTCAAGTAGTAGAAACGATCGATCAAGTTCGCGAGGACGAAGTAGAGACTACGGAGTCCAAGGATTGCCATGATGTTCGCATAGAAGATGATGAACGGATCACGCGAGTACGCGAAGCTTGCTGCGACCGAGTCGACGGCGAAGACGATATCCGAGATCTCGATGAAGATGAGCGCGATCAAAAGTGGCGTGAAGAACAGTTTCCCATCAATTCGTTTTGCGAACTTACCAGACGAGATGTCTTGTGTGATTGGTAAACGTTTCTCTAACCAACGAACCGTTTTGTTTTCTTCGAGCGACGTCTCTTGACCGATGTTCTTATACATCATCCAACCCGTGTAGACGAGGAACGCTCCGAAGATGTAGTACACCCAAGCGAAGTTCTCAAGCAACGAAACACCAGCGACGATGAAGATGACGCGGAAGAAGATTGCACCAAGAATACCCCAGAATAAGACTTTGTGCTGGTACTTCAATGGAATCGCGAAGTACGCAAAGACAAGTGAGAAGACGAAAACGTTATCGATCGCGAGAGCCTTCTCGATGAAATAAACGCTCGTATATTCGACAGCAGCGGCGCTACCTTGGTCGAAGTAGAGCCAGCCTCCGAAGGCGACGGCAATTGCGATCCAGACGAACGTCCACGTCCAGGCCTCCCGAAGCGAAACTTCATGTGCCTTACGATGGAAGACTCCAAGGTCAAGGGCGAGCATGATGAAAACGATGGCTAGAAAAGCAATGAGTAGTGTCAACAGCGCTTCCTCCTTTAAGGTAATTAGTTATCTTGAATTTATTATAAGTTCATAAGAACTCGAAAGTAAAGGGGTAAATGTGCTCTTTTTTGAAATTGTGAACAAAATCCGCCAAAGGCACTGTTCATGCGAACAGTGCCTTTGGCGGATTACGTGAGTGGTAGAGAATGCAGTTCAACATACAGAGCGAGAGTATCGATGATTGTAGCCGAGCTCATCGTACACTCATGCGATCGTTAAGCATAAAAATCTTCTTTTACTGCCGTTCGAGACGACGTGAGACACCAGTCAAGATGACGGCAAGAATGACCATGATACCGCCGACCCATGGCGTGTGGACGAGTCCGATCGTATCGGTGACAAGACCACCGATCGTTGCGCCAAGTGCGATGCCGATATTGAAAGCTGCAATATTTAAGGCAGAGGCGACATCGACTGCTGCTGGGACGTATTTTTCAGCCAACTGGACGATATAGAGCTGGAGTCCGGGGACGTTCATGAAGGCAAGAAGTCCCATTAAGATAATACCGATGATGCCAGCGACCTTGAACGGAATCATGAATGAGAGGGCAATCATGACAATGGCATGGATGATGAACATATAAAACAATGCTTTAATCGGGTTACCGTTTGCAAGTTTTCCGCCAACCGTATTCCCGATTGCGACGGCGATTCCGTAGACGAGCAGAATGATACTGATTAAGCTTGGATTAATTTTCGTGACGTCCTGCATGATCGGTGTCAAGTACGTAAAGGCGACGAACGTTCCACCATAACCGAAGGCAGTGATCAAGAAGCCGAGCATCAAGCGTCCGTTCGTCAACAGTTTGAACATGTCGGAGAACTTCGCAGGTGGTGATTGTTTCAAGTCTTTTGGAATCAAGAAGAAGCTTGCGATGATCGCAATGATTCCGAGTGCAGCAACCGCGAAGAACGTCGCGCGCCAGCCGAACGATTGACCAATAAATGTACCAAGCGGGACACCCGTGACGGTCGCGACCGTCAGACCGGTAAACATCAAGGAGATGGCACTTGCTTTTTTATGCTCCGGTACGAGCTGGACAGCAATCGTCGCACCAATCGAGAAGAAGACACCGTGCGAGAACGCCGTGATGAAACGGGCGACGATCAACAATTCAAATGTCGGTGAGATGGCGGAGATCAGGTTACCGGCGATGAAGACGACCATCAATGCCATCAGTAACGTTTTCCGGTTCATCCGGTTCGTCAGTGCCGTCAAAATAGGTGCTCCGACGGCAACGCCAATTGCGTAACCAGAGATGATGAGACCAGCGAGTGTGATACCGATATTTAAGTCACGAGCAATCGCTGCGAGCAGTCCGACGGGAACGAATTCCGTCGTACCGATCCCAAAGGCGCTGATTGCTAGAGCGAGCAGGGCAAGTCCGCCGTTTCTTGGAGCCTGTTCCTCCTGTACCTGTTGATTTAATTGATTCATGGGGATTCCTCCTAAAATGATTTCAGTAGGGATCGTATTCAGTGGGCCCGACCAAACATGATCCGATTGACATGATCCCAGCATAACGGGGGTTGTTCCTTTCGGGAAGTACGTACTTTAAAGTGCGATAGGCACTAAAAAGTACCCTACTCGTTCTTTTGGATGCAAGGTCTAAAAGGAGATTGTACTTTCCGTTGACAATTGCTATCATATAGCCAGCCAATCCGCTTGGGAAGTACGCACTTTCAAGTACGATAGGCACTAAAAAGTGCCTATGTTCTCAACGGAATCTCGAAAGGATGGATCATATATGGCATACAATATCCCGGTCGAAGCAACTCTAGAAGTCATCGGTGGAAAGTGGAAGGTCGTCATCATGTGTCATTTAATCAAAGGCGAGCGTCGGACAAGTGAGCTCCGCAAGCTGATGCCGACGATCACGCAAAAGATGCTGACGCAACAATTACGGGAGTTAGAAGAAGACGGCGTCATCATCCGGACGGTCTTTGAACAAGTCCCACCGAAAGTCGTCTACTCGTTATCCGAGTACGGCTGGTCGCTGAAGCCGATTCTTGACGCGATGTGTGCGTGGGGAGAAGGACATATCGATTTGACCGGTGGAGAGGTCATCTCGTCATGACGAACAAAAGTGAGTCTCACTCGAGACTCACTTTTTTAAATACATAGGCAAAGTGGGGGAGAAAGATGGAGCAATCAATCATTCGGTTCGATTCGATTACCGTTAGTTTTGAGGATAAAGCAGGTAGACGCCAGTCAATCAATGAGTTTGCACAAGGATTTGAGCATGGTATCTTGTTTTTCGGTCATCCGCCGGAAACCAATGATATCAAAGTCGTCCTTGATCTGAAGACAAACTTTGGTGAACGGACGTTTCGGTTTAACTTTTGCCGAATGGACCGTGCAATCGGTCATTATTTAATCGATGGGTTGGTCTGGAAATGGGTCATCTTGTGGGAATGGTATTACCAGGAGAGTTATCAATCGGGTGAGTCCTATCATATCAATCGTCCAAAGGAAGGACTTCGTGATTTTTATCGACAAATCGATATACAAAATGAGACATGTTCAAATAATTATTTTGAGTCGGGCATTTACGAGGAGGACGTATCGTGTACGGATAGTTATACAAATTTTGAGAACCTAGATTGGGTCACCGAAGGAGATCCGATTAATACATTAGAACGGATGCGGAACCAAGGTGTCTTTTTCGAGTATTATTTTAAAACCTGGATTGATTTAGAGCATTCATTGCCCGCGATTCGACGCGTCATGGATGAATTGTATGCACATACACCTGAATAATACTTGAATGAAACGAGCACCGCTCCCTCTGTCATTGACAGAAGGAGCGGTGTTTTAGTTAAAACGCTTTACGTTGACCTTTTAGAATCGTCTGTTGCAGAGGACCAAAATCTCCTGGGACCGTCCGTTCCATGAACAGGTACGGTTTTCCATCGACGATGAATTTTCGATCTCCAAGATACTCGAAGTGGCGACCGTCATCCTTTAGTCTTCGCTTAACAGCTTGAATATGGTCTTCATGATGGATGAACCGCTCATTAAACGTTATGACGATGTTTCCTTTTTTGAATCCGAGTAAGAAGACATAGTAGAACCAATAGCCAACGAGACAAACACCAACGGCCAATAACAAATCAAACATGTGTGTCGAGCTCCTTTCGTGTATACAGATTTTTACGAATATTTATGTAAAAAGATTCAATCAATTTCAATTAAAAGTAAAAAAGTATTCATCCGAAGATGAATACGCGTTATTTTTGAGCGATGTATCTCTTTTGATTGAAATCATATTTAAATTCAACGATCATCCAATCATCACCCGTAGGATTCCGATACGAGTAAAAGAGTGATGTCTGTTTTTCTGGATATTCGACTGTACTGTCATTATAGGCTTTTCCGATCTTAGAGTAATCTTCTGTGCGGTGAGCCGTCATGACACCTAGCCCCTTACCAGAAAGAATACGATCGAATTCAGCTATCGTCATGCCTGGTTTAAATTTCTTTCCAGGTAAGAGTCGCTTTTTCGAAGGCGTTTTAGGGGTGTATTCCTTTTGCGCAAGATATAACGTGTGACCTTTTTGTTTCGTTTTGAAGATCAGATGCATGCGCTGTAAAGACCAATGATCGTTTTTTTCATCGTACGGATAAAATGAGAAAGCGTATAAAGCATAGTCGTCTTTGATCTCACTCAATACTACCTTATGATTGAGTGTCGTGACGCCGTGTTCTTTCTTTATGTATTTCTTATATGATTTTCCGTAGAGCGACTTTGCGACGTCTGTCGCGGTCATACCGAGTTTTAGTTTTTTGTACGACGTATATTCCTTTGTCGCCGCGTCGACAGAATGAGGTGCGAAAATAGCACCAATCATCGAAAGCGTGATCAGAAGCGCGAAGAGTACTTTCAACTGAAGAAGGTGTAATTTTTTCGTACGTGCCATCATGATTGTATCTCCTTTGACAAACTTATTAAAAACCGTGCGTTTCTTTTCGTTTAAGATACCAGAGAAGTCCGAGGGCAATAGAAAACCCAATCGCACCTATGATTCCGATGAACAGGAGACCAATGAGATCATTACCGATATTCTTTTGAAAAAAATAGGATGAACCAAAAATCGCAGTTGTAATCATGAAAATGTTGCTTAGGTGGCGAAGTACTTGGACTATCGTGGAGAACCCCTCTTTCTTAGTCTTTTGTTCGACGGATCTCGGTCGCGACAATCGAATCCTTTTCAAACGTCACTTGAATCGTATCACCCGTCTGAATGGCAACCGTGTTATCCGTTTTGCCATAGACGATCGTGTCCGGCGTGATGCGAATCTCCGTCAATGCATATTGCTCGTCCGGCTTTTGTTCACTCGGAGCGACGAATAACGTATCCCCTGTAACTTTCTCGACGATATGTGTATCGTTCTCGTGTGTACAGGCACTAAGCGGCATACTAAGGAATAGAATAAAAGCGAAAAGCCACCGACGTGTCGGCATGAACCAGGCACCTACTTTCGTCAGTTAATAGGGTTAAATGAAATCTTATTATTATATAAATTTTACCAGTTGCGATACTGATTGATGCGAATTAAAAAAACTTTCATACTCCAAAACAACAGGAATTCGGATCGAAATCGGCGTATGATTAAGGGAATACCATCATCTCGATCAGAGGAGGAAATACGATGAAGGCAGCCATCTGTACCCGCTACGGATTCCCTGACGTCTTGCACATCACAGAGGTACCACGCCCGGTTCCAAAATCAAACGATCTACTGATTAAAGTATATGCATCTGCCGTCCATTCCGGAGATCGTCGCATGCGTTCGCTCGATGTTCCGCTGTTGGGGAAGCTTCCGATGCGCCTAGCTGTTGGCTTTAAGCGACCGAGACAACCAATTCTTGGCGTTGTTCTTGCCGGTGAAGTCGTCGAAGTCGGTCAGGACGTCAAGCAGTTTCAAGTCGGAGACCGTGTCCATGCCTTGACCGGATTTGGTTTCGGTGGATACGCCGAATATGCGTGCGTTCCTGAGAAACGTTGCATTGCAAAAATGCCGCAGTACGCATCGTACACGGAAGCGGTCTGTCTCCCGTTCGGTGGTACGACGTCGCTCCATTTCTTCCGGAAACTCCAAATCGATCAGATGAAGACGATTTTAATTTACGGTGCGTCGGGTGCTGTTGGTACGGCTGCCGTTCAGATCGCCAAAGCAAAAGGGCTGCAGGTGACGGCTGTCTGTAGTGGACGAAACGCGGAGCGGGTCAAAGCGCTCGGTGCCGATCACGTCATCGATTATACAAAGGACGGCTACGATGGATTGTTGCTGAAGTACGATGCCGTCTTCGATGCGTCCGGAAAGATCAATAAGACGCAAGCGAAACGGCACGTCAAACAAAACGGTGCCTTTGCATCCGCCGCGGGGCAAGGTGTGGCGAGAGAACGGAAAGAGGATCTACACTATTTAAATGAACTGTTTGAAGCTGGACGATTTAAAGCCGTCATCGACCATATCTACTCGCTTGATGAGATCGTCGAAGCCCATCGTTATGTCGATACCGGGCAAAAATTCGGTAACGTCGTCGTGTTAATAGCAAACGAATGATTCATCGAACCACCTGGGTCAGGTGGTTTTTTTATGTTTATCCAATATATGTTAAAATGAAATAGGCTATTTTAAGGATGGGGGATATAGCGATGATGAAACAGATTCATGCGTTTGAGACAAAAACGGACTATGACAAATACGAAGCGGTCACGTATCGCTTTCAAGCACGGTTAGACGAGTATCAAACGATCTTACAAGAGACGTATCAACTGATCGACGTGCCGAAAGGAATCGTTTGGACGTCAGCGGAACTCGCGACGACCGTCTTCTCGGACATTCCGATTCCAGCATTTACGAATAAGGACTTGATCTACATATCACCAGACGTTGCAGAGTGGCGGACGTTATTTTTGTCTCAACTCGACGGGAAGGACGTACCGCATATTCGAGCGTTCTACGAAACACTCGCGGAAGATCACGTCTTGACGATTGCTGGTCATGAACTGACGCATCACTTGGATTTGTTCGTTGATGAATTCGACGATGAGAGAGCAGACGGGATCTGGTTCGAAGAGGGAATGTGTGAGTATCTGCCCCGGAAGCACCTGTTGTCGGACGAAGCATTCAAGCGAATTACGACAATCGAGACAGAGCTGGTCGAGCTCTTTCAGGAGGAGTATGGAGCGCGCTCGATTGATCAATTTGGGAGTGCCTCCTATGCCGGTAGTCTGTCGAGTATCATGTTTGATTATTGGCGGAGCTTTCTCGCGATCCACCATCTCATCGAGGAACGATATGACGGGGACGTCTTACGTGTTTTTGAAGCATATCGGAACTGGCATGAACAGGGGCGGATCGTGCCACTATCGGAATACTTTAATCTTCAGACGGTAAGACGCTAAGCTGTGTTTGTAGTGGAGGAGGGCTTATGAATCGTTACAGTATTTTTTCGTTAGCTGCATTCATCTGTTTTTGTTTCTTATTTTTTCTGATGAAGAGCGGAGTCAGTCTGAAAGGGTTTGGAACTGTCTATATCCTGCTTCTGTTTATCGTTCCGTTAGTCGGAGTATACACAGGGTACAAAACGAAGCATCGAATACTCAAGTGGGGATTCGTCGGCATCCATCTCATTACGTTCTGCATGATGTCCTATTTACTGTTACTGGCTTACGGTATTTCGGAGTCATAAAACAGATTAAATAAAAAAGTCAGCTGATTCCATGTAAAAAGGAATCGGCTGACTTTTCATGTTATGTAGTGCGAAACAAGTTATCATCGTGAACTCTAGTTTCGCTTCGGCAAACTAGTCGTCGTGCCCATCTCAACGACTCGGTCGTCTTGAAGACGATACAAGAAATATTCCTCTTTTTGAAGTCCTTGCCCCTGTACTTTTACAGCAATCTTATAGCGTTTTTCCTTATCGCGGTGTTTGTCGTCATAAGCAGAGTGGAGTGAGACGACACGAGCTGGACCGTATTTTTTCTCGACATAAGTCTCAACCTTAGTGCTGACGTGCTGCTCGAATCGTTCATCGTATCGGACGTCTAAGTAAAACAGCAGTCCTCCTAATAGGAGTGAAAAAACCAAAACGTTCATTCCGATTTTTTTCAATTCATCACTTCCGATCGTTCCATAGCATTGAACCTAGAAAAGCTGTTACAGATGATCGAAAGACGATCCATCATAACAGCGATTGAATCATTAAGTTGAAAATCTACATCATTTGAGTGATTGCTTTAGAGATCGACTCCAACTAATTTAAGAATGATGACGATCGTGATAGCTGAGAGCGCAAAAGAACCGGCAAAAGCAAGTTGTTTTTTCAAATGGATCTCCTCCTCATGAAAAGGTTACCATTATTATGCCATTAAGTAATGTATCTGTAAAATTAATTCCAATTAGAACCCTGGATTTTCATCACAATGTTTCAGAAAGGAATAAAAACATCCTTTTGTTAAGAAAGTGGGAAGATTGTTTGGTGACTTAAAAATAGTGATAGTGTGTCTTTAAATTATGTAGTGATAGATATAAAGTATTAAAAAACATATGTGAACGTTCTGAACGCGTCATATAAATGAATTTTATTAGTTTTACACCAAGTTTAGTAATAGTTGAGGCTGTTGGGAGAGTAAGTAATCGTTTGCGACGTAGTGATGATAGGACAATGACGAATCGTTCATATGAAAGAGCGCCAACTGCCGACTCTCGAAGTCGACTTCTTCTATGTAGACAAGTTCTGCAGCGCCACCGGAGTGATGGAGAGGAAGCAGTTTTAAGGATAATCTCTCCCGTAAAGCGATGAATAACATGACTTCCATTTTATAAGTCGTCGAAACGGGAGAATCATTGTGAAGAATAACGGATGAATCGATGGAGAGATAAATAAGCGGATTCATAGTAGATAACGATACCGGATGAGTCATTTCTTTTTGAAGGTGTTGCATGGTGGACCTCCTTATAATAAGAACGTATGTTCATATTATGGAGTATGAATCCATTTTTTGCAATCCTATATAATGCTTATAGCCTAATGATGTTTTATCCATAATCGTTCGAGTTTTACTATGAAGTAGCGGAATATACTTTTCGAAAAGAATGCTGAAATTCTTATATGTCTTGGGATAACCGAATCATATCCATGCAACGGATTCCGTTTTCGATGATCTCCTCTTCATAGTGTCTCAAGAAGAAGTTCAGATCGACTCCAACAATTCGGAATCCACATTTTTGGTAAAGTGCTAGCTGTCCAATGCTTGAATTGCCTGTTCCGATTTCAATGGTCATATAGCCCAGTGTTTTCGCTGTGCGAATCGCATGTCGTAAAAGATTTTTTCCGACACCTTTTCCTTGATACAACTCGTCCACTGCGATATTTACGATTTCAATCGTTTGGGGTCTTGTCGGAAGAAGTACATATACACCAATCCATTGCTCATTCCTTTCAGCGACAAAACAATAACCTCTTTTTACATAGCTTTTGACTAACTTCTGAGACGGGTCTGCTGCTAGCAAAAGCTCCATCGGTGGATCTTCATGGACGGACAATTGTCGGATGTTCATATTCATTCTCCTCACGGATCGATTGAGATACGTTTGTCTTAGACTTTAGTTTCACTCTGCTGCCTCAATAGCTGATGTAGAAGCGTTATGAAAGAACTTGTTAGCCTCTATTCTTCTTAAGAGTACAAAAGAGCATGTAAGAAAGAAAGTCGTCATCCGTACAGAGTACCGGAAAACGACTTTCTTTCGTTAGATTAAGATCATGATCGTTTAATTAGACGGGAGAAGCTTTACGACATGCAACGCAGATTTTTTTCCGTTCGTGATGGAGTAAATGATTTCCCCATCTTGCAGTAGAGGAGGGGATACCAACTCTTCAAAGTCCGTTAAAGGAGCGACGGTCTTCGCTTTTAAGTTTGCATACATCAACTGATGGATGCCTTCGCGGAAGACGACTTGTGTATTTGAGAGGAACTGAATGCCGTCGATTGTCGTCTGGGCACTGGAAGCGGAATAGTTCAGCGTCTGTTCGTCCAATCCGATGGGTTGGAACATGGCGTCGCCTTCTGTTCCAAGAGCGAGATAGGTACCGCTGCGACTGAAATCAATTAATCCGGATATTTCTTTTTTGTAGGCACGATCCAGCGTCTCAAGCACACGGACGTTCTTTCCGTTGTTAAAATGAGACGTGTATAAGGTTACGCCGTCATCGCTATCGCGGTGCTCGTATGTGAATAGACCGTCTCGTGCCTTTCCTGTTTTTAAGATGAAGGACTGGAGTGGTGTGATCTTTCCGGTTTTTAACGAATACGACTTTAACGTGGAAACCGTTTTTTGTGCAGTCGCTTCTTGTGTGATCCAGGACGCGCGAGTTGACGTGACATCGATTCTCGGAGGGGATGTATCAAAGCGACTTTCTCCTGTATCAAGTGTTTTCACTTGATTCGTCGTGATATTTAGTTGACGAATCGACCATTTCACACCTGTCTTTGTCGGCTGTTCTGTTTCGACCCATAGTAAAAACGCACCTGTACCCGTCATCATCGGGATTGCATTCTTCGTCGCATGGACGATTTTGTTGTGCTGTCGTTTCGTATCGTATGTATAGATGACACTCTTATTTTCTTGTAGGTCAAAGTAGAAGATCTGGTTTTGATAGAAATACTGCGGATCAATCGAGACACGGTGTTTGCTCAGTAAAGAAGAAAGGTCGAACGTTTTCGTTTGACCTAACGTGATGCGCTCCGATTGTTTTTCTAATTCGATGGGGGATTGGTTCTTTGTATCGGTCTCTGCTTTTTTGGAGGAAGTGTTTACTTGTTCAGGTGACGCGCTATTTTTTTGTGCTATACGCGGTGTTGCTTGTTCTTCCATCATGGTACAACCCGCTGTCGCCCAAACGACAGTCGAGAGACAAAAGACAGATGCGAATCGATGTAATTTCATATCAAATAGCTCCTTCGAAGGTTTTCGAAAACGTAAGTCATTGCTGTACCTCATGTGAAGAGGGACTCGGACGACGGGTATGAAGAAACACGAGATACCACCACTTTAATGTGTAGGCGAACAAGAAGACACACATCCATGCCCACGGTCGCAGTGTCGTCACTCCTTCGTAAAAATGTCTGAATTCTGTGATGTCAAGACGGTACAAGGAGTTCCAAATGAATAATGCATACATGAAAAGCATCGCTAACATCGCTCGAATCGATGCTTTTCTCAAGGCTGGTTGCTTGATTGCGACGAAGATCGCACTGATAAGCGTGATGAAAAAGAAAGCATAGGTCAATATCCACACCCACATGTCATTGGTAGGTCCCATATGTATTCTCCTCCTCAGTTAATCATGGATGCTTCTAGACGACCGTCTCATCAAAACAGAAAGAATGATATCGATCAGTAACCCGATCAAGAACCAACTGATCAAGGTCAGGATGTAGATCAGGAACAGCGGGACATGGAACGAATCCAGCCATGTTCCAAGAAAGGATCGTGATTCAAGAAGCCAAAAGACAGGGCTCGTCAGAAACAACAAGATATTTTTGTCGTCGTAGCCGAAGACATTGAACAGACAGACGGCAAGTGAAAGCAAGGGAAGCCAAAGTCGAAAACCTTTTCGCACGGTCATTCATCTCCTGTTTGAATGGGATGGGTATTATCGGACTTGAATCAAGAAGGCGGACAGCCCGTCGCCGTGATCGTTCCACCGCGCCTGAATCTCATAGGTATACGATCCTTGAGCGGACGGTGCGATGAGAGTATCGTTTTTTAAAGCAACCTGTTTACTTTTTGTTTTTGAATCCCAGCGTACGACTTGAAGCATATCGGGTTTACGATCGAACGAGAGGTGAATTTTGTCAGAGGGTGAGACGATGATAGGCTTACTTTTTTCAGTCATGTGTAAAGCATCCACATAGATCATGTCCGCACATTGAGCACTGAACAAACTGGACCAGCAATAAGAGCCTTGGACAGTCGGAATCGCTTTACCGTTTACTTCGACGTCTGGGTCATATGGTTCGATCCGAAACGGTTCAAAATAGATGAAAAAAGCAATCATAGCGATTAAACAACTGATCAAAATGTATTTCAGAATAGGAGCACCCCCTTAAAAATCAGTCTCGAAAAATGTATAGATCGATTACATCTAGCATATTTTTCCACAAGAAACAATTGAATCCCTTCTACTGGTGGATGGAGTTTCGGGATAGTCTGATATTATTGACTCATTCTTTAAATTGAAAAGAAGGACAGTGGTTCATGAGCGAATTCGCTGAACCTCTGTCCTTTTGATGGTCGACTGTACAGACTGATTTGATTTAACCAATCTTGTCCGCCGTATCCGGTATGGCGTTTCTTCGTTGACGCGATACACCAATTCCTAAAGCAATGGCAGCTCCAAGACAACTCGATAAGCAGCCGAAGAGTAAATACAGAGAGGGTGTGGATTCGCCGATCATGACGGATGCGATTCCGCCGATGACGGGGAAGAGCGCCACCATATAGCCGCTCTTCGCACCACCGATCCGTTCGACGAGTTTCAGGTAAAACAGCCATGCGAGAAATGATGCAATCACGGTTAAATACAGTAAAGCAGAAAGATAGGTGACGGTTGTCGGGAGCGTAAGCGGTGTTCCTTGGAACCAGACGATAGCGCCCATCAGTAGACTCGCGACAGAAAATCCGATCGCGTTGGCATTAACCGGGTTGATTCGTTGATTGGCGTTCCGCGCTGAACTGGCGTCACCCACTGAAGTCAATAGCGTGCCGACCAAGGCAATCAAGACACCTTTTAAATCGGTCAGTCCATGGATGCTGCTTAGACTCGGAACAATCAGGACACCGACGCCGATGATACCAAAACATCCGCCAATCCAAACGCGCGCATGGAGGGTCTCTTTTAAAAACAAGCGCAGAGCAATTGGTGTCAGAATGACCTTGAGTGAGAAAATCAACGTCACGATGGCGGCAGAGCTTAACATCGTCGCGTAATAGAGACATAAGTAACTCAGAGCGAAGTTACAGACACCAAATACGACGATGAAAGGCATGTCCGACGCGGTAGGTTTGTTCGTTCGTTTAACGAATAACACAAATAGAATGAAAAGAACAGCGGTCATCGCTAATCGATAGGTCAGGGATACTTCCAAGGCGACAGGTGTTCCTTGGATTTTGACAGCAATGAAATTCAGTCCCCAGACGATCAAACAAAATAGATACATGAAATATGTCATGGTTAATCCTCGTTTACGTATTTTCATTTCCAAATCTTTTCCTGTATTTCATCTTACCAAAAGTAAAACGTTAAGAAATTAATTTCGGTATAAATAGAAAAATCACTGACCGTCATATGACAGCCAGTGATTAAGTAGTAATCATAATTTGATTTTAACGGTGTAGAGAAAACCAGTGAATCCTGTTTTTACGTTCATGACGAAGGTATTTTCATTTTTCGGTACGATGTAGATGACATCAATTTTTGAGTGTAACGGAGCGTAATAACCTAAGCTTTCTGAATAGGCTTTTTTGTTCAGATTGATCGTTTCTTCTGGCATGTAGCTTTTCTTGTGACGATCAATCAATGGGAAAGAAGAGGGTTTATAGTCAATATAAGAGTCAGCTGAATCTTCACCCTTTACCTGCATCTCAAGTCTGACAGATACGGCTTGTTTATTTTTCGGAAGATTCTTCAGTGGAACACGTTTCGCCGAACTGACCATGAACCCACGTTGTTTCATTAAATTCTTATCACCAGCATAAGTCTGAAGACCACCTTTATTCATCAGTTCTTCGATGGCGTCTGTATTCTTTTTCTTTGACTGTTTCTTTTGTCCGGTCTTCACGTTGGTTGATGCAGCATTAACAGCATCGACTTCGATTTTGACGGTCGTCGGCTTCGCAATGGCTTCGCTTGTCGCGAGAAGAACATACGTATTTTTATCACTTGGAACACGGAACACAAGATCGACGCGAGAAACGAAAGGTGGGAAATAGCGATAGCCGTCCTTCCAAGCGTCTGGGTTCCGGTTCTCATAATCGACAGCTTCGTATACATTACCGCTTGTATCCTCTAACGTGAATAGATTTGGCTTATAAATACCATATCCGCCATCTGCGTCTTTATCCTTGTAGTTCTCAAGGATGACGGGAACGGTAACATATTGTTCATCATCAAGAGTTGGTAATTTCAACTCCTTTGGAGGAGATAGGAGAAGTTTATCAACATGGAAAATATTGCTTTTTGTTTTAGGATCTCCCGGATAGGTTTGAACGACTCCACGATCCATTAGTTGATCGAGCTTGCTCGAATTGACTTTTTTCGTAGAGGACGCTTTCTTTTTCTTGTCTTTTACATCTGCCAATTTCGTTCCTGTCGTCTTGACCGTTGGTGCAGCTGTTTGTACCGGTTTCGTGGACGTAGGACCTTCTTCTGTCGTAGCAAAGAAGAACAGGGAAGCGACACCAACGACAAGGGCACCACCAACTGCGGATAAGGCGAGTCGGAAACGTCGTTCCGTCGCTTTCGTATTCGTTGCGACACTTCCAATCGCAGCATTTGGTGTAATGCTGACGGCGCGTTGAGCGGGTAAGAGGGCACCGAGAACTCCCGTGATGGCAGGAATCAACAACATGACACTCAAGAAACCAAGCTCACCTGTTGGGAACTGGTTATAGACGAAGCCGATCATCGCGAGTGCAATGAGCAAACCGATGATTCCAGCGAACAGTCCCGTCATCAATCCTTCACTTAAGACGAGCGTCCGGATTTGACCGTTCCGCCAACCAGTTGCCTTCAAGACGGCAAGTTGACTCTTTCGTTCGTTGACGTTTTGCCACATGATCTCCGTCGTCGTCAGGATGGCGATAAGTAAAGCGACACCCATCGCAACATAATGCATCGTGCCGACTTCGAGGGCAACGTATTCGCCGAGCCATGTCGCATACAAGACACCTTTCAGTCGGAAGGTGATGAATAGGAAGAAAATGAACAGACTCGTCGGCAAGGCGATCGCGATTGTCGAGAGGATCGTCCGTTGCCAATACGTTGCAAGTTGGTTGATGCTCATCCCAAGGACACTTTGTGCCCGGACGAAGCGACGACCTTTGGAGACTTCACCAGAACGCATACTTTCGAACGGCTGAATCCGGCGGATGAGCGTCATCGGGACGAGCGTACCGCCCCAGTAAATCAATAGACCAGCAAGTCCAATCAAGATGATCCGTGATAAGGCAATCGGATGATCCGTCGTCAGCCAGAACGAACCGAGGATCGTCCAAGAGATCAAGGCGACGAGTGTGCCGAGTAGTGTCGCTTCCAGGAACAGAAGCTTCGAAAGCTGACGTGGACGCCAACCGAGCGACAGTAAGATCGCGAATTCCTTCTTGCGGGCATAGAGTAAGATGATGTTTGAACTGAAGACATAGACGAGCGCAACAGCGATGACACTGGCGATGATACCGCTCATTCCGACTTTCGCTTCTTGGAAGATGGCCATCGATGAACCGAGTTTGATCCACGGTTGCTGGATCCAACCGAGTGCCGATTCACCTTTTAATCCAGGGAGGTAAGTCAGTGCAAGTTGTGGCGAGGAACCAAGCGTGACGTCGGTGATTAAACCGGTCTTGTCCTCGATCTCTTGAGCGACAGCTTTCAACTTCTTCTCACTCGTCGCGTTCATCGTCTCGACACCTTTGACGTTGACACGAATAGCAGAAATCGCTTTATCACCACGTAACTTAAAGGCGGCGTCAAGCGTCGTCAGCATCGATGGTGGTTTCGTCAAGAAGTCATACGGATCGTTCGTCGGCTTGACTTCTCGGACTGGATTGACCGGTTTTTCATTCTTATCCATGACCCATTGGGCTTTCGCCGGGAAGTAGGTCTCCATCGGTAGTTCCGTCAACGGATCCTTCGAGATGTTCAATTTTTTCGGATCAAAGACACCAATATAGTTCAAATGCATTTTTGGTACTTTGTCTAGGTTACCCGTACCATCACCGAAGATACGCGCTTTTCGGTACATCGATCGTTTTGAAATGAGGGCGTCCTTATCGACCTCTTGAGGTGTTACTTGATAGGTGAACGGCCAACGTTTGGCAAAGGGACTAGCAATCGTTTGATACTCGACAGACGATGGCTTTAAAAACATCCAGTCAAAGCTACCACTTGCTTTTTCCGGAACCTTATCTTCGAGAATGTTCTTAATAAGTTGCTTTGATGCTTGCTCTGTCGAAATATAGTATTCCTTCGTATCTTTAACAGGAAGCGTCTTGAGATAGGATTCGCCACCTTTTTTCATGATACTGCGCACCGTTTCAACCATTGAATCTTTGACGAGCGGGATATCGACTTTCTCGTAGCGATAGGTCCGCGAAGCATTGACGTATTCCTGACTGTTCATGATCAATGGGATGTCCCAAACACCGTCACCATAATCGTTCACGACATCGTCCTTCGTGAAATAACGACTATGCGTAGCCTTTTTGGTTGCCTGATCGAGTCCAACGAGTTGTGCTTCAGCTTCCGGATCAATCCCGGCAAGCATCACTGCGCTCCCGTAACCGTAGATAGGAAACTCGCCTAATTCTTGCGGTGAAACATCTCGATTCAATCCGTCACTCTCAGGAGGGAACCAACCGGCTCCGGCAAAGAATGAATAAGATTCTGTTTCTTTCTTTAGCCCAGTATCTTGCATATCCGTAAACGAAATTTTGTAAATGCCCGGTTCTTTGAAATTATAGGTATCCGTTTCAGCATTCGTATTGTAGTTCCCAATCATCGCAATCGGTGCTGCGACTTCTACGTCAGCAATCTGCTTGATCGTCTCGTACTGCTTGCGGGAAATCCCACCGTCGAGTCCGCTCATATAGTTCGGTTCGAGCAGGTTCAAGTCTTCCGTCACGCTCCGGCTGCCTTCCGGACGGACGACGATATCGTACGACGATCCCCAGCGTTTTTGCAGTTCATCGACGACCGTTCCGTTGTTCGCTTGCGTCGTACCGATCAAGTAACTCAGTCCGGTACTGACGATCAGGACGCCGACGAGGAGCAAGATGAAACGCTCCTTATTGCGCCACCATGAATTCCAGATGAATCTCAGCATGTACTATCCCTCGCTTTCGTTTGATTTGAAGAAAATTGTGTAATATGACCTCCTTATCACTTATGTACATATCCATATATTTCTTTTTATTTTTCCATTATATACAAATAATAGTGAATTGACTAAAAAATCTGTTGATTAGGTATGTTCGTTTTTAATAGATTAGAAAAAGCACCTCACGAAGGAGGTGCTACATCAGGATTGATTCTTTTAAGCATAGAGCGGATTACATTTCCGCATGATGATTTCGTCGAACGAACGCCCTTCATAGGATACAGCATCAGGAATCGTTTCTACGACGTCAAAGCCAACTTTTTTATACGAAGCGATGGCTCGCTCATTATGCGAAAACACTTCAAGTTCAAGGTGATGAAGTCGAAGTTCCTCGAAACAAAAGCGGATGATACACGCGATCGCCTCTGTCCCGTATCCTTGACCGGTCCAGGGGAGGGCGCGCATCGAAATACGAAAGCCCGCTTGTTTCAACTCTGCCTCAATGTCTAAAATGGAACACTCACCAATTATTTCACCGGAATTCAAACAGATTGCGAAATCGAAGCGCGATGGATCAGCTTGGATCGAAAGAATGTGTCGTTCGATCTGCTCGAGCGAAAACGTTGCTGTCGTACCAGTCAGGAAACGTAATGTCTCGTCCTCAGTTTGTTCGAATAAGACGTGCGCATCGGTCACGTCAAGCGGACGGAGGAAAATTCGTTTTGCGGTCAGGTGCATGAATATCTTCCTTTCTCATGACGAAAGCTTGATCGTTTCGTCTGTTTCCGTCGTAAAATGATGACGTTTCGTTCGATCCTGGACGATCCAAACAATCCATCCACCGATCAATAGAAAGCTGACTGCAGCGACGGTATACGTCAAGCGGATTGAGGTCTCCGCATAGAAACCAATCAACGCCGTCAAGAGAATGACACCAGCTGACTGTACGACGTGGATGCTACTGAGGAATCGTCCCATCGTTTCGACCGGAATGTGCGTTTGAGCGAACGTCATGAAGCCGGTGTTCGCAAACGCAAGGGCGAACGTCAGCAAGAAAAAGCCGGTCGCTGCCGTCAGGAATGACGTCGCTGTGGCAAAGATCACATAACCGATCGGTGTCATCAGTGCTCCGAATTGAATCAAGAAGCGGAGCGACAAGCGATGCGTGAAGATCGCATTGACGGCAGAACCACAGATGATGCCGATTCCAGCGATACTGACGAGAAATCCATACGTGCTTTCATCCAGTTGCAGAACGATCGTCGCAAACGAGGCTTCGAGCGAATCAAGTCCGCTCATCAGGACGATCATCAGCGCATAGAAGGCGTAGACGAGCGTGACGTAGCGCCGCGTCCGTGCAAACTGAAGCGTCTCTTTCCAGTCCGCAAGAATCACTTGGAGTGAGAAGGACGTCGCTGGAGTCTCTGCCTGACGGACGTCGGGCAAGACGGACAGTAAGGCAGCAGAACACAACAACGCTCCCGCATTCAGAATGATCGCTGTTTCTGGGGAACCAATCAAAAATAAGAATCCAGCAATCGACGGTCCGAGAATAAAGCCGGCTGACTGAATAAAGTTCTTCAACGCATTGAACCGTTGGCGACTCGTCTCCGGGACGAGCTTCGTCATATAGATCAATGACGATGTCTCAAACAGTGTGTTGCCGATGTTCAGGATAAAGACGAGCGCATAGAGGACATACAGTGAATCGATCAGTGTCAGTGAAAAGACGAGCCCGGCACGCGAGACGTCAAGCATGACGAGCAAGCGGCGCTGATTGATCCGATCGACGACACTACCGGACCAGAGGCTCGTCAACAGCGCGGAGATCGGCAACAGAATATAGAGAACGGAGACGGCGAACGCTGATCCCGTTCGTTCAAGGACAATTAAATTCAAGGCGATGAAGTAGACCCAAGCGCCGATGTTCGAGACACCGACACCAAGTAATAGCAATCCAGGGTATTTCCAATTCGACATATGACACACTCCTTTTTATTGTTTTTTAAGCCAACAAAAAAATCCCACCTCCAAGACGTTGGTCTTGGGGACGAGACTGTGCGTGTCGTGGTGCCACCCCTGTTCGCGAGACCGTCACCGGTATCGCCTTCATCGGTACGACCGTTTTCAAACGGCAAATACCTGAGCTCGATAACGGGAGCACCCGTCACGATATCCCCGATTCGGTTCCACCGTGCTGCTCAGAGGCTTGGTTCGGTCAATGGCTGATGCTCCTTTCCACCAATCGGAGCTCTCTAGGAAAAGCCGAGATGACGTACTGTTCTCTTCGACGCGTTTAATTCATATGATTTGTCTCATCCTAGCATATACAGAATGAAACCGTAAAGAATTTTATCAATTTTTTACAATTGTTGAAAATGATACATAGAAATCAGAATTAGAAAAAGCGACCTAAATGGTAAAAGATGTAACAGGTTGTATGATACATTGTCATGGTCACACGTTCACTTTCAAGAAAGTCGTACGAAAGGAGGGAAAGAAATGAAACGTTTGATTTTTTTCATATCTCCACTCCTTTTTCTAACCGAAGCTGTCTTTTTCACGACGTTCCGTCCAGTCGAGCAAGCAATCTATTTCTTAATCTTATTTTTACTGACCTGTCTATCAGCGATGATTCTAGTGGAGCGTTTCGTCAAACGTCATGATGTGATCCATCGACTAAATACGATCCATCCACTTATCGGAATCGTAATGGGGACAGTTGTACTTGCCGTATTAGTCGGTGGTCTCATATGGTTAGCACCTTCGTTGACGAATCCGAGTCTCATTGGTCTTCTCGTCATCTTCCTTTCCATGTATAGCGGAATCCTCGTTCTCGGTTTCATCATCAGTTGTTTCTTCGAAGGCATTACGCGTCAACCGAAGGATCAATTGATTCGCCCAGTCTTTCTGTTCATCGGAACAGGCTATCTCATCTTGACCGTCTTCGGAATTTTGCAACTGTATCGTCAAACCGGATGACAGCAAACCCCACTGAAGTCATGAGACGACAGTGGGGTTATTGTTTTACTGCACTTTCAATAAGAATCCGAATTGTCCGTCTCCTTGTTCCCAGCGCGAGTTTAGTTCGTACGCATAGAGGCCAGGTTCTGTCGGGGCGTTGAACTGATCTTTTTTCAAAGCGACAGGGGATTCCTGTTTTTGATCGTCCCACTGTGATAGTTTTACGCTTTTAAGATCACCAGATAATTCGACACGGACGGGTGCCCCAGCGGAGATGGTAACTGGCGTTTTCCCTTTTGCTAGGTCAAGACCGTCACGGTACGTCTTATCGACACATTGACTGCGGAGCAAGCTGTCCCAGCAATAAGATCCTTGGACGGTCGGAACATCCTTTCCTTTTGCCTCGATTTCGGGATTCGGTGGCGCACCACGGAACGGTTCGAAAACGATGACGCAAACGACGAGGACCAGTAGAACGGCTAATGTTAGACCACGTTTCATGAGACACCCCCGATGGATTTTCTTTATTTTACCAAAATAAATCGAAATAAGTTGAGGTGTCTTTGAAAAAAAGGATATTCATTTCTTAAATTTCGAAATACTTCCGTTCCCTATTATTTTTCAGAAAACAGCTGCAATCGTTTGTTCAACAACTCCGCGACATAAATCGTTCCATCCGAACCGACCGCGATGTCGTGCGCAATCCGGAGTTGTCCCGCTTCTTTGCCCCACGCACCGAATCGTTTCTCAATCTTTCCTTGTTTGTTCAAGATGACGATTTGGCTTTGCGCGTTCTTTTTTTGTCCATTTAAATAGTTTCCGCCATCGGCGACGTAGACTTTACCGTTCGCACCGACTTCGATCCCGTACGGTCGACCGAGTTCTTTTGACGACCACGTATTGATGTGTTTGCCGTTTCGATTAAAGACTTGAACTCGGGCGTTGTCCCGGTCCGCCACATAGAGATTCATCTCATCGTCGCTACTGATCCCATGCGGCAGATTGAACTATCCGTCTTGTTTGCCGAGTTCATTGACTTCCCATTTGACTGCTCCTTTTGGATTGAACATGACGATGCGACTATTCCGGTAGCCGTCAGATACGGCGAACGAGCCGTCCTTGAAAACGGTGACGTCTGTCGGACGAGCGAACGTCTTTTCATCCAGCTGTAGCGGGATGCTTGGCAAGACGTTTCGGATACGCAGACCGACTTCCGTGAACGGACCATATGCGTTTCCGAACGTTTGCAAGACTTTGCCGGACGCATCGAGCTTGAAGACTTGGTTCAGACTGATGTCGGTAATCCAGATATTGTTTTGGTCATCGACTTCAAGACCGTGCGGTGACTTGAACAGACCGGCGCCTAACCGCTTCTTCACCTGCATCGTCTTTCCGTCGAGCACGATCAATGTCGGTTCTTTGATGTAGGTGTCATCGCCGTATAAATTACTACCCCGGTGTAAATAGTAGACGTCACCGTTCGGAGCAACAGCGACACCGCTTGCTTCGCCGGCAATCGAACGATCGCGCGTTTCAAGTGGCCAAGCGACCTGTCCTCGATACATCGTATCTTTTAGGATAGGTTGATAGTTGTCTTTCATGACGGGATCTGCGCCGCATCTCGACCAGGTAATACCCAGTACCGTGATGGTTGCTAATGTCCCTATAAAGAGCAGTCGTTTTTTCATACATTGTTCCTCCAGACGTGAATTCGTCCCCATATTATATCTAGATACTAAACGAGGACGAATCGTTCTATAGGAGGAGACAGCGGGTTACGGAAGCAGGATATTAAAATCAGGATGAAGGGGTAAAGAAGAGAGATATCATATGGAAGAAAGAAAGTGAGGCAAAAACATGAAGGCAGTCACCGTAACGGGGCATGGTGGGCTTGAGCAGCTCGCCTATATCGATCAAGAGACACCACAACCGAAACAAGGCGAGGTATTGATTGAAATCAAAGCTTGTGCCTTGAACAATACAGAAATTTGGATGCGGGAAGGCGCCTATGGTGCGGAGAGTGAATCCGGCTGGAAAGCAGAAGGGGTGCAGTTCCCCCGGATTCCCGGTTCAGACATTAGCGGACGGATTGTCGCGGTCGGAGACGGTGTCGCCGAGACGGAAATCGGGCGCGACGTCGTCTTGTTCCCGTTCACGGCAAGTGGAGAAATCGCTGATGAACAAAGTGCCGAGGACTTATCGTTCATCGGCTCCGAGTATGACGGCGGATACGCGGAGTATGTCTGCTGGCCGCTTGAACTCTGCTACGACATGCCGCTTGCTTCCTATACGGACAGTGCGGTCTTCTCGGTCAGTGGATTGACGGCGTGGCACATGGTCGAACAACTTGACTTACAAGAAGGACAGACGATACTCGTAACAGGTGCCAGTGGTGGTGTCGGCTCACTCAACGTCCAGATTGCGAAACGTGTCTTTGGCGCCCTTGTCATCGCACTTGTCGGTGACTTGAAGCTGACGGATCAATTGCAAAAACTCGGGGCGGACTTGGTCGTTTCCTACCGTGAGCCGGACTGGGATCAGCAGGTCATGCAAGAAGTCGGTCCGGTCGATGCGATTCTCGACGTCGTCGGCGATGCGGTGTTTAAACAAGGACTGGATCTGCTGAAGCGCGGCGGAACGTACTGTATTTCCGGATCGTCTGGGGGACAGGTGACGTCGCTCGATTTTCGGACGCTTTATTTGAAACATATCCGTCTACAAGGATCCGTCCTTGGCAATCGCCATGATTATGAGAAATTACTGGAGGCGGTTCGGACGCAGACGATTCAGCCCGTCATCGACCGGACGTTCCCGCTCGCTGAAGCGCGAGAAGCCCAAGCGTACTTTAAACAAGCTGGTAAATTCGGCAAGGTCGTCTTGCTACCATAAGAGAAACCGAACAAAACGAGCTATCCTCTTCCTGTGATGGAAAGGATAGCTCGTTTTCGTATCGTTAACGATTTGGCAAGATATAAAAAAATGTGACGGTCGAGCTGACAGGCTCCTCTTCCGTATAATCGATGAATTTCTCCTGTGATTCATGAATCGTATACCGGTTGCTCGGAAAGAGTTCCGTTACCCACGTCGGAACGTGTGAAGCGTGAGGGAACGACTGAATCCGCTCGAGTGGGAATGGGGTTCCGTCCGGATTCGTCGTGTGGACATGTAGTGCGTCTTGTGAAGCATCCTCGAGGACAATCGTTATGTAAAGCTGATGTTCAATCTGTTTTTCCGCTAGTTTTTGTTGCATGTCCTGCATAGCGCTCAATGCAATCCGAAGATGTGCTTTACGAATACGCAGACTCGCGTTGCCATGTCCATAAAAGTCAGGGTGCTCGTGCCAGTCGTTAAACCAAACGTCTGAATCAATATAGGCTGGAGAAGAAAAACTGTTGAATTCCAGTTCGAGATTTTTAAAGTAACGGCGTTTGCCGCGGAATTTTTTCATGAGCAATGTACCTTTCGTTAAAGGGATTTTTTATTTTTCATATGGGAAATAAGGCGAACACACTAAAAACGGGTAAATAAAAACCAATGACTTAAATGGTGTGACTCGTTTTTAAGTGACGAACTGATTGCGCGGACGTTCCCGGTGTCGTAATCGCCACCGCCTTGCTGCCACCGTCTATAACAGCATTGCGAATCAGAGCATGACCTACGCGCTCGGTGCAGATATCTGTTTCTGTACAACTGTAGTTTTATTTTGATCGCGACGTTGCTCGATGTCAAATAGCTCCTACGGACGGATCAAAGTTTACAACGAATCGATTATTTCCTGATCTCTGACTTGAATCAACTTGATCCTGACCAACTAGAGAAATTGTTCAATGAACGTGCGCCGTGATGACGGAACTGAGGAGAGAGCATGCTGGCGTTCTTTATTTTGATCCGAAATTTTTTTCATGTCATTCGTATCTTATTCAAGCAAGAAGAACAGAAGGCATTGATGATCATGGTCGGGGCACTTTTTTTGATTGGAACGGTCTTCTATCACAATGTCGAACAGTTCAGTATTCTGGACGCCTTTTATTTCTCCGTCATGACGATCGCAACGGTCGGATATGGGGATCTTGTCCCCCAAACAGCGTTCGGTAAATTGTTTTCGATTGTTTACGTCATGCTTGGCGTAGGTGTTCTCAGTGCCGTCATCGTAAACGTCAATATGGCATTAAAACAATATCACCGGGAGAAGAAAAAGGAGCAGAAATAAAACCGGATCTGATGTACTTCTTGCAATGATCCGCGGAGCAATCGTTGAGTTCTAAATAGAGAAACTTCTAACGAAGCATGATGGAAATCCTCTGTCATTATCCGATAAATAAATTTATGACTTATTACATTATTCGTTATTTGTCTTATAAATTGAATGAATCTATACTTTTTAAGAAGACCAAGCAAAAGGAGAAACCACATGATTGATTTTGAATGGTATCGCAGTTTCATTCACGTTTATCAACAACGTTCCGTCTCGGCAGCTGCCCGAATTCGTTTTTTGACGCAACCGGCGGTCAGTCAGCATATCGCGGCACTGGAAGCAGAACTAGAGACATCCTTGTTCATCCGTGCGCCACGGCAAATGATTCCGACGGACGCGGGAACAGCTCTCTATACACAAGTCGTCGGATTGATTGATCGGCTCGAGGAGTTATCACTTGAGATGAAGTACGAAGCAGGGGAACAATCTCGTCCGGTCTTGAAGTTCGGGGGACCGACGGAATTCGTCACGCATGGGATCGTACCGAAGCTACCGCTCGACGTCGCACAGTTCACGGTAGTCTTTGATTTGACGGTTCCCTTGTTGCAACGCTTGCTTGCGAATGAGCTCGACTTCATCATCGCAACGAAGCGGATCGATGAGCCGGGCGTCCAGTATGTCCCGATCGCTGACGAACGCTTTCATTTGATCGCCCCGATCGACTATGACGCTCCAGATACGGATCTTAAGGAATGGATGGACCGTCAGCGCTGGATCAGTTACGGACTCGAGCTGCCGATCATTCGTCGGTACTATCAGACGCAGTTCGGAGAACGACCGGGCATTCGTCCGGAAATGATCTTACCGAACGTTGATGCGATACTAAAAGTCATCGAAGCAGGACACGGGATCAGCGTCCTGCCTGATTATCTCGTCGAGACAGCGGTCAGTGCTGGACGGGTACAACGGATTGCACCGGAACGATTCGCGACGAATCAGTTATACGTCGCCTATCGAACGGACTCGCGTCATGATCCGGTTTTGCAACAGGTGATTAAGGCGTTAGGTTGAATTGTATGAAAAAAGTCCAATCCACAAGCAAGTGCTTGAGGATTGGACTTTTTTGTATGAAATATACATTACTTCGATACGTCATTTAAGAACGTCAATGCACGATCAGCGACGAGATGGACACTGTCTGCTCGATAGGCTTGATAGTGCGGTGAGGCGACATGCTGATCGAAGGCGTCTTGGTCACGCCATTGTTCATAAAAGTAGAAGACGTTCGGAGCATCGATAGCGCGATGTGCCTGATACGTCAGACACCCTGCTTCTGCACGCGAAGGGGCGATCACACCTTCGATGATGGAAGCGAGCTGTTCGCCTTGATTCGGATGCGCTTCGTTCCGGGCAATCAGTTGAATCATCGATAGAACCTCCTATGAAAAGAGATCCTTCATCCAAAGGATCCCTTGTTTCGATTAGTTAAGTGTATTGATGACGGCTTTTGCGACCGCAATCGTAGATTGTGGATTTTGACCCGTGACGAGGTTTCCGTCGACTTGGACGTTTTCCGTGAAGTTGTCAGCCGTGATGATGTTCGCACCAAGTTCACGAAGGCGTGTCTCAAGCAAGAATGGCATGTAGATATCAAGTCCTGTCGCGCGTTCTTCTTCGTCCGTAAATGTTGCGATCGTTTTTCCAGCGACGAGTGGTGTTCCGTCTGAGAGTGTCGCACTGACGAGTCCAGCTGGTCCGTGGCAGACCGCAGCGACCGTCTTGTTCGCTTCAAACAATGTCCGAAGGGCGTTGTTCAAAGCATCACTTTGTGGCAAGTCGAACATCGTACCGTGTCCACCTGGCATGAAGATTGCATCGAATGCCGAGAAATCCTGGATTGCTTTTAAATCAAGTGTCTCTTTCAAGAGTGGAGCTGTCGCTTGAATCTCAGCTGGGACTTCGTCTTCAAGGCTCCGAGCGTCGATTGGTGATTCGCCGCCGTTCGGGCTTGCGACCGTTACCGTATATCCTGCGTTTTTGAATTCGATGTAAGCTTCCGCAAACTCAGACAACCAAAGTCCTGTTGCGTGACCTTCCTTCATTTCTTTCGCGTTCGTGACGACCATTAAGATGTGTTTACTCATGATGTGTTCCTCCTTTTTCGTTTGCCGATTGGCTACGTGATTAGAATACGCCCGCTTGAATCAAAAAACAAATTAATAAAAGTGAGCTTATCGATAAATAAATTTATACCTAAAAATAAAAACTACTTCCACCATGACGGCGGAAGCAGTTTGAAAGATAGATTAACGTACGTCAGAAGAATAGTGAGCTAAAATCGAGTGACTTCGCACTGTCACGATGACACTAGCAAGACTTGTGACTGTTCCAAGGACAGCGACGATGATCGTCGAGGATCCGTTCGGAATCAAAAAGCCGACGGGAATCAGTCCGACGAAACTGAAGACGATCAAGGATTGATAGACGACATTGATGATCTTCAGGACAGGATGTTCGAAAAATGATAGGACGAGCGGTGGTAAGAATAAGAAGACAATTAGTCCAATCGCGATGTAAACCGATAACGGCTCTTCAAACGATATAGTGTTTCCAGTTGAGTGGCGTGCAGCGACAAGGGTAGCGACGATCGCGACGCATAAGGTCACACAAACGAACGTTAGCCGTTTTAACATATGAACTCCTCCTTTTTACTTTAATTCCATAATAAACCATTTTTCAAATGGAAGACAATCTTTTTCCGGACGTCCAGTAGTGACGAATCGCTTCGATGATGACGTCAGGACGATCCCAGTGTAATAGATGTCCTGTCTCGGGTACAAAATGGACCGTCGCTTGCGTCATCTCATGTAATCGGTTCGTCGCCTGCTGACGGATCGAAGCTTGATCCGTCGGTAACGTTGCGACGTACAACTGAATGTCCGCTGGTGGAACGTCCGGGAGGAAATCAAGAACATCCTCGTGGTGAAGCGCGCGTACGATCGCAGCAGCCGTCTCTCCTCGGGCATGCCAGTGGTATCGTCCTTCCTCCATCCGAAGGAGATCGACTCCGGCTTGATCAAGGGAGGGCGAGCGACGTGCATTCGGGGCATAAACGGCAACATCCAAAAATTCGTCCCATGTCGAAACGGAATCCTCGAAGTCTTGTTCATAAAAGGCGACTTCTTCCTCTACGGAAAGACCGTAAAGCCGTTTACTATGATAACCGCCGTCAATTAAAATCGTGCCGAGCACACAATCCGCATGTTCAATCAAATAATAAAGCGAGAGAACACTGCCCCACGAGTGCGACAAGGCATAGAACCGCTTGATATCAAGGATGTGTAAGACTTCGTCGATCCAGTCCGTAAAGGGTTTCATGCGATAGTGTAGGGGATCTAAGAAAGCTGGTGTTTGGCCGTGACCGGGTAAATCAATCGCAATCAGACGGAATTCGTCCGCGAGCGCTTCGGCGATTTCGATGAAGCTGAGACTCGTACTGCCGAGTCCATGAAAGCAGACAATCGTCGGAAGCTGTTCGTTTCCCCATTCCGTAATATGAACGGATGGTTGCTGACAGGTGATCGTATAACGTTTCATTTGCCGTCTCCTTTTTTCTTTTACTGTACCATGAGGAGAATGTTGGGAATTGAAAAATAAGGAAACTTTTTTTAAGGAGTTGCGTAGAGTAAGATAACATGTCATTTACATAGAGGAGAATTCACATGGAAACCATCATCACGATGCTCTTAACAGCCGTTACCTTATATGGACTCGGTGTCCTTGTCACGAAAGTAAAAGAACGCTTGCGTTAATCAAAATAAGTTCAAAGGAGTCCGTCATGTTTCCAATCGTAAAACAAGAATTCACGAGCAGCTTCAAAAGCATCAAAGCGATTCTATTGATTCTTTTTCTGACATTCACGTCCGTCTTCACAGCATCGTATTTGACGAGGCATCCGGAACTGCTTGCTGGCTTTAACCAACCGTCTGCTTATACTTCAAGCATTAAGTTCTTCATCCTGTTCTTCGGTTTTCTGTTCGTGGCTGCGTTATCACACGACATCATCAATCGTGAAATCGAGACGCGGACGATTCGTTTACTGGTCACGAAGACGTCGCGTCTGCGAATCGTTTTGGAGAAGTTTCTCGGATCGCTATTGTTCTGGTGCGCGACGCTTACGATCAATTTTCTGATTGTCTCGCTCTACGCGCAGCAATGGTTCTGGATCGATTATCTGACGGTTCTGATCGTCATCCTATACATCACGAGTTTCAACATTTTTTTATCTACGATGATTACAAAACCAGGTTTGACGATGTTCCTCGGTATTTTTCTCGGAATCGTCGTACCGATCATCGGTCTCTGGTCAGCGTTCTCGGAAAAATGGTATCTAATACCGTTTCAATACATCTTGCCATACCACGCTGTCATCATGTCTGGAACATTATTACTGTTACCTGTTTTATGGAGTGGATTGTTTTTGACGATCTCCTATCTCACGTTAAAGCGAAAGGATTTGTAACATGAAAGCGATTGAAGTAAAAGGGTTGAAGAAATCGTTCGGTGCAAAGGAAGTCATACGAGAAGTGAATTTGACGGTCGAACGAGGAGAAATCTTTGGTTTTTTAGGTCGTAATGGTGCTGGGAAATCGACGTTCATTCATATTATGACCGGAATCACACAAGCGACAGGCGGAACTGTCGCACTTCTCGGTGAACCCGCTGATCGACTGGATGCCATCAAACAACGGATCGGGGTCATGCCGGATACATCAAATCTGTATCATGATATGACGGCACGTGCGTTTCTTAACTACATGGCAGGATTATCCGGAGTTCGCATCACGAAGCAAGAAGTTAGAAGATTGCTTGAACAAGTCGGATTAAGCGGGACGGAGCGACAAGAAATCGGGAGCTTCTCGTTCGGGATGAAGAAAAAGATCAGTATCGCACAAGCGCTCACCGGAAATCCGGAATTACTCTTTTTAGATGAACCGACGTCCGGTCTTGATCCAGAATCGGCGATTGAGATCCAGCGATTGTTGCTTGCATTAAAAGCAGAAGGAAAAACGATCTTCTTAACCTCGCATAACTTGAATGAGATCGAAAAGATGTGTGACCGTGTCGCCATCATGGCTGAGGGAAGAATCGTCCGCTATGGAACCGTTGCGTCCTTACAAGAAGCAATGAGGCAGGAGATTCAAATCCGTATTCGGACTGTTCCGCGATTAGCGCCATCGCATCTGCCAGCATACGCTCGACTTTTGTCGCAAACCGATGACTGTACACGGCTTGATTTATCGACGGAAGAGGATATTCCAGAGTTACTCGTCATGCTTGCAAAACAAGACGTCAAAGTCTACGAGGTGCAGATCGAACGCCAATCGTTAGAAGAGATTTTCTTAGCGGTCTGACCGATCAACCTCTGATTCCGTCTCCGGAACATCTTCGAGTAAAAGACGACCCCCGTCATTCCACTGACCGTACATCTGATTCAGTTTCGTTTTTTCAATCAACGTCTGGAGACGTTTTTCATAGAGAGCGGGATCCTTACGTACACTTTGAATCGTATCGATCCGGATACGTCGATAAAGCTCCGGGAAGTCATTAAACTGTTCATAGACGATCGGGTCTTCTTGTATTCGCGCCTGGATGGAGTCATCGATGACGAATGCATCAGCATGCATGTCTGGTAGAACCTGTCGTCCGGATGGTTGCATCAAGCCGAGGCGTTCCAAGCGACGGACCCGTTCCTTGTTCAGTTCGGTCCAGTTACTGTTCTTTCGACGCGGGGTGAAGCGTTGCGCCAGTTCACCGTCTTCGGTCTTCTTTGCAATGCCATCAATCCAGCCGAAGCAAAGTGCCTCTTCGACGGCATCGAGATAAAGTAACCCGTCCCCGATTTGTTTTCGACTGAGAATCACCCAACAGAAGGACGCGTGATCCGCGTGGTTCTTCAGCCACTGTCGAAAGCCATCGCGATCGGTAAAGCGTAAGACATTCGTGATTTCCACGTTCGTTCCTCCATTTCAGATAGCAGTGCCCCCTCCACGTCACGCGAGGGGGCGTTTTTCGTATTCATCGCAACGGGTCATGATGAAAGACACAATTCCGCCCACTCTTTTTCGCTTGATAGAGAGCAGCGTCTGCCTGCTGGATCGTCTGCAGAAAATTATGGGTCTCAGATTGATGAGTTTGGCGAGACACTCCAATCGATAATGTCACTTGCAATGGTTCCGTCGCTGATAACTCATACGTCCGTTTGGCACTGGCTTCACAGATTTGTTCCGCGAGTCGACGCGTCTCCGGCAACGAATGCTCCGGCAACAGCATCATGAACTCTTCACCGCCGAATCGTCCGAGCACACAACTTGGGGGACAATACGATGCAAGCAAAGAGCTGATTTGCCGTAAAATATGATCGCCGCGGTCATGACCGTAAGTATCATTGACCTGTTTGAAATGATCGACATCGATGATCATGATTGAAAAATCCGTCTGTTGGGATTTGTACCGTTGGACGGTCTCTTCTAGGCGACGTCGATTATCGAGACCTGTCAACGTATCCGTCAAGGCGAGACGCCGATGCATCCGGACTTGAGTGAAGTGCCAGCGGACTTGATGCAAGATGCTGTGCAACAGGAGACCGGCACAGCCATTCCCGACGAGAAAGATCGTCATCGCGGTCATGTCATTCGGTTGAACATGTTGAACGTATGGTAAACAGAGAATGAGTGCAATCGTGAAGATTATCGGAAACGAGATGAATCGATCCGGTGCTTCATTTTGTAAGTACAAGACAACGATGCTGACGATCAGATACGTACCGATCAGCCAATAGGCATGAGCGGAATCAAAAACGAACGTTTGAAGGGAAGCGAAGACGAGGGTCGTGATGAAGCCGCTACTGATGCCTCCATAAATGAAAGCGATGACGATCAAGGTAATCGACAAATCGAAACGGAATCCCTCATAGGTGATGGCATTATGGATGACCCAGTAGCCGGCACCTGTCGCAAGAGTCAGTACTAACAGATTTTTCTTCAGCCAGCTGTCGAACGTGTTTCGAAACTGAAATCGTTTAAAAAAGAACAGGGAGATGAGCACGAAGAAAAAGGTCAGAGCGACGTTGAGGATAAGATAGTTCAGCGTATTCCACATATTCGTGTTCCTCTCAAATGAGTTCTGAAAAATAACTACAAAAAAATGTTTCAGTCAATGAATATTTATTCTTTATAGCCAACGATACCCTAAAGATGTATAAAAATATCTTGATTTCCGTATATTTTAAAAAAGATTAGATTTCTTCAACTAAGTCAATAATACTCGGAGATTTTTTCACGTGAAGACTCGATTAGATAATCAAGTGAGACGAAATTACGAATGAATGCATACGAGCCGATTTCCTCGATCGATACTCCTAATCTCTCTGCCTGTTGATTGCGGTCATCTTCTTGCGATTGCAGAATCTCGAAGCCTGCTGCTTGCATCCGCTCCCCATCGAATTCGAGCGTAACGACATCTCCATCCTGCCACTCATTTTTTAATTGATGAAAGTGAGTTTGATACGCTGCGCTTGGAGAATCGACTTCAAAGGCGATCCATCCTGTTGGTGCATCGATTTGGAATGTCGGTGACAATCCACCGCGCGTCACGATTGATTTCATGTGATGCCGATGTGTCATATGACGTAATAGCATGGTCAGACCACTCCTTTTTTTATCTATTATTACGCGACAGCGTCAGAATATCGAGAAAAATTTTCAAAAGAGATGGAAGACTCTTGGATTTTTCTGATATACTACGTTTTCAGAAAGCGTTTGCACAAAAAGGGGGAGAATATATGCAACCATATGCCGTCAAAGCAACAGGACTAACGAAACACTATCAAATCCTCCAACGGGAACCGGGACTACGCGGAGCAATCAAAGCGTTGTTTCACCGAACATTTCGGACGAAAGAGGCGGTCAAAGCGATTGATTTGACGATTGCACCAGGAGAACGGGTCGGCTATATCGGTTTTAACGGTGCCGGGAAATCAACGACGATCAAGATGCTCGCTGGAGTCTTACGTCCGGACGCGGGGAACGTCCGGGTATTCGGACTTGATCCACATGCCGACCGCGTCAAGAACGCATCGCAAATTGGAGCCGTCTTCGGTCAGCGGACACAACTGTTCTGGGACATTCCGGTCCAAGAATCGTTTGAGCTGTTGAAGGAAATCTATCAAGTACCGACGTCAGAGTTTGCCGAGACACTCGCGTGGTTTCGGGAGAAGCTTGATCTGACACCGCTTCTAGACGTACCGGTCCGACAACTATCGCTCGGACAAAAGATGCGATGTGAACTAGCCGCAGCCTTCCTGCATCGACCAAAAGTCGTCTATCTCGACGAACCAACGATCGGGCTTGATATCGAGATCAAGGAGACGATCCGTCATTTCATCCGCGAGATGAGTGATCGCTGGGGGACGACCGTCATCTTGACGACGCACGACATGCAGGATATCGAGGAAGTCTGTGACCGTGTGATCGTCCTCGACGACGGTAAAATCATCTATGACGATACGATCGATCAGTTAAAGGCATCGTTCAGTCACGAGCGGACACTTCGAATCACGCTCGAAGAACCGGTGCCGTTCGCTTTACCGACAGTGTTGATCAATCGTGTGATCATGTTTGAGACGGATGAACTAACATATGAGCTCGCCTTCGACGACCGAGAACTGTCAAGCGGTCAAGTCATCAAGGAAATCGTTTCGCTGTACGCCGTTCGGGACGTCTCCGTGTCCGTACCGAAGATGGAGACGTTAATCCGCAAGCTCTACCAAGCGGGGATCAGTGCATGAGAATCCGTAAATATACCGCGTTGATGCGGTCCCAAATCAAAGTTGATCTCGCCTACACAGCCTGGTACTGGGCAAGCATGTTTAGCGTGACGATGCGTCTGTTCATCCTCTATTTCTTCTGGCAAGCCGTGTATGCCAATAAGACCGATGTTTCCGGTATCTCGCTGTCAACGATGCTGACGTATGCGGTGCTTGCGACGATGATCGATCAGTTCCGCGGGGGTGCCGGACGCGATCTCGCCCGGATGATCAAACAAGGGGCGATCGCAATCGAGTTACTCCGTCCGTATCACTTGCTCGATAAGTTACTCGCCCAAGACATCGGCTCAAAAGTCTCGGTGTTGTTCCGCTCGATCCTACCACTCGTCCTCGTCTCGATTTTGTTCATCGGCGTGGATCGACCACAGTCATGGCTAGCTGGCATTGCCTTCGTCGGTAGCGTGATTTGTGCCGTGTTGCTCGCGACATTGATTGATCTGCTCGTCGGCATCTTTGCCTTCTATACCGTCAACATTTGGGGACTGTCCGTCTTACAGGACGCCATCATCACGATCATGTCCGGTGCGATCGTCCCGTTGACGCTGTTTCCGGACTGGTTTCAGACGATCAGTCTGTACTTACCGTTTGCTTCACTCGTCTACGTCCCGGTTGCGATCTATACGGGAGAAATTGGCGCAAGCGGTATCCTGCAGGCGTTACTGATTCAAATCGGCTGGTTGATCGGATTCTTCGTCATCTTGCGGATCACGTTCGCGCTCGCAATCCGGAAAGTGACGGTGTTCGGCGGATGAAACGATACATAAAACTCTACTGGTTGTATGCCAAAAGTCATTTTAAGGTCATGATGGAATATCGGATCGATTTCCTGATTGGTGTCTTGTCGGTCTTCGGTCAACAGTTCGCCTCACTATTTTTCCTGTCGGTCGTCTTTCAGCATATCGAGACGCTAAACGGTTGGGACTTTTATGAGATCCTATTCATTTACGGGATTGCCTTTTTAGGGCGAGCCTTACACCATATCTTCTTTGATAACTTGTGGACGATCGGCTGGCAGTACATCCGGACCGGGAATCTGGATCGGTTGTTGATGCGCCCGGTCAATCCACTGTTTCAAATCGTCGCCGAGCGCGTTCAGCAAGACGGGTTCGGTCAACTATTGATTGGCGGGGGGGTGCTCTATGTTGCTTCCGATCACCTCGACATGATCTGGAGCTTCGGTGATGTCTTGATGTTGATCGTACTTGTTCTTTCGAGCGGATTGCTCTATATCGCGATCAACCTGTTTTTTGCGACGTTCTCGTTCTGGATGGTCGACAGTTTACCGGTCGTCTCAGCGGTCTTCAGTCTGAGTGATTTCGCCCGTTATCCGATGACGATCTACTCGAAGGTGTTGATGTTCGTCTTGACCTACATCATCCCGTTCGGCTTTACTGCCTTTTATCCGGCGATGTATTTCTTTGACGGAAGAGGCTATGGTGTAATAGCAGTCGCGACACCACTCGTCGCGATCATCGCCTGTTTGATTGCTTATCGGTTCTGGTTGTTTGGACTGAAGGCATTCGCGAGTACGGGATCTTGAAATAAGAAGAACCTTGAAGTGTTGCGACGCTTCAAGGTTCTTTTTGTTTCTAATCAATTTAGATATGGATTTCTTTATGTAAAATATGAAACTTTTGTTATTAAATGACAGTATAAAATATTGAGACGTGAATCTGAGGGAGGGGTTACATTGAAAAAGGGATGGCTCGTATTACTGTGTTTGGTCTTGGTTACCTTATCGGGGTGTACCGTTTGGGAAAGGACAGAAAACTTCTTTTCACCGAACGACGAAACGATTAAAAACAAGACGATCAAGATTGGTCAAGAGGATCAGGTCAAGATTGTTCCGCTCTATACGCAATACAATCAGTACTTAGAAGAAGCGATGCAGACAGGAAACTCAGACGACAACACGAACAGTTACCTAAAACATGTCTTAGGTTACATCGATGAAATCGGTGAGCAACAGAATCTCGATCTAACATATATGAAAAGTTACTTTATGCTACAAGCAACTGAGTATAAAGAACAATTACTAAGTCGGACGAAAGAGCTGATGAAACAAGATACAGAGATCAAAAAAATCATTGAAAAAAGTTACACTGCTTCACATCGGGCATTACCAAAACAAACGAATACGATATTCATCGTGCCTGTTAACTCGAAATTCATGGAGCGTATGGATGTCATGGGAGGGGTCGCAGGATTGGCAACTAGAGATTGCTTCATGCTATTCCTTACCGCTGACTACGATAAGAAAATGTTGGAATATGCAGTAGCCCATGAATATCACCACACTGCTTTATATGATCGGATGAAGCTAGATACTTCCTTAGGAGAGGAAGCTAGTCCACTGATCCATTCACTCCTCCTTGAAGGGAAAGCGGATCAGTTCGCGAAACGCGTCGTTAAAGGTGTGACACCAGCTTGGGTCGAGCCATTAGAAGAAGAGACGAAACAACGTGTTCTACGTTTAATGAAAAATGGTGAGTTAACGCAAGATGATATCATGGACGGCAATAAGGAACAGGATGTACCTATGTGGAGTATGTACCGATTAGGTAAAGATATCATGGACGCATATCTTGAAAAACATCCTTCAGAATCGATAGCAGATTGGACGACTAAAGACGCGGAAACGATTTTAAAGGATTACAAGTATAAAAATGATCTACTTTGATTCAAAAAATAGACCCGTCAGCATAAAGAAGCTGATGGGCATATTTTTGTACTTTTGAAATTTTTCGAAATTAAGTCGAACGCTTTTGAACGATGGATGAACAGAAATAAAACGGCGAACGTGTTTTTTAGGAAATATCAGTTCGGGCGAGTGAACGGATAGCGTTTGACATGGCAGGGGAGACAGGATGAATCTGTTCGATGTAATCGAGGATCACTAGTGCAGCCGTTTTATTATGTGAATAGCCTGGCATCATCTCTGAGAATCGGTTGACCATTTCTGGGAAACGTTGCTCAATCCGACGTTCCGGAGCAAACGGATCAACAGATGTCGTTTCCTCTTTTTCAAATGAGGACAGAACGTGTAACAATTGACCAACGGCAAATTGTTGAATCAAACGGAAGGCTGATAATGTTTCGCCACGTGCTTCGCGACAGAGCCCGACATATAGATTCGTCAGTGCTTCATGGATGGCGTAATCGACGGATGGATGTTCGCTCGAACTGTTACGTGGTTGTGGGACTAAGCGTTCAAACGCGTCGAAGGAAGGATCGCACCACACGATACGACCAGCGGAAAATGCAATTTCAGAAAGTTCATCTAGTTCGAAGATGGCGAATTCGGCATAGATACCGTCGTCAAACATGACTTTATGTCCATCCTGCGTATTTTGAAATTGAAAATGTAGAGGGTATGTGTTTTCTAACCAGTCGAGTTGCTCGATGAATCGAGCCTTTTTACCGGGCTTTGCGATGACGAAAAAGTCTAAGTCCGAATAGTCATCGAGTCGTTCAAGTTCTTGACCGACAGAACCGAGTCCGAGCAGGACATGCGCATCATCTGTTTGTGCAAGCGTTTGCCCAATTGCGTCTAATCGTTCCAATAATACGTCTCTATGTGTCATCTCTGTTGCTCCCTCTTTATGGTGTTTAAATGTAAGAATTGCGGACACCTCATTAGGGAAGCGTCCGCGAGTGTCGGTAGGGCGATCAAAAATGATCGCTTTGCATCTTATGGAGCAATTGATCGAACGTCTCGTGGTCCTTTGATGTAAAGGCACGGAAATAGCGATCATCAATCTCTTCGATCTCTGGAGCTGAGGTCTGAATCAGCGCTGCACCATCTTCCGTCAAGAGAATCCGTTTTTCCCGGTTGATTCGTTTTCGGATGACGAGGTGTTCCGCCAGCAACTTCTTGACCGTTTGCGAAATGGCACCGCTTGAGAGTTCGAGCGTGCGTTCAAGTGATTTTTGTGTCGCACTCTCTTGATGATACAGGGTCATCAATAAATCGAATTGGGATTTTGAGAGCCCTTTTGGTTTCAGTACATCGTTGACTTCTTTCGAATAGCGAGAATGGATTCGCTGAATGGCGTTCCAGTGTTGCATTGAAGATTCGAATGTGAAGGTCATGATTTTTCCTCCTCTTCTGTCACGCAGGGTTGAGCTTATCGAAGAAACGGATTAATTCTTCCTGTTGTCGCGCAGTCAAAGCAGCGAATTGTTCTTGTTGAAAACGTTCGTAGGCGGGCAACACTTCTTGCAGAATGGCTGCTCCTTTTTCCGTCAATAGCAGATAGTTCGTCTTCCATTTGCGCTTGCGGGTGATGAGTTGCCGATCAAATAAACGTTTGATTCCGTGTGAAATCGTGCCATCGGTCACTTGGATCCGTTCCGCGATTTCCTTCTGGCTCGTGCATGAGGTCGTTTGTAGGCAACGCAATACTTCAAGATTCGTATGGGAGAGATCCCATTGTTTCAAGAAAGCATTAACGCGCTTGATTTGTTGATTATGATACGTCGAAATCGTATGCCAGCATGTCATGGGATATGTCTCTGTCATTGTTGTCATGGGGAACCTCTTAAATGTAGAATGTACTGCTGATGAATTACTTTTACCATACCATATTAAAAATATGTAGTGCTACTAGTTTGAACGCAAACCCATCACTTCCCATCATTGCCTAGGAACTGTACAAAAAAGACCTGAACGTGTCAGGTCGGTTCAGGAAGGAATCCCATTCGAAAGCGTGAGATAGGAATCCGTTAACTGGAATCCATATTTCGTAAAACAATGATCTGAGACGCGTCCTTGTAAGGTGATCGTCGCATAATCGCCACGAATCGCGTAATGAGTGTACTTTTTTTCAATATCATGAATCAATGACTCAAGTAACAGACCACGCTCGCCGAGTCCTTCCTCGCGAACGTTGATCTCAAGTAAACAGAATGTACCGTATTCGGTGAGGGACGTGCGCTCCGTTTGTTCATGAAGCACGGTTAAGAACGAACGTTTTGAGATGAGAGATCGACTATTAGGTGGCTCAAGAATCGTAACGTAATAACTGAGCGCTGGTGGGCGTAAATTACGCGTGACTTCGACGACTTGCCGCTGATTGTTGTACGCGAGACCAACGATTTGTTCTTGCGGATGATGCGGCACGGTCAGTCCTTCTTGCTCACAAACGGTTTGCCACTCGGCTTCTGGAATCCAGACAGCCTCTTCGGTTTTCGCTAAAGCTTTAAAGAACTTCACGTTGAACGGATGACCTCCTATAGGGTATGTAAAATGACTATTCCCATCATGCCTGATGGCTAGACAAAAAACGAGTTACAATCTGACGACAAATGATCTTCCTTTGCTATAAGTATACCGTGAAATTTCGTTTTGAAACAGACTACACCTGAATGAATCGACTGTCTATACTAAATGTATCCAGTCAGGAGGCGAGCGTATGAAACCAGTCGAAGGTCCGTTTTTCCATGGCACGAAAGCCACGTTGCGAATCGGTGACGAATTGAAACCAGGGCACGCGTCGAATTTTCGTCAACGACCGCTCCAGCACGTCTATTTCACAGCAACACTTGATGCAGCGAAGTGGGGCGCGGAGCTCGCACAATCTGACGCTCCGGAGCACATCTATCTCGTCGAACCACTCGGAGCGTATGAGGATGATCCGAACTTGACGAACAAACGGTTCCCAGGCAATCCGACCCGGTCGTATCGTTCGACTGAACCCGTGAAGATCATCGCTGAACTCGGAACGTGGGAACGGCATACGGATGAAGAGATTGAGACGATGAAAGCATCCCTGCAGCGGTTACGCGTAGAAGGGAAGGATACGATCATCGACTAAACGAACGGGGGAGAAGACTTGCCTGTATATGATTTTAAATCGATCCAACCAACGAACGTGAACGTCATTGATCAATTATTAGTTAATCACTTGCATGCCATCCGCCTGAATCAACAGGACGAGCGATTGATCACGATTCTGGAAGATCCATGCGTTCCACCTGTTGAAACGATCGTTGGAGTCTATTGTGTCTACCGGAAATCAATTCTCGACCTGTTGCAAGGCAGGATTTCCTCCATCGATTCGTTTGACTTTCAGAAAGTATTTGTGAAAGACAAACTCCTGACAGCAGAAGGTGTCGAAGGAGTGCTTGATATGGCGACATTCGTCGTCATCGCTTCAGAAGACACCACCTATATGTCTCACTACTTCATCGGCGGTGAGGCAGAGAAACTCAATTCGATACTAAATGTATGCTTTGGTCATCCGAATTTGATTGACGATCAATCGACGAAGCGTTGCATCAAACGCTTCGAGCAGGATGTTTTGATCGTTGCAAAGATGGGATTCATGAAATTGCTTCGAAATGAATAGAGAAACTAATTGAATGTAAGATAAGCACTACCACGTATTTTTTTGTCAGAATGTACTGCAAGGTGAAGATGGGATGGTACAATATGTAAAAAGGGGGCGTTTATATGTCTCGCTTCAAACAAGAAAAGAAACAACCGCTCGATCATCTACGCGATGGTGTTGATCAAGGTCTTGGTAGTGCCGTACCTCGTGGACAAAACGACGGAATGCGCGGACTTGAGATGCTTGCAGTCGTCGTAATCCTTGGTGGAGGATATTTGCTATACCAATGGTTTTTCTAAAGTAAGAAGCATCATCCTTTCGAGGACGATGCTTCTTTTTGTTCGATTTCATTGACGATATCATCAAGCGTGACATGAGCCAGCACCTTCTCAAGAGCAGATTGCGCAAGCTCGAAGATTGGCGTGACCGTCGATTGGATGTTTCGTCCGACCGGGCAGTCTGGATTCGGTGCCGCATGGACGCTGAACAATTCCTTGTCCGGGACGACAGCGACAGCGTGATAAACGTCAAGCAGCGTGATGCTAGACAATGGACGAGCAAGCCGTGCACCGGCAACACCCGGACGAACTTCGATCAAACTGGCTTTTTTGAGCATGCTCATGATTTTACGGATGACAACCGGATTCGTATTGACGCTGCCGGCAATCAAGTCGGATGTCATTTTCTCGTCGGTCGCAATCAACGATAGAATGTGGATACCGACGGAAAAACGTGTACTGATGGCCAACGGATGACCCCTCCTTCTTAACAACAGTGTTCTCTCATTATACGTCGTATTGTTCATTTGGCAAGAAACGGGGAATAGAGACAATAATGTTGACAAACACTTCAATTGTAACTATGTTGATTACATGTAATCGAAGTAGTTACATATCAAAAGGAGGAATCATCATGAACATTGGAGTTATCGGTGCAACAGGAAAAGCAGGGCAATTGATTCTACAAGAAGCAATCGAGCGCGGGCATGACGTCACAGCAATCGTCCGTAATGCGGCAAAAGTGACGGCTAACGTCACGATTCTCGAGCGCGATGTCCTCGCGCTGACGAAAGACGACTTGAACGGGTTTGACGCAATCGTCAATGCGTTTAACGCAGCACCCGGTGAGGAGACGAAACATATCGAAGTCGGGCGTCACTTGATCAATCTGTTAGCAGGTAGTACGACGCGCCTATTCGTTGTCGGTGGTGCTGGTAGTCTATTCGTTGACGAGAGTCACTCGACACGCGTCATGGAAACACCTGATTTCCCGGAAGCGTATTATCCGACAGCCTCGAACATGGGGAAAAATCTGATCGAACTACAAGGACAGCAAGACGTGACGTGGACGTATCTCAGCCCCGCTGGATTCTTTGATCCGAGCGGTAAACGAACAGGAACGTATTCGGTCGGCGGCGAGCAGATGATTCTAAATGCAAAAGGGGAGAGCTATATCAGTTACGCGGATTATGCCATTGCTGTAGTGGATGAGCTTGAGAACGGACAACACCTCAACGAGCGGTTTTCCGTCGTTGGTGAACAAGGATAACGTTGTCAGACCGACGTATCTAGTCGGTCTTTTTTGATGGGCGGAGTGAGAGATACAGCGGAGGACGGATGGTGAATCAGCGCAGTTTGCTTAAAATGAGAAAAGAAATAACAAAAGGAGCATACATTATGATACGACGATATTTTAGTATCATCAGTCTGTTAGCTGTCTTGATCGTCTGTACGACGTCAACGCAACCGTCTCGGTTCGAACGTTCTGAACCAATCGCGACAATTGAAGATCATTACGCAGGACAAATCAATTGGCCGAGTGACACCGATCCGTTGCTAGAGCTTCATGCCAAACCGTGATCTACATATGACCGATCAAAGCCCGTCTCCTTAAAGAAGACGGGCTTTTTGGTGACGTTAAATGACAGTCATTGCGCTCAAGAAGACGAAGAAGAACGTGATGCCGCTCGTCAAAATCAAAAAGGGAAGGACGATCAGTAATTCGAGATGCGGACGAAGACCGTAGTAAAGCAGAAAGAACAAAGTTAAACAGGCGGTCGTGATCGTCAACGCAAGAGAAGTCATCAAAAGATGAAGGGGTTCGAAAAACGGAAGGTGAGACGATCCTGTGATCGTATCGAAAGCTAAACCAAAGGACAGAAAAATGAGTAAATACAGAAGCGATTTTTGACGAAACATGTGGCATGTCTCCTTTTACTAAACGATACATTTAGTATAAAGCTTAGGTCTTCTTGTTTTACCTAACAAAAATGTAAGAAAGTGGCTGATTTCAAACAGCTGAATCTTTCTTGTATAACAATGTCAAACGCGTCATCAAAAAGTAGAGGAAAGCAGCGCTACTCGCGATTGCCTGAAAATAGATCGGTTGAAACAGACCTTTGAATACAAGTAACAGTACGCCACCGAGTAATAAGGCGATGCCTTGATTCAGGAGGAGGTGTGTTATCCAAGGTAGTGGACGTGAGCGAAATCGGAAGTAACGAATCGCGTCAGTCAGGATGCCACCGACCGTGATGACGATCGCAAACGACAGCAAGGTTTCGAAGACACCTGGATAATAGCCGACGTCCGGATCGGGCTTGAGACGTGGTGACGACAGGAGGTGTTGATAAAGCATCAAAAAAATCCAATTACTCATCAGTAGTCGAAATGACAGACGCATCATGGTACTCCTCCTTCCCGGTTTTCATGACGATGAATAGACGGGTGATCATTACATATAAACAGGCAGCGACTACGTTTCCGATGAAAAATAGCGCGGGAAGTGAACTGAACAAGATGAACACACCGGCAAACACGAAGACCGTACCTTGATGAACGAGGAGATGCGTCATCCACGGTAGCGAACGTTTCGTGAAGCGGACAGCTACTAGCATGTCAGCAATCACGGTACCGCTGAAGAATAATAGCATCACAGCATCCAACTGTTCATTGACGAGCTGCACCGCGTGAGACAAACACGGAACAATCATCGTCATCGAGCCAAACAATTGGAGAAACAGAAAAAAGCTGAAGACGGTCCGACCGAACCACCCGAACAGATAGGGGAGGAATGACGGATACTTTCGCGCCGACTCGGAGACGATGAAATAGAGCAACGCTACACCAGAACAGAATAAGATGAGAACGAGCGAAAACGAATTTGGTTGCATGAGCAGATAGAGGACGATGCTTGCGAATAACGCGATGATTTGATTGAGGATGATCCGTTTTACGAAAGAAATATTCGAACGAAATAACAGGCGTGGAAGTCCTTCTGTCAAGAGTGCGCCGGTCAGAATGGCGGGACCGGCAAACAATAGACCAATCATAAAGAAGTCAGTTAAGGAAGTGCCGTATATTGCTGGATCACCCATCTCAAACCCAGCAATGAGTGCATACAAGAAAGCGAACAATATCGCGGAAATGAAACTGTTCTTTACGATAGATAACATGAGATAAGCCCTTTCCGACTGACGTTCAAAATAGTTTATACCAATACAATGTCAGGTCAATATGTGGATTGGCGAATTGTTTTAAACTATCGACACCGCCGAGCACGAAACCTTCTCGTTCGTAAAAACGGCAAGCAATCAAGTTATCGTCCTGTGCTTCGAGTGACAGACCACTCAACTCACGTTGCTGTGCCCATTTTGACGCAGCGACAAGCAATTGGTGTCCGACGCCTAGTTTACGAAACGCTTGTTTGACCGCGATGTTTTCGATGTAGGCGAAACGGTTCCAGTCACGAACAAGACGAATCTGTCCGACACAAGAAGTGCCGGAAAAGGCGAGGAGGACGATTCGATTCTCGTTTTCGATATACGTCGCCCAATCGAGTCGATCGTCAGGGAAACGGGTTTCAGTAGCGGTTTCATAGAGTTCTTCCGTATAAGACCATGCGGTACCAGAAAACTGCGGAACGATGCGTCCGATGATCGGGAATGGATCGTTGGCATGATTGACGAATGGAATGCTCTCGAACGATAGCGGTTGAATCGTCAGCTTTTCAGTCTCTTTCATTGTCATCCTCCTTCTTTCTATAGAGATCTACTTCACACTATTCATCATCTCCTACAGACTGAGCATTGTCACGAGGAGAGATGCGAGAACAGGTCAATTTTCGAATGAACCAGGTTTTAATTTTTCTAAAAAAGGAATTGCTTCATCAGGAACGAATACATAGTCAGAAGACGTTGAAACAGTACAGAAAGACAGCAGTAGAGGACGTGACAACATGAATATGGATACGGTCAATCAGTATCTCGATGCCTATGGATATGGCGTTATTTTCATTTTTTTATTTTTTGGCATTGTCGGGATTCCAGCACCGGAAGAATCCTTACTCGTCCTGATTGGTATCTTAAGTGGTCAAAACGAAGAACGTTTAATTTATTCAATCTTGACCGCGTATGCTGGGACGTTCGTCGGTATGCTGACGGCATATGGAGCGGGGCGCTTCTTCGGACCGACCGTCCTACGGTACGGTCGATTCCTCGGATTGACGAAGGAACGCTGGGAGCGGGTGTCAAACGGCTACATGGAACGAATCAATCGAACGATCATCGGCGGTCTTTACATTCCGGGGGTGCGGCAGATCAATCCGTATTTTGCAGGCATGAAGCGGATTTCGTTCGGTCGGTACTTCTTTGTGTCAGCAATCGGTTCCGCGCTGTGGGTCGTCCCCTTTGTCTTACTCGGTCACTTTGCAGGAAAGACATTTCATATCAAGCCGGAAGTCGTACCGTATTTCGGACTTGCCTTACTCGTATTGTTCCTGCTCGGAGTGCTCGTGAAATGGCTCAAGCGGAAGCGACTTGAGAAACGCGTCGTTTCAGGGAAAAACGAAGCGGGAAAAGAAGACTAAACGTTACTTCTTTTTTGAAGGATCGTCGGAACAGTTTGAAGGAGTGGACAAACGATGCAAAAAATAGTGATCTTTCCTTTTTTAAGGATGCGATCCGGTCATCATCTGGTTGCCGAAGCGATCGCCGAACGACTGCAAGGTCCAGGGGTTGAAGTCAAGGAAGTAGAATTGCTCAGTACGATCAGCCCGTTTGCGGAATGGGTGACATCGAAGTTTTACCTGAACTGGATCCGACACTTCTCAAACGGCTATAGCCGTTTTTATCACCAGCATATTGCCGGACGTTCGAGCAATGCGCGGTCGACAGGGTGGACGTCGCATTATTTCCAACAACAGATGTTACGGATCATCCAGACGGAACAACCGGACGTCATCATCTGTACACATGCGTTTCCCTCCTATCTCTTGAATCAATTAAAGGAACGAAACCTTTGTGACGTACCGGTCATCAATGCCTATACCGATTTATTCGTCAGCCGCGTCTGGGGAAAGACGCATATCGAGTATCATCTGTTGCCGAATCGTGAGGCAAGGCAAGAATTGCACGAGCATCATGCTGTACCCATTGAGCGCTTGTTCGTGACGGGTATCCCCGTCCATCCAGCAATCGCTGGCGGTTCCATTTTTCGCTCGACGCAGTCACGCAAACAAATTCTTGTCGCAGGTGGAAACGGTGGACTAGGTCAACTCGAGACCTTACTGACGCAGATCGAACAATGTCCAGAAGCAGATTTCCATGTCTTATGTGGGAAGAACCAAACATTGTACAAACGACTAGCTTCGCGACGTCATCCACATATCCATCCGCTCACCTATATCGATTCACGGGATGAGATGAATCAGCTGTATGAACGAATGAATGCGATCGTTACGAAACCGGGTGGCGTGACGGTCAGTGAAGCATTCGAAAAACGTGTACCGTTGTTCATTCAGCACGTCCTACCGGGACAAGAAGAGATCAATCGTACGTATTTGATGGAGAAAGGACTTGCGTTCGCATTTCATCAAACGGATACACTCGCGGACGTCATCCGTCGGACGCTTGAGAACCCAGACGTCATGCATGCTTGGCAACAAGCAGTCACAGTGTATCAAAATGATCGCGTCATGGCCGATCAGCGGTTCTTCGCGGAACGGATTGCGGGTTGCCTGCAAGACCGTCGCCGAAAAGTAAATGAATAAAAGGGAGTTAGTTTCTATGCGTTCACGTCTTATCACAGCAGGAATTCTCGCGACACTCGCCTATACGGTCGTCCCGTACGTGGCATCACGCGTCTTTGGATGGCGCGTGACAAAATCACTGAACTCACGATACGTCGCCTTAACGTTCGATGATGGTCCAGATCCCGTCTATACGGCAGAACTGCTCGATCTCTTAAAACAAGAAGGCATTCAGGCGACGTTTTTTGTCGTTGGTCATAAAGCAGAAGCACATCCGGACCTCATTCGCCGGATACACGACGAAGGGCATCAACTCGGTATCCACAATTACGTCCATCGACCGAACTGGTCGATGCGACCGTCGACGGTCCGGTCAGGAATCGAGCGGACGGCTATGATCATTGAACGGATCACCGGTGAACGTCCGACGGTCTATCGTCCACCGTGGGGTGCACTCAATGCCGGAGATGTCCTCTGTCCAACCGCTTACAAGATGATTCTCTGGTCGAAGATGGCGGAAGACTGGAAGGTAGAAGGCGGGACAGTAAAAATCAAGAGGCTACTATCGAATGTGTCAGAAGGAGATATCATCTTGCTCCACGATAACGGGGATACGTTCGGCGCGGACCCACAAGCACCTGTGCAGACGATTGAAGCGCTTCGTGAACTCTTGCCGAACTGGAAAGCACGCGGCTTACAGTTTCGTCGCATTGATCAAACGTAAAAAAAGAGGAGCTATCCGGTGCCGGATAGCTCCTCTTTTGCATGGATTATGCTTCGCGTGACAAGTCCTCATCTTCTTGACTATGATGGAGAATCAAGCGCCGCACGACGAACGAGCGTAAGAATAGGATGAAGGTGATGACCGGAAGCAGTAACCACCAAGATTGCGTCAAAAATAAGTCATCGAACGTCGTGATCATGACGAAATGACGACCAATGTAAAGCCACATGAAAAAGGAACTGACGAATAGAATTGCTTCCGATGTCGTCATGAACTCAAACTCATTTTTCATTGAACTACTCCTTATGGATGGATTTGGTTTGTTTTACACTATCCACCATATCACAAGACCGATACCAATGCCCCAACAACCTAATACGAACGCTAGACCATAACGTCGGAGCAATGGAAAGGAACGCGTTCCTCGTTGTTCAAGTCGTCGTTGTGCTTGTGTCAAGATCTCTTTAGGAATCGAACGGATGATGAAGTAGATACCGAGTGGAACGAGTAAGAGATCGTCGAGAAGACCGATGACAGGCAGAAAATCTGGTATCAAGTCGATCGGACTGACAGTATAGGCGATTAAGGCGATGATTCCCCATTTGATATGACGAGGTAAACGAGGATGTTCGATGGCATAAGAGAGGACTGATAATTGTTGCTTCATCCGTCTAGCGATGCGTTTCATTCGCTCTAACATAGGCGAGTACTCCTTTCTTATGAGCGAACCGGTTCCCGTTCGTTTGTCGTGACGGCTGCCTCGTCATCCGCTTCATACAGAATGACACGATTTCGTCCTTGTTCCTTTGAGGCATATAATGCGTCGTCCGCAAGAATATTCATTCGTTGAATGGCGATATGTTTTCCGTGAGCGATCCCGACGGATGCCGTGATGGCAATCGACGGGGATCCGTCGAGCTGAAAGTGTGTGTTCGCGATCCGTTCTCGAATCCGGTTAGCGACTTTCGTGACTTTTGGAGGCGTGAGATCATAGATGAGGACCATGAATTCTTCGCCGCCAATTCGAGCAGTGATATCATGCGGACGTGTCTCTTCCTGCAAGATTCGTGCAAACTGTTGCAAGACGAGGTCACCGTTCGCATGACCGTACGTATCGTTGACATGCTTGAAATGATCGATATCGAGCGCGAGCACATTGTAGACGCGTCCTTCTGCTTCAAGCAATGTCGTCCGTTCGTCCCAGACACGCCGATTGTACAGTCCTGTCAAGTGATCGAGTTCTGCTGATTGTTTATAACGCTGGACCTGTTCGTTGAGCAACTGAAAGTCGATCGTCAAGAGACTCGATAACAGTCCAACTGCAAGTCCGATCGTCCACGTTGAAGCAAGTAAACGAAGAGCGGCGTCACTGAAGCCGAGATTGATCGAGACAGCGATCGAGATCATAAACAATGACCAGACGTTCATGATCAGGTTTTGCAAGAGCGGTCGATGGAGTAACCGCTTATGAATGAAGTACATCCCGGTGCTGATGCCGAGGACTGCGAGAAAGGCGACGATTGATTGCGGGGTCCAGCCGAAGTAAAATCGAGAACAACCGATGATCAGCGTCGCAATGATGAGAGGCGAACGAACGCCATAAAAAGCGAGCAGGACGAGCGGTAAATGACGTAAGTCCATCCGTAACGATTCATTGACTGCAATTCCTTTAAACATCAATAGCACACCGAGTAGTCCGGTCGCAAGACCAACGATGAGAGACTTCATTCTGCTCGATGCGAGGCGTTGACTATAGATGATTTTAGCGATTAAATAAAAGCCGGTGAAGGCGATACAAGCATTCAATAACAACTCGGCAATGAACATGAGTTCCACATCCTTGAGTATGATACTTTCACGATAGCAGTTTGATAAGGGATGTCAACGAGAGAGACTCAAAATTTTAAAGATTCAGGAAAAGTCTTTCTTGATTGAAAGTATTTGGTAAAATAAGAGAGCTTCAGGAAAAGGGAGGGATGAAGTGAAATTAAAACGTCTTATGATTGAGGCACGGAAACTCGACGGACGTCCGCACTATTCGTGGGATGGATATGTCCTAAAGCAGACAAAAGACTATCTACTCGTCGCGAATATTCCAGGGCGGACGCTTCATCATCATCGTCGCGCAACCGTTTATACATACGACAACTATAGTCTCGAATTCTATCCGTTTGAAGCTGATTTCACGGTTGGTCTCGATATAGAACGGACGGGAGAGATGAGCTATTACTGCAATATCTGTCTTCCGTCAGTCCTTCAAGATGAAACATTATCGTTCATCGATCTGGATCTTGATCTCGTCTATCGAAACGGAGTGTGGCAAGTCGTCGACGAGGACGAATTTATGGAGAACCAACGGCTCTATCACTATCCGGTCGAATTGATTGAACGAACCCGTGCGTCATTGCTGAACCTTCAAGAACGGATCGCGCAGCAACAGTTTCCGTTTGACGGCTATTTAGATGCTTTCATCCCGACCGTCATGAACATGAATGATGGAAAGGATACCCAATAAAAAACCACGATATCACGCATTTAGTCTGTTCGCTTTTTGTCGCAAGACGTTTGAGTCAGTCTATACGTTGACTCTCTTGATCCTATCATTAAAGCTTAAAGCTAGGGGTCCTCCTGTATGTCTCGTCTTAGTAGAGTAATCCGGTGTAGTTCAATGAAACATCCTGCAGTGAGATTAACGTCGTCTACTTAATAATATGGAAGTCGCTGAACCTTCGTTTGTGATCCAAGCGTACTTTAAACAGCGTACTTTAAACAACGAACAAACGGCTTGAGTCCGGTAAAGTACCGAATTCAAGCCGTTTTAAGAGACATTCGTTCATCTGTTAACGATTCATTCATGAAGTAACAATATGTTTCTTCATCATGTATTGCATGCAATTAAAAAAGGCACTGATGGCTAGTGGGATGATGACGATACTTATTCCTACAAGCACTAATCCAGGAGCATCATCTAACTGACCTATATAAAAGAATACGGGAAGAATAGAAATCGCTAAAACAGCAATCACGAGGAATGCCTTTTTAATGCTATTCGACGATGAAGAAATACGAATAGCCGCGTCCTGACTTTTTGTAAAGGCGCTTAAAATGCGGAAACCGTGAAAAATAGAAGCCAATAGCGGTATAAGAGCAATATAAGCAACGATCAATACGACATATCCTGGTTTTTCAAAAATGATTGAACTCTTGATTCCGTTCAGCAATGTAGGGATTGCATAGCCCGCTAAACCCAGTAGACCAAGAGATAGTACAAATAGGCATGACTTTAGTAAAAAAACACTTAACTTTGGGGGATTCATGGTAGCAATCCTTCTTTCCATATGACTTTTCATTTAATGATCTATGTAAAGTGTATGATGAAATACGAACTATTACGTAAGCCTTTAGACTGATTTTGTAACGATTAATATAAAGCTAACCGCATTACCGCGTTCTTTAGATATCAATATGTTTAAGTGTCATTGTGATAAAAAATAAAAAATGTAAAAGAGAAGTAAAGGGAGGTATGATGAATGAAAACGATTCGTTGTCACCGTGCATTTGGAGTCTATGGCTTATTAATGAAAGAGGATGCTTTACTCGTAATCGATAAAAATGGTGGACCGTACATCAATCGCTATGATTTACCAGGGGGTAGCCTAGAAGAAGGGGAGACACTCGCTACGGCGATGCGCCGTGAGTTCACAGAAGAGACAGGGCTTGAGGTAGAGCTCGAACGACAGATCGGCGTCGCTGACTTCAAGCTCCCGTGGGACTGGCGGGAGTTCGATGAAGTCCATCATATCGCCGTCTTTTATCTCGTTCGACAGACCGGTGGAACGCTTGGCATTCCCGAGCAATTCGTCGGACAAGACTCACTCGGTGCGCGTTGGGTCAAGGCGAGTGAAGTTTCAATCGACAATGCGTCACCGCTCGTACTTGAAGCATTCCGCTGGATTGAGGAACAACAACTCGATCTTGAGGTACGACACTTTTCGAATTGGGATGTCTTAAAATGAATCGAAGCGCTCTTCGCATGCGGAGAGCGCTTTTTCATGTTCAATTGGCTAGCGCAGCGTCGAGTCGTCGTTTTTGATGCCGGTGATGCGCGAGATGGTACGAGACGAGGGCATACCACTCGGCAGCGTTCAACCAGCCCATCCCACCGTGTTGCGTCTTTTGATCAACGGGTGTCGCCTGAGCAATCGTTGCTAGCGTTACGTGACGATCAATCAGTTGCAACCAACGTGTCCTTATTTGTTCAACCTGATCCGTCTCATCCGGTGGTGCGTTCATCGCATCCGGTAACCGGATCGGTGTCGCCGGAAATGCACCGACAGCAAATAACTGTTCGCCGAACGGTGACTTTCCGGACGTGGTCACGGGTGCGAACCGGCACGACTCGACTTCATCCAAATACTCATGACTGACGACGATCAAATGATCGTACATTTGACTAATCGACCACGTGTCATGATCGAGATGATGAATCAACGCCTCCGGCTCATAGCGATCAAGTTCTTGTAGATAATAGGTGAATAGTTCGTTCATCCTGTCACTCCTCTCAAAAAATATCTTCTTCACTCTTTTCGAACAATCTTCGACTTCTTCCTGTCATATTTCCTAGAAAGGAGGAATCACCATGCAAGCTCCATATCTTCCGGTTCCCCATACGCTCTTACGGAGCGGGACGGCATTCGCGTCCGTCCATGAAAAAATGATCTACCTGATCCTTGAAAGCTTCAGTGGTCAAGATGGTCAAGCATTTCCGTCCTATCAGACGATCGCCGATGCTGTTCCGTGCAGTAAATCGACAGTCAAGTCGTGTATACAGTCCTTGATCGCAAGTGGTCGGATCGAGAAAGTCGAACGGTTCACGAAACACGGAGGACAGACCTCAAATGCTTACCGTGTCCTGCCCCGTGTTGACACACCGTCCCCGGCGAGTCACGAGACGACTGCCTCCGAGGTTTCTGCTGACTCCGAAGAAGAAGTCTTGAAGAAAACGACTTTAAAAAAGGAACTGGTGCAGCAGTACGAAACGAATCTAGGTAAAGCGACACCACGAATCGAGCAGGAATTGCTACAGCTTGCATCAGAGCATCCGATTGAGCGAATCCAGTATGCGATCGAAGAGGCAGCGCGAGCGAACAGTCGTCATTTCGGTTACATCGAACAAGTCATCAAGCGTCTCGCGACCGGATTACCAGCTGAACGACGGAAACGAATAACCAAACGTTCAAGAAGAGAAACTTCATTATTTCAATTACCGAATTGGATAGAACAAGAAAGAACAGCGCAACGAGCATATGAAGCACACCAGAAGGAGAACCAGATCATACCTGACGACGTCGAAATTGCTGAACTATTACAAGGACTGACAAGGGAGGGAGCCTGATGCAACTGGAAGAAATACTCCGACGTGCCAATCAAAAACTATCCGTTCCGGGCATGCATCCGTCTGTCGTCCGGATCGCGCGTGACGCGATTCGAGAGCTGTATCCGCATGGGATCAAACTCGGTATAGCACAAAGCTTTCGAAGCATCGCGGAACAGAATGCGTTGTATGCAAAAGGACGGACGACACCAGGACCCATCGTGACGCAAGCCCGCGGAGGACAATCGAACCATAACTTCGGTGTAGCAATCGATGTCTTTCTCTATCAGGATGGGGCAATTTTCCTTTCTCCGCCAGACGCGCGACTCCGGCGGATCGTTGTAGCGATGAAACGACGCGGAATGGACTGGGGAGGTGATTGGTCTCGTTTTCCTGATTACCCACATTTTGAACTGTACGATCATGTCAGTCTTGCCCGCCATCATGTGCCAAAACCGGGACACTATCTACGGGAGCGCATCCAAGCACCGGAACTCGTCCGAGCCATCGAAAAACGCTTGGGTCTTGTGGTGACAGGAATCTTTGATGCCCGATTGACGCACGCCGTTCGAACGTTCCAACAGACATGTCGTCTAGTCGCTGACGGGATTGTTGGTCCGCAAACATGGCGTCGTCTCTTTCCAGTGTCACCATGATTCGTCTTCAGGCGTGGATCCGCCTCTTGATTCCGCTCTATGTCTTCCTTGAGTTACTCTTACCGACGCTCGGTTTTACAGCATTGCCAGTGTCGTCAAGTGACGTCGAACGGTTCGTGACGGGTCTGATCGGACTGGTTGGTCTACTCGTCGCTTGGTGGAAGAACAATGACGTGACTGAGCGGGCAATGAGACGAAGGCAGGCACAGGAACAGTTGGAAAACACATCCTTGACCGATTAAGAAAGCTGGAAGCGTTTGGAATGTGTCGGCAACGGGCATTATTTCATACAAACGACTAACAGTTTGATTTCAAGACACCGATAGAAGGGATAGACTTTAGTCAATTAGAAAGAGAAAGAAAGGTCGGTCTTTTTGTGAAATGGTCAACGTTGCAGCGCTATTTGTTTTTGGCACTCTGTGCGCTTTTGTTTACAAGCGTTTGGAGCTATCAAGCTTTCCTGAAAATCGAACGAGAGAATGCACGCATCTTAAACGAGGCGATTCCGATCTCGACGGAAGCAGCGGAGTTGTTTCCGGCGTTGCTAAATCTTGAACTGGTCGTTCGCAGTTACATCCTCACACCGAACGAAGCGGATTTAGCCCAGTATGATCGGACGATTGATCGGCTTGATCAAACGGTCAAGCGACTCAATCAACTCGATGAGAATCATCCAATCATGCGAAAACTCGTCCGGACGGAAGTGATTCCCCGGATCGAGACGGCAGTCCGATTTTATGATGCCCAACTGGCACTCGTTCGAAGCGGGGATCAATCAGCCGCTGAGGCAAAGCGCTATCAAGGGATGCAGTTCATCGAGACGTTTCGCCCGATCGATGCCCGTCTACGGACGGACGTCAACCGAATCATTGCTGAAGCAACGAATCGTTCCGAACAAGCATCGAGTGCTGCGAAATGGGTCATCGTTGTTGTCGCAAGCATTGCCGTTCTTGTCTTGATTGCCTTCATCCAGACGTTTCGGATGGAACGCAGTAAACAAGCCTTGATTCATCGTTCGCTTCACGACGCCTTGACCGGCATCCCGAATCGACGGGCGTTCGATGAACGATTGGAGCAACTCCTCGAAGAAGCCAAACAACAGCAGACACCACTCTCCCTGATTTTGATCGATGTCGATGCCTTTAAGTCGTATAATGATACGTATGGTCATTTAAAAGGGGATGAATGTTTAAAAGAAGTCGCCCGCGTCTTGAAGCGTCAAGCACGGCATGGGCAAGTCGCACGGTACGGTGGGGAGGAGTTCACGGTCTTGTTGTCGCGTGGAGCAGAAGAAACCCGGCACATTGCAGAACGAATTCGTCAGGACATTCTCGATTTGAATATCGTACATGAACGCTATGAACCACTTTGTCGGGTCAGTGTCAGTCTTGGCTTGACGTCGCTTGTACCCGGAGCAGAAACGACGGAAAAAGAGGTGATCGACCAAGCCGATCAAGCGTTATATCGGGCGAAAGAGAATGGTCGGAACCAAATCAGTGACATGGCAGGGTAATGCATAATCAGATGGGAATGAAGAATGCTGATACAGGTAGGATTTGTTTTTGAAAAAACGCAAGATATGGAACACGCTGTTCGAATGGTCTTGGATGCATTTCATTCAGATATACGATGTCTTAGATACAGTTACGCGACGGATATCGATGGATCACATTGGAATGAGGAAAAGGGTCTTCCGAAAGACTGGCGTCCATTACTGAATCATCATTACGGGAATGCCTCGCTCGTCTTCTTAGCGTATCATGGTTTAATAACAGTACCGGTTCGAATGACGATTGAAAAAGAGCCTGACTGCTTTGGTTTTCGATTCGGTTTTCAAGAAGAGAAGTTAATTCCGTTGACGACCGACCAGCAAGAATTGATGTTCATGGAGGACATGCAAAGGATTGCTGACAGGTCAAGCGCTCTGTATGCCTTTTGTGATTTTGATGCGGAAATCGAGCATGCGATAACAGAACGGGAACACATCAATCGAGAATATGCGATTGTCTATTGGTCGCAGCAACAGACTTTTTTGAAGAATTCTTGGAAAATCGATGGTTTTACCAGCCGATGAACATAAAAATACCCCGCATGAGAGTGTACTTCTCATGCGGGGTATTTTTATGTTCATTGTAAAATAACGCAATACGATCGATCGGAAATGAGAGGCGCCGATATGACATAGACCGCTTTGACAGGAACACCACCGACACGTGCATCGAGTTGTTTGAGCTGGGACCGAATCTTGCGGCTTAAGCCATAGCGTGTTTCAGTACTGAGCTCATCGACATCTTCTTGGACGTGCAAGAGAAGTTGGAACGGTTCAAGTGAAAAGATTGAAAAATCACAGGAAATCCGCGGATCCTCGAATTTTTCATTCAATTCCTTCTTGATGTAATAGGCTTCTTGTGCACTGATCATCTTCTCTCACCTCACTCTCCTGGTTAAACGACTTTTTCTCTACTATAGTCTATATTACCCAGTTTTCTGGCAACTAATCGTCTGATTTTGAAAAATAGTCAATCCAAATCTTAAAAACCTTTGGAACCTTCTTTCAAGATGTCATCCTACTCGACAGCAAAAGAAAAACCGCCGAGCTTCAATGAGCAGGGCGGCAGGATTCAAGAGATCGATGATTGAACTTGGCATGTCCGAAGATACTGCTCCATCGCTTGGGCGAAGAAGGTCAATTGATGCGTCGAGATGACCGGTACCTTCCCATACCGCACTTCAAAGTAGAGCGGATCAACAGGAGATGGGAACGCAATCCGATCAAACCATTCCGTTACCGTCTCGTGGGTCCGGCGTTGTAAGAACAGTGGCAATTGTGCATTAAAGTGAGCGAGTTGTTTTCGAATTGAGTCAGCAGGCAGGTCTTTTGTCTCATAAATGAAGATTGGAAATCGTGGCGGAAGCACGTACCCTGATGGATTGATACGAGGTCGACGCAACCACTGGAGATAATGCCAGAAAAACCAGCTACAAAACAGGAGAATGAGACATAGTATGAGAAGATAAGGAGGTGTAGTCACCGAAGAATCGAACCCTGTCCGGAACCATGGAGCTGGTGGATCGACTTCGCTCATCGTGACCGTGCTCTCGCCATAAGACGTTCCTTCTTCGATCGTATCGAAGATCGATTCCTTTGGACCGCAACGGTCGACGCAATATGTATTCGTTGCTGGATCAATTCCTCCAAGCAGTGACGTATAGAGCGACGGGACAAATTGTTGCATGATAAGTAGTAGTAGACAGACAAGTGGAATAAGAAGCAATAGGCGAGTGCGAAGCGTTTGCACGATAGGGACACCTCCTTTGACGAGTACGTTTAACAGACTTTCGCTACACAGTATAGCAAAAGTAGAGAGGGAATATTTTGATTTTTTCAAAAAATAGTCATTGATTTAGAAAGGAATGAACGAGATGGATTTACGATCGAGTTACCAAGAAACGACGAAACGTTTAGATGGACATGGTAGTCGGACGGTCGGCGTGTTACAAGAAGCGCTACGAACTGTCTCGGCTGATCAACCAAGTGACATCTATGGCAATGGCGAATTAATCAAGACGTTCGAGCGCAAGATGATAGACTTACTCGGGCACGACGATGCGGTCTTTTTCCCGAGTGGCACGATGGCGCAACAGATTGCGCTACGTATCTGGTCGGATGAACAGGACAATCGTAAGGTCGCGTATCACCCGCTCTGTCATCTCGAAATCCATGAACAGGACGGCTTAAAGAAATTGCACGGGATCGAACCAGTACTAGTCGGAGAAGCGGATCGGTTGATGACGATAGACGACGTCAAAGCTTTGCCGGACGTCAGTTGTCTGTTACTCGAACTGCCGCAACGCGAACTCGGCGGATTGCTTCCGTCGCGTGAAGAACTCGAAGTGATCTGTGCGTATGCCCGTGAACGAGGAATCCGTCTTCACTTGGACGGTGCCCGTTTACTTGAGGTCTTACCGTATTATGAGGCAGAAGCAAAGGACATCGCGCAACTGTTTGACAGTGTCTACATCTCTTTTTATAAGGGACTCGGCGGCGTCGCAGGAGCAATCTTAGCTGGACCAGAAACGTTTTGCCAAGAGGCACGGATCTGGAAACGTCGCTACGGCGGTGACTTGATTAGTCTATATCCGTATATTCTGTCTGCCGATCATTATTATGAACAACGAAAAGACGACATGGCAGAGTACCATGCAGCCGCAAAGGAGCTTGCGAGCAGTTTGAATGCGATTTCGGGCATCTCGACTCGTCCCCTAGAGCCAGTCTCGAACATGTTTCATCTCTACTTCAAGGCAGAAAAAGCAGTCGTCGAAGAAAAATTGATTGAAATCCAGTCGAACGGAAAAGTTGGTATCGCTGGTTATCTCGTTGAGAAAGATAGCGGCTGTGCGACGGAAATCAACATCGGCGACAGTTTTCTTGCGTTGACGCCTGACGAGCGTGAAACAGTCTATCGTCAATTGACGGAGGCGTTCTCAGAGGATTGAACAACATCAGGAGAGGGAATCGTAGGATGAAGGAGACGATAGGTGTCGACTTTTTCTGCGATCATTCGCTCCGTTTCTTGTAATGCTGCTAGTTGTGCTAAGACGTTCGCATGGTGGGCTTCAAGCAATGCGAGCCGTTCTTGCGTCGTATCCTGCTCGCCGTGAGCAAGAAACAGCGTCACGTAAGAACGGATTTGCTCGATCGGCATATGCGTTACGCGCAAGCGAAGGACGAACCGAAGCCACGTCACATCTTGGTCGTCGTATCGACGTTGACCGTTCTGGCGCTTCGGAAACAGTAGCTCTTCTTTCTCGTAATAGCGAATCGTATGGGCACTCGTATCGGTCAATCGACTGATTTCAGAAATCGTATACATACATCTCACCTTTCTGCTTGACTTAGAGTTCACTCTAAGGATTAGACTCTCACTATACCAAATCAAAAAGGGGATATGCTACATGAAGTACACGGTCATTACAGGAGCAAGTTCGGGGATTGGATATGAGACGGCAAAACTACTCGCAGGAAAAGGGAAATCACTCGTTCTCGTCGCGCGACGGACGTCTGAGCTCGAAAAACTTCGGGATGAAGTCAAACAAATCTCACCAGATAGTGATGTCATCCTCAAGTCGGTCGATCTCGCAGATAACCAAAATGTCCATGATTTATATGAGGGACTAAAGGAACTCGACATCGAGACGTGGATCAACAATGCTGGATTCGGCGATTTTGATCTCGTCCAGGACATTGAGCTCGGGAAAATCGAGAAAATGCTTCGCTTGAACATCGAGGCGCTGACGATTCTATCGAGTCTGTTCGTCCGCGATCATCATGACGTTGAAGGAACGACACTCGTCAATATCTCGTCAGCAGGTGGCTACCGGATCGTTCCGAACGCGGTCACGTATTGCGCGACGAAGTTCTATGTCAGTGCCTATACGGAAGGGCTAGCGCAAGAACTGCAAAAAGGTGGGGCAAAACTGCGGGCGAAAGTACTGGCACCAGCTGCGACAGAGACAGAGTTTGCGGATCGTTCGCGCGGCGAAGCAGGGTTCGACTACAGCAAGAACGTCAAAAAGTACCATACGGCGGCTGAGATGGCAGGCTTCCTGCATCAGTTGATCGAAAGTGACGCGATCGTCGGCATCGTCGACGGTGAGACGTATGAGTTTGAATTGCGTGGTCCGTTGTTCAACTACGCAGGATAAAATAGAACAAGGTCCCTTTTTCGAATGAGAAAGGGACCTTGCTTATGTAATCATGATCGATACGAATTTCAAGAATGAATCAAAAAAGGAAATCCATCATTTATTTTTTAAAGAGTTTTTTTGCTAATTTCCATACGACATAGACGACTGCGCCAATGATCAGAAGATTCATCAAGGCACCAAAAATCATGAATTGTCCCACGAGTTAACCACCTTTACATACTTTTTTTGGAGCGATAAGTATTCTATTTACGTTTTCGCTTTGAAAACCTCAAACTGATAAAAAATAACGCCATCAGCACGATAGCGATGTTCACGGCTAACGTTAATCGCTCATTTTCAATCACTCGACCATTCAAGAGATTCAAGATGATAACAAGCAACATAAATGACAATAAAAAGTATGTTATGGATTTATTTATCATGAACGACTTCCTTTTTTTGTGTTCTTGTATTAGTTTAAATATATCGCGGATTTTAAAACAAGGGGAATCAAGTTGTACGAAACATGTCAAAACAATGAAAGTAACGTCAAATGACCATTGGAAAAGAGGTGATCGAATGAAAAACATGATGTTCTTAGGACTCGTCGTTTTCTTACTCACGACGCTCTTTTCACTGCATTACGGGCTACAGCTCATCAGTGATACGACGCTGAAAATATCTTTGTTGGCTTGACTGATCGTAGTATTGATTGCGCGGAAAAAATGGAAGATTACGTTCTCTACGGCGGAATGATCTAAAGAACGTATGAAGAATCGGTAGAGAGAGAATGAGCGTCAATAAATTTTTTGACTGGAAAATCAACTTAGATGATGAACTGTATGCTGTCATTGATGAGAAGGCGAGAAAAATGGTAGTGATGGGGGACTTCATCGAACTGACTGCGGTCTTGTGGTTGGATCGAAATGATGTCCTTCAGTTAAAGCCGACATGGGATTGTGTCATATCCATCGATGATGCTACAAAACAAATTACGATTCGCTCGGCAGAATCACTGAACATGAAAGAAGAATGTTAAGAGGTACATAAATCGAGTCCATTCGTGCAATCGCTGAATGGGATCGATTGTTATTTAAAGTACGATGTCTACTTTAATTCATGTTGAACGGAGCCAGTCACTTCAACATGATGCTGGTCGTATACAGTCGTCAGTACATGATCTTCGACGATTTCATAGTTGTATGTATAGTCTGGTTCATTCGTGTATTTGATTTCCAGCACGTATCTTCCGGTCTTAGACTCAAAGACCGTTTCCTTTTTTGAAATATCTTGTTCGTATCCTGATTCAACTAACATTCGTTCAATCTTGATTTCGGTCATCGTTTTAGAAACGAAGAGGTAAGTCGGATAGGCAGCTATCAAGATGACGAGGACGATAAGTGTATAGATGAGTGGACGTACTTCTTTTTTCATACAATCACATCCGTTCCGATGAAATGAATAGAGAAGCTAGGTATTCTATATTGAAGATGAGGAGAGATGTGTGATGGGAAAAAACAAAGACGAGATACCGTACTATATGAGGAACGTTCCGTTCTTCTTCCTAACGGCACTCCTCGCACCCATCGCGGTACTACTTGTACTGCTCAATTGGGATAAGCTCTCTACACAATTGAGAAATAACCATTTAACGTTCTCAATCCTAATGACCATGTTATATATCTCAAAAATACTGCCTGACGGTTTATTTAAAATCATATTCGCGGTTTTTACGTGGACGTTGATTCTTTTCGTGACATACATCTACTTCGGTGGCTGTAGAAAAGGAGGGAAACCATGAGTAAGTATCATTTATCGAGCATTCGGTTAGTTCTCATTGTCGTCATCACATCGTCAATCTTGTATTTTGGATTCGATTGGGAACTCGGGTATGGCATTATCTGGTTGATTGGTTTAGTAGGATTTACGATTTATCGCAACTTTGAGGCTGCTCGGAACGAGAGAATCGAAGCGCAAACGAAGAACGATTGATTTAATCTGAAGTCCATCGTTCTTTTTAAATATGACCCCACAGAATTAAATCTTCGAAGTGCTCATTATCTTCTTCACCGACACACTAAAATTCATCTGCTTTTACGACAAATAGACCGTTGGATGAGTCCGACGGTCTACGCTCGTTATTTGTCGTACTATAAAATACATATTATCGTGTTAGAACATCTTATATCCCATCCGTTTTGCCTCGATGAAAGCAACAGCAAGAAAGGCGAAGACCCCCCGAAGAATCCATGCTGCACCATGTCCGACGAGTAAGGGATCCGTTCCATACAGAGATGTGCCCCACGTTAGAACGATTCCGTCTAAGAACGTAGCCACTAACAGTCCGAGACTGACATCCGGCACCATCTGTTCAGCACTTAAACGAGCGACTTTTTTTATGATGATGACGGAAATCCACGAGACTGCTAAACCAATCAGGAAGGCAATCACGTTTCCAGCGTTTTCGAACATACCGATTCCAGATCCGAATCTGACTGACAGGGCACCGACGAACCAAAACGCTACACCAAGTACGACCAAGACGATAGCTTGTTCTTTCGAAAATAGAGGGGGATTATTATGTGTCATTTTTATTTCCTCCTTAAAATTGTAGTATTTACTACATAAACAAATGTAGCATCTACTACGCTTTTTGACAATGCCGTAGTGTATCGTTTGTAAATGTCATAATATTTTGATTGAAATGATCTCGTTTTAGCGAAAAATCAACTTGGATAATCGCTGATTCATCTATAAAAAAGGTCAATTGATGACGATAGATAGGTACAGATTGTTCTCTTGAAAAACTGTCTTAGTACATGAATGATACATAGAAGGAGTTAATGACACTATGAATGAAATTTTACCGAGACCGCTACGCTCGCCAGCGATTTTGTCGAGCCTGGAAGCAAACGTCGCGATGATTTATTTTGATCGCCAACGACGTGTCGTCGACGTCAATGACTTGTTTGCGAAAACGATGAAGTATAAGCGGGACGAGATGATTGGCCTACAGCACCATACGTTTTGTACACCAGAATTCGCGAACAGCCGTGAGTATCAAGACTTTTGGACACGCCTGTTTTCGGGATTCAGTACAGCGGATAAAATCAAACGAGTCGATGCCCGGGGCGACATCTTATGGCTTGAAGCAACCTACATGCCGATCTTTGAGGGAGAAGAAGTCGTCGGCGTCGTCAAGATCGCGAGTAACATCACGGACCGGATCGATCGTGTACAAGGATATGCGAAAAGCTTCCAGACGCTTGCTGAGGGGTTGAATTTGCAATCGGTTCAAGGATCGAAAGAGGGCACCCAGCTTCAAGAGACGATGACCACGATCGCGAGTGAAACGGCAGTAAACCAACAGACGTTCGAAACGCTGTATGACCAAGCCATCGAGATCACGAAGATTGCTGATACGATCAAGGAGATTGCGGCCCGGACGAACCTGTTGTCTCTGAACGCGGCAATCGAAGCGGCACGGGCTGGGGAACACGGTAAAGGCTTTACCGTTGTTGCCAGTGAAGTCAAAAACTTATCGGATTTAGTCGGCAGTGCAGTTGTCGAAGTACGCACGAATACGGAAACGATGAACCGTCAAATCATGGCGATGATGAAAAAGATTGAAGCGTCCCATCTCGAAGTTGCGTCGAGCCTTGCGACGGTAAAAGAAACGATGCAACGCTTTACTGCGATCGAAGAGGTCGAACGACAACTCGAGCAGCAAACAGAGGATTTTCGGTCGTTTATTTAAAAAAGGATATGGAAAAAGCGATGGCAGTGGGTCATCGTTTTTTTTGTTTAGTCAGATGAGTCGTTTTAGGAGAGTAAAGGCGTGGGATATAACAGATGAGCCCGTTGACCACAGAACGGAGGCATGTTATAATTCAAATAGACGTTTGAATGTAAGGTAAAAGGAGGCAACGTCATGGCACATGATCATCATCACCACCATCATCATACCGACAATAAAAAGGTACTGGGCCTGTCGTTCCTGATCATCACCGCGTTCATGATCGTCGAGGTCATCGGCGGAATTTGGACGAATAGTCTCGCGTTGTTATCGGACGCAGGGCATATGCTCAGTGATTCGATTTCACTTGCGATCGCTTTGTTAGCCTTCCAGTTCTCGAGTCAAGCACCGGATGCGAATAAGACGTTCGGTTCAAAACGCTTTGAAATCTTAGCCGCCATCATAAATGGTGTGACGCTGATCGTCATCGCCCTCTATATTTTCATTGAAGCCATTCAACGCTTCATCGATCCACCCGCTGTCGCAACGACCGGGATGCTGATCATCAGTGTCCTCGGGTTGCTCGTCAACATTCTCGTTGCTTGGATCATGACACGCGGCGGAGGGCATGAGCACAACCTCAACATGCGTGGTGCCTATCTGCATGTCTTAAGCGACATGCTCGGATCGGTCGGTGCGATTGCAGCTGCTCTTCTGATCATGTTCTTCGGTTGGGGATGGGCGGATCCACTGGCAAGTGTCATCGTGGCGATCCTCGTCTTACGGAGCGGCTATTACGTGACGAAGGCATCCGTTCACGTCTTGATGGAAGGAACGCCGAGCGACGTCGACATCGATGAGGTCGTTTCGACGATTCAGACGAACGAAGCCGTCCTCGGTCTGCATGATCTACACATCTGGTCGATCACGAGTGGTTATAACGCATTATCGTGTCACGTCGTCGTCAAGGAGGACATGACCGTCCGGGAGTCGGAGTCGATTCGCGAACAGATTGATCACGATTTAAAACACGTCGGGATTAATCACGCGACGATCCAGGTCGAGACGGATCAGCATGCGCACGGCAATACGTTGTATTGTGACGGTAAACACGAATCGCATACGCATTAAAAAAACGAGCACGCGTCCAAGTCGGACGGGTGCTCGTTTGCTTATGCTCAAATGATCGGCACCGTTGGTAGAAACAGCGTCGCGAACAGACTGATACTCAAGAACATCGAGTATCCGAAAAAGGTCGTTTTGGCATTTCCAGCCGCTCGGTTACCTAAGTACATGAAAAAGACGATGGATAAGAACGTCAAACCCGTCAATACGGACGAGTGGTGTTGATCCGGCGAAGGAGCAAGCGACTGGACAAGATGCGCGAGACCAAGCGGCAGGACGATTAAAAGAAAATAGTAGCCTAGACGTGCCTCGGATGGGACGTCGACCTGTTCCTGTTCGGTTTCATAGTCATAACGCGTTTGCGTTTTCATGGATCTTCACCTCCCTATGCGTTTTAGTATAGCGAATGAACATGTCGGCTCTGTTACAGACGGGTAAGAATGCCTTAACAGACGATGACGATGTGATGACGAAAAAAGAATGGGCAGCAATTGAGAAAAATTGTAAGATAGACAAGAAGTCGTTTTAGGAAAGGAATAAAGCATCATGTCACGTGCGTTTCGTTTTATGTATGTCTCGGATTTGTTATCGACCGTCGGGACGAGTTTCGTCTATATCGCAATCTACTGGTTGAGCGCGGAAGAGATCAGTGCTTCTGGCGTCGCCCTGATTGCGACTGGTGTATTCTTGATTCGTTTTCTCGTTTCAACGTTCGTCGGACCATGGATCGACCGGTTCGTCAGTGCATCGTTGTACCAAATGTCGTTGCTCATTCGATTGCTTGCACTTGGTATTACGTTAGCAGGAATCGGGATGACGGACGTCGTCCTGCCGTGGTTACTCGGCTTACTCGTCGTTCAGACGATTTTACAAATCATTGGTGGCAATGCCGTCTTCACATGGGTCGTAGATTTAGTCGAAGATGATCAATTACCGCAAGCAAATGCGTATCTCGCAACGATTGAACGAATCGGGACGTTAAGCGGATTCTTGCTTGGTGGGATGATGATCGCCCGTTTTTCGATTGCGAGTATCTTATGGCTTGATCTTGGTCTGCATCTCGTCGCATGGTTACTCGTTCGACATATGTCAGGGCAAGTCGCAGAAGGGGCGCGTCAAGGATCGTACCGCGAAGCGTTGCTCGAAGGGATCAGTCACGTCGTCCGTGACGGTCGCCTGAAATGGATCCTCGGTTGTGCGATCCTCGCAAACTGGATGATCACACCAATGAATACCTTACTTGCACCATATGCGAAGAATGTCTTGTCGGGAAATGCCCAGACGTTTTCTGCACTCGAACTGGCGACGGTGATCGGGGGAATCGCGATGTCGCTCCTTTACGGAAAATGGGTCGCCTCCGTACGACAAGATAAGCTGTTTCGTTTTGCCGTCGTCTTGCAAGGTCTTGCGATTGCGATCGTTGCTTATGTCTCATTCGTTCCAGTGGCTGTTGGTGGGTTCGTCTTACTCGGGATGGCGCTGACGCTGTTCGGGATACCGTTTGCGACATTATTGCAACGCTCGACCCCTACGCATTTGCTCGGCCGGGTCCGGACGGCGATGGTCGCTGCATCAACGGCATGTTCCGCGCTCTGTTACGGATTGTCGTCGTACTTGACGTCGTTCTTTAGCATCTCGTTCGTTTTCCTGTTCTTTGCCTTAAGTGGTCTTGTGATGACCAGTATCTGGTTGCTCCTTCATCGTACCGTTTCCTTTACTGAGGTACGACAGGACAAGGTCGGATGAAATATCCGCCTTGAGGTGGAGGTAAGCGGTTTCGCACTCTTATACACTAGAGATAGAAATGAACGATGAGGAGTGGAGTCGATGGAGAGTTTATGGATCACAGCGTTATTGTTTTTGATTCCGATCAGTGGGATGACGGTCTTCTTGAATGTACTGTGGCGCCGAATGGAAACGGAAGGCGTTTCGGAGTAATCATGAACTAAATAGTGCGTCTGCTTACCGATGTTAGATCGGACAGCGGACGCTTTTTTCATTTGAGGCACAAATGGTCGTAGGAGAATAACCTCAGATTCGTTAAATCAACACTTCCCGTGTAAACTGATGTAGTAAGTAGTTTTATAATGTTTCGATTGAACATAAGGGGGATGAATCACCATGAAAGCAATCATTACAGGTATGAACGGAACGGTAGCACCTGTCGTTGCGGACGTCTTAGCAAAGCACGACATCGATACAGTCGCTTGGGATCGGACGAAAGTCTCGACGACTGACGAATCCGCGATGCGAACGTTTTTAGAAACGGAACGACCGGATTATTTCTTGCATATCGGGATGGGGTCTGTCAGTTGGACGGAAGCGCTCGTCCGCCTGTGCCAAGAGTATAAGATTCCGTTTTTCTTCACGAGTACGGTGTCTGTATTCTCAGACGACGTGCCGGCACCAATCGACAAGGGCGCTGTTCCGGATGCGACCGACGAGTATGGCGTATACAAGATTGCCTGCGAACAAGCGATTCAAGCAATCGATCCACATGCGAAGATCGTCCGAATCGGCTGGCAGATCGGGACGGAAGCTGGTTCGAACAATATGGTCGACTTCTTCACGAACGAGATGAAGCAGCACGGAGTCATTCGGGCGAGTCGGAATTGGTATCCGTCGAGTTCGGTGCTTGAAGATACGGCTGAAGCGCTCGTTACGATTTTACTCGAACAAGAAGCAGGGCTCTATCAATTGAATGGTAACAATCGCTATTCGATGTACGACTTAGCGCGTGCCTTGAATACGCTTCATGCGAAAAACTGGACGATCGAACCGGTCGACGAACCACGCCGCGATAACCGGATGGCGACGGACGTCGTTTTGGTTCGTCCTTTGTCAGAACGATTGCCACTATAATCAAACATCCCGTTCTCCTTGATGCGTGTCAAAGTGAACGGGATGTTTTTTATTGAGCAACTGGAGTTTCTGCTGAAAAGGCAAGCGTTGGTCCAAAGATTTCGTAATGCAGTTTGTCTGGTGACGCCGTGAAGTGTTCAATCACATATTGAATCATCGCTTCCGGACCGCAGACGTATGTCGGATCTGTGATGCTTGCGATAACGTCTTTCGGCAGGCGACCTGCTTGATCCGTCGCCTGATGCTCCGCGTAACGAATGACTCGCGCGCCGCGCTCCTCAAGCAAGGCAAGTTGCTCGTTAAATGGACGATTGCGTTCGTCTTGGACGGCATGATGTAACGTTACCTGTCGACCAGCAGCTAACGCTTCGTCAGCCATCGCAAGCATCGGTGTAATCCCGATACCACCGGCAATCAGCACGACGGGTTCGCCTGATGCATCAAGAGTGAAGGCACCCGCTGGCGCACTGATCAATACCGTGTCACCGACTTGCGCTGCATGTAAATAGTCCGAGACGATGCCTTCTCGTTTGACACCAATCGTATATGTCTCCGTGTTCGATGCCGTCGTCAGACTGTATTGACGATTGTGCCATAAGCCATCTTTGTCTTGAATCCGCACCGTAATGTATTGTCCGGCTCGATAAGCGGGGAGTGGACCGTCCTTGCGGAAGGTCAAGACGCGAATCCCATCCACTTGCTCCTCGACATCCGAAATCTCGACTGTCTGATATCCGGAAAAACCTTTTGCTTGTTCATCCTGTGCGTACAGTTCGGCTTCAAGCGTGATGAACAGATTGGCAATCTCACTATAGGCTTCTCCCCACGCGCGCAAGATGTCTGGCGTTGCGGCTTCTCCTATGACATCTTGCATCGCCCCGAGTAATTCGTGTCCGACGATGGGATACATCTCCGGTTTGATTTGTAGACTACGGTGTTTATGGAGCACCGGTAATAAGACCGGCTTTAACGTCTCGAGTCGATCGATGTGAGCAGCAGCGGCATACACGGCGGTCGCGAGTGCTTGCGATTGGCGGTCGCTTCGTTGATTCGATTGATTGAAGACATGTTTCAGTTCCGGATGAGCCTGAAACAAGCGCTGATAAAAGACTTTCGTGATCGCGGCACCGTGCGACGCAAGGACGGGAACAGTCGATTGAACGATTTGAATGGTAGAGGTTGATAACATAAGACCACTTCCTTTTCACTAAGTAATAAAGACAGTCTTAGTATTTCGCAACCTCACCTTTAATACAACATTCAAAATACTAGATTAAAGAATACCGTGCGTTTTGTCACAAGCAGGTCAAGATTTCGTCAACGATTCGTCACGATTGATTGGAAATCCAGAGCTTCGAGAAATCAAAGTAACCGAACGAGTCGATCGTGATGTTTCGCAGTTCGATCGGATACGGAATCAGCCGCGTATCGTGATAGAACGGGATGAAATACGATTCGTCGATCAAGTAACGCTCGATCGATTGGTGGATCGGGAGCCAGTCTTCGAACGGTGTCGCATCGTATTGTTCGATCCAGGTCAGCATCTCTGGCATCTGCTGAAACAGTCGGATCGGTGGTGAGAACGTGTTCGTCATGAACTGATAAAAGGCGTACTGGACATTTCGCTCGAACACTTCGGCATGGATGGCGAGATCGATTGTATCGTAGGCATGAAAATCCGTGATGCTCTCTTCAAATCCGACCTCGACGAACTCATACGGAATTCTGTCCTGATCAAATCGCTGACAGAGCCAGCGTGTCACCTTGTCCGTAAAGTCAGTTAGCTTGATTCGGATCGGTTGCGTGAACAAGACTGCAGGACCATCCGGGACAGTATACGGTTGACTATAGGACTCAAGAAAACCACAGTCGTTCGGTTGTGCCCGTTCATGGAAGTCATGAATGCCATTACGGACTTCCGCGACGAGCCGATGGACATAATGTCGCGCGGCTTTGGATTCAAACGGACCACCAGCACGTGGATGAAGCAAGACAAGACCAAATCCGGATTGCGTGGCAATCGTATCAATCGGACTGGAGTCAGACGCCGATGTCCGGTAGACCGGGTCATATTGCTCCGGCATCTGGATGAACTCGATCCGGTCGAGCAGGGCACGGATGCCAAAGTAATTCGGGAACGCTGTCAGAACGGTCTTCTTGTCGTCATGTTGCGTCAGTTGGAACGGTCCCGTTCCAATGCCGTCCTTGATGATGCTCGTATGAATCGAGGCAAGTTGCGGCAAAATCGAACTTCGACGTTGATCGAGTGTGAGGTCGACCCGGTACGGACCGTTCGAGACGATCTGTTTTACGTGCCGGTAGGAATAAGCGTAAGCCGGATATTTAATCAAAGCACGCAAGCTCTTCGTCACTTCCTTACTCGTCAGGAGCGAACCGTCATGAAAGCGGACGTCCTTCCGTAAGAAGAGACTGAGCGTCGCCCTGTTCCAGACAAAGTGATGGGCGAGTTCACCCTGAATGTTGCCGTCGCCATCGATCGTAAACAGCCGGTTGAAGACGTTCTGGACGAGATGGGCACTATGGATATCCGCTGCTTCTAACGGGTGTGTCGTCAGGAAATTCCGTTTTCGCGGAATCAATAACGCGTCAGCCGTCGTCTGTGTATAGCCGAATTTTCGTTCGAGTTGCCGCATGAAGCGTCCTGCTTGTGCTGGCGACCAGTCCCACGTCAGTTCCTCCGTCACTGATTCGATCGAGTCACGGTCGATCCGCTCGAGCATCCGTTTCGCATATTCCCTTTCAACGTGGCGCAACCAGACAAGTTCACTTAAGTTGCCTCGTCCGCGACCGCTCGTGTAACCAATCCAGCCGTCTTCCTGCCATTTATTGAGATATCGTTTCGTTTGTTTAGGACTGAGATGGATGGCGTCGGCAAGCGTCGCAATCGAGTAGTGTCCATTTCGGCAAGTCTTCCATAACATAAAAAGATAAGCATCCATCGTCCTTCTCCTCCTTAAAAGGGGACATCTTTTTTAAATGACGTCCATTTTTCCTGTGTCTTGTCTTGTTTATGATAAAGGTAGAGAATGGAAGGTGACAATATGAAATGGAAAGAAATACCGAAACCAATTAAAGTACGTCTCATCACATCGTTTTTCAACCGGGCTGTCTCGTTCTCCATCATGCCGTTCATGGCCCTCTTGTTCGTCCGGGCATTCAACGAAGTCATCGCCGGTGCATTTTTGATCGCGATGGTCTTCGTCAGCTTCATCACGAATCTACTCGGCGGATATCTTGCCGACCGCTTTTCCCGCAAACGTCTGCTCGTCACGACTTCTGCGCTCACGGCGCTGACATTCATCACGATGACGATCTCATTGACATTCGATTGGATGCTGTTGTTCATGGTCATCTACGTTGTCTTCTCGGTGACAAGTAATCTTGGTCGACCAGCAATGGGGGCGATCATCATCGATGCAACGACGAAGGAAAATCGCCAAGCGGTTTATGCGCTTGACTACTGGCTGATCAATCTCTCGATCGCCATCGGTACGGCGCTCGGGGGCTGGCTCTACGTCAGTAACCAACTGCTGTTGTTCGGGATCTTAAGCTTCACGTCGTCCGTTTTACCGATTGCCTATTATCTGTTTCTTGACGACACGTCACGGACATGGCAGCGTCAAAAACTACGTGGTGTCCTCACGGATATTTTCACGAGCTATCAACTCGCTTGGCGGGACCGTCCGTTCGTTAAGGTCGTCTTCGGTTCGATGTGTATCTTAGCGGCTGAGTTTTCGATGGGCAGTTATGTCGCCGTCCGACTCGCCGATTCGTTTGAACCGTTATCATTTGCCGGGTGGTCGATCAACGGGGTTCGGATGATGAGTATCATCAACATCGAAAATACGTTACTCGTCGTCACGTTGACGTTCATCGTCCAGCGACTAGCGAAGCACTTGTCGCCGCGTCGGACGCTCGCTGTGGGTCTCATGCTGTACACGATCGGCTACGTCGTCGTGACGAGTGCCAACAGTATGACGGCACTGATGGTCTTCATCTTCATCGCGACGATTGGCGAGTTGCTCTACTCTCCGGTCTTGAACACACAAAAAGCAAACATGATGCCAGCCGATCAACGTGGGGCGTACTCAGCGTTCGCGGGAACGTCGTTTGCTGGAGCGGACTTACTTTCTCGGTCGACGATTCTCGTCGGGACCTTCTTGATCCCATCGATGATGAGTGTATACATCGGATTGATCCTCTTAACGGGCTTTGGATTAGTCTATACGAGTCTGTTCGTGAAGGAATCTGTCGAACGAGAGCGAAACGTATCTTAATAAGGGGGAATACAGATGAACTTACCAGATACTATCGAAACGCCACGGCACCTGTTACGCCGTTGGCAGGATGAGGATGCAGCCGCATTGTATGCTTACGCGAAGGATCCAAATGTTGGACCAAAAGCAGGTTGGGCGCCGCACGCGTCACTTGACGAAAGCCGAGAAGTGATCGGCATTTTCCAAGCGTCACCTGGTGAGTATGCCGTTACCGATAAGGAGACGGGGGCAGTCATCGGGAGCTTCGGACTTCACTTCAATCGTCGGCCGGACGATTCGATTACCCATGACCGTCAAGTCGAGATCGGCTATGTCCTCGCGCCTAACTACTGGGGAGAAGGGCGGATGCCGGAAATCGTTGAAGCAATACTTGATTTCATCTTCCGGGAACTACCGATCGATGTCGTCTGGTGTGGTCACTTTGATTTCAATGACCAATCACGCCGTGTCGTTGAGAAACTCGGGTTTACGCCTATTCTTGACCGACCATTCGTCTTAGAACGAATCGACGGACGGATCGTGACGAGCCATGTCTACAACTGGACGCGTGAGCGGTATGAAGCAAAGAACGGGATGAAGAATACGTAATACATCAAAAACGACCTCAGCGCTGAGGTCGTTTTTTGGTATCAGAATTAAATAGATTCTTTAGAGTTTGTATTTTTTGACTGATCTTGCTTAGATTTTCGGAGAAAGATAACTGCAATCGTAATCGAGGTCAAAACATAACTCACGAGGACGGCGGTAATCTCTGAAAAATTAAATACAAACAAAAGCAGCAGTTGAGGCACGAAAAAGACGGACACTGCAATCGGTAAAATCCATGTCTTCGTCTTCCATGCCGTGATTAGAATCCAGGCAATTAGAAGGGCGCCAATTAACCAACCGACACTCGGAGATAACGTGATTTTGGGCGAATCAATGAGTCCGTTGACGATCAATAGTCCAATGATCAGGAGAATATGAACACTTCCATGAATACCATAACGCATGATGCGAGGGCGAGCGCCATCACGTAATGCATCTTGACGGAATAAAAACGCCAGGGTCGTCAAATAAACAGCGCTAATCAGCAGGAAGCCACCAACTAGCAAGATACTGAATGTCGTTGTTCCATTCAGCAGGTTTTGGAGATAGAGAAAACTCGATGCACCGAGAAAGACTTGCATGACGATCCAAAATGCTTCTATCGGATCGAACGCCATCTCTTTAGAAATCGACTGGATGTAGTCAGCCGGACTGTCACCCGTGATCGCGCGAACCGATTTGCCATCCGCTTCCGCTTCAATCAGATGGTCTTCGAGTTCAAGGACGATTTCGTTCGTCGCTTGTTCATTTTTTCCCGAAGCAAGCAGGTAGACCTTCAAGTCTTCCAAAAATCGGGTTGATTCCGTTGATAGGGTCATCTCAATCATCCTCCTTTAAAATACTTTCAACACTTGTCGAAAGATGTTGCCATCTTTCCTTGAATGCGGTGAGTTCTTCTGCACCGCTCGTCGTGATCGAATAATACTTCCGTTTTGGACCGGACGGAGAGACGCGTGAAGTCGCTTCGATCCAGCCCAGTTTCTGCATTCGGATCAATAATGGATAGATTGTTCCTTCGCTGATGTCAGCGAAACCGTATGCTTTGAGTTTCGTCGCCAGTTCGTAGCCATAAATCTCTTCTTCCGCGATCAGTGCAAGTAAACAACCGTCGAGAATCCCCTTTAACATTTGCGTCGATGACATCCGCATCATCCTTTCGCTACTTGGTATTACAAGGTAATGATATACCAAGCTATTGTGTATTGCAAGGTAGCTGGAGGAAAAAGATTCATTTCCCTGAAAAAAAGGTAAACAAATCATAAAGTAGATACGTCGCTTGTTTAGAAAAGGTAGGTATTGATCGTAGATAAGCGGAATACTATCGTCTCGGCGACCGTCGTCTTCATCATCATGGGTATCGTCATGGCTGTCTCTGCGTTTGGTTTCGGCATTCGTTAAGGTGAACCGGAGTTGTTACGTATCGCAATCTTCGGTGAAGTCGCAACAGCGATTTTTCTCGTCTGGTACATTCGTCGTCATGCCACGTTTGCTGCCGTCGGGTTTTCGAAATTGCAGTCGCGGGGTCTAATCTGGTACATTCCGTTACTGCTGATCGTTCTCGTTCAAGTCGGATTGATCGTCAATGCGTTGTTCACGTCCTCGATATCATCATCGGCACTTCAACTTGTCGGAATCGTCTTCCTGACGACCTTATTCGTCGGTTTTAATGAGGAAGTCTTGTTTCGGGGCATCATCTTACGCTATCTCAAACCGAACGAACATCCGTATCGTGCCGTCCTCATCAGTGCGCTTCTGTTCTCATCTTTCCACTTGCTTAATTTGATCGCCTTGATTCCGCCGGCAGCGATGTTGTTCCGACTTGCGAACACATTCGTCTTTGGTGTGTTCTTAGTGATCATCGCACTGAAGCTGAATAACCTCTGGCCATTAATCATTTTCCATGCGCTGTGGGATTTCGCGAGCATCGCAGCGGATGTCGTGAACGTCAATTTAGGCATCACTCCTCTTTTGACACAAGCTTATCTACTCTTCGCGATTGTCATTCAATTGATCTTGTTGAAACGGAACGATCTCAGTCACCTGAATGGACCGATGAATCCACGTAACGTTTGAATAGCTGACTCTCCGTTGTTTGACGGGGAGTTTTTATTTTTGAATAAAGCTAGTATCAATGATTAATATGTAATATATTACTTGTATGAAACCTACAGATGATTTAGCCATTGCACGACTTCCTCTCAGTGAGGAAGTATATCGACGTTTACAGCATCACATCATCACTTTACGCCTCGCCCCAGGCGAGAAGGTGAACGATCAAGCGCTCGCGGAAATGTTCGGAGTCAGCCGAACACCGGTCCGCGAAGCCTTGAAACGACTCGAGGAGGAAGGATTGATTTTTGCGAAACGGGGCTCGCGGACGATCGTGACAGAGCTTGACGCTGAACAGGCACAGCAAACCTATCCGATCATCGCGACGCTGCACGGACTAGCAGCGCGTCTAGCGGGACCGCTATTGACGGAAGACGATTTGACGGAGCTTCAGACGATTCACCAACAGTTCACGACGGCAATCGATCAGCAGGAGACGGAGACGGCACTGACGCTTGACGATGCCTTTCACGATGTCTTCGTACAGCGCAGTCAAAACGCACAACTACGAGAAACAATCCGCCGATTGACGCCGCTGATCCGCCGGCTCGAATATGCTCAGTTCGATCGACTCGGACGTCAATCGATTGCCGATCATGCGGCGATTTTGATCGCGTGTCAACAACGGGATGTCGAGCAGCTCGTCCAGGCGACGGAACATAACTGGAACGGGCTCGGACGTTTACTCGTCTCGACACTAAAGGAGGAGCGCTGATGCGACCAATCATTTATGGGATCTTGGCGGCGATGTTCTTTGCCGTCACCTTCATCTTGAATCAATCGATGCAAGGAGCAGGGGGGCACTGGATCTACAGTGCGTCGCTTCGCTTCTTCTTGATGTTGCCGTTCTTCGTCGTCATCGTCTTGATGCGTCGGGGAATCGGTCGCGTCTTACAGGCACTGCGAGCCGATTTCGGTTTTTGGTTACTGTACGGTACAATCGGTTTCGGACTGTTTTACGGTAGCATCTGTCTTGCTGCCGATCATGCGCCAGGCTGGTTGATTGCCGGAACGTGGCAATTGACGATCCTAGCCGGACCGCTCCTTGCACCGTTGTTCAAGCAACGGATTCCGTGGTCAGCACTGAAGTATTCCGTCCTGATCGTCCTCGGTGTCGTCGTCATGCAACTATCGGTCGCGGGAAGCCTATCGCTGCAGTCACTGTTGTTCGGTGCCTTACCGGTCCTCGTCGCGGCAATTGCCTATCCACTCGGGAACCGGAAGATGATGGAACGCTATGGGAACGGGCTCGATGTGTTTGAACGGATTCTCGGAATGACACTTGCCAGTCTACCGTTTTGGATCGTTCTTTCCATGATTGCCTACATACAGGTCGGATTGCCGAGTGTCAATCAAGTCACCCAATCCGGCTTCGTCGCTTTATTCTCAGGCGTCATCGCGACATCGCTCTTCTTCTACGCGACGTCACTCGTCCGGACGGAACCGGTCCGGTTAGCCGCGATCGAGGCGACCCAGTCGTTTGAGATCGTCTTCACCGTTCTCGGGGAGATTTTGTTTCTCCATGCGGCACTACCGACGGGACTCGCGACATTCGGGATCATCCTCGTCATGCTCGGGATGACGTTGCATAGCTTGAATCAGGCGGAGCGGACGGTCGTCCGTCCCGCTAAAAGAAAAATCAATTGAGAAAGTAGGCTGTCAGATGGTTTTAACAGGTACACTCGTCAATACCGTCCTGATCATCGTCGGGACGTTGCTCGGATTGATGTTCCACCGGATTCCGGAACGGATGAAGGAGACGGTCTTGCAGGCGATTGGTCTAGCCGTCGTCGTGCTCGGGATCCAGATGGGGATGAAGAGCACGAACTTTTTGATCGTCATCGGTAGTCTTGTTCTCGGAGGTGCGATCGGGGAATGGTTCCGTCTCGATGAGAAGCTCGACCGGATGGGGGCATGGCTCGAACGTAAGATCAGTCGCGGTCGTCCATCGAATATCGCGGAAGGATTCGTCACCGCGACGTTGATTTTCGTCATCGGAGCGATGGGGGTCCTCGGTGCGCTCGATGGTGGACTGCGTCAGGATCACGACGTCCTCTATACGAAGGGGCTGATTGATGGTTTCACGGCGCTTGTCCTCAGTTCAACGCTCGGGATCGGCGTCATGTTCTCAGCGATTCCCGTTTTCCTCTATCAAGGGGCGATCGCACTGAGTGCCGTTGCCATCACGAAGTTCATTCCCGATGCCGCGTTGCAAGAATTCATCTTAGAGATGACGGCGACCGGTGGAGTGATGATTGCAGCGATTGGTCTCAATCTAGCCGGAATCACGAAGATCCGCGTCGCGAACTTGTTACCGGGCATCGTCATCGTCGCTGTCATCGTGACGGGCTTACATCTATTCTAACGAGACATCCCCGCCTGTCCGAAAGGACGAGCGGGGATGTTGTGTTATGACTCGATCAATTCATGTGTCTCGTATGCCGTGATTGTATGTCCATCGTAATGGAAGTCATGCAGTAATGGATGCTCGGTCGAAAGCACGACCGGTAAGTAGTGCCGGAGGTTGCTGATGATGCCCATGTTATCGTCGTCTAGAATCCAGTCGAGTGCTTTCCAATCGAGGATTCCTTCAACTGTCATGACCGGTGTTGGAAATGGACGATCTTCTAAATCAGCCAGGTAGAGGTACATGCCAGATGTCTCTTTCCCGTGCAAGCGGACGATTCCTTTTGGTGTCACTGAGGTGAGCGTGATGCCTGTCTCTTCGAATGTCTCGCGGATGACGGCGGCTTCCGGTGTTTCGCACGGTTCGATCTTACCACCGACACCGTTCCACATGCCCATCGCTGGACGTTTTTGTCGATTGACGAGTAAAAAGTGGTCTGCGTGGCGGATTAAACAAAGCGTATAACGATCCATGGTTTACGACTCCCGTCCTAAAAAGTGTGTGTTGTACAGCATCTCGAATTGGGCGGGACCTGCGACCGGTAACTCGGTCGTCGTCGTTTCTTCAATCCGTAACGTCCGCTCAGTCAACGTCTTTTGTCCGGTTGGCGTCCGCATCGCGACGAGGCGACCTTTATTGAACGGCGAAGCGTCGCTCTGCTGGATGATCTGTTCCATTTTCGATAAGTCATCTGTTGTAATGGATGTCTCGCGGTCGAACCGGTATCCAGTCACAAACTCCGCTTGTCCCGTTCGCTTCATCTCAAGTGTGTCATTATTGATGATCCGGTAACTGCCGCTCGCGGAATGAACGGTCTCCCCACTCAACGGAACAGGAACGAGCGGTAAATTAACGCCGAAGCCGGTATCAAGCAGGTGTGTTTCATTCCAAATGATCGCGACATGGGTCGGTCCGGTCGCTGACCAGGCGTCCGACTTCGTATCGTAAACAGTCGCTTGAACGAGTCGAACAGGACAGTTCAGTTCTTGCAGGACTCGGTGTAGCAGTCCGTTCAGGTCGTAACAGACACCACCGCGTCGCTCTGTCAGAAATGTCTCGATGAAGCGCTCGTCGCTAAACGGACGGATGCGTTTCTCAAGGACGGTCGTATTCTCGAACGGTAACTGGTAGGCGAAGGCTTCGAGTAAGTCAGGTAACTGATCAAACGTGATGGCATCGAGCGGAAACGCAATTCGCTGTTCTAAGTCTTTCATCCAATCCATCTTTAGTCCCTCCTTTGTTCACTACCTGATTATCCCATATTGCTTCAGAAAATGTGAATGTTAGTCTATATTATCTGAAAATAAGGATTTCCCTTTTGTTCAATGGAAATCTTTGATATGCTGAGACAGGATTAATTAAGAATGATTCTCAGTGTCGAATCACGAATTAAAGGAGGTCTCACCATGAGACGGAAAACTTGGATGACAGCGTTGACGCTCCTCGTGTTGAGCAGTTTGATGCTTGCAGCTTGTTCAGGTCAAGCAGAGCAAAAGAACGAAAAGACGCGGACGATTTCGCACGAAGCAGGAAAAACGAAAGTACCGGAACAACCGAAGAAGGTCGTCGCGCTCGAATTCTCGTTCGTTGATGCGTTAGACGAACTCGGCATCACACCGGTCGGGATTGCACAAGAAAACAAGACCGATGTCTCTGGATTACTCGGAAAAGACATCGAGTTCACGGAAGTCGGTACACGCCAACAACCGAATCTTGAAGTGATCAGTTCCTTGCAACCGGATTTGATCATCGGCGACTTCAACCGTCATAAAGGAATTTACAAGCAATTGCAAGAAATCGCACCGACGATCATCTTGAAGAGTCGCAATGCGACGTATGAAGAGAACATCGATTCGTTCAAGACGATTGCGGAAGCGGTCGGCAAAACGAAACAGATGGACGATCGCCTTGCCCTGCATGAAGAGCGCTTGCAGGCAGCGAAGAAGAAGGTTGATCCAAAAGATGACCGGAAAGTCATGGTCGGTGTCTTCCGCGCCGATTCACTGACAGCACACGGTGAGACGTCGTTTGACGGTGAGTTGCTCGAGAAGATCGGTATCGAGAATGCCGTTACGAAAACAGCGGAACCGACTGTGACGATCACGTTAGAGCAGATGGTCAAGTGGGATCCGGACGTCATCTTCATGGCGGAAGCCGATCCGAAGTTACTGAAAGAGTGGAAGGATAATCCGCTCTGGAATCAGATCACAGCGGTCAAAAACGGAGAAGTCTACGAAGTCAATCGTGACCTCTGGACACGTTACCGTGGTCTGGACGCTGCTGAACAAATCGTTGACGAAGCAATTCAATTGCTCAAACAGAAATAACGAACGACAAAAAGCCGGAGCAATCTGGCTTTTCGTCTTGATGAAAGGGGAAAGATCCGGTGCAGCGGAAACGTCTGATTTTCGTACTTATCTTACTCAGTGGCTTGGCTGTTTATAGTAGCTTGTTCTTTGGTATCACACAGATGAATCCGGTTCACTTAGTGCAGGAGTGGATCAGCGGCACGACCTCTAAAGCGGGACTCGTCTTGACGAATCTGCGCCTGCCGCGTCTCTTACTCGGACTGTTGCTCGGAGCAAACCTTGCCGTCGCTGGAGCGATCATGCAAGCTGTGACACGGAATCCGCTCGCTTCACCACAAGTCTTTGGGGTCAATGCCGGTGCGTCGTTTCTCGTCGTCTTAAGCCTGCTCATCTTTCCGTCACTCGGAACGGCGAACTTGCTTTACTTCGCTTTTGCCGGTGCCATGCTTGGTGGCGTGCTCGTCTTTTCGTTCGCTTCGATTCGCGGGATGACGGCGTTAAAACTCGCCCTCGTCGGGATGGCGATCCATCTCTTGTTGACGTCGCTAACGAAAGGCTTGATTTTGTTCAATGATCGAATCACGAACGTGTTGTACTGGTTGTCTGGTTCGCTCAGTGATGCAAGCTGGCTCGAGCTCCGGATCGTCTTACCGTGGTCGCTTGTCGGTTTGATTCTTGCGGCAAGTCTCGCGAAGTCGCTCGCCGTTTTCCAACTCGGGCAAGACGTCGCGGTCGGACTCGGACAAAAAGTGACACGGATCCGTCTGCTTGCCGGCATCAGTGTCGTGTTACTCGCAGGGGTGACGGTTGCCGTTGCCGGAGCAATTGGCTTCATCGGTCTGATGGTGCCGCATATCACGCGTCGCCTTGTTGGTGAGGACTACCGAATCGTCTTACCCGTCTCTGCCGTCATCGGTGGTCTGTTGTTGACGTACGCCGATGTCCTGGCGCGCTTCATTGCCTATCCGTATGAATCACCAGTCGGCATCGTGACGTCATTGCTCGGGGCACCTTTCTTCCTTATCTTGGCACGCCGCCAGATGAAAGGGGGATTACGATGAGAGACATGCGTCGGATTTTACTTGTCGCAGTTTTAGTTCTTGTCACGAGCTTCGCCTTACTGTCGGTCGGTTCGATTCAGTTGTCGGTAACGGAACTCTGGCAGTCGTTCTTTGGTGGAAAGGATGCCTTCATCGTCCAAAATTACCGCTTACCGCGAACGGTCCTTGCCTTTTTAGCAGGTGCGAGTTTCGCTCTTGCTGGAGTCATCTTACAAAGTGTCATCCGTAATCCATTGATCTCACCGGACGTGATCGGAGTGACGAACGGAGCGTCTCTGTTCGCTGTTTTGACGATCGCCCTCGTGCCGGATGGTCCGCTCTTGTTGACACCGATCGCCGCCTTCATCGGAGCAGCACTCGTCATGTTAGCGTTGATGATGCTAGAGCGGGGTGGAAACGTCTCCCGCAGTTCGTTTGCGTTACTTGGTATCGCCGTTAGTGCGATCTGTGCATCGGGAACAGAATATCTATTGATCAAATTTCCACTTCAGACGAACGATTCACTCGTCTGGCTTGCTGGAAGTCTGTTCGGAAAAGGGTGGCAGGAAGTGTTGATCTTAGCGCCGGTGCTCGTCGTGATCGGTGCGATCCTCTTCTATCGCCATCGTCAACTCGATGTCTTATCACTTAGTGAGGAAGTCAGCATCGGTCTCGGCTTACCAATTCAGCGGACACGGCACATCTTCTTGGCGCTCGCTGTCGTCCTAGCCGGTGTTGCCGTCGCAACAGTTGGTGCAATCGGCTTCATCGGTCTGATTGCTCCACATATGGCACGGCGTCTCGTCGGACATAAACACCTCGCCGTCTTACCGATGGCGCTATTGCTCGGCGGTGGGTTACTCGTCGTCGCTGATGCGCTCGGTCGCGGCATTCATCCGCCGCTTGAAGTGCCAGCCGGATTGATCACAGCAATCATCGGTGTACCGTACTTCCTGTATCTCTTACGAAGGGAACGGACGGCTTAAACGGATGAAACAAAACAAAACAATCCCCCTCATTTCATAATTGGAATGGGGGGATTATTGTATAGAAGTTTTTATTAGAAGGAACACGAGACATGTTTTTCACTTTATGCCGAGCGGATTTCTGAACCTAAGTTCAAGAAAATCTCTTCCAAAGAAGCTTCCTCTACTTCGAGTCGATACACGTTAACGTGTATCGAGACGAGGTAGCTATTGATTGTAGCAATATCGTGTTCACTTTGGACGATGAACGTCGAGTGAGTGGAGGAGACGTTGACGTCTTTCGCAAGTGTCGACAACTTGGTCTGCAGATGTTGTTGTGTATCATTGTCGAGCAACGCATGTTTTACGTGAACGGTGATGTTCTTCTCATGTTGTTCCCGTAACTCCTCCATTGTGCCTTGCGTCTGAATCGTTCCGTCCTGCATGATCGCGATCTCCGTACACAGTTTTTCGACCTCGTCCAAGTTATGAGACGTTAAGAAAATCGTCGTTCCGTCTGCTGCGATCTTGCGAATCAACGTATGAATCCCGAGAATCGAGTTGGCATCAACGCCAGACGTCGGTTCATCTAAAAACAGGATTTCCGGTCGATTAATCAGGGCTTGGGCGATCCCGAGCTTTTTTTTCATCCCAAAGGAGTAGTTCTTCGTTTTCACATCGATGGCGTCTTCGAGTTGGACATCACGGAGGAGTTGTTTTAACTCTTCCGTCGTCGTCTTCAGACCGAGGACTTTGCTGAAATACTTCAAGTGATCGAGCGCTGTGAAGTTTTCGTAAAAGGTCGAGTAATCCGGCAGAACGCCGATTCGGGTCCGGACGTCCTTCAAAGAATCGTTCGGTGCTCCGAGTAACTCGAACGTTCCGGATGTCGGACGGACAAGACCTGTGATCATGTTAATGAATGTTGATTTACCGGCGCCATTTTGACCAAGGAAGCCGAAGATGGCCCCTTGTTTGATTTCGAGATTCAACTGGTTGACGACGGTCTTATTGCCGTACTGTTTCGTTAGATTGGTTGCGCGAAGGGCTAGCATCATAAATCTCTCCTTTTAAAGATCATCAAGCTCGCGATGACGAAGACGGCGATATGGATCAAGACAAGATACGTGTACGCAGTGTTTTCTTGCGTATAGTAATAATAGGGCGTCAAGTAAGACAACGTATCAACGATGACATTCTTCGAAATAAGACTCCACATCCCAATGACCGGAAGCGCGATCGAGATGAAGATGCCGACGAACATCGTCATTGCAGAGCTGTTGACGACTGTCGAAAGAAACAGCGACAGACCGATGAAGTAAGAGACGAAGATGATGCTTTGGATCAAATCGACGATCGGGAACGATTTTGAAAACGGAACGATCAACAAGAGGGCAACTGTCAGACAGAGGACCCAGAACGAAACGTTACCTAAAAACTTCCCGAAAATGATGTTCTCACGAGATGTTTTCGTCGCAAGAAAACGAATCGTTTTCGATTCAATCTCTTTGTTGACGCTACTATGAGAAATACTCGTTACGAATAAAGGAGATGCTAAGAACAGAAGCAACATCAAACCGATGATATAGGCGTTGTCACCTAGACCGAGATCACTGAGTTGTCCTTTGAACTGGCTGACGAGTTTAGCAGAACCAATCGTCACACCGAACAAGACGACGATGATCAGGATGGCTCGAATACTTTGGAAAAGCGATTTAAATTCTCGAAGTGTAATCGCGAACATATCGACACACCTTTCTGTTTGAGTTTAGTATTGCCGTGCTATCTTTTTATTCTTCGTGACGTTAGTGATACCGGCGATCAAATAAGCGATTGAACCAAAGACACCGGCGAGTAATGTGAAGATCCCACCGAGAATTGCAGTAATGATCAACATCTTTCCTGCTGAACCGTTTTTGCGAATCCGGACGATTGAGACGATTCCGCCTATCGTACATAAAAGAGAGACGGCACCAAGGTACAAGAAGAATTGTTGGAAGGATGTGAGGATTTGGGTAGACGTGACATCCGTAATGTTCTCATCCTGGATGAATTGATCGACCAAATCCTTCATGCCAGCGTGATCCGCAATCGATCCAGACAATAGAAACCCACCTAAACATAATGATCCAAACAAGACGATACCGATGACAGCAAATATGTATTCCGTTGTTCTTTTCAAGTAGAACACTCCTTTTCCTTATTTTTCCGATTTGACAATCCTAAACTACCATGACTCGAATCACTATGACAAGCGAAATAATGAATATATTTTAATTAATTATTGGTTAAATGTTTAATAAATATCAAAAATACTTTAATTTTATTTAATTGGATGCTATTATGGTGGCATGGGAGGGAAATGGTAAATGAAAAAAGATGATGTTCCAGATTGGGTTTTATCTCTAGAATTGGAAGAGATGGAATTCGTTAAAAAATTCATCATAAGCTCGGGTTCTTTGAAAGAACTGGCGAAACATTATGATGTCTCCTATCCCACAGTCCGGATTCGCGTCGATCGAATCATTCAGAAAATCGAAGTGAATGAGAAAATCGAGAATGAACCGTTCATCGCATACATTAAACAAATGGCTATCGAAGACCGGATCACGATTGAAGATGCCAAAAAAATCATCGAAAAATATCGACTTGAGAGGGGTAACAATCAATGAACTTTTTCATTTCTGCTTTATTTATCACCGTCGGATTAGGATTACAGCAGCTATTATCAAGCCGAAACAATCCATATCTCGGCATCATTATGCCAATTTTATTGACAATCGTCATGACATGGCGATACCTCAATGGTGGATACAGTAGTTTTCTTGCCTATGCTTTAATTTTGGGATTCGGTTGGATTGTACTTTCAGTTGAATGGTCAAATGGTCGGAAATCTTTTAAAAAGAACCAAGAAAAAGAACTAGAACGGATGCGCGTCCACGATACATTGTGAGTTACAACCATACATAGCGTTTTTTAGAGAAAAATGAGAGTCGCCTCGGTTTCGATGATGAAACCGAGGCGACTCTCATTTATGTGATCCGGGCTAGATTCATATTACGTCATTTTAATCGAGTTCAATCTTCACTGTCGTATCCTTTGGAAACGCATCATCCGCAGCAAAGAGAACGAATACCTTCTGGTCATCAGGAACTTGATAGACTAAATCAACGGTTGACTTATATGGTGGGAGATACTGATAACTGTTTCTGAATGCTTTCTTATTATGATTGACGTAATCAACGGTTTCATATTCTTTTCCGTCGAGCGACGTCAATGTAAAGGTGCCTGGTCGGTAAATAGCATAAGCACCTTTTACTCTATTGTCGGGATCGTACATGACAACAGGAACCGTAACGAACCGATAACCGCTCTTTTCCTTTAGAGCGAGTTCTTTCGGTGTTGGAATGAGTGATTTAGCATAGAACAGTTCAGAGGTGGCTTCCGGATCGCCTGGATAGGTTTGGATGACTCCTTTCTTCATCAGTTTTTTTAGTGCTTTTGGATTTCCTGTTTTCTTGTCAGCAGATGTTTTTGGATCAGTGGTCAAATCCTTTAATTTTTGTCCGCTTGTCTGTTGCTGAGGAGCACTCTGTGTTGTAGTCGTCGAGGATTCCGTTGAGGCGAACAAGAATAGGCTTGCCACTCCGATACACAAGGAAGCGGCGATGGATCCAAGTGCCCATTTGAAACGCCGTTCTGTTGCTTGCGTATTTTCGACGATACTGCCGAGTGCAGCATTCGGTGTGATGCGGACGGCACGTTCGGCAGGGAGCAATGCACCTAACACGCCAGTGATCACCGGAATCAAGAGCATGATGCTGAGGAAACCAAGCTCTTGGACCGGGAATTGCCCGTAAACGAAGCCGATCATCCCAAGTGCTGTCAGAAGACCAATCACGCCAGCGCAGAGTCCTGTCATCATGCCTTCACTTAGCACGAGTAAACGAACTTGACCGTCTTGCCACCCCGTCGCTTTAAGGACGGCGAGCTGACTTTTCCGTTCATTGACGTTTTGCCACATGATTTCTGTCGTCGTCAGGATGGCAATCAGTAAAGCGACACCCATCGCGACGTAATGCATCGTCCCCACTTCAAGCGCGACATATTCACCGAGCCACGTTGCGTACAAGACGCCTTTCAGTCGGAACGTGATGAAGAGGAAGAAGATGAACAGACTCGTCGGTAAGGCGATCGCAACGACCGAAAGCAATGTCCGTTGCCAGTACGTGACGAGCTGATTGATGCTCATCCCGAGGGCGCTACGCGCACGAACGAAACGGCGACCTTTTGAGACTTCACCGGAGCGCATGCTTTCGTACGGTTTGATCCGACGGATGAGCGTCATCGGCACGATCGTTCCACCCCAGTAAATAAGTAAACCAGCAAGACCAATCAATAAAATTCGACCGATCGCAATCGGGTTGTCCGTCGTGACCCAGAACGAACCGAGAATCGTCCAGGCAATCAAGACGACGAGTGTTCCGAGCAGCGTGGCCTCGAGGAACAATAGTTTCGACAGCTGGCGCGGACGCCAACCGAGTGATAGTAAAATCGCGAATTCTTTCTTTCGTGCATACAGCAGGATGATGTTCGAGCTGAAGACATAGACGAGCGCGACAGCGATGACACTTGCGATGATGCCGCTCATCCCGACTTTTGCTTCCTGGAAGATCGCAATCGAAGAGCCGAGCTTGATCCACGGTTGTTGAACCCAGCCGAGCGCTGATTCGTCTTTTAGACCCGGTAAATAGGTCAAGGCGAGCTGCGGTGACGAGCCGAGGGTCACGTCCGTGATTAGACCTGTCTTCTGTTCGATTTCTGCTGCCACCTGTTGGAGCTTTTTCTCGCTAGCAGCATTCATCGTCTCGACACCTTTGACGTTGACGCGGATGGCAGAAATCGCTTTGGCACCACGAATTTTAAACGCAGCATCGAGCGTCGTCAGCATCGACGGTGGTTTCGTCAGGAAATCATATGGATCATTTGTTGGTTTAACGTCTCGAACCGGATTGACGGGACGTTCATTTTTATCCATGACCCACTGGGCTTTTGACGGGAAGTACGTCTCCATCGGCAGTTCTGTCAGCGGGTCTTTCGAGATATTCAATTTCTTCGGATCGAAGACCCCGATATAGTTTAAGTTGACTTTGGGCCAATCCACGCTATCTTTTCCGAACATGCGCGCTTCCCGGTACATGCTGCGTTTAGCGAGCAAGGAATCTTGGTCGACTTGTTTCGGTTGGACTTGATAGGTGAACGGCCAACGTGATGCGTACGGACTTTTGATTGAGCGGTAGTCGATCGGAGACGGTTTTAAGGCAATCCACGTAAAGGAATTGCTGTTCGTCTCTTCAGCGGTCGGTAACGTGTGTTTCAAAATATCATTGACGAGCTTCTTCTGGACATCTTGTGTCGTGATCGTATAACGTTTCGCACCACTTGTCGGTAAGGACTGTAAGTATTTTTTTCCGCCTTTTTGTTCGACCTGTTGTACCAGATCGTTAATGGATGTCTCTTTAGACGGCAGCTCCACTTTTTCGTACGTGTAGATGCGCGACGCATCGACATATTCACGATTGTTCAACAGAATCGGAATTTGAACACCGTCTTCACCAAACGAGGTGACCTGATCATCTTTTGAAAAATAGTTACTATAGGTTCCTTTGGTCGTCGCTTGATCCAAACCGACGAGTGCGGCTTCCGCCTCAGGATCAACCCCTGCAATCATGACTTGACTCCCATACTCAAAAAGAGGCTGCTTTCCAAGTGGGAGGGGGGACACACCTGATTTTTTGGCATCCCCTGTAGGTTCCCATCCTGCTG
>NZ_DCDO01000018.1:241815-268200 GCF_002316465.1 Exiguobacterium sp. UBA1053 | reverse complement strand
AGTCCGGTACTGACGATCAGGACACCGACGAGAAGGAGAATGAATCGTTCTTTGTTACGCCACCACGAATTCCAGATGAACTTAAGCATAGGCAGGGACCTCCGATGGATCAACAACCCGACCATCTTTCATCGTGATCGTCCGGTTCGCGCGTGCGGCGAGTTCAGGATCATGCGTGACGAAGAAGACGCCACAGGCGTTCTCACGGTTCAGTTTCGTTAATAGACTGAAGATGACCTCACCGGTTGCTGTGTCAAGATTCCCAGTCGGTTCATCCGCGAGCAACCACTTCGGGCGATGGATGAGAGCGCGGGCGACGGCGACACGTTGCTGTTGTCCACCAGAAAGTTGCGAAGGGAGAGAGTGAATCTTGTCTGCGAGTCCGACCTCCTCGAGGAGCTCAAGTGCCCGTTTTTCCTTATCATAGTCGACCTTGCGTCCGAAGAGCGGAGCGAGCACGTTCTCGAGTGCCGTCAGCGTCGGGATGAGATGAAACTGCTGGAAGATGAAACCGATATTCTCGAAGCGGAAGTCCGAGAGTTGCTTCGCATTCAATTTGGAGATGTCTTTTGCATCAAACAGTAATTCGCCTGAAGTCGGAGTATCGAGTGTCCCGAGAATACTGAGCAACGTCGACTTACCAGAACCGGAAGGTCCGATAATCGAAATGAAGTCACCTTCGGCGAAGTCGAGCTGGATGTCGTGTAATGCGAACGTCTCGTTTTCACCTGTCTGGAACGATTTCGTTATACTTTTGCACGTAAACGAATAAGCCATGTACCTTACCTCCTAAAAGTAATAGTTATTTAATCCCATATGTAAGTTATAAAATCCATTACTTTCCTATTATAATCATAAAAACACTCTTATTAAACCGTAAAAATACAGAAATATCTGAAAAATAAGTCAATTTTCGAAGTAATGAATCTATTCTAGTAAACATATTCGTTCTACTCTTTGAATAATGAATATCTTTGTTCCTGCTCATCAAGTAGGTATCAGTTAATATTACATACGAATACAGATAACTTCCGTGTCAAGACAAGCAAAATGAAACAAGGAAGTCCACATCTGAGAAATGATGTGGACTTCCTTTTATAGTAGCTATGCTATTTGAAAGGTTAAGTATTTAAATATTCTTCACGACGATCATTTGTAAATATCTCGACGGTGTCCTATTTCGAGAATTAAGATCACGACTTTTTCATCCTGGATGTCAGCAATCAGACGATAATCACCGATGCGATAACGCCATTCACCCGATCTGTTCGAGACGAGCCCTCTACCATGACGACGCGGATCATCCGTCCCGACCAGATTCTTCTTGATCCAGGACATGATGATCCGCGCTTGTTGAGGGTCCATCTTCTTGAGAGACTTTTGAGCTCCGCGCTCAAACTCTACCGTATATGCTGTCATTCTAAATCAAGTTCTTTCATCATATCGTCGAAAGAGATCGCTTCTGATTTTTTACGGTGTGCTGCCATCGAATCATGATAGAGTTGTAAATCGATTTCATCTTCGATACGGTCGAGGACGGCATCGCGAACGAGTGTAGAAATCGTGATGTTCTTCGCTTTCGCATATTCCTTGATGAGTCGTGTATCTTGATCATCTAGACGTACGGAAATGGTACTCATGATTATCAGCTCCTTTGTAATACATTGTAATACATATTCCAGTAGTAGTCTAGAAATGGCACCGATTTAAAATAGGATTGAACCTGTTACAACTAGTATGAAAATGATGAATAAGTATGAAAAAAGAAAGGCTGCTGTATCGCGTGCCTTTCTTTTTGTATAAGACGTCGCACACGCTGAAATGCTCATGTGGAGGATCATAAATACACGGAAATGCTATACAACGCTGCGAAAAATAATGAGATCGAGACGCCTAATCCAAGATAGAGGGTCTTGATGGAGTCTTGGGTTGATCGGATGACGTACACCAACAATCCCACGAAAAGGAGGCTGATTGCCATCAAGAAGAGGGATATCATGGTCGGCTCGAACCGGATATCAGAATAGGTGAAACGCAAGCTAGGGAAAAGAAACCCTGACAGTGGACCAGCCCCGCTGGATTGAAGAGTATCCTTGATCGAGTGAGGGGGTTCCTGTTGACCGAGCCACGCAGTAGCTGTGAAGAGAAGCAGGATCAAGATGCCTTCCATCCGCATCCGTCGGACTTCAAACGATCGTTCAGGAGACGCGTAACTCCACTTCCCGTTCATGATACCGATGATCAGCACGGGTAGAATCAGGACGTGTTTCCAGAGTAAGGCTTGTCCATACGGTAAAATCCAGGAATCGGAATACTCCTCTACCTGCACGACGACAGACATCAGATAGATGCCGGAACCGACGATCAGTAAGAAACATAGCGTCACGAGTGGTTTGAACCATTCGAGGAAGATGCCCCAGTTACGATCTGATGGACTCCAAAAGCCGAGTATGAGCAATCCACCGGTCCAGATGAAGACGGCGAGTGCGTGAATAGAATGTACGAGCATGCCTTCTGCCCCTTTGATGCTAGAGGGGTGCCCGGACCACGCGAACGTAACGACCATCGCCATAACAAGGAATACCCCTAGTTTTATACGTCCAGGACTGAGTGATGCACGATTGATGACGATGAGAAGGAGTACACTCCAGAGAGCCATCAGAATCCAAGCGTTCCTTGCCTCGAATGTAAGTAACACGGATCGCAGTGTTATCCAAAAACCGATCTCTTCATATAAATACAGTACGATTCGTAAGACGGACAGGGAAAAGGATAACAGCATCAGCACGATGAGCATGCGAACCCAGCGGATTGAAAGCGATACGTCAGGTCGGTAAGAACGAGGGATGAGCTGGACGGAAAAGAAACCGATCAACAGCGCAAGACAACCGTAGAGGAGCGTATCGTCGATCAGATAGAGCGCGGTCATCGCTTCCGCCCCTTCAGGATAATCTGGTAGAAACCATACAACGCCAAGACGAACAAGCCTCCGGCAATCCAGAAGGGAAATCTGCCATCTTCCGTCGTGCGAGTAGTGACCTGAGAAGGTGCTACTTTTTTCGTTTCCTTTTGAACAGATGATGTCTCCTCTTCTGGTTCGGACGTAGTATTACTTGATACGACAGTGAATGTATATGTACATTGATCGGATGTCCATCTGTCCCGATGATTTTCCAATCGACCTGGTATTTCCCTGGCGCCATGGGACGGTCAAGTGTCAAAATCATCCGTTCGTTTTCTTGAGTGAACGTCCCCTCAAGGATGTCGGAAGCATCCACGGCGGATACTTGAAGACTACCGCCAGCCTCGATCTCGGATTCAAAACGGAGGGTCAGTTTGTCAGTTGGTTGAACAGTCTGATTCGCTCCCGGAGTGGAAGATTCCAGCCCGGTATGTGCGGAGGGAACCACTATAATGCGCCCGTAAGCAACAAAAGGAGAAAGCTTTTTTGATACATCGTGTCAACTCCTTCATGTGTAGGTATGTATGGTCGATAAGATAAGGAAGAAAATCCAGTCCATTATTTTTTTGACGCTTACATTAGGAAATACTAATATGATGATAATATATTAGCGGATTCGAATATGAAAAAGGAGTGAATATTTTGGAACAATTACTGGAACCATTGGACTTAAAGGTAAGGGTCGTACATGGTTTTTCTAATAAGACACGATTGCAGATCTTAGAATGTATCCGTGACGGAGAGAAAACCGTCACGGAAATCGTCGAAGCGATTCAAGGAAATCAGTCCAACGTCTCGCAACACTTGGCGTGTCTAAAAGGATGCGGATTGATTCAAAAACGGACACAAGGGAAGTTCGGGTACTACTCGTTGCGAAACGATACCGTACGAGAATTATTGCGACTGTTTGGAGAACTGACGTTAGAAATCGGTCAGGAATCTGCTTGTTGTGAACATCACATCGAGGAGGCGTAAAGATGGCAAGTTCCTGTTGTAACAATGACTCTTCGAAGGAGAGCGCTCCAAAAGAAGGGAAGAACGCTTCTTTACCGACAACGACGTGCTGTACCTCGAGCGCGGACACGCAACGTGGAAAGGCTGATCAGACAAGTTGTTGTACGACCTCCGAATTAGCGGGTACGTCGTTACAAACGGAACCTTCTGAGTCTCCGCCTAACGATACGGAGACATGCTGTAGTAAGGTGCCACTGGAGAAGGTGAATCCGGACGATGCGTCATGTTGCGCCTCGAGTAGCCCTGGATCAGCATCGAACCTCGCTACTCGTGCGACGTATACCTACCGAATAGAAGGGATGGATTGTCCCTCTTGCGCCGCGACGCTAGAGAAGGGGTTGGCGACGATACCGGAGTACCAGCAAGTGTCCGTCCAATATGGTGCTGCTCGTCTGAAGATCGACAGTGAAGAAGAACCAGATGATCGTCGTTTAGGGGAGGAAGTCCGAAAATTAGGATTCCATCTCATCCTTCCCGATAAATCAGATCAGCTCGTCCAAACATTCACCGTTTCCGGGATGGACTGTAGTAGCTGTGCTAAGACGATCGAACAACACTTTCAAAAGATGCAAAATGTCCAGACCGTCACAGTTTCGTTTGCCCGTGGGGAGATGGAAATCGACCATCATCTGGATGCTCGACAAGTCCAAAGCGAGCTGAACAAGATCGGTTTCGATGGATACGTCAAGGGAAAGAAAACGTCCGAGGCACCGGTCCGGTCGTTCGAGGGGATCTCCTTGATCCTGTCCGGGATTTTGATTGGTCTGGGATTGCTCATCCAAACGAGCGGAGTAGCGTATCTTCCGAATGTTTTGTACGGTATCGCCTTGATCCTCAGTGGGGGGAGAGTTTTCCGGAGTGCCTATTATGCCGTCCGTGCCCGCTCACTCGACATGAACGTATTGATGAGCGTAGCAGCCATCGGTGCCGCATGTATCGGGGAGTGGCTCGAGGGAGCGACCGTCGTCTTCCTCTTTGCCATCGGCAATTTGCTTCAGAATCGCTCCCTTGCGCGGACGCGCAATTCCATTCAGAAACTGATTGAACTGTCTCCGAAGGAAGCCTTCGTGCTGACGGACGGGGACGCTAGACGTAAACCGGTGGAAGCGGTGCGAGTCGGAGAAATCCTCCGGATTCGACCAGGTGATCAGGTTGCACTGGACGGCACGATCCTGAACGGGACGACGACCATCAATCAAGCACCGATCACGGGCGAATCGATTCCTGTCGATAAGAAGGAAGGCGATCACGTATTTGCCGGAACGCTCAACATGGATCGTTCGTTCGACATGATCGTCGAGAAGACGTATCAAGAGACGACGCTTGCGCACATCATTGAACTGGTCGAGGAAGCGCAGGATAATAAAGCACCGAGTGAAGCGTTCATCGATCGTTTCGCGAAAGTGTATACACCGTTCGTCTTCCTAGGTGCATTGTTGCTGATGATCGTCCCACCTTTACTCCAACTTGGTAGTTGGGGAGAGTGGTTCTATAAGGGGTAGCGTCAGGAAAATGCGGATTTACAATGCTAAGGAAATTCCCATACTAAAAAGCCAAATTTCTCAACATCAATTGAGAAATTTGGCTTTTTCCGTTGCTCAGTTAAAGCGTCCTTTAGTTGTATATTTCCTGTTGATATCCCTTTTGAAGCATAACATTGTTTTCAATGATCGCACCCGATAGTTGACGCCCATTTTAGAACCTATTCTTTGATTTTCAATAAGCGTAAACTGTTTAATGTTACAAGTAAAGTTGCTCCCATATCAGCAAATATAGCTATCCAAAGTGTTAACCAACCGGGCATGACCAAAAGTAATGCCACTAATTTAATCGCCAAAGAGAAGGTAATGTTTTGCTTGATGATTGCTAAAGCCTTACGGCTTAATTTTATTGTATATGGCAATTTACTCAAATCATCAGACATTAAGGCGATGTCAGCCGTTTCTAAAGCTGTATCAGTTCCAGCACCACCCATTGCTACACCAACGGTAGATGCCGCAAGGGCTGGAGCATCATTCACGCCATCTCCGACCATCCCCACACTTTGATGTTTTTCTCGAAGTTCTTTAATAAAATTAAGCTTATCTTCTGGAAGTAAGTCAGCTTTAATATCCGAAACACTAACTTGTTTTCCGATGGCTGTTGCCGTTCTTTGGTTATCGCCTGTTAGCATCACTGTTTCGATTCCCATATTGTTCAACTTGCCGATAACTTCTTTAGACGATTCCCTCATTTCATCGGCTACGGCAATAAACGAAAGAATTTCTTTTTCTGTTCCTAACACCATCACCGTTTTACCTTGAGTTTGCATATCGGCAATTTTTTCTTTCCTATCGCTTGAAATGCTTCCGTGTAATTCCTCAAAAAGATTTGGACTTCCCACATAATACATTTCATTATTTATTTTGGCTTTAACGCCTTTACCTGTAATGGATTGAAAATCCTCTACTGTTACTTCGTTGAATTTTAATCCATTTTCTTCTGCTTTTCGCATAATCGCTGAAGCAAGAGGGTGCTGTGATCCTTTTTCAATGGCTGCTGTTATGGTCATTAATTCATTTTCATTTCTACCATATGTCACAATGTCTGTTACAGCAGGAATACCTTTGGTTAATGTTCCTGTTTTATCAAAGGCTATCGCTTTTAAGTGTCCTGCTTCTTCTAAATGGATACCACCTTTAATTAAAACACCATTTTTCGCTGCATTTCCTATTGCTGTAACCACAGCAACTGGAGTTGAGACTACTAAGGCACAAGGACAACCAACCACTAATACAGCTAAGCCTTGATAAATCCATTGGCTCCAGTCTCCGCCAAATAATGGTGGAACTACCGCAATTAAAAGAGCTAGTATGACAATAGCTGGTGTATAGTATTTTGCAAATTTATCGACAAACGCTTGAGAAGGGGCCCGTTCTGCTTGGGCTTCTTCTACCAAGTGAATGATTTTTGAAAGAGTAGTATCTTCAACTCGTTTTGTTACTTTAACCTCAAGTAACCCTTCTTCATTCAAGGTTCCTGCAAATACTTCATCATTTGTGGTTTTCGTTACTGGAACACTTTCACCTGTAATCGCAGCCTGATTTAATGTCGATGTACCTTTAACCACTATTCCATCCATTGCTAACTTTTGACCGGGCTTAACAATCATGATGTCTCCAACTTGAATATCATCAACATGAATCATCATTTCTTCATTGCCTCGTCGAATTAACGCTTCTTTTGGGGCAATATCCATTAAAGATTCAATAGATTGACGTGCTTTATCCATTGAATAACGCTCTAATGCTTCACTAATCGCAAATAGGATAACAACGGTTGCCCCTTCACCCCATTCACCAATGATTGCAGCTCCTATAATTGCAATAGTCATAAGCGTATTCATATCGAAATTTAATCTGCTTAGATTTTTGAGACCTTTAATGAATAACGAATATCCACCGATTAAAATGGACGCTGCATAACCAATTGTCGATAGAACATGCTCTTCACCATACTGCTCTCCTAAGAACCAGCTAACTACAAGTAAAATAGCTGATATATATACCTTAATGTTTTCTTTCTGCTTCCAAAAAGGTTCTCGTTCTACCCTTTGTTCTTTTTCATCTCGAATTTTTAAATTTTCAAATGCTCCTGCTTTTTCTAATTCTTCAATGGTTGTCGTCCCTTTAACATAAACTTTAGATGCTCCGAAATTTACTTTCGCATCCTGAACACCGGGAAGTTCTTTAACATTATTTTCAAAAATGGCTGCACAGTTAGTACAAGTAAATCCTTGAACACGATAGGCTTTCATTTCTTCTTCAGACAGTTTTGCTTTCCCACTAGACATTGATCTTCACCTCTTTCTTATGTGCCAATGCAATCATCATAATTTGTCTGATATGCTCATCATCTAATGAATAAAATGCAAGTTTTCCCTCTTTTCGAAACTTAACAATCCCTTGCTTATGGAGCGTTCGCAGGTGATGAGAGGCATTTGCAACCGTAACACCTATAATATTTGCTATATCACACACACACAGTTCGTCATCTTGACATAAAGCATAGGTAATTTTTGCTCTATTTTCATCTGCAATAGCTTTTAACATTTGGGCAACACTAGAAATATCTACTGTCTGTAAATTACCTTGTATTCGATTGACCTTTTCTTCGTCATAACAATAAATTTCACAAGTATCTTTCTTAATCACATTCTCACCCCAATATCATTCAAGTGTTTATTTGAATATAGTATAACCATTTTTAATAATTCATTCAAGTGTTTATTTGAATGAGTAAAAAAATTCATAAAAAAAGAATTGGAGTACCCAATTCTAATAACAAAATAACCAAACTGCATAAGACTTTAAGTACATAACATTATCTGGCCAATTAATGGAATAGGACTGAACTATTTGTTCTCTTCCGATAGCTTTCTATATAATGAATCCCTAGACACATTTGTAATTTCACAAATTTGATTTACAGTCATATTTCCTTCTTTATATAGCTTTACTGCATAATTCATTCCCGCATGATTTTTATGATATTTCTTTATCCGACCTTTAAACTTTCCTTCTTTCTTAGCCAGCTCAATCCCTTCACGTTGACGCATACGGATAAGATCTCTCTCTACCTGGTTAACACCAGCCATTACTGTAATTAAGAATTGGCTGTATGGATTATCCTCTGATAAATCTAGCCATGTATCCTTGAGTGATTTTAAGCTGGCTTTTTTCCTTCGTATGTAATCGATCAATTCAAATAAATCTTGTGTACTACGAGTAATTCGAGTTAAATCTGTAACATAAATGGTGTCACCATCTTGTAAGTCCTCTAACATTTTTTGAAGTTGCTCACGTTCCTTCGTTGCCCCAGAAACTTTTTCTTCGTATATAATATCCATTCCGAATTCGCTTAGCTGCTGAAATTGTCTTGAAGGGTTTTGACTAGTTGAACTGACACGTACATAACCAATTTTCCGCAAAATATCACCTCACTTTTGAGACAAGTCTTATGAGACGCTAGATCACAGCAATCCACTTCAAAATAAATGACTTGATGAAGTCGCTTCAGATCATAGAAAAACCCTCATTTCGACGTCGAAATGAGGGTTTTTCTATGATCTGAAAAGATGCTGTCTTAGGACATCCTCTCTTCTTTTTTTAGGTTACAAATAGTTCAATGGGTTGACACTATTCGCTGCAGAATAACTGCTGTATTTATAACTGTTTTTATGAATCTCAAAGTGTAAATGATTTCCGAACGAGTTTCCTGTATTCCCAACTGTTCCAATCTTCATACCTTTAGAGACTGTCTGACCACTTTTTACCGAAAGACTATTCATATGAGCATAAACGGTTACGTATTTTTGATTCTTTAGACTATGTGAAATCATAACGTGTTTACCATATGCACCGCTGTTTTTAGAGGTAGTGACTTTTCCACTCGCAGAAGCATAGACAGGTGTGCCTTTTGTTGCAGCTAGATCAACGCCATTATGGAATGTATAACCGTAAGCGCCATTAGATTTTCCGTATCCTTGGGTCAGCCTTCCTTTAGTAGGAGAAGCAAAAAGAGACTCATTATACGTCATTTTTTTTGCAACGTGGCTCTTATATTTTTTTAGGTAAGAACTATAGATATACCGTGTGTTCCCTTTGTAAAGTACTTTTGTCCAAGCTCCTTTTTTTCCTAAATAAGAAAAAGTCTGACCAGTGTTAGTCACGCCGACTATATTGTAATTGAGAGAAGGACCAGTCCGAACACGGAGATTGTCTGTCTTTACTTTTACTTTATATGCACTACTTGCTTCAACTTTTGGGCTATGCATTGAAAAAGTTGTTGTGAGTAAGACGCTAGAAGCGATAAGTATTACCTTGTTTTTCATTAGTTGTACTCCTTTAAAGATAAAGATACGGTGACAAACGATTTGTTAAAAGGAGTATAGCATCACTATATTACAAAAAAGTGTATCAAATTCATTTCAAAAATTGATACGAGATTTAATCAAAAAATGCATAGTTTTTTCACAAACAGATTTTATGTTTAAAATTAAACACATTTCTTTTTTATACATCTTAAAAAAGATTTATTTTTTAGAGTTCGGGAGGAATTTGATGGAGTTATCTTTTTTGTTAGCTTTTGGAGCAGGGTTTTTATCTTTTATCTCGCCATGTTGTCTAGCTTTGTATCCTGTTTTTCTATCTTACATTACAGGAATTTCAGTTACAGAGTTAAAAGTAAATAAAAAGTGGAACTGGAATGGTGTTCCCCATACATTCGTTTTCTTACTTGGATTTTCGAGCGTATTTTTAGTGATGGGTTTTTCAACGTCATATTTGGCTGATTTTTTTATAGTGTATAAAGATGTTCTACGGATGAGCGGTGCACTTATTTTATTCATATTCGGTGTTATTTTAACTGGTCTGTGGACCCCAATATTTTTACTTAAAGAGCGAAGAATGAACTTAGGAAAAAGAAAGCGTGGTTATATCGGAACGTTTATTGTCGGAGTCGGATCGGCTGCTGGATGGACTCCTTGTACAGGACCAATCCTCGCTGGAGTTATTGCTTTGATCGCCACGAATCCTAGTAATGGATTTTTATATATGCTCTTTTATGTACTAGGTTTTTCTATTCCATTTTTCTTGATGTCGTTTTTGGTCGGGAAATCCAGATACTTAATGAATTATTCTTCAAAGGTTATGAAAATAGGTGGCTGGTTTATGATTTTATTAGGTATCATATTGTATTTCGATGGTCTGACGAAACTAACTACAATATTGATTGATTTTACAGGGTTTAGAGGGTTCTGACGCTCTATTTTCTATTTCGAAAGGAGATGCATCGTAAATGTCTCGTGAAAATGTCCTGATAATAGGAGTAGAGGAAAACTGGAAAGTGATGGAGAACATAAAACAACTTAAACCTGTAAGTATAGATATTCATATTTCTTCAAAAGAAGGATGGGTTCGAAAGCTATTTCCTGATTTTAAATATTTTGATTCATTTTCAAAAAAAGAATCAGAAGAAGGGTATATTAGTAATCTGATTGAATATTGTACTTCTCAAGAAATAGGCTGGATTATCCCTTTAAGCGAACAAGAAGCATCTACGTTATCAAAACATAAGTTGAAAATGAGAAAAAATAACGTAGCGTTTATAACATCCTTTGACTGGGATAAAACAGTACTTCATGATTCATTTTCGGTTCAAGGTAATACCTTCACTTATTCTTTTGACCAGATAAAGAATGCGCCTGAAGGTGTAAAGGTGGGGAAAATTGATGCATATGTCGATTATCGATCTAGTGAAGTGATTTGCTGTTTTATGAGAGAAGAGTATGAACGGTACCAAGATACTGTTCTTTCATACGAGGTGTTTGCCAACTCGATTTTAGAGGAGTGCGTAGCAATAATTGCTCAAAGGCTTAATATAAAGGGTTCTTTTTCTTTCGATTATCAACGTGATTCGGAGGGAATGTATACGATTACAAAAATAGAATGTTTCATGACGCATTCTACTCGTGAGGCTATTTTTAGTGATTATGATTTCGCTAATTATTTGTGGAGCAATATTCAAGGAATTGTCCTTTTAAAAGAATCAAATGATAAAAGCTCTTTTGTGTATCGCCTAAATGAAGAATACTTTCTTTTCTAAATCTCAACAGTTTGTTTTTATATGTAATCATCTTAAATGAGAAAGGTACTTTATGAATAAACTTTCATTTAAAATAACGTTATTTTATTTTTTCGGGATTCTCATGATTTTCATTCTCTCATCTGCTATTGTATACAACATTCTTGAGCATCAACAAGTAGAAAGTGAACTGGAGAGCCTTCAAGAGAGAGGCAATAGTCATCGAGATGTTCTTTCCACTAACTTCGACAAGCAAACAGTTGAACACGTTGTTTTAATGGAGGAAAAGGCGATGACTGATGTGATTATCTTAGACAAAAATAATCAAGTCGTCGATTCATCTAACGACGCTGAACAATTTTTGAACCCGGATTGGATTCAAAAAAAGGATGGAATCGTAGAAGGTAATTGGAGAGAGGGCAAATTTTTAGTGACGGTGAGTAACATTGAAGATGGCGGTCAAATAATCATGTTAGAGCCGACGAAGTATATACAGCATTTGATGGGGGAATTGAAACAACAAGTAGTGTTCTCTCTATTCTTGTTAGTACTTTTTCTATTAGTAAGTGTTTATTTTTTGAGTTATATCATTATAAAGCCACTTTTATCAATGAAAGAGGCAACGGTAAAGTTAAGTAAAGGCGAGGTGCTGAAAATCAGAGAAGCTGAGAGAAGCGACGAAGTAGGAGATTTAGCACGAGCGATCACTAAGTTATCTGTTGATTTACGTCACATTCAAAATACAAGAAAGCAATTTCTGACTTCAATCACACATGAATTGCGTACGCCGATTACCTACATTAAGGGATATGCAGGACTCCTCAAAAAAGACGAATCGAGATTTGGAGATATTATCTATGAGGAATCCGAAAGACTTCAAGAACTGATTGAGGATTTGTTTGAACTTGCTAGATTGGAAGAGCCACATTTTCAAATAGATCCTCAGATCACAGAGATGAATGATTTCTTAAAAAAAATCAGTGAAAGAATAATTTTTAAATTTGAGGAGAAACAAGTGAAATTAATTCTTCAAATTAATAAAACTCCCATCTACAAAGAGATAGACCAAGCTAGATTTGATCAGGTTCTCTTAAATTTACTGGATAACGCGCTAAAATATACACATGCGAACAAACGCGTATTTTTAAAACTTGATGAAAACTTTATTGAAGTTACGGATGAAGGTGGTGGTGTGGATGAGCAATCACTCCCGTATCTTTTTGATCGTTTTTATCGAGTAGATTCTTCACGAAATCGTGAAACAGGAGGTACTGGGCTCGGTTTGGCTATCACGAAAGAAATAGTTGAAGCGCACAAAGGGACCATCGTAGCTATTAATGTAGAAAACGGGCTGAAAGTTGTCATTGACTTGAGGGGGATTCCAGGATGAGAACCATTGCTTTGGTAGATGATGAGAATCGAATGTTAGAACTGATTGAACTCTATCTGCAAGACAGTTATACCTGTATTAAGCTGAACAGCGGAAGAGAGATATTGAACTTGATTGATGTAGATGAGCCTGACTTAATCATATTGGATGTGATGATGCCTTTAATGGATGGTTTTGAGACCTGTCAAAGGATAAGGGAAGTTTCGAATGTACCAATCATTTTATTGACAGCACTCGACGGAAAAGAAGAAATCGTAAAAGGATTACAACTGGGAGCAGATGATTACATTGTGAAACCGTTCGACGAGGCGGAATTGAAGGCAAGAATTCAATCGATTTTCAGACGAACTACAGTTTCTTCAGGATCAAAAATCGAATCGTCGGGTCTAATCTTAAATGAAGACGCCCATGAGCTGTATTATGATAATCATTTAGTCAAAGTCACGCCAAAGGAATTTTCATTACTTGCTAAGTTATTAAAAAATCCAGAACGTGTCTATTCAAGAGAGGAACTACTCTCAAGTTTATGGTTAGCAAATGAGTGGACAGATGAACGAACGGTCGACTCTCATGTAAGAAACTTAAGAGAAAAACTTAGGAAACTCGAGTTTCCTATTGAAGAACACTTTCGCACAGTATGGGGAATTGGTTACAAGTGGGTTCCTTAAATAAGGAGAAATAAGACAAGAGAGGAACGGTTAAAAAACCGTTCCTCTCTTGTTTATCGTTTATTCTGCAGATAGTTCGTCTTCAGTCACCCATTTATGATTTTTCACTTCTTCACCTGTAGTCGATTCGAAATCAATCATATACACTGTTGTTTGCTTAGCTGAGTCGATAGTGGCCGTAGCATCCTTCATTCCTTTCATATGATCCGCGTCTACTTTTACTTCATCGCCTACTTCATAAGGAGATGACTTGGCATCTACAATCTCTTCTTGAATAATCCATTTATGATTCGTGACGCGTTTCCCGCCATTTGTAGGGTCATAAGAAATGCTATAAGCAGTAGTATCATAAGCTCCTACAATTTTAGCCTCGGCCCCTTTCATGCCTTCCATATGTGCTTCTTTGATCATCGCCATGTCGCCAACTTTAAATTTAGGGTTTTTAGCCTCTTGGAGCCCTTTCGGAACCTCTTTCGATCCAGACATGTCCATCGTCGAATGATCCATACCGTCCATATTTTTATCCATGCTTCCTGTTGATTTAGAATCATCACCATTGCTTCCGCACGCAGCGAGTGCTAAAGAAAGCGAAGCAGCCATAGTTGTCATAAAAATCTTTTTCTTTAATTTCATAAAAATTACCTCCAAGTGTTTTTTTTTATGCTTTCCATAGACTTTATCACATAAATTTGCAGAAACATTGCAGAGAGCAGAAAAGTAACACATTGAAAAAAATATAAAATTCATGGGTGGAAAGACATATTTTTTTCACAATCATTCTTTAAGTTAAAGAAAATAATTAAATGAAGGGAATGATCCATGTGAAGAAAAGATGGTTAATCGCAACTATCGGTATCTTTACTCTCATGATGATAGTGGGCGGTTCGTATTTACTTTTTACCCGAGGTACTATGCCAAATAACAAACAGCATATGGAATCTATGATGAATGTAGGGAACACTACTACAAATCAGACCATGATGGAAGGTATGGGACATGGCGCGAGTGTCGATTTAAAATCAACTGAAGAAAAAGAGCGACGATTGAACATCCCTAAGATGCTAAAATCCGATCGTGAAACCAAGAATTCCATTCAATACACGATTGTCGCTAAACAAGGAGAGACACAGTTCTTCCGAAATAGTAAAAAAACTGAAACTCTAGGATATAACGGAAATTATTTAGGTCCTGTAGTGGAATTGAAAAAAGGAAAAATGGTAACAATCCGTACGGTGAATCGCTTATCAGAAGCGACTACATTCCATTGGCACGGTCTTGTTGTACCATCATCCGTAGATGGCGGACCACATCAAGTCGTGAAAGCTGGTGAAACGAAGGTAGTAAAGTTTAAAGTGAAGCAAGATGAATCGACATTGTGGTTTCATCCACATCCAATGGGGAAAACTGCTGAACAAGTATACAAGGGGTTAGCAGGATTGTTGTACGTAAAGGATGAAAAAACTAAAGAGACGATGCTACCTCAAAAATATGGTGAAAATGATATTCCATTAATTCTTCAAGATCGAAAAGTTAAAAACAGGAATGTCCTTGGATATGCTGATGTAGAAAAAACAGATGGGGCTTTAGGCGATACCCTCCTCGTAAACGGTACGATTAATCCATATTTCAACGTAAAATATTCGCAACTTAGAGTCAGATTGATAAATGGCTCCAATGCACGTAACTACGTAGTGAAGCTATCTGACGGTTCATCCTTTAAAAAAATTGCTGATGATGGTGGTTACATCTCAAAACCGAAAAACGTAAAGAAAATTGAATTAAGTCCAGGCGAACGTATAGAGGTATTGGTAGACTTTTCAAAAAGAAAAATTGGTGAGACTGTTTCATTTGAGACGAATGGAGTAAGGGTCGTTAACTTCAAGCTGAAGGATAAACAAGGGACGAACCTAAGTGCATTGGCGCCGAAAAGTGGATATGAAAAGCCGCTAAAGACCTTGTCTACAGTGAATCAAAAGTTAACTCTTTTCGGGATGGGCAAAAATGTTGAAATCAATGGGAAAAAGTTTGATGAGAAGAGAATCGATATTAAAGCGAAACAAGGAGAAACCGAAATTTGGGAGGTCTATAATAAAAAAGACATGATGGGTGGAATGACTCATCCCTTCCACATTCATGGAGTCCAATTCAAAGTATTAGAGCGAAACGGACAGAAACTAGATAATCAAGAAGCAGGTCTAAAAGACACTATCGCTATAAAACCAGATGAACGAGTTAAGATTCAGATGACTTTCAAGGAAAAAGGGGTATTCATGTACCATTGCCATATCCTTGAACATGAAGAGAACGGAATGATGGGTCAGTTGAAAGTGGACTAAAAAATAGGTGAATGTTTTCATCTTTTTTTCACAAACTAAGGAAATAGGCTTTGTGTAAGTCAAAAAAGACGGAAAATGGAGGTATTTTAGAATGAATACTGGACAACAAGAAATCTTAGGTGCCCTACACAACTGTATAGTGACTTGTAATGAATGCTTTGATGCGTGTTTGAGTGAACATCATATTTCTTCGATGGCAGAGTGTATACGTCTAGACAGAGATTGTTCTGAAATTTGTAGTCTTTTAGTACAAGCTATTTCTCGAAACAGCAGCAATATTGATGTTCTTGCAAGAAGCTGTGTTGAAATTTGTGAAAGATGTGCCGACGAATGTTCGAAACATGATCATGATCATTGTAAAAAGTGCGCTGAGGCCTGTAATGAATGTGCAAAAGTCTGTCGTAAATTAATTGCTTAAAGCGAAGTGTTAAAAATGAAGGAGCATCTATGTCGCCATGCCGAAAAAGGTATGAGCTAAAAAGCTGATGCTCTTTCATTTATAAGCACTAAGATACTTAGTTATGAAAAAGTTCATAACCTTTATAGACCAGTAGTATGGTGAGAGAAAATAAGGATACATAGAGGATAACGATCAAACTCTTCATAAACACTTTCATGAAAATCAACTCCATTCTATAGGTTGAATTGATTATATAGAAAGTTCGTGAAATTTATGAGGAAATAGACTAACAATCATTTATTATTAAAAAATTTTAATGTAAGAGGTGGTGACTAGGATGGATAAAATATTAATTGTTGATGATGAAATAAGAATGAGGCAATTATTAAGACTCTATCTAGAACCAATAGGATATGAATGTAGTATGGCGAATGATGGGATCGAAGCTTTAGAGAAAGTGAAAAAAGAAACCTTCGATTTGATTTTATTGGATGTAATGATGCCAATGTACGATGGATTCGAAGTATGTAAGAAAATAACGGATTCTCACCCGGAAGTCCCTATCATCATGATAACGGCTCTAAATGATGCTGAATCCATCGTCAAAGGACTAGATGCTGGAGCTACAGATTATGTCACAAAGCCGTTTAACGGGGACGTACTTTTAGCAAGAGTTCGGTCTGTCATGAGAAGGAAAGCAAAAGAACCCGTTATCTACCACGGACTTACGTTCGATGAGAGCAACAATTTAATTTTACTAGATGGCAAGTCGATTGACTTTACACCAAAAGCACATGCATTACTGCGACTATTCCTTCAACATCCTGGAAGGCTGTTCAACAGACTAGAGCTTTATGAATTCGTTTGGTCTTATACGTCAGAATCGGATCCGAGGACAGTTGATTCTCATATTAAGATGATTAGAGAAAAGTTAAGAGAGTTAGATTACCCGATCGATAGGCATCTGAAAACAATTTGGGGGAGAGGATATCGTTGGAGTGAGGATGAAACGAAATGACACTCTTGCTATAGGAGCAAAAGTGTCATCATAAAAATCATAAGGGAGTCGGTGTCGGCTTCGAGTATCCATCTTTATATGAAGAATCGATTGCAGAACGAATATCTTTAACCGATTCTCCGTCCCGTTGCTTCAAAATAGACTTTACAGCAATCTCGAGACAGGTGCTGCATGTCATTCCGTGACTTGTCCATTTCACCGATCCATTCGTCGCGTTTTCTTCTATAAAGCAATCATAATTATTTTTATGATTGACTGTTTCACCGCAACCGCAATAGCAAGGTATTTTCTCTAGTAGTTTACGATTTTTCCCTACAGCTTGATAAACATTTCGTACATCTTCAGGTTGAGTTTTTAAAAACGTGGGAAGTATCAACGATGATGATGTTTCTTCAATCTTGTCACCGCTCATATGTTTCGCATGATCTACCTCCTTTGAATGATTAGGAGTAGAAGACTTCATCGGGGATTGAGCACAGCCGACCGCAATCAAGGATAGGCTAATAAGACTTACGCTTTTTAAGAGTATGTTAAGTTTCACGATTGGATTCTCCTTAGAGATAATTTTGTAGGTGCATAAAACAAAGCTTTTTAATTGCGTTTTTTGTATTAGCTCATTTGTCTGTTCACGATAGTACCTATTCGTTCATTTGACCATAGTCTTCATTAGTTCAGTTAATTCATGAATTGTCATCAATCATTTGATGTCTACCTCGAACTTGTCCTTTAATTCTTTTTAAAGTTTCAGTACTTGTGATTTTGGCGCTAAATAGTCCTATTCAAACAAATGGTCTCATTTTTTAAAATATATCCTATACTTGTATGATAATTTTTATTTTTTAGTGTGTCAAAATACATTTTATATTTATATATATAAGTTTAACTGGAAGTAAAAACGAGATGTAGCTCTATATAGTCATGATCTCTCTATATACACCATACAGGTATATAGTACGTAAAAGGAGGTTTTCTTATGAATCACCATATCCATCACGAACATACTCATCATGAAGACCAACAAATGAGTGCTTCACATCATGAACATGAAGGAATGATCGGAGACTTCAAGAAAAGATTTCTCGTATCGTTAATGTTGACCATTCCAATCCTGCTACTTTCCAAAATGATTCAAGAATGGTCGGGTATCAACATTAGCTTTCCATATGACGACGTTGTTTTGCTTTTGCTATCCACAATTGTCTACTTCTACGGTGGATGGCCGTTCTTAAAAGGTAGCTTAGACGAAATGAAACAAAAAAATCCGGGGATGATGATGTTGATCGCTTTAGCGATTAGTGTTGCATACTTTTATAGTGTGGGCATCATCTTAGGTCTAGGAGAGGGACATGACTTTTTCTGGGAGTTAGCAACGCTCATAGATATTATGCTTTTAGGACATTGGATTGAAATGAAGTCAATCATGGGCGCGTCTAACGCGCTACAAGAATTAGTCAAATTGTTACCCAGTATTGCGCATCGAATTGATGATGAAAAAATAGAAGATATTGCGGTGTCGGAATTACAGACTGGTGACGTGATTCTGATCAAACCTGGGGAGCAAGTTCCAGTTGACGGTAAGATAATAAAAGGAGCAACAACAGTTGATGAATCGATGCTGACAGGTGAATCTCTTCCCATCGAAAAGAAAATGGACGACCACGTAATTGCTGGCTCCATTAATCAAGAAGGAAGCTTGACTGTTGAAACGAAAAATACAGGTGAAGGCACGTATTTATCGAAAGTGATCGAATTAGTCAGCGAAGCGCAGACATCTAAATCTAAAACACAAAATTTAGCGAATCGTGCAGCAAAAATTCTCTTCTATGTCGCTGTTTTTGCCGGTGTGTTGACATTTATCATTTGGCTTGCATTAGGATATCCGCTCAGCATTGCTATCGAACGTATGGTGACTGTCATGGTTATTTCGTGTCCCCATGCACTAGGACTTGCAGCGCCATTGGTCGTCTCTGTCTCGACGGCGCTGTCTGCTAAGAAAGGTTTATTGATTCGAAATCGGACGCAGTTTGAAGAGGCACGGAAATTAGACGCCATTATTTTTGATAAGACAGGTACTTTGACGCAAGGTAATTTTGGTGTGACGGATTTGATGCCGGTTGATGAAATTTCCTCAAACGAACTACTTCGTCTAGCAGCGGGAGTCGAACGTTCATCACAACATCCTCTTGCTAAAGGTGTAGTAAAAAGAGCAGAAGAGCTACAACTATCACTTCCGTCGATTGAAGATTTTATGTCTATTACAGGAGTCGGATTGGAAGGGAAAGTAGAGGGTACGTTAATTCGTGTAGTGAGTCCTCGATATATTCGTCAAGAAAAAATAACGGTTGATGAGCTCGCTTTTGAAAAATTATCTGAAGAAGGAAAGACTGTCATATTTGTATTGAAAAACAAGCAATTACTAGGAATGATTGCACTTGCTGATTTAGTAAGAGAAGAAGCGAAAGAGACTGTGACTGCTCTTAAAAATAAAGGCATAAATTCAATCATGCTCACTGGTGACAATAAAAAGGTTGCACATTGGGTTGCCAAACAGTTGGGTATTGACGAAGTTCATGCAGAAGTTTTACCTGATGATAAATCAAGACAAGTAAAGAACATTCAATTGGAAGGTAGGAAAGTAGCCATGGTGGGTGATGGCATTAATGATGCACCCGCACTGGCACAAGCTGACGTAGGGATTGCGATTGGTAGTGGAACCGACGTGGCAGTCGAAACCGCTGATATCGTACTGGTCAGAAGTAATCCGAAAGATGTTCTCTCTATCCTTGAACTTTCCCGAAGCACTTATAACAAAATGATTCAAAACCTATGGTGGGCAGCTGGTTATAATGTTATAACAATACCACTAGCAGCCGGCGTTCTAGCTCCCTATGGTGTGATCTTATCCCCAGCCATTGGGGCAGTACTAATGAGTCTTAGCACCGTCATTGTTGCTGTAAATGCTAGAACGTTAAAAATATGAAATCATTTGAAGTGATTTCAGAACTTATTAGTAGCGAAGCACTGAATTTAATCGCGTGTAAAAAGTCTATGAGTATTCGAAGACTTTTTACACGCGATTTTAATTTTATTAGAATATATGATGATGATGATTTATATAAAGAACAAATTTTTATTGCAATCATTATATAAAACGGTCGTTAAATAGACAAAAAAGAAAACTCACATATTTCCTCAGATGCGAGTTCTAACTGCCTTATTTATAGATATCACGACGATGTCCAATTTCAAGAATCAAGATCACGACTTTTTCATCCTGGATGTCAGCAATAAGACGATAGTCGCCAATGCGATAACGCCATTCACCCGATCTGTTCGAGACGAGCCCTCTACCATGACGACGCGGATCATCCGTTCCGACCAGATTATTCTTGATCCAGGACATGATAATCCGCGCTTGTTGGGGATCCATCTTCTTGAGAGACTTTTGGGCTCCGCGCTCAAACTCCACCGTATATGCTGTCATTCTAAATCAAGTTCCTTCATCATATCGCCGAAAGAGATCGCTTCTGATTTTTTACGGTGTGCTGCCATCGAATCATGATAGAGTTGCAAATCGATTTCGTCTTCGATGCGGTCGAGGACAGCATCGCGAACGAGTGTAGAAATCGTGATGTTCTTTGCTTTCGCATATTCCTTGATGAGTCGTGTATCCTGATCATCCAGACGTACGGAAATGGTACTCATGATTATCAGCTCCTTTGTAATACGTTGTAATACAAATTGAGCTTTTAGTACATAGAATTGATGATGATTCAGAATGAACATTCTCTGCGAGATGAAACCCGGCTACTGAATATCATGAATGAGTACGATTGAATAGATTGAATCATGTTCAAATTGTTCTAAACATAGTCATTCTATCTTAATTTTGACTATGTTTAGGCAATCGATGACCATGATTTTTTCAGCCCGATAGAGTGACGCTCAATATTTGCTTGAAAGGAACAATCTCGACGTCGAGATTTCGTTTGACTAGGTAGACCTCCTCTTGCACATAGTCGAGCTTCTCGACGAAGGCATCGAAACGATGCGTCAACAGACCGTTCATCGCCGTCACCGTGACGATGTCACCGCTGAAGATGGCGTCGTTCAACGCGTTCTCGATCGTCCCGTCGATTGGTCCCTCCGTATCCTCGAACTTGAGATGATGGACCTCTTGGTAATAGCGTTTTAGCAATCCTTTGTGTTCGGGCATGAGGAACGGGATCCACTTCTTATTGCCTCGGTCTTCATAACTCATTAAAACCACTCCTTTTCATAATAAGAACATTTGTTCTTATTATGTTCCTCGTTTCTCCTGTTTTCAATCCGCTTTTTCGACGTCTCATCAATGCCTCCGTTTTTGGGAACGAAAAAAGGCGCGACGAGTATCTCGTCACTGCCCTAATATGTTTCGCCTATTCGATTGGGTGGAGAATTCATTCTCCGACCATACCGTCATAGTCATTGTCCCGCATATATTGGTACAACCAGTGCTTCTCCGTGATTGGCATCGCAAAGCCTGCGTCCTTCGCTTCCTGGATCGTCACTTGACCATTGCCGTCGGTATCGACGCGCGAGACATCCTCGGTCGCTGTGGTATCGGCAGAGGACGTCGCTGACGATTCTGTTTTCGTCTCCTTTTTCTTCGTCAGACCGAGTGCCGCATTCGTCTCGTCCGGGTTACCGTTCTTGAACCGGTCGACGACAGTGTTCCCACGGACCGTATAGGTATACTGATACGCGGATGGGATCATCGTCGACGTATCCGGATAAGTGATTTGCGCCTCGAAGTTCGTCGCGCCACCTGCCTTGCGGATGACGTCTTCCATGTACGTCTGATCACCATGACGGTTCAAGGTGCTGTCCTGTGGTGTGATGTCGTAAGCATTCGAGACGCCACCGAGCGAAACAGCGATGATGTGTCAGTCAATCGATACCGTGTTGAGCGTATTGGAGAAGGGGCGAATTTTACAGTTAATTCTATAGATGGAGACTTGAAAGTAAACACAATTCTTGGTCTGGATGATGTGAACTCGAATGCATTTTTTAGTGAGGATGGCGATGTATTAGAAACTCAAGCAGATGTAAAATTAAAGATCATTTAATAATCTTTTGATTACGAATTAACGTGTACTCAGATTAAATAGCATCTATCAAACAATAGAGAACTAAATAAATGAGCACCCGATTTTTTTGATTTTATTCTAAAAAGAGAAGTTAATATAGACATTATAAAAATTGAAAGGAGTGTTTAAAAGACTTTTAAAAGTCTTTTAAACGGTGTATACTAAAGGAAATAAGAGGAGGGTATGATAATGAGAATGCGAATACTTGATATTCCAACCACTTCTATATCTGACGTGAAACGGTCTCCTATGGAAGCATTTCAAAGAGCAGATCGTGAAGCAGCCGGCGTATATGTTTTTAACCGTGAAAAAGTTGCAGGTGTTATGCTGACTCAACAGCAATACGAATCACTCAACAAAGAAATTGAAGACTTGTACAGCCGATTGGATGATTTAACAGTCGAAATGCGACTATCCAATAAAAATGTCCGCACCTACACCGATTCAGAAGTCCGTGGAGAACAAGGAACTCACTCGACGACTATTGATGAAATGGATGGGTGGGAGTAATCATTGTATCAGCTTGAGTGGACACAGTATTCGAAAGAGGACTACGATAACCTCGACGGTAGTCAAAAGGTATTCGTAGATAAAGCATTGAATCGCATCGTTTCTGTAGGAATGGCAGCAGGACAGCCGCTCAGTGGGAACTTGGCACATTGCAATAAATTAAAAAACAGAAAGATGGGGTTACGCGTTGTTTTTAGAGAAGTAGAGGGTAAACTCCAGATCATTCAAATTGTAGCGATTGGTAAACGAGATAAAGATGAGATTTATAAAACAGCAGAACAACGTTTAGATTAATAATTAAGAAAAGGATCAACGTACGGACACTTTAAAAGTATCTATACGCTGATTTTTTTGTATTTTTACATAAGAAAGGACTATTAAAAACACATTGATAAAAAGATGAGTTAATAAACTTTAAATTGTGTAGTAAATCAACTGAATACACATTTGTGAAAGACTAACTATTTTTGTATGCATAATGGTCGTTAAAAAAACATAAATCTAGTAGAAATCAATTATCTACTGGATTTATGTTTTTAATGAATTACAACGTACTTACTGAGTTTTCTGATCAAGTTCTATTTTTACAGTCGTATCCTTTGGAATAGATTCGTCGGTTGCATAGAGAACAAATGTCTTTTTGTCGACGGGTACTTGATAAACTAAGTCGACAACTGACTTATACGGGGCGAAGTATTGATAGCCGTTCTTGAATGCTTTTTCGTTATGATTGACATAATCGACGGTAGAATATTCTTTTCCGTCTAGCGAGGTTAGCGTAAATGTTCCTGGTCTGTAAGTTGAATATACACCTTTACTTTTTGTATCCGAGTTGTGCATAAAGACAGGAATTGTGATATACCGATAACCAGGCTTTTCTTTTAAATTCAGTTCTTTTGGTGTTGGAACGAGTGATTTAGCATAAAATAGCTCATATTTTGCTTTCGGATCACCCGGATAGGTTTGAATAACACCTTTCTCCATTAGTTTTTTAAGTGCTGCATCCTGCTTGCCTGTTTTCTTATCAGAGAATGTTTTCGTATTAGTTGTCAAATCCTTTAATTTTTGGCCACTAGTCTGTTGTTGAGGTGGAGTACTCTGTGTTGCTGTAGTCGTCGAAGATTCTGTTGAGGCGAACAGGAATAGACTCGCCACTCCGACACACAAGGAAGCAGCGATGGATCCGAGTGCCCATTTGAAACGCCGTTCTGTAGCTTGTGTGTTTTCGACGACACTGCCGAGTGCGGCATTCGGTGTGATCCGGACGGCACGCTGAGCGGGGAGCAAGGCGCCTAACACGCCGGTAATCACCGGAATCAAGAGCATGACGCTAAGGAAACCAAGCTCTTTAACGGGGAATTGCCCATAAACGAAGCCAATCATTCCAAGTGCTGTCAGAAGACCGATCACACCAGCACATAATCCTGTGATCATTCCTTCACTCAATACAAGTAAGCGAACTTGTCCATCCCGCCAGCCGGTTGCTTTGAGGACGGCAAGTTGACTCTTGCGTTCATTGACGTTTTGCCACATGATTTCCGTTGTCGTCAGGATAGCGATTAATAATGAGACTCCCATGGCGACGTAGTGCATCGTGCCGACTTCAAGCGCGACATATTCACCGAGCCACGTCGCATACAAGACGCCTTTTAAGCGGAACGTGATGAAGAGGAAGAAGATGAACAGACTCGTCGGTAAGGCGATCGCGACGACGGAGAGTAATGTCCGTTGCCAGTACGTGACAAGTTGATTGATGCTCATCCCAAACACGCTACGCGCGCGGACGAAACGACGACCTTTGGAGACTTCACCGGAGCGCATGCTTTCATATGGTTTGATGCGCCGGATCAATGACATCGGCACGAGCGTTCCACCCCAGTAAATGAGTAAACCAGCAAGACCGATCAACAGAATCCGACCGATTGCAATCGGGTTGTCCGTCGTAATCCAGAACGAACCGAGAATCGTCCATGAAATCAGTGCTACTAGTGTACCAAGCATCGTGGCTTCCAGGAACAGCAGTTTTGAGAGTTGACGTGGACGCCAACCGAGCGACAGTAAGATCGCGAATTCTTTCTTTCGTGCATACAGCAGGATGATGTTCGAGCTGAAGACATAGACGAGCGCGACAGCGATGACACTGGCGATGATCCCGCTCATTCCGACCTTTGCCTCTTGGAAGATGGCAATCGAGGACCCGAGCTTGATCCACGGTTGTTGGACCCATCCGAGTGCTGATTCGTCTTTTAAACCCGGTAAATAGGTCAAAGCGAGCTGCGGCGAGGAACCAAGTGTCACGTCCGTGATTAGACCTGTCTTCTGTTCGATTTCTGCTGCCACCTGTTGGAGCTTCTTCTCGCTAGCAGCATTCATCGTCTCGACACCTTTGACGTTGACGCGGATGGCAGAAATCGCTTTGGCACCACGAATTTTAAACGCAGCAGCGAGTGTCGTCAGCATCGACGGTGGTTTCGTCAGGAAATCATACGGATCATTTGTTGGTTTAACGTCTCGGACCGGATTGACGGGACGTTCATTCTTGTCCATCACCCACTGGGCTTTCGACGGAAAGTACGTCTCCATCGGCAGTTCTGTCAGCGGGTCTTTCGAGATATTCAATTTCTTCGGATCGAAGACCCCGATATAGTTCAAGTTGACTTTGGGCCAGTCCACGCTATCTTTTCCGAACATGCGTGCTTCCCGGTACATGCTGCGTTTAGCGAGCAAGGAATCTTGGTCGACTTGTTTCGGTTGGACTTGATAGGTGAACGGCCAACGTGAAGCGTAAGGACTTTTGATCGAACGGTAGTCGATCGGAGACGGTTTTAAGGCAATCCATGTAAAGGAATTGCTGTTCGTCTCTTCAGCGGTCGGTAACGTGTGTTTCAAAATATCATTGACGAGCTTCTTCTGGACATCTTGTGTCGTAATCGTATAACGTTTCGCACCACTTGTCGGTAAGGACTGTAAGTATTTTTTTCCGCCTTCTTGTTCGACTTGTTGTACCAGATCGTTAATGGATTTCTTTTTCGACGGCAGCTCCACTTTTTCGTACGTGTAGATGCGCGACGCATCGACATATTCACGATTGTTCAACAGGATCGGAATTTGGACACCATCTTCCCTGAACGAGGTGACCTGATCATCTTTTGAAAAATAGTTACTATAGGTTCCTTTGGTCGTCGCTTTGTCCAAGCCGACGAGTGCGGCTTCCGCTTCGGGATCAACCCCTGCAATCATGACTTGACTTCCATACTCATATAACGGTTGTTTTCCAAGTGGAAGGGGAGACACACCTGATTTTACTGCATTTCCTGTAGGTTCCCATCCTGCTG
>NZ_DCDO01000018.1:0-241673 GCF_002316465.1 Exiguobacterium sp. UBA1053 | reverse complement strand
AGTCCGGTACTGACGATCAGAACACCGACAAGTAGCAGGATGAAACGCTCTTTGTTGCGCCACCAGGAATTCCAGATGAACTTAAGCATCGGCAAACCCCTCCTGGAGTAAGATGTACTGTCTTATGATGGACCTTGCATTAACCATTAATTGAGGTGACGTGTAGCTATGGATGTGTACCGATTCAGTCATGGATGAATCCTCCTTTGAAAGAACGTTTTTTATTCCATATGTAAGTTAAAAAATCCAATCATTACCTAATTATAATTGAAGATTAAGAAAGTGAGCTAAAAAAACAGAAAAATCAGAAAAATTGGTTGGTCATTCAACTAAATATTATGAAACTTGAAGGAATGTAAAAGCGTTAATGAATTGACACACGTCATACATTAAAACGAGAGAAAGGAGAGGATGGTCGTGAGCGAATCTATTGTTTATTTTGTAATTCTTATCCCTCTACTAGTGTTTGCTATCGTTCTATCGAAAGGAAAAGGTGCATCATTGCTTGCAGGATATAATACGTTGTCTGAAAGTAAGAAACAAGACTATGACGAAGTCGCCCTATGTCAATTTATGGGTAAAATCATGTACGGCGTTTGTTTTAGCATCCTGTTGATTGCTGGGAGCGAGCTGTTTGGATATCACTCTTTGTTTAGTTTAGGCGTCATGCTACTATTCTTTCTTATTGTATTCGCAGTCGTCTATTCGAACACGAATGACCGATTCAAGAAAAAGAGATTATTCTGTTCACGTCAGCAAGATCTCCATCATTTAAACCATAATGAGAAATCCTTTAAGACGATTAACATCAAATGACTTTCGTCGTTCATATGAAGATATCAATCCTCATCAATCGTGTATGAAAAAATGTGTATGGGTAATTCCGTCGTCTCGATCGTCTCGACCAATGTCCATCCTAATTTTTTATAATATGCTGAAGCGTTTTCTGTTTTTAAATAGATTGTTGTGATCTGTCGTGATTTGGCGTAGACGATTAATTGATTGATGAGTTGCTGCGCGATCCCTTGATTCCGATAGACTTTTTCAACGAATAAAGAAGCGAGCCAAGGCGTATAGGCTGGTCGTTCGTTCAAGTCATTTTCAAAGAGGGAAACGGTTCCGATACACGTGGCATCATCTAAGGCAACGAACGTTACAGGATACGGTACACTTGGCTTTTTGTCTAAAAAGGCTTTTATTTGTTCATAGGGTACCGACCCTTTTTTCTTTTGAACGAATTCGGTATGAATCATTGTGGCAACCACTTCTAATTGTTCAGGATGATTCGATAATGTATCAATGATCATCTTCTCATCCTCCTTTCTACAATTGTTGTATCGATCATTAAATTAATGCGTCCTGTAATAGTTATTCAAAACAATACATCTGTCCTCATCAGAATAAAGGAGCTTTGGAATGAACTTCGAACAATACTTGCAACAACATTTTGGGAAGGTGAACTTATTTGATCGTTCCTTTGTTGAGAAGGATTTAGTATTCCACGTAGACTTAGTGAAGGACCTGTATCAGTTAAAGAAAAATTCAGATGAAATCAACGAGGAATACTTCAAACAGGCATACCAAAAATCAAACGACTTGTTTGAGGATCTATTCCGAGAAGAGGAGCCTCTTTATTTCGTCGTACATGTGAGAAGGGAGCGCGGTAAGTATCAAAAGTCAGCGACGAAAGTATTCCGTCACTTAAAAAGAAGAGAAGATCAATACAACATAAAGTTCGTAGAGAAAATGATGGATGAAGAAGAGCAGGTATCCGAATATGCCGTGTTATTACCGAACAAAAACACATTAGATTATAAGCGTTTAATCAAAGCGATCTGCCATCAGGATTTCCCGGCGCTGCAACCAAGATTTCGTCAAACATATACAGACTATCCGGAAGTCTTTTTCGTGAACGTGGATCGAAAGATCGTCATGAATATCTATGATGATCGCGGTTGTTTTCTCCTGTTCGGTGATTCAGCAACGTATAACGTGTTCAAGAAGAAATATCGTCATGATCTCAGTTAATCTTTAACCGTGTTTTCATCGGTTAGCGAAACGTTCAAGCTAGTGCCAAGAAGCCGATTACTGAAAAAATAAAAAGAACCAATAGAGAAGTGAGTAATGTTAACGCAAGGATTTTCCCCGTATTTCTTAGACTAATGATGGCGCACACTAGCGCAAGCAATAGTCCAGCTAACATATAGTTCGTACCCCAAAAACCATTGAACGGCAAGAGCTTAACAGTAAGGAAAGTGAAAACCACAATACCGATTGAGATCCATCCTAGGTGCTTTCGCATAAACTGCCTCCTCTTAAAATGAATACATATAGTCATAATTTGGTTCTTTTTTAGCATATCATTACAAATGTTTACAGCGAAAGAGTTTTGTAATCGTCGCTTAAAGATATCCTGAATGAACGCGTGTCATACACCAGCTCGTCACGAAACATACCAACAAGCAGAAAACAATTGAACAGTCATCGACCAACAAACAATCCCTCACTCTAATTAGAATGAGGGATTGTTTCGTTTCGTCATTAAAACGTCAACTCAATCATATTACCTTCCGGGTCCGCGATCGTACTTTCATAATACCCGTCACCCGTCGTCCGGGGACCGTCAAGATGTTGTACACCGGCATCCTGTAACCGAGCTGTCCAGTCATCGACTGCTTGTTTACTGCCGAGCGAAAAGGCGAAGTGGGCATACCCGAGCGCATTCATTGTCCGTTCCGTGATATCCGTCCGTTGCATCAACTCAAGACGCGCACCACTCGAGAACGTCAGGAAATACGACGTGAACCCTTTCGTCGGATTATGATACCGCTCGCCTGCCGTAGCATCAAAATGTGTTTCGTAGAATTGACGCATCCCGTCAAGGTCTGCCACCCAGAGGGCGATATGTTCAATCTTCATCTCCATTCCTCCTTTTTTCAAGACGCTTTTGCCAATCGCTGTCTGAATAACATCCGGTTCAAGCCTTCCGTAGCGACCAGCATCAAGAAGATGAGACTGATCGTGAACCAATGGAACAACGATAAGGAGTAGGACGTCGCCAGCCATCCGAACAATGGCGGCATGAAGGTACTACCGGTATAAGCAAATGCCATTTGTACCCCCATCAGCCGTTGCGCCGCAGCCTCCCCGAAGCGAACCGGTGTCTCATGGAGCATTGCCGGGTAAATCGGTGCGAGACCAAGACCGACAAGTACGAAACCAAGCGGCATCCAGGCAGCGGGTGCGAGGATGAAACAGGCTGCTCCGACGAATGCCGTCCATTGACCGACACGAATCAAACGACGATTCGACCAGCGTAGCGATAGAAAACCACTGATGAATCGACCCGCGGTGATGCTTCCGTAGTAGACGGAAATCCACGTCGCTGCTGATGTTACGGAAAAGGACCGGACTTGGACAAGATAACTACTGCCCCACAGCCCGACGACCGCCTCAACCCCGCAATAAAAGCAAAACGCTGCGAGAGCGGCAATCAATCCGCGTGGTTTTCCGGACGACGTACTCACGGTCTGAACCTGTTCAGACACCTGTTTCGGAGCCCGCTTCCAAAGCGGTAAGCTGACGATTAAGACAATCATCAAGACGAGTTGCAATGCGCCGACGACGAGGTAACCAACACGCCAGCCGGAATCGAGCAATACACCAGCCATGATGAGCGGACCAGCCGTCGCACCGATGCCCCAGAAGCAATGGAGCCAGTTCATATGATGTGCTTGATAATGGGTGGCGACGAAATGATTTAACGCCGCGTCGACGACTCCAGCACCGAGTCCAAGCGGGATCGCAAGGACGAAGAGCCAAATCAAGGACGGAGCAACGAAAAAACCGATCAATGCCAGTGCCGTCAAACCGGCAGAAGCTGCCGTGATCGGACCCGTAGAATAACGTTCGATCAAGCGACCGCTAAACAGACTCGAAACGATCGTTCCGGCAGCGATCGTCATGAAGAGCCAACCTGCCATGTCGAGCGGTGCGTCGAGATCGAGCCGCATCACAGGCCACGCCGTACCGAGTAACGCATCCGGAAGACCAAGACTGATGAAAGCGAGATAAATCAAAGGTAATAGTAGACGGGTCATCGGGCGAGTCCTCCTAACGGAATTTGTTCAATGAATGACTGGATGCTCAGTTGCATCAGACCATCTAAATAATCAGTTTCCCAGTCACCTTGCCGCAACCGAGGTAATTTGTCGAGCGGAAAGCGCTTGGCACATCGTTCCGTCAACCGTGCTAATCCGTCATCCGAGACATCTGACGCTGTAAACAAGATGACATCTGGGTTCAAGGTGACGCTAAACGAGAGGATGATTCGACATAATGCCTCATACCAATCGTCAGAGTGTGGTGCAGTCGTTGCGAGGACTTGACCGACATTTCGTTTCTCGTCAAACGGGATGAACGAGATCTCTCCAGCGAAGTGATGCGCTCCGCGGACGACATGACCGGAAACGGCGATGCCAGCGCCCGGTCCGTTCGTCCCGAGATACACATAGACAGTCGTCTCGTTATCAGAAGCTTGGGCACGGACCGCCGTGTTCATATCATTTTCGACGATGACGGGTCGCTTGAACAGTTCCGTCAGTTCTTGTTGCAAAGGGCGACCGTCAAGCGTCGGATAATCTGGGGCGAACAGGATCGTTCCGGTGGTATCAACGGCACCGGCAACACCAATCGCAAGCGTTTGAATAGATGGATGATCGTTAAGTAATGTTGTCAGCGTTTTCAATAAAACAGATCCATGATCCGACGAATCGAAGTTCAGGAGATCCGTTGCGATCAGATGTCCACTGACGTCGTGGATGCGATACTGCAGATACGTGCGTTCGAGATAAAGAGCAAGTCCATGAAAGTGATCCGCGCGATAGCGATACCGTTTTGCCGGACGCCCTCCGCGAACCAATTCAAGTGGTGTCTCTTCAATTTCCCGAGCATCGATCATCAAATCGATCTGTTTGCTCGCAGTCGGAAAACTGACATCCAAGACGTGGCGAATCGCAGGAATTGTATCGAACTGCTCGACTAAAAAAGCGTGACGTGTACGTGAAATGAGTTCAGTCAAAAAAAGACCTCCAATCTAAATCACTTATTAAAATTTTTTAATAAGTATCAATTTGAGTATAGCAGATTCAGGGATGAAAACAAGTTTAAAAAAGAGGTGTAGGATATGAATATTTAGAGAAATCACGTTTCATTCTATCGTTGTCTGGATATAGTAAAAGAAGTTAAAAAATTTTAGTCATATATCTTTAGTCCATACTATTCCGATTTGAAATATCTTGGATAGCCTGTAACAGGAGGTAGATGACGAGAGGAGCTTATAATCATGACTACCCAACTATCAACCGACCTAGGATCCCAAGATATTTTAGCCTCCCTGCGAGATAATGTTGCGATGATTCGATTCGACCGGCAACGTCGTGTCGTCGACGTTAATGGTTTATTCGCAAAGACGATGAAGTATAAACGAGAAGAAATGATCGGGATGCAGCATCATCTCTTCTGCACGACGGAGTTTGCAATGAGTGATGGTTACCAAGCATTTTGGCAGAAGCTGTTTAGTGGCTTCAGTACGGCAGATAAAATTGAACGCATCGATGCGCATGGTCAATCGATTTGGCTAGAAGCAACCTATATGCCGATTTACGATGGAACGGAAGTGACCGGTGTCTTGAAGATTGCCTCCGATATTACGGATCGGCAGCAGACGATTCAACAATTCGCGACTTCGTTTGATGCGATCGCTAGTGATTTGAATACGCGGTCGACGCATGGCGAGCAGGAAAGCGAAGCGTTACGGCGAACAATCGAACAGATGGCTGAGACGACCCGTGATAACCATCAGACGATTGAACGATTGCAACGTCAGGCGCAGGACATCTCTCAAGTGACGGAGACGATCAAAACCATTGCGTCACAGACGAATCTCTTGTCACTCAATGCATCAATCGAGGCAGCGCGAGCCGGAGAACACGGCAAAGGATTCAATGTCGTCGCGACGGAAGTCCGAAATCTCTCAAAGCTCGTCGAACAAGCCGTCGTCGATGTCCGGCAAACGACGCAGCGAATGAATGATGAACTGCAGCGGATTGCCCGTGCGATGACGCAAGCAACGTCGGATGCGCAAGCAAGCGTCAAGGTCGTCGCGGAAACGGTCGATCGTTTCCATGACGTGCAGAGTGCGGCATCGTCGTTAACGGAGACAGCGCGAGACTTTACAAAAGCCATTTAAGTGAGAGACGGCATTCCGATAACCGGAGTGCCGTTTTGTATAAAAAGTACCCCTATACTTTGGAATAATATGTTAATATACTACAAAACGAAAAGGGAGCGAACTTCTGATGAATATCCGTACTGCCCGTCCTGACGATTTTCAGGCCTTGATTCCATTGTTTCAGCAAATCCACGATCAACACGTCGCCTTACGACCTGATCATTACCGTCCGCACGAGATGCCGGTTCCGGAAGACTTATTTCTGTCGCAACTCGAGAATCCGGATTATGCATTACTCGTTGCGGAACAAGATGGGCTTGCCGGTGTGATCGTCCTAAAGGAAGACATCGTCGAAGGAAGCGGCTTCGTCTTCGATACGCATTACTTACGCGTCATCAGTCTCGTCGTTGCGGATACGCATCAAAAACAAGGCGTCGGGAGACGATTGATGCAAGCCGCTTACGCGCACGCGGAAACGATTGGCTGTGACAAAATCGAACTCGGCGTCGATGACGCCAATCAGGAAGCGATCGCCTTTTACGAGGCACTCGGAATGGCTGTCCGCTCGAGACGAATGGAATGGAACGTGACGTCAAGCAGGGAAACGTCGATGTGATGTCAAACAACAGGTACTAGAAAGGAGAGAGGTCATGTTCAGATTACAAGTATCCGATCACGTATCGCTTCAATTGTTTGAACGGCACCATGCGGAAGGATTATTCGCCCTCGTCGATGCCAATCGTGCCCATCTTCGCGAATGGCTCGGTTGGGTCGATGGTGCAACAGATGCCAATACATATCAGGAGATCGTCATCCCAGCATGGCTGCAACAGTTCGCCGATGGCAACGGCTTTACATGCGGCATTTATCTTCAGGACGAGCTCATCGGAACGATCAGTTTACATGAAATTAATCGGAATCTCGGGCAAACGTCGATCGGCTATTATCTAGGAGAAAAGGGCCTTCGAAAAGGCGTCATGACGGACGTTGTCCGGTTCGTCACGAACTATTGTTTCGAGACGCTCGGCTTGAACCGTGTCGTCATCGAGTGTGCGACTGGAAACGTCCGGAGCAGACGAATTCCGGAACGACTCGGCTTCACGGAAGAAGGCGTCTTACGGGATGCTGAAAAATTGTACGGGACGTATCACGACCTGCAGGTCTATGCGATGTTACGACGGGACTGGACGAAATCGCAGGAGGTGGCCGCATGCGTATCGAGCAAATGAGTCAAGCGACGTATGACGCTTACTTACCGGTCGCAATCGAGGAGTATGCGGCAGAGAAGTGTCGTGCTGGTACGTGGTCAGAAAACGAATCGCTCGAGAAGGCGACAGAAGAATTCGCAACATTGTTGCCAGAAGGGCTGAAGACGAAGGATCACTACTTATTTACGTTTCGTGACGAGACAGGTAACGATCTTGGAATGGTCTGGGTTCATGTGACAGAAGAATCACGCGGACGTTGCGCTTTCATCTACGACGTCAAGATTACGTCCGATAAACAGAACCAGGGCTACGGCAAGGAAGCGCTTCGCTTACTGGAAGCGATGTTGAAGCGGATGAACGTCAAGAAGGTTTCCTTACACGTCTTCGCGCATAACGAACGTGCGATTCATGTCTATGAATCGCTTGGATATGAAAAAACGGATTATTATATGTCGAAACGTCTCGATGACAGCCATTAAAAAGCTTCCTCTTGCGCAAGCAGGAGGAAGCTTTTTCGTTTAACGCCACGTCTGTAAGGTATTCGCGAACTGGATGTTCGTCTCCAGTTCTCCTGTGATCTCGCTTGCTGTGAAGTCATTGCCAGCGAGCCAGTCGGCAAAGTCGAACGTGACCGGCTCCTGATCACCACCGAGCGCGAACCAGACCTTCAATTCTTCCGGGAAGTAGGCAGACGTATGAATCGTTCCCGCCCACTGTGCATATAAATCAGCGAAGACGCCTTTATCGGTATCGTTGAGTAGTCGAAAAGCGGACTCCGCATCTTGAATCATATGTTGATGCGTCTTTAACTCCATCATCCGACGTTTCGAGTCATCCAGGTGATAGCGGTTTTCATGCTGTAGCAAATCAAAGTGATTCGTGCACATGTTTGTCTCGCGCACTTGCACATCCCGCGCCGTCGCCTCGATGACGAACGAACGCGCGGATTTATCATGGACGACGTACGTGAACGATCCGCGATGTGGAATCTCCTTGACGAGTGAGATCGCATCGTCGACCGACGTACACATCTCGAGGATGATCCGCCCAATCATGAAACTGACGAACCCGTCTCCCGGGCGGCGACGGTTGATGAAGTTATAGCCCATCGCAAGCCCATGTTCATTCATCCCGTCCATCCGCCCGGTCACCCGTGAAGCGGGACCGATAATTGCTGATCCGCCATCGTTCGGTTGAAAGACGGAAAATCGACCATCGTATGTCATCGGATGATAGTCGTAATTGCGGACGAGGAAATTATCACCGGTCATGATCGAACAACCACTTTTCGGTCCTTCGACCCGGTAATGCCCGAAATGTAGTAACGTATCCGGCAGCGATAGTTCAAGTTCGTCTTGAAGTCCGAGTAGCTCGTCCCAAATATGCGGGGCGTAGCGGAGGAACATCTCCTTCGTCTCGACCGGATCGACTTGAAAGCGCGGAACACGGATCTTCCAGTTGTCCTCCCGGTTATGGAGCAACTGGTTTCGTTTGACGTAACGTCCTTGTTCGCGACCGAATTCATAATGACTGCCGCGGAATTGTGTGATCTCATTGGCTACACGTTGCATACGATTCATCCTTTCTTCAACTGCTGTATGCTGATTATATCGAACGCGAGCGAGAAAGTCGTATGGCAAGTCTTTACTGAAGCACATCTAAAGTATGGGAATATTGAAAAAATAGTCAACTTTTTCATTCTTGAACCGATAACAAAAACGGGAGGGGATGGAATGAAACACATGTCAGTCAGACGGAAGATACAAGCTTTGATCGCAACAGCCGTCGTTGCGATGCTTTTGATTGCGGGAGCAGGACTTTATTTCTTAAATCAGATGTCGAATGCTTCCCGAGCGATGTATCAGGAAAACTTATTACCGATCCAGGAAGTGGCTCAAATCCGGATTGATACACGCGCGCTCGATTCGTTTTTAGTCGAGATGATGTTAACGAAGGACGAGACGCGGGTCACGGAACTGCAAGCTGACATCGATACGCGTCAGGAACAGATTCGCGCATCAGTCACGAAAATCGAAAAAACAGGGCAATTCGATGCTAAAGAGAAGAAACAGCTCGAAGAATTAAAGGATAATGTCCTCGCCTATGATAATTCGATGACGATCGTCCAGGATGCGGCGACGCGCAACGAAACCGAAGAAGCCTATACGGCATACACGCAAGGTCTGGAACAAGTCCGGGATAACGTCGCAAATTCTGCGAAGTCGTTGATGGCTTCGATGACAAAACAAGCGAAGACGTTAGACGCTCAGAATCAAGCAGAAAAACAAACGGCCTTTTACTTAATGCTCGGCACCTTTTTACTCGCGGTTCTCTTGTTTGCAGGACTTGCAATGTACATTACACGTCTCATCACGCGTCCGATTCGTCAATTGCAGGGATGGATGGATCAATCGGGGAACGGGGACTTGACCGTCCGTGGAACATACGACTCAAAAGACGAGCTTGGACAGTTGACGACGTCTTTCAATGAAATGATTGCGTCACAGCAACAAGTCGTGCTTGAACTAACCGGTACGGCTGACCGTGTCGCTGTTGCGTCGGACGAACTCAGCGTCAACGCGGAATCGACGACGAAAGCAACAGAAATGGTCGCTGTGACGATGGAAGAGATGGCAAGCGGTGCTAGTCAACAATTGCATCAAGTATCGGATGCCTCACGGACGATCGAAGAATTGACGACATCGGTCCGTTACGTCGCCGGTAATGCCCAACAAATGACGGAACGCACTGCGGATGCGATGGAAAAAGTCGCTCTCGGTGGTCAAGTCGTCGGAACACTCAGTACCCAAATGGGACGGATTCAAGAAGATGTCTCTCGACTGAGCCACGTCATTGACGGTCTTGGTAACCGATCGCAGGAAATCGGACAAATCACGGATTCGATTAAAGGTGTCGCGGCACAGACGAACTTGCTCGCGTTAAACGCAGCAATCGAAGCAGCACGCGCTGGCGAACAAGGACGCGGATTCGCCGTCGTCGCAGCGGAAGTCAAGACGCTCGCGGAGCAGTCGGCGGTCTCGGCAAAACAAATCGAGTCGTTGATTCGGGTCATTCAACAAGAGACGGAAGCATCGGTCGCCTCGATGGAGAAAGTCTCAACCGAGATGACGAGTGGAATTGCAGTCGTCGATCAAGCCGGTGCCTCATTCTCAGAAATCGAGACAGCAATCACCGACGTGACAGGGCACGTCGAAGAAGTGTCCGGTGCCGTACAGGAAATGGCGGCAGCGAGTGAGCAGATCGCATCCGTCATGCGAACGATTCAAGCAGTGACGGAAGGGACTGCTGCCGGAACACAAAACATCTCCGCTTCGACGGAGGAGCAGATGGCGTCGATGGAAGAAATCTCATCCGCGTCGCAGTCACTCGCGACGATGGCGGATGATTTAAAACAAGTCACAGGCAGATTCACCGTGTAAGATATTGAACGACGACCATGAGGTAATTCATCATGGTCGTTTTTTTATTTGGGGTAATGAATGGAAAACAAGCAGGGGAGTAAGCGTGTGGCGTCGTATGTACAGGTTAAGCAAGAATGACACAAAGCAGCAGATAGATGTTATGAAAGTGATTGAAGAAATTGTTTGACAGCACGACGGGACGTCAGATGGATGACTTGTTTATCGGACGTCGCTGTAAGCGTTGAAAGAATACTCGGTCGCTTATCGATCGGGAAACGCCAAATCCATTTCAGAAAATCGAACGATAGTTTCTCGGGACAGCCTGCCGCCATATCCGGTCGACCGGTCTTGCGATAGCGCCATGTCCTTTTCAATGCCCGGTACAGACAGAGTGTCCGTGGTAGGTCAAGGAAGATGATCGTATCGGCGGCATCAATTCGTAAATCGAGCGTTCCAGCGTAATTACCGTCGATGATCCACGTGTCGCGCGTTATAAGTGTTTGTTGAATCTGGCGTTGTTCCTCACGCGAAACTGCTTCCCAGTTCGGACGCCATAATAAGCTGTCGAGGTGATCAACGGGATAGTTTAGTTTTTTTGCCCATCTCGCGGGCAAGCGTCGATTTACCGGATCCGCCGGAACCAATCAAGATGATTTTTCGCATACAACACCTCCTATTTTTTGTCATAGGAATTGATCATAACATGGTTTTCTAGTCGAGGATAGAACGAAAGGAGTGAATGAGATGGTACCGAATTTCATAATCGAAGGGATGACGATCGTTTTTACACTACTCGTAATCGGTTGCGGCGTGATATTCCTGCCGCAGCGATGGAAGCGGTATGGCTTGATTTTACTTGGGTTGGTGGCAATCGGGTGCAGTTCCTTTTGGTACATCCGACCGACGCTCGTCAATCAACAGATTGCTGAGGATGAGAAATTGCTTAAGATAGAACTAGCACGTCGATTCCCGGATGAAGTCTACACTACAAAAACACAAAAATTTTCGTATGAGTCTTCGGCGAATCCGGCTTCAATCGAAGTCGAATTTGCAAATGAACCTGACGTAACTTATTTTCTAGATATGGATGGGAACCGGATTAGGCTTTCAAGTTTTATCTTTAAAAACGGGGGATTTCCACAGGATTTACAGCATGAATTCAAATAAAGACCGGATGCTCAAAACATCCGGTCTTTTGATTAAGTGGATTTCAATTTTTGCGTTGCGGACATCGTCTTGACAGCGAAGAAGGCAATCAGACCGAATCCGACCTTGTTGATCAAGTCAGCGAAGTTATAGATCAATTCGCGGACGAGTTGCACTTCGATACCGGGTGCAAACAAGGTGACCGCGTAACCGACCGGATAGATCGCCCATCCGATTAAGATGAACAAGCGCATCTGCAGCAAGGCGTTACGAATCGGGGCAGGCTTATCTTCAGCGGCTTTCGTGACGTTCGTGAACAAGAGATAAATGATATAAAACCATGCGATACAACAGACGACGTATGCCCAAAGACCGAGTTGCGTGAAGCCACCCGCTAGATTGATGGACGACTCTCCGATGTAACCACCGATGATCATGATGATGTCCGCGATGACGAGTTTCGTCAGAAGCGAACGCCCTTTCCCACCTTTTAAACCGAGTAACAGCGGAAACTTGATCAGCAAGAGAGGCGTCGTCACGAGCCAATCGATGTAGCGGATTTCAGTCGGAAAACCATCGATCTCAGACAACAAACCCGATTCCCCTACAGCTTGCTTCATGAAATAGTAATGAATCGCAGCGACGAACGTGACGAGAGCAGCGACTGTTGCGGTCGAGCGGTATTCCGGGGCAAGGGAATTTCGTTCGACGAGAAAATAGAGCGTACCGGCGGCCATTCCGACGAATCCGACCCAGAACATGTACTGGGTCGCAAGGACGAGAAGGTTAACGTCTTCCATGTTGTTTCGACTCCTTTTCGTAAGTGGATACGACCTTTCATACTTTTATTTTACTGACGATACAAACTTCAGACACCACGTCGAAACGCTCTTGATGTGCGGTATATCAACGGTTTGACAACATTTTGACACACTTGAGGAGGAGTGACGGATGTCGATTAAACGAACGGATCATATCAGCCTGAACGTCTTGAATCTAGAAGAAGCGATTTACTTTTTTTCACTTTGTGGTCTCGAAGTACGCGGACGTTGGGAGATGAAAGGAGAGTTACTCGATCGTTTATTGAATCTAGAGGGAGCGGAGACGGAGTGTGCTGCACTCGGATTACCAAGTGAACCGATATGGCTCGAACTCGTTCGGTTCAAACACCCGCGCGACACGGCTTCCGTAATCCAATCCGTCCATGCGATTGGATTGCGTCATCTCTGTTTTGAAGTAACAGAACTCGCTGCGCTCGTCGAACGTTTAGCGGACAATGGATATCAGTCGATTGGCGACGTCGCGAATTACGAAAATGAGTATCGCCTATGTTACGTAAGAGGACCAGAAGGCGTGATCATTGAGTTGGCAGAAAAAATCGGACCTGTCTAAGACTGGTCCGATGTATATTTTTAAGAACAACAGGAAGTCGATGATTGTGGCAGGGAAACTTTGCACACACCCGTCTCCGGTAATGATAACTTGACCTGCTTGGCACGTGCCTCGTCTCCGACAAGAAAAGCAACGACTGATCGAACTTGTTCATAACCGGTCGCAAGCAGGAAGGTCGGAGCACGACCGTAACTTTTTGCACCGACCAGATAAAGTCCGAGATCTGGATGACGTAACTCCGCTTCTCCATGTGGACGGACAGTTCCGCAACTATGAAGGTTCGGATCAATCAGAGGAGCAAGTATTCGACTACTCTCGGTGACAGGGTCGATGTCAAGCCGTACTTCCTCGAGGAACGAAAAGTCGGGTCGACTTCCTGCGTTGACGATCAACTGATCGATGTGATGAAGGGACCGACCATCTTGAGCAGTGATGTCAAACGACTTCCCTTTCGATTCAATGGATCGGATCTTGAAGCTGGAGTGAACCCTAATCTGATCTCGTTCAACGAGCTGACGGATACGAGAACCGAGTGCTCCGCGACCTTCCAATGCATCCTTGTCTTCTCCGCCGTAGGCTTGAACTGGGTCCGATTTGCGAAGGATCCAATGAATCTCCGTTTCAGGATGTTGTGCTTTAATGGAAACGAGTTCAAGGAGCGAGTTCAAAGCCGAGTGCCCGCTACCGATGACAGCAACGGATTGATTCGCGAAAACAACAGTATCACGTTTCGCATCTACGATCGAATACCGGACAGGTAAGTTCTGCTCGATTTCGACTCGATGTCCGGAACTGATTGCAGGGTTTGGTCGCCCGAGGACGCCAGACGCATCGATGACCGCGCGAGCGAGAATATGTTTACGACCATTCGGCGTGTCTATGACTAATTCGAACGGCGTTGCTTCACGTGAGGCATTTGTCATCTTGTCTAGACCTGCCCGTGAGATCGAGAGAATCTCATGTTGGAAATATAGAGAGGGAGCAATTTCCGGTAATGCAGCAAGTGGGGCAAGGTATTGTTTGATCAATTCAGTTCCGGTCGGCACAGCATCGTTTGCTGGTGCGACCCAGTCCGTCAGCTCGAGCAAGTGACGTGCTGCGTCACTAATATTGTATTGCCACGTCGAAAACATCCGGACGTGTTCCCATTGTTTGATATGGTGGGCAATCGAAGGACCTTTCTCAAATAGTAAAAACGATTGACATTCCACTACAAGTTGAGCTGCAGCTGCAAGACCGATCGGACCGGCACCGATGATGACGATGGGGTGGGAAGAAGCGTATGACATGAATAAATCCTCCTTTTTATTTGTAGGTTGCAAGTATTAAAGACATGGTTTACAGCAGACGTCACTCTCGTCCATCTTCGAGTTCAGCAATTCGATTGCCTGGAGGACATGTGCTTTTTCGAAGGAAGTCATTGATGAGAAGATGGAATCAAGATACGTGTTCATCTCTTCGTCAATGGCTTGAGCAACACGTAATCCTTTCTCGGACAGGCGAAGTAGGTGAATTCGCCGATCGTTGATCGCGGGACGCTTTACGAGTAGATCCCGCTTAATCAATGTTTGCACTTGTCGGCTGAACGTAGTGATATCAAGAGCGAGTTGGTCCGCAATTTCTTGCATTGCGGAGTCAGGGTGTTTGGCAACCTGATACAGCAGATGGCTTTGAACGAGAGAAATTTCTTCTTCTAGGACGGCGCAACAATTCTTATTCAATAATCCGAAGCGCCGGGTGAACGTTTGAAATAGTTCACGCGTTTCATTCATGTATAGCTCTCCCTCCGTTATTTTGCTTATGAATCAGTTATACGATATAAACTTGCAAATTGCAAATAATAAATATATGATTTTCTCATATTCAATTGTAAATCAGGGAGGGGGAATTCGATGCTTGTTCGTTCGATGGAAGAGAAAGATCGTAGCACTGTGATAGCTATCTATCGTCAAGGAGTAGAAGAAGGAAACGCGACGTTCGAAACGATGATTCATGAGCAAGAGTGGTGGACAACACTGATGCAATCTGAACGATTCGTTCTAGAGCAAGCTGGAAAAGTGATTGGTTGGGCTAAACTGGGACGTGTTTCTGAACGTCATGTCTATCGTGGCGTACGAGAAATCAGTATATACCTAGAGCGTTCCGCTCGAGGACTCGGCGGTGGACGATTCTTACTAGAGGCATTAATCACCTATGCGGACGCCAACGGGATTTGGACGCTTCAATCACACATGTTTCCAGAAAACATCGCAAGCAGACGGCTGCATGAGCGACTTGGGTTCGAACTAGTCGGTCGACGACGTGCCATCGCACAGCATCATGGTGTCTGGCGAGACACGTTGTTATTGGAGCGACGAAATGACCTCCGGTAATGTAGTGATGTTTCCGCGTTTGATTGTTCATTTCAAATTTTCTAGCATGACCTGCCTTCGTTGAAGCGAGGGTTTTTTAGTTTATCCGTTGATGTAAGAAGGAAAGTACTAAAGACGAATGATGTTACTTAAAATGACGGAGGAGGATGGATGGATGTTGCACGCCTTATTTTTAAACTGCACCTTAAAAGCATCACGTGAACCATCGAATACGGAGGCGCTGATCCGTGACGTGATTGCATATTGGAAACAAGAGGACGTCACTTCAGAAATTGTCCGCATCGTCGATCACCAAGTGGCGTTCGGCGTCACGGAAGACGAAGGCAACGGGGATGAATGGCCCGTGATTTTCGAAAAGGTGAAACGAGCGGACATCGTCGTCATCGGGACACCGCTCTGGCTGGGAGAAAAAAGTAGTGTTGCGACGCAAGTCATTGAACGATTATACGGAGGGAGCGGCTTGACGAACGATCTCGGACAAGCGATCTACTACAACAAGGTCGGTGGCGTCATCGTCACGGGGAATGAAGATGGAGCTAAACATGCGTCCGCTTCCATCTTGTACGGTCTGTCGCATATCGGCTTTACGATTCCGCCGAACGTCGATGCTTACTGGGTCGGTGAAGCGGGACCAGGACCATCGTATATCGAAGCAGGACGGAACAACGATTTTACGAAGCGACACGCACAGTTTTTAGCTGCCAACCTATACCATTTTGCGAAGATGTTAAAGGAACATCCGATTCCAGCAGAAGGGAATGTGATGGAATGAAAAAACAACGTTTAACAGGGTACGGTGTCGCGACATTGTTCGCGATGAGTTTAATGCTTGCGGGTTGCGGAAACGACGAAGCGTCGACGGATAAGGTCGAAGAAGGATCAACGAATTCGAACACGACTGACGACACGATGCAGGACAAGGATACGGTAACGAAAAATGCCGACACCGATTATGGCTTCAACAGTCTGTCGATTGAAGCGGACGTTGATGGGGATAATGATTCCATTGATATTAGCTATGATCGGGATAATGACGGAACGGAAGCGGAATATCGCTATAAAGGAGAGCAAAAGCAAGGAGACGACGCGATGGCGGAACTCGACGCGAAGTTCAAGAACTTAAAGATTGATGCGGGTACATCTGAAAATGAGGTCATCAGTGAGGTCGAGCGTGTGTTTGCGATTCAAGATGCTTCCCGCTTAGAGGTTGAAATCGAATTCTCGGACGGAACTGAAAAAGAATATAAAAAATAAACAATAGGTCTGCGCCCGTAACGGGTGTAGACCTGTTGTCTTAGTGTAGCGTCACATGAGCGAGGACACCGTAATGATCGCTCGGTATAAGCTGATGCGGCAGTCGATGATTTCCGATCAGCTGGACGTTCTGTAAGGTCAACTGTGAAAGCGAACGCTGACAGAGTAACCAATCATATCGAACGGGGCTTGTGATGCCGTCGTTCTTCCTTGCGTACGGATTCGTCACAGAATCAAGCGTTGCGGCGGCAATTTGTCCTGTACGAGCGGCAAAACTACCGGCGAGATCGACCCATTCCTTAAGCGCGGCGTGATGCAGAGCGGAGTGTGGACCATCATTAAAGTCACCGCCTAAGAACTCGATCGTCGTGTCATCCGTTTGCGAGGCAATCCATTCGTTGACGAATCGAAGTTGATCGAGTCGAATGTCTGAAGCACGCCAGTTGAAATGAATGTTCGTCACGGCAAAACGCACACCGTCAATCGAAAACGGGATCCGAATCGCACAGTGGTGGTTGATGTTTGCTGTCGCAGCGGCACTCGAATCGGTTCGTTCAAACGGCAATTTCGTCAGAATGGCAAGTCCTTCGTCCGGTGAATCCATGTAAGGATCCATCATCCAATACGGATAACCGGTCGCCTCTGCGAGGTGCTCAGCGATCGAGACGAATGGTTCATCCGGATGAAACGTCGACATGACTTCTTGCAGAAGGAGAACGTCCGGTTGGTGTTGCTTGATCTCCGCGCATAACGCCTCGAACCGTTTTTGTCGTTTGTGCGGGTGATGCCAGATGTTATATGTCGCAATCGATAATGAAAGACTCATAGCTGTAAGCCCATCAACACCGTATCGTAAAAGCAACCGTCCGATAATAACCGGTCATGACGCAGTCGTCCTTCTTTTTGAAATCCATGTCGCTGATAGAGGCGAATGGCGCCGAGGTTCGTCTCGACGACTTCGAGCTGAATTTTTTGCAGGGATTGCGCTTTTGTCCAAGCAATCATTCGTTCCAGCAGTTGGGTACCGATTCCTTGCCCCCAGTCGAATTGAAGTACACCGAGTCCAAATGATGCCTTGTGCGCGAAACGTTTTAAATGAAAACCACGACACCGGGCGTAGGCGATGAGTCGTCCCTCGCGCTCGACGACGAGGATACGATCTGGAACCGAGGAATCGCGTAACTGATCTGCGAAATCCGTCGCCGTCATCACGTCCTCACCAGGCATTCGGTCGAAGTATTCCGTTTCCGCATCGAGTGTTTGGCGGAGTTCAGAGAGGGCTTCAGCGTCACTAAGTCGAGTCGGTCGAATCTGGTACCGTTGTGTATCGAACGAGTGGTGCATCGTCTGCATATGTAATCCTCCGTTCTAGATGGAATATGCTATCATTATGGCAGTAATGGTATCATTTGTAAATTTAAGGAGAGAAGAAATGAAAATTCAAACTGGAATGAAGGAAGATAGGACATTCATCCGCGAGCAATTGATTGCCTACAATCGGCAATATGTTCCTAAAGCCTTATATGAACAATCGGAAGAACTTTGTTTTACAGCATATAATGAGAAGGGCGAATGCATCGGAGGAATTACCGCGTCTTACGGTTGGCAACACATTCATGTCCAGTTCCTTTGGGTGAGCGATACAGCACGACAGGCAGGTGTCGGAACCCGCCTGCTGCAAGCAATCGAAGGATATGCGAAGGAAGCAAGGTGTACGAAAATTCTTTTGGACACGTTTGATTTTCAAGCACCAGACTTTTACCGCAAGCATGGTTATGAAGAGTATGGACGACTGACCGATCATCCATCGATTGGACAAACTCAATACTTCTTCGTCAAGCGGCTTTAACGACGGACATGGACAATCCATGCCGTCATATACGTGAGTGTTCCAACCGAGAGAATGAGAGCGATCGCATAGAACGGAAACGCTGGAAACAGTTGTAGTAACGGCTGTTCAAACAAGAAAGCAATCATCAGGACAGGAAGGCTGATCATAAAAGCGACGTACGCTGCGCGGGTCGCTTTACCGGTGATTTGTGCCTCACGTTCATCGGAGTCGGAAAATTCTGCTGTCGCAAACGAATGCGAACGGTCTTCTCGTAAGAAATAGCTGACGATCGAAAGAATAATCGCAATCACTAGCACTGGAAGGACACTCATTAGATTCAATTTCAGCGACAATCCCGTACCGGATACAGGATCATCTTGAAATAACTGCAGATTCGCATGAATGGCACTAATGAGATAAGCAGCTAAAAAGTAGAGACAACAATTAAGTAAAGATTGAGTGACGACACGTTTCATCAGGATTCCTCCTCTAATTGAAATAGTTCCTCGATCGGGCAATCAAAGACGCGGGCAATCTGCATCGCGAGTAAGAGCGACGGCGTATAGCTCCCTTTTTCAAGCGAGATGACGGTTTGTCGGGTCACACCGATTCGTTCCGCGAACTGCTCTTGTGTCCACTTGTGCTGTTGACGATAGAGGCGGACATGGTTCGTCAGTTTCATCTGACGACCTCCTTTCCAGTTGTTTACATTGTAAAGTCAGTTTTACATTTTGTAAAGTAGACTTTACGTCATGTATTTAAAAAATGGAGCTGACTCAAAAGTCAACTCCTCAGACTGAAGACAAATCGTAATTTTTCTTTTAACGAAAAGGATTGCGCTTTTTTTGTTCATCTCGAATCGTTTTACTAGGGCAAGCATCGCGTCGCTTCGCTTCGCTGCAGGTTCGCTCTTGCTTGTTTTTCCCTAGGAAGCGATATGGAGTGAACAAAACGCTTCTCTGATCCTTCTTCCGGATATAAAAAAATGACGCATTACACGCCACTCCTACAGGAAAAAGCGCGATTTTGCGCTGTCAGAGACAAACAAGACCCGTTTTCCTGCTCGAACGGAGCGGGAAAACTGGCTTGTGTCTCGCCTGAGGAAAGGGCGTGAAAAGACGCGTCATTTTTTGGGATCAGTCATCTGAAGCCCACGTGAACATTAAAATACGTAAGGTGTCAAAATGACAGCCATGAGACAGGCGAACGTCGTCCATCCCTGATGATAACGTAAGGATAAGAAAAGCGTAATCAGCCCAGAGATCGTCATACCGGATAAAATCCATCCTAGCCAAAACTCCGTGCTATTCGAAGCAATCGGGATGCTTAATAAGTAAGCTGTCGCGTGTGGAAAGAAACCGATGGTATCTAACAGGATACCGCCAAAGACACCCATTAGCAGCAAGCCGATCGACAGACGAAATAGTGCGTTGCGTTTAATCATATGCATACTCCTATTCTGTTTGGTTGACGCAAGAAATCCTACTGTTGCGCCTATTCAATATGTTTCTACAAAAAGCGATGAATTCCTTTCTGTTATCTATCCCTGAACTTTATCAAAAATCCTCGCTTCTGCACATCGATCGGAATATTCAGATAATTATCGGGTATTCTTTTGAAAACGCCATCGCCGATTCAGTGGAGAGGAGAAGAGAAGATGATGCCTGAACTGATACCGGATGACCGGGAGCTCGAACGAAGGATTCGGATCGTCCATCTGTTGCGAAAACTGGGGAAGACGGACGAAGCGATTGCCCGATCCTTGTATGTTTCAATTGAATGGGTTCAATCAATTTATGAGGAAGACGACTGGCAGCAAATGCAATCATCCTAAGGCAAGGACGTCTAGTCCTTGTTTTTTCGCGTGTTCCGGTATACTAAAACAAGTATCTCAAATCGAGAGGATGAAATGAAATGAACGTTGCCATCATAGGAGCAGGAATCAGTGGTTTGTATCTCGCGACGCGTATGCAGGAACTTGGACACGCCGTGACGATCTATGAAGCACGTGACCGAATCGGCGGTAGAATCGAGACGATTGATTTCAACCTAGCCGGGCAAGCATATGCGTTTGATCTTGGACCGACTTGGTTTTGGCCGGACAGTGAACCACTGATGGTCGATTTGATCCATCGATTCGATTTACCGACACTGGAACAATATGCGACGGGAGCGCTTCGACTCGAACGGGCTGACGGCATCGAGTCACATCTGGTTGCGAATCAACCGACGGCGCTTCGCCTTCGTGACGGAATCCGCTCCGTTGCTACGGCACTTGCTGCACGACTCACACCGGGAACGATTCGACTCAAGTCTCCGATCAGCCAGATTGATGTCATGAACCGGATTCTCGTCAGTTCAGGAAGGAAAAGTCGACCGTGCGACGAGATCGTCCTCGCACTACCACCACGTCTAGCGGCAAGACTATCGTATGTGCCAGCTTTACCTGAAGCAGTCTTGGATGAACTCGAAGCATTACCGACTTGGATGAACTCGAAGCATTACCGACTTGGATGGCACAGCAAGCTAAATGTCTGATTCTTTACGAGAAACCGTTTTGGCGTGATTCAGGCTGGTCCGGTCAGGCAATCAGCTGGACTGGGATGGTGCAAGAGATTCATGACGCTTCCCCACTAGACGGACCGGGAGCGTTGTTCGGTTTTTTACGGACACAAGCACGTGAACGACAGTTATTGACCGAGGCGGAAATCAAGGAAACCGTACTCGCGCAGCTGGTTCGTCTGTTCGGTGAACAAGCGCGTCAGTCGATTGGTTGGGCATATAAAGACTGGTCGACGGATAGTTGGACAGCAACACGAGCCGATGCAGCACCGCTCGTGGATTTCCCGGCATATCATGCCATCAATCTCGGAGTGGAGCATGCAGCGATTTCATTGATTGGGACAGAGACCAATCCGAGTCATGGTGGACACTTAGAAGGCGCATTACGATCCGTTGAACGTTATTTAAAAAAGAGAGGAGCAGAAAAATGATCGAGACGCTACATTATGATGTGTTTACATCGACGCCAGGAAGCGGTAATCCAGCTGGGGTCGTCTTAGACGCCGATCAATTAACTGAGCCGGGAATGCAACGAATCGCTCGGATGAATGGCTTTACCGAGACGACGTTCGTCCTGGCTTCCGAGCAAGCGGACTATCGCATGCGCTACTTTGCACCGGAACGAGAAATGGATTTATGCGGCCATGGTACGATCGCTGCATTAACGGCACTCAATTCAAAGATCCGTTTATCTACGATATGTCAGATTGAGACAAAGTCAGGCATCTTGCCTGTGATGCGTTTAGCGAACGGCATGTTTCGCTTGCAACAAGGACAACCACAATTACATCAGTTTGACGGTGACATAAAGCAAGTTCTAGCCGCGATTGGTCTCGAATTGAAACATCTCGATGACCAATGGCCAATCGTATACGGCAGTACTGGGAACTGGACACTGATCCTTCCCATTCGTCGAATTGAGGACTTCCACCGGATGATGCCGGATAACCAACGCTTTGCCACCGTGTTGACCGACTTCCCACAAGCCTCGATTCATCCGATTTGTCTCGATACGTATAACCGACAAGCGACGATGCACGGACGTCACTTCTCAGCAACGGGAGCAGGAAGCATCGAAGATCCGGTTACGGGAACGGCGAGTGGTGTGATGGGCGTCTACTACCGAAAATTCATCCAGCCACTTGAAACGGAAACTGCGATCATCGTCGAACAAGGACACGAGATGGGACGACCCGGTCAGGTCGGAATCCGTATTTCTGGCGAAGGTCTTGATCACAGCCAATGGAAAGTCGAGATGGACGGGCAAGCCGTCTTTGTCGGCGTCAAGAGAGCGGGAGAGGAAGAGACAGATGTTGAAACACTTCATTTGGGATTTTGATGGCACCTTGTTTGATACATATCCGGTGTTAGTCGATGTGTTCGTGGAATTGCTCGAGCGTGAGGGACGAACGGTTGAACGCGAGCAAGTAGCAGAGCTGATGGCGATCTCGGCAAAAACGACGTATGAGGCGTTTGGTGTGTCCGAAGCGTTCATTCTGAACTACAAGCAACAAAAGATGATCATCGAACAAGAACAGTCTGAACCGTTTCTCGGAATCCGTGAACTGCTAGAGGCGTTATCGACGAGAGGTGCGACGCATCATATCGTCACCCATCGTGGAACATCGATTCATGCGTTGCTTGCAAAACATGGGTTGACGCATCATTTTCAAGACGTATTGACGGCACCGGATGGATTCGCCCGAAAACCGGATCCGGAAGCTGTCACGTATTTAGTCAATCGGCACCAGATGGCACGAGACGAGACAATCATGATTGGAGACCGGGAACTCGACGTCTTAGCCGGACATCGTGCCGGTATCAAGACGTGTTTGATAAGCGAACATACGAGTCAGACCGTTGCGACCTATACTGTAACGTCGCCCGGTCGATTAAAGGAATTGTTACTGACATAAAAACAGCCCCGCTTCCAGTGATGGAAACGGTGCTGTTTTTTAAGAAGACAATCGATCTGCTTCGGTTGCTTCAGCGCGTGGTGCACGCCAGAAATACGTCAGGAAAATACCGACTGCGAGCATGGCTGTCGCAAAATAGAACGGATAGTTCAAATTGACGTCAAAGAGTATTCCACCAACGATCGGTCCGAGAATGTTGCCGATGCTCGTAAACATCGAGTTCATTCCGCCGACGAATCCCTGTTCATTTCCGGCAATCTTCGAAAGATAGGTCGTGACAGCGGGTCGCATCAAGTCGAAACCGACGAAGACGACCATCGTCACGAGAATGATCGAGAGATAGTTCGTCACGAACGTCATCAAGACGACGAGCAGTGTCGAACCGATCAAGCTGTACCGGATCAACCGAATCTCACCGAACCAGCGTGTCAAACGATCGAACAGTCCAACTTGGACGATGACGCCGACAATCGCACCGAGAGAAATCGCAAGCGCAATGTCCTTCGCCGTGAAGCCGAACTTCCGGTCGACGAACAAGGCGAATAACGACTCGAATGAGGCAAGACCGAACGATGAGATCAACAGAACAAGAAAAGCGATGAAATAGAGCGGACTGAAGACTTTCCGGAAACCCGTCTGTTGTTTGACCGTCGTTGTCTCGTAGTGACGTTCCGGTTCCTTAAGCGTAAAGACGGATAACACCATCGCTGTCAAACCGAACGCAGCAGCAAAGAAGAACGGCGTCCGCGAGCCGAGGTCAGCGAGGAACCCACCGATCCCCGGTCCGATGATGAAACCGGTCGAGATGGCAGCAGACATATATCCGAGCGCTTTCGGACGAGTCTCGTTCGTCGTGATATCAGCGATGAATGCCGTGACGGCTGGCATAATGAAAGCCGCACTGACACCACCGAGAATCCGTGACGCGAACAGGACTTCGACGCTTTGACCGAGACCGAATAAGAGCTCGGACATGCTGAAGATGAATAAACCGATGATGATCATCGGTTTACGTCCGTACTTGTCAACGGCACGTCCCGCGAGTGGTGAAAGAATCAGTTGCGCAAAGGCAAAGGCGGAAACCATGTAACCGACTGTCGCCCCGGAGATGTTCAACTCGTTCATGATCGTCGGTGTGACGGGAATGACGAGTCCGATACCTAAAAAGGCGATGAATAAGTTGAGCAGGAGTGTACTTAAAATCAATGTATTGTTTTGCATAGTTCACCTCAATAGAATTAAATCGTTTTTGACATACCGCGCCAGACGATCGGCCAGACAGCTTGCTGTCGAGCGTGAAACGCGTCGACACCGTTGTAGACGAGTTCCGTCAGCGTACCTTCCGCAACCGTCAGATAGGCGAGAGCGGCACTTTTGTAATCCGTCGAATAGAGAATCTGTTCCGTTCGGTCTCGTTCGCGTAGTAATCGCGTTAATAGATCGTGCAGTGAATCGAAAAACGGATTGAAGCGGTCCGTCATTTCTTGTTCGAGCTTCTCCGGTGGAAAATAGGCAGCCCGAAGGATGAATCGCATCAGGATATCGTCTTGCTGTTCCGAAATGAACCAATCGAAGAAGCCGTGCAGCGATTGCTCGAGCGGCTGCTGTCGCGTATTCGTGAAATACGTTGCGAAGCGGCGCTTTTGTTCTTGCAGGGCGTACGTCGTCGCTTGCAGGAACAGATCGTCCTTCCCTTTATAGTGCGCATAGATCGATGGCTTTTTTATGCCGACCTCTGTCGCAATTTCTTGCAGCGATGCCCCTTCATAGCCATGCGCGGCAAAATGATGGATGCTCGTCTGTAACAATTGTTGAGCTTTCAGATGAATCACCTTCCTAACGGTCGTTAGGTAACACTGTAACAGTAAATTTCAAATAGAGTCAATCAGATTGTCTTATCGCACAAAAAAACTGACTCCGCGATGGCGGAATCAGTTAGGAAGGAATCATTATTTATTCATGACACGACCGCGTGTTGCGACGCGTGAACCGACGATTCCTGCGAATGACGTGAAGATGAGTGTCAGAAGCAGTCCGACGAACGCCCAGATCGAAACTTTTGACGCCGTTTGTGTCGCTTGTTCCGTTTGCTCGCGGACATCTTGGACCGTTTTCTTGAGGTCAGCCGATGTCTCATCAAGCGTTTGTTTGGCGTTTTCGATTTGTTGCGTCGTTTCTTTTGTTGCCGTGTTGAGACCATCGACGATATTTTGTGTCGCTTCTTCCGCCTCAGCACCTGTCAAATCGGTGTTTTTTGCGACTGCGTCAGCGATTTTATCTTCATCGACTGATTTCTCGATTTTTTCAGCTCGTGCTGTCAACGAATCACCGAGATCCTGGACGATCGTATCGAAGTTTTCTGGTTTCGTGATTGCTTCCTTACCAGCAGCCGTGACGTCTTCTTGAACAGCGTCAAGTTCATTCTGCAAGTAACCTGGTTGCAATTCTTTGATGTCCGTATCTTTTAAGATTTCGTCGACGTTCCCTTCAAGTTCTTTCGTATCAACTTGTGACACGTTTTTCGTAATCGAATCGAATCCTTTCGTCGCAGCGTCTTGTGCTGTTGAAGCAACGGATCCGATACCGTTACCAGCCGCACCACCGACTGTCCCGAGTAGTGAGCCGACCGATTGTAACGTATTGACCGTCGTGAACGTCAAAAGAGCGAACAAGAGGATGACGCTCGTCGACCATGTCAAGAAACCGTGGACGAGACCGGCACGTGCCGACGTCACACCGGAGACGAATCCGGCAACGAACAGCGAGATGAGCAATGAAAGGATTGCCCAGATGATCAAGCCCGTTCCAACACCATCGAACGGGTTATTCGACGTGACGTCCGTGACGCCGAGTCCGATCGCTGAACCGATTAAACTAAATAAGATCAATAAAGATAGAAATGATACCACACCTGCAAAAATCGAGCTCCATGAGATGTTACGACCTGCTCCGTCCGCTTCCGCTCGGAAATGCGACGAAAAGCCTCTGTTTGTTTTTTCCATACTAAGCACTACCTCTCCCCAAATTGGTCTTTCAAGTTCGAGATGTTCATGAATGTAAAAGCTTCATCTCAAGTTTCTTACGCGCATAGCTCTTATATAACCGGTAACTAAATAAGAGAAACCTAGTATTACAGGTACATGATTAATGGTCGTCTGAACTTCAACGAAGTGATATTGGTTGCGTTTGAAGAAAAAGCATCGTACACTCTTATCAAGTGTCACGTTATACTGTACAGTTTAAAATCAAAAGGAGGTGATCCCCCGCTTCTAGGGGGATACAAGTTGGACATCGTCTTAACACTGAATTTGTTGTTGCTCGTCGTATTGATTGGTTTGACTGCGTTTTTCGTCGGTTCGGAATTTGCTGTAGTTAAAGTCCGGATGTCACGTCTCGACCAGATGGTGCAAGAAGGAAAAAAGGGAGCAGTACTTGCGAAGAAGGTCGCAGGAGATCTCGATTATTACTTGTCGGCCTGTCAGCTTGGTATTACGATCACTGCACTTGGTCTGGGTGCACTCGGAAAACCGACCGTCGAGAAATTGTTGACACCGGTCTTTGATGAACTCGGTGTCGCCGTTGCGCTCTCAACGCTTCTCTCATACAGTATCGCTTTCATCTTCGTCACGTTTCTCCACGTCGTCATCGGAGAACTCGCACCGAAGACGCTCGCGATCCAGTATGCGGAACGGATGACGTTATTACTGGCGCCGTCACTCTATGTATTCGGAAAAGTCATGTATCCATTCATCTGGATCATGAACGGTTCGGCCCGTGTCCTCTTGCGGATGTTCGGTGTGAAACCAGCCGGTCACGAACAAGCCCATTCCGAAGAAGAGTTGAAGATCATCATGGCTCAAAGTTTTCAAAGTGGTGAGATCAATCAATCGGAACTCGCCTTGATGCAAAACGTCTTTGCGTTTGATGAGCGTGTCACACGTGACATCATGGTGCCACGGATGAACATGATGGTCATTTCGGACGAGATGAGTTGGGAAAATCTATTACAGACGATGTCTGACAATCCGTATACACGTTACCCGGTCAGTGAAGGAACGGATAAGGACCGGATTAGTGGTTATATCAACGTCAAGGAAGTGCTCGCCCATCACGCGGTACAAGACGAACGAGAACTTGCATCGTTCCTTAAACCGTTGCCGGTCGTCTCGGAATTGACACCGCTGCAAGAAACGATCTTGAAGATGAAGCAGACACGGTCACACATCGCTCTCGTCATCGATGAGTATGGTGGGACATCTGGTTTGATCACGATGGAGGACATTTTGGAGGAAATCGTCGGTGATATCCGAGATGAATTCGATGAAGCGGAGCAAGCTGATATCGAACAGTTACCGGACGGATCGTACCGTTTGGCCGGAACCGTCCTATTAGTTGAGATCGAAGAACGATTTGGTCTTCGTTTCACTGAATCAGAGGCAGTCGACACGATTGGTGGGTATATCCAATCACGGACGGCCGCTTTTGAAGAGGGAACCCTCGTCACAGATGAGGCGTTTACGCTTGAGATTTTGCGTTCTGCTCAATACCAGATTCAGGATGTCAAGTTAACAGTGACGGCGCGTTAACAGAAAGATCCGTTTTGCTTAGTAGTTCAATCTACTGAGCTGGCGGGTCTTCTTTTATCAAACGAGGTCTTAGCGCGTTCATCAAAGAGAAGTATGATAATATTCCAGACCGACGAGCTCGCGAATCGATAAGATTTGGCGATAAAGCGAGAGTATATCTACTAGATGCTCAGGAAAGTGGTCTCTTTAATCAACAAACGTTCAAGGTTATACATAATTATTGTGATTTTCCATTCAATTGTTAGAAGTTCGAGACGATATAAGGAATGAAGTTCACAAATAAACGAGGGAGAGAAGCATATGAAATGGTTCGCGAAATCAGCATCACCTTCCTTTGAAGCGCTCATTGAAGTCGAACACACGCATGTCATATTGAATGTTCCAGCATCCTTACATGAACAATTACGTCTAATCGGTCTACACGCCATCGATTTACAAATTGCACGAGTCATCCGCGAAGATGTATCCAGTTGGATGCCGAGCATGGTCGATGCGTTCTACGAGGAGCTGGTCCGGGTTCCGTCTCTCCGTCAGTTGATTGAACAGCATTCGACACTCGAACGATTGAAAGGCACCCTCGCTCGGCACATCCTGCAAATGTTCGATGGTCAGGTGACAATGGACTACATCGAAGCTCGGCGCCGAATCGCTGAGCGGCATGTTCAAATCGGTTTGCATAATAAATGGTATATTGCCGCATTCCAAAAAGTCTGGAACGTTCTCAGTGAGAAGATTGACGACAGTGCTTGGCCGGAAGCAGAGCGCGTCCGAATCATGCGGGCAGCGGGCAAACTCTTCAATCTCGAACAACAAATCGTCATGACGATGTATGAGGATCAAATCGATGAAGAACGCCAAGCGATCGCGACAGCAAAACAACACGTCGGGGATGGCGTTCAAAAATCGACCGAGGAACTCGCTGCGATGAGTGAGGAGTCGTCAGCGAACTTCCAGGAGATTGAACGGCACGCCAAACACGTCTCAACGACGACAAACGCGATTTCGATCCAGTTGACGGAAGCGGTCAGTGAAGCAGAAGCGGGTGTCGTCCTCGTCGAAGAGGAGACACGTCGCTTTGAACATGTCGTTGCAGATTTATCACGGACGACCGAACAAGTCGCTGAACTGTCCCGTCTGTCGCAGGAAATCGAACGGATCGCTGGGATGGTGACGACGATTTCTGATCAGACGAACCTTCTCAGCTTGAACGCCTCGATCGAAGCGGCACGTGCCGGGGAGATGGGACGCGGGTTCACTGTCGTTGCGCAAGAAATTCGGAAGCTTGCCGAAGAGAGTAAACAGTCGGCAACAGAGACGTCGCGGATCGCCCAAGAGATTACACAAAAGATGCTCGTCGTCTCAGAGCGGATGGGAACGACGGAGACAGCGGTCGTCCGGACGACGACAGAGATGCAACAAGTCGTCCGTGCCTTCTCACGGATTTCGGAACAGACCGACAATGTCTCGCGGCAAATTCATGAACTATCGACCGATACGAAGGATGTCGCCGGCACGATCGAAGGCATGCGTAAGATTGCAGAAGCGATTGCTGAGACAGCGGATGACTTACAAGAAGTCGCAGCAACCTTATAAGTGATCCCTCCTTTCTACGGGAAAGGAGGATTTTTTTGTCGTTTTATGGAAAAAAGAAAGTGGAGGTGTGAAGGATTCATGATGAAAAGTCTTGGATTGATTTTTGTATGTATGATCGCTTTTGTAGGAAATTACGTGATAGCAGGTGATCTCGCTCCACGGGAGTTCTATGCCTTACTCGGTTTAATGGGTGTCGCTTTCTTGACCGGTGGGATTGAATGGTGGGAAATCCGGCGCGATTTACGTTATCGGGGAGTAGAAGAGGGGATATCCGTTCGCTTAGCAGACCGGGCGAGCCGAAAGACGAATACGGTCTTTCTCGCGCATGAACGATGGCTGACGTTCTCACGTCGTTACGCCACGTGGTGGCAGGCAATCCTTGCGCGCTTCGAAAAGTTCGAATCATTTTTCCTTGACGTGACGTTCGAAGGAGACGGGGAACAATTACAAATTAAAGAGACAAGGACGGAGTGGCTCCGCAATACGACACATTTTGTGATTCGTAAAGACGGACGCGATGTCGGAACAATCCGCACCGATGCGGCACTGCGTCAGCAACTGCAGCTGCAAGAAGTCTTACTCGTCTCGTATGCCGATCAGGAGTATCAGATTCGGTCCTCGACGCTTACGCGAAAAATCGGCGTCTATCAAAACGGGGATTGTATCGCGACGGGGTCACGACACGGGGCGCGACTCGTCTTTGACTGTGACACGAATGAACGTCTCCTAGCCGTCGCCAGTATGATCGTCTTTCGACTTGTTTATTCGAAGTGATTTTATTTCAAATACCTAATTGAAAAAGGAACTATTATGATTCAATTTCAAGGAAGTCCAGCATTACAGACTGAACGACTACGATTACGGAAGATCCAACTGGCTGACACGGAAGCTATGTTTCAGAACTGGTTATCGGACGATCGTGTCATGCGCCATTTGATCAAGGGACCACACGAGACGATGGCGCAAACGAAGGCACGCGTAATGGAAATCCTCGCTTCTTACGAAGAGGACACCTTTTGCTACTGGGGGATGGAAGAGAAGCGCAGTGGGACGTTGATCGGTGTCATCGATCTATTCGCTTTTGATGCGGCGACGGATCACTGTGAGGTCGGCTATTGCATCGGATTCGACTGGTGGAATAACGGATACGGTAGTGAGGCGTTAGCTGCCGTCCTTGCCTTCGGTTTTCAAGAGATGCAGATCCATAAGATTTCTGCCGCCCATAATATCGACAATCCAGCTTCCGGACGGATCATGCAGAAGGTCGGCATGATTCAAGAAGGAACGGTACGGGCGATGATCCGCAACGCGGCAGGGGAGTATAAGGATTGTGCGATCTATGGGTTGCTTCGTGAAACATATGACTTACATAACGAATGAGGTGTGATACGTTGCAAGAAGTGACATTGTATCGAAATTTTGACGAACTGGCAGATGATGTATTGGAATTAGCGAAAGAGATTCTACCTGATCAATTGTTGTATTTAACGACAATCGAAGAAGACCAACAAATGATTTTACGGCTCTCGAACAATCATCGACGAATCGAGATTCGGGCAGGACAAGTGTTCGAGATGGAACAGACACTATGTCGTCACATCAATTTTGAACAGAACGAGCCCATCTGGTATGAATCCGTCAGCGATGACGAGCGCTTAGAAGATATGCAGGACACATTAAAAGCGCTACAGATCGAGTCCTATCTCGGGATTCCAATCAGTTTAACGAATGGTCAAACCTTTGGTACGTTGTGCGCTGTCCATGATGAAGCAAGTCAATTCGAAGAGAAAAGCATTCAACTTCTCCAACGGATCGCGAAACTGTTTTCGTATTACCTTGAGCTCGAACAGTTTGCTTGGAAGGACACGCTAACACAATTGTATAACCGACGTTATTTGACGAGACAGTGGGAAACGGAACAGCAACATTCCGGTGCGCTGTTTTATCTTGATCTCGACGGATTCAAGCAAGTGAACGACGTGTATGGGCATGAGACCGGCGACAAAGTCTTGATCGACGTCGCGAAACGACTACAGGATAGTACACGTTCTTATAAAGACGCGTTTTCTGTCCGTATCGGAGGAGACGAGTTCTTGATTCGTTTCACCCATCAGAGGACGAAAAAGGAGTACGAACGAATTGCGCAGCAGCTCCTTCAGAAACTTGGAACATGGCAGACGCCATACGCTGTCTCGACCAGCATCGGGATCGTGCTATTTGATGATGAAACCATTAAGCTAAAAACGATCATTCAACATGCAGACCGTGCGTTATATGCCGCAAAAAAAGACGGTAAGAATACGTTTCGTTTTGCGGATGCTGTCTCACATCGCATCCAATAATCAACGAAAAAACGCGATGTTTCCTCACAAGTAGGAGCATCGCGTTTTCAATTAACCGGTCTTTCGAATCGATTCGAACAAGCGTCCCTTATAGACATCAGCGATCGTATTGAGGAACGTCTCGCTCAGTTTTTTCGGGAAGAACGGTTTTGCATAGACATACTGGTAGGCTTTCTTCAAATCATCCCATTGTGTACACGGTTCGGTTTGACGGAACCTTGCGACATCGATGATCCGTGTTCCATTTGCCGTTAACAAAATATTGCGTAGATGAATATCTGATGGATTAAGACCTACGGCGCGTGCCTCTGCTAGCGCTGCATCGACAGTCGTTAAGACGGATTCTGGAATATAGGTCCCGCTGACGAGGCATTCGAATAACGTTTGTCCCTCGATGTATTCGAGCACAAGGTAATCGGGTCCATATTCGAACATCCTCGCATACGTCGAAAACGTCGTCAGTTGTTCATAAATGCCGCCTTCTAACTCAGCGAGAGGACGAAATGACGGATAGAACTTCTTGATGACGCGGTCGGTGCCACGAACCCGGAATACATAGGCGCTACGACCGGTGCCGATCCAGTCGAGCTCTTTTGGGAGATGTTCGATCGTACAGACCGGTCCCGTTTCTTTCAACTGAATCAAATCGGCTAACTCAGCGTCTGTCTTCACTGTTGCCACTTCCTTTCGCTCTGCTTGATCGTATGTTCATTATACGCTCATCTGACGGGAAAAGTTTCAAAAATCATTCGTGTGTGAAAGTTTTGAACATTTTGTGATATGCTAAAAATGCTACACTGTTACATACTTCAAGGGGGTCTCTAATCATGTCAACGACACAACAATGGCGCGACCATTTTGATGGTCTTCGCGCATACGAAGAAGCCGTCGCATTACTATACTGGGATATGCGGACATACATGCCGGATCAAGGTGCAGCGAACCGTTCCGCTTCAATCGGATTCCTCTCAACAGAGAGCTTCCGTCGCCGGACAGGAAAAACGTACCAACAATTACTGGCAGCGATGGAGCAAGAGACGCTGACGGGCATCGAAGCGATCTCGTTCGCGAAAGCAAAAGAAGCATTCGATCGCGACTCGAAGATTCCAGAAGCCGAGTATCAAACGTTCATCACGTTGATCTCTGAGGCAGAGAGCGTCTGGGAAAAGGCGAAGGACGCGAATGATTGGTCGATGTTTGAACCATACCTCGAGAAAATCGTCGCGATGGAGCGCCAGTTTGTTGAGTATTGGGGTTATGACGCGCACCCGTATGACGCGCTCCTGCATGACTATGAACCTGGGATGACGGTCGCGACACTCGATCCATTGTTTGCGGAACTCCGTCAAGCGATCATCGGTTTGCTCGGTCAGCTCGAAGGAAAAGACTTCCCGACGCTTGACTGGTCAGCGGACCGCGAGACACAGATCGCCTTGAACCAAGAGTGGCTCCTCGATATCGGCTATGACTTCACGTCTGGTCGCTTGGATGAGACGGTCCATCCGTTCCAGACGACGATCAACCGGAAGGACGCACGCATCACGACGAAATACGATGAGAACGACTACCGGAACTCTGTCTTCGGCACGATGCATGAAGCCGGACACGCGACGTATGAGCAAGGCATCGAACCGGAACTCGATTCACTCGGTCTCGGTGACGGCGCTTCGATGGGGATTCACGAATCACAATCGCTGTTCTTTGAGAACTTCATCGGACGTAACCAAGGCTTCCTCGAAGCTCGCTATCACGGCTTGCAACAAGCGATCCCATCACTGGCTGACGTCCCGTTCGAACGGTTCTATGCCGCGGTCAATGAAGTCAAACCGTCACTGATTCGGATCGAAGCCGATGAATTGACGTATGCGCTTCATATCATCATCCGCTATGAGCTGGAAAAACGCTTGATGACGAAAGAGCTCGAAGTCAAGGATCTTCCGCAAGAATGGAACCGCCTCTATAAAGAGTATCTCGGTGTGGATGTGCCGAGTGACGCAAAAGGCGTCTTACAGGACGTCCATTGGTCAGGTGGCTCGTTCGGTTACTTCCCAAGTTACGCGCTCGGTCTCGTTTATGCGGCACAGCTGAACGAAGCGCTTCGTCGTGACGTCGATAACGTCGATGGTCTAATCGCGGCGGGAACACTCGCTCCAATTAAAGGCTGGCTGAAAGAGAACATCCACCGTCACGGGAAATCGAAGACACCTGCTGAACTGATCGAAGCAGCAACGGGTCAATCGATCTCTGTCGCACCACTCGTCAACTACTTGACGAAGAAATACACGCGTGTCGTCGAGGCACTCTGATGTTATGGTTTGCACACCGCGGCGTCAGTGACCGTTTTCCGGAGAACACGCTCGAAGCCATCGCTGCTGCGATTGAAGACGACGTCGATGGGGTCGAATTCGATGTCCATTTCTCAAAGGACGGTGTCGGTGTCATCATTCACGATGAGACCGTCAACCGGACGACGAACGGGAAGGGGCGCGTCATCGACATGACGGTTGCCGAACTGCAGGCGCTGGATGCTGGAGCACGATTCAAAGGGGAACCGATCAAGACGAAGATTCCGACGCTTGACGAAGTCCTCGCAATCCTTGCACCAGTGACCCTGCGGCTCAACATCGAGCTGAAGACGGATACGATCCGCTATGACGGGCTTGAAGCGTATGTCCTTGAACGCTGTGCAGCGCACGGCATCGCGACCGACCGATTGTTATTCAGTTCGTTCAACCATTATTCGGTTGCCTTGATCCGGAAGCTCGACCCAAGCGTCGAGACGGCGATTCTCTATCCGTATCCGATCTATCATCCGGAAGAACAAGCCCTCCGAATTGGTGCGACCGGGATCCATCCCGATTATCGACGGGTGACGGAAGCGGACGTCGCGTTCGCTCATGCGCAAGACGTCACGGTCCGGGTCTATACCCCGAAGACGGTCGAGGATGTCCGGCAGATGCAGCGGATCGGCGTCGACGCCGTCATCGTCAATGATCCAAAAGGGATGCGCGATACACTCGAAGGATGAGGAGGAGGAAGGGATGCGCAAGGAATACGTATTCGTCATCAGTTTGTCGCTCGTCGCTTTATTCGTCGGACTTCAGCTTGGCTTTGCCCGCTTGCCGGAACCAAAACCGAAGCAAGTGACAACGACACCGATGCGCCCTGCGGATTATCAGGCAGGACTTGCGTCAGCGAAACGGGAACTGAAGCAGATTCAGCGCTTCACCTTGAAAAGCACCCTTCCTGCAGATGGAACGACGGTGACCTGGATCTATGAGACCCCATCCGATGAACGAATTGCGGTCGATTGGTATTACGTCGAGAGTTATCCGGAAGAACAAGTCCAGATGACACGAAACGAGACATCCCGGATCATCTCGTACGAACGCTATTTAATCGTCATCCGACCGATTTACGGAACGGTCGTCGATAGTGAACTGGAACAGTTCGCTCTTCGCTTTACAGGTTACTTCACGACACAACAACAGGGGGAAAACGATGTCAGGTAAAATCATTCTCTTGATTGGTGGATCGGGCAGCGGAAAGTCCTCCCTGATCAAACGTCTGCGGACGGAATACGCGCACGTCCGGTTCATCCCGTCGGTGACGACCCGACCGAAACGACCGACGGAGATTGATGGAGCAAGCTATCATTTCGTCGACGTCAAGACGTTCCAACAATTGATCCAAGACGACGGCTTCATCGAATACGCCCACGTCCACCGGGCGTGGTACGGGACACCGCGTCAAGCGTATGTCGATGTCCTCGAACAGGATCAAATCGTCATCAAGGACATTGATCCGAAAGGGGCGGCGAACTTCAAGCGTTTGTTTGGCGACCAAGTGATCACGATTTTCGTCTCGGTCCCACCCGACTTGATGAAGGAACGACTGTTGATGCGCGGGGATACACCGGAGTTTGAAGCGCGACTCGTCGATTACGAGGAAGCGTGGAAAGACCGCGATCATTATGATTATATGATTGAAAACATCGATTTTGAGACAGCGTATGCCGATCTGCTTGAGATCATTGCTGGCTACATTCCACAGGCATGACGAAGAGGACGCAAGATGCGTCCTCTTTTTGGTTTCAGAAAGGAGTCTCCATGCTACCTACGCATCCCTTACTCACGAACGTTGAGAGCGAAAGACAGTTATCTGGACGATCGCGCCAAGCCGTCTGGTCCGTCAAGACAGCAACAGCGCACTACATCGTCAAGGTCGTGACGGACCCGTCTAGTCGTCAATTTGAACGAGAAGCCGCTTTAGCGATTCCAAAACAAGCAGAATTGTCTCATGCCTTACCGCTAGCGACCGGACGGACCGCAACGACTGCTTACGGTATCTATCCGTACCTCCCCGGACAAACCGTTCGAAGTGTGCTCGAGGAGTCACCGGAATTAGCGCCCCGACTCGGTCAGGAGACAGGGCAAGCGTTGAGACGCATTCATGACGTCACCGCACCGAGCGGAATAACGTCATGGAGCGAACGTTGTCAGGCGAAACACGATCGCTATCGCGCGGCGATTGATGGGTTGCTTGAGCCAACGTGGATCGAGCGTCTGGATCGATTCATTAGCGAGCGGATTCCGTTACTTCAGGCACGTCCGAATCGATTGCAACATGATGACGTTCATCTCGATAATCTCCTTGTCGAGGATGGGCATCTTTCCGCCTTCCTTGATTACGGGAACCATGATTATGGCGATCCGTGGCATGACTTCGTCAAATGTGGTCTGTTTCAGGTCGAGACGAGTCCGCTATTTGCCCGTCACATGATTGAAGGGTATTTCGAGAACGAAGTACCGTCCGACTTTTGGCGAATGTATAGTCTTTACATGGCAATGGTCGTCTTCTCGGCACTCGTCTGGGCGAAGCGGTTCGATGCAGACGGGTTGGAGGCGATGCAACGACGTGTCCAGCGAATCATTCAGGATCATGCTGGATTTCAGCGGGACATCCCGCTTTGGTATGAGACTTGAACAGCAAGGACAACAAAAACATGATGCGTTCGTCTCTCTTGACTGAGAAACGAACGCATCATGTTTGGTCTGAATCATATATTCGAAGCGATACTTACCACTCGAAGCCTTCTTCACTATACTTGCCGTTCGAATTGAAGAATCGTTCTTCTGTTTTACCGTTTACCGTACTCGTATAAATGACGTAGACGTCGAGATGATCATTTTGATCCGCCATCTTTTTAGCAGCTTTCTTAGCATCGGCTTCAGTCGTATAGGTCTCTGACTTGCTTGCCTTGCCGTGTTTTTCTTGTCCTTGTTCTTCGTAACCTTCTACTGTCCATACTTTTTTTGATGACATCCTTAACTTCCTTTCCTGCCAAAAGCGAGTCCGCTTGGCTGTTACATTATGCTGTGCAAAACGAGCACTCGTCAACCGTTGCCGTTCATTCTTTGACGATCTCGTCCAAATGATCGGCATAATAACGGATTGCTCGGTCAAATGTCTGGATCGAGGCGTCCGACGACGTCGTAGCAATACTCTTTAGCAACCGACCGACCGCCTGATCGGCTTGACCGAGATTGTACTCCGTCATCGCAAGGAAGGCTTGCAGGGCGTGGGCGTTCGGAAATTCAATTAACGCACGATGGAACACGTCTGACGCAACTTCGAACTGACCGATGACACGATATGTACTGCCGAGCCCGATATATGCCTGCAGGCGGTCCTCACCTGCAAGACCGAGCGCTAGTGCTTGTTCATAATAGGGAACAGCAGCATGTTCCTCACCGAGACTATCATGACACCACGCCATCTGATAGAGGACGGTCGGGTCGTTAGGTGCCGTCTCGACATACTGACGGACGACTGCCTTCGCTGCTTCATATTGCCCCGTCTGTCGTAACTGTTGCACCGATTCGAAATCAAACATCGCGTTTCCTCCTCATTTATAAACTAAAAAACAGACCCGGTCGTCCTGACCGGATCCGTTCGATTGAACAGCTTAGATTGTTTTTTCAAGCTTCGTTAAGAGCGTCCGGAACAGTTCGAGTTCCTGATCCGAGAAGTCCTCGAAGACGTCTGCGAGGTAATCCATCTTCATCGATTCGAGTTTTTCATAGAGCTCGATGCCTTTTGGAGTGGCGCGGAGTTCGACGACACGACGATCGAGTTCACTTCGCTCACGCGAGATCAACTCTTTTTTCGTCAATTCGTCTGCTAATGCCGTGATCATGCTCGCTGAGAATTGAAACTCCTGCGAGAGGGCAGAGGCGATTTGCGGACTGTTCGCACAAAGGGACTTCAAGATGAAGAACTCATTGCGTGTCAAGTACGTCGTGAACATGCTACGCACGTCCTTCTTGATCGCGCGGTAGTTCATCCGTAATCCTTTTTCTGTATCAACGATCAACTGATCGCGTTGTGCTACTTCTAGTGTAGTTGCCATGTATCGTTCACTCTTTCTATACCGTAGTTTCTTTCACTCGTGATTTAGTATAGTGAAAAATTTTAGTTTAATCAATATTTTTCTCTTGAATCATCTGTTTCGACGACGCGGGCGACTTGGGCGACGATCTCTTCGACGTTGCGCAGTTCCGGGTAGAAGCGGCGGAAGAAGTAATCGATTCGGTGTGTATCTTCGCCAGCAATCGTCAGCGCCATGCAGATATAGGCGATGCCGATTCCTTGACGAGGCAGGAACGGATTCGGCATGACCTTCGCACAGCGTAAGGCGAGTGGACTGTGCGTCGTCACGGCTTCAATCAATTCACCGTACGTCCGGATATCGACATAATGGAACATCCGGATCAGTTCGTTGATCAATTGTTGATCGGAATCGAGCATCATTTGCGATGTAACGAGTCGTTTATCGAGCTCGTTGATAACCGGGGAGTGATCGATAAAGTAGTTCAAGTTATCTGCCGTGATCCGGACTTGATGGGGGTCAGACAAGATTTGTTGAACGGTCTCGTCTTCAAATTGTTTCAACTGTTTCTTGATGTTGACGAACTCCTGATCGGCGATTTCGAGTAATCCTGCCACCCGACTGAAGCTGCGCCGGACTTCTGCTGGGACACTGTTCGGATTTTTATATCCAAGATCATGTTCGATCTCCGCCCACGCGTGTTGCAGGATCGAGCGAATCTGGATCTCAGCCGTGTAGTCCTTAAAACGTCCATACTCGCTCAGGGCAAGCCGCTGATCGCTGAGTGAAGCGACGAAGTGGACCGAGAGATAACCGAATTCCGTCGTATCGAGCAACGTCGACTTATCGACCGATTGATCGCGATCAATCGCGAACTCATTCTCGATGATGCGTGCCGCTTCCCGGACGTCGTCATGGAAATAAGTGACGATCCGAATCCCGGTCAAGTCATGGACGTCCTTGAGTGAACGGTATTTGTTCGGTTGCCGTAAGACTTTTTGATACAGACTCTCGGAGTCCTTCGTCCGGGCGACGATTGAGTGGTATTTGATGCCTGCCGCGTCCAGCAACTCGGACAAGAGCATCTTCAACTTGTCGGCGTAGGCATCGTATTCTTCCTTATCGTTGACATATTCGAGCATCATCGTATTTAAATCTTGTGATTGCACCGTTTCGCACCTTCCTCATCCTGTAGTCATCTAGCCATATTGTAGCACTCTGCTTCGTTAAACGCACAGCAAGACCCTGTTTGAAGCAGTACGATTCGTGGGAAAAAGACAAGTAGTACGTGTCCGGGAGGAGATTAATCATGGAAATAGTGGATGCCCGTGCTTTACCCGCCGATCATATGGATGTTTTGCATGTCACACCATCGTCGATCTATTTTCGACGTCGTCTCGATGACGCTCGTTACCACATCAGCAGGTATGATCTTGAAGATCAAGAACAGGTCGATCTAACGCCAGAAGCCTTGACGGATCACGGACCAACCCGACCGTTCGTGCGGCACGGAAGAGTCTATTGTTTAAATGAACATACGCAAGAACAGGGCGGGGAGACGGAAGTGCTCGTCATCGATCTCTTGTCCGGCAAACGGGAGCAGATTGCGTCGTTTTATGTCGAAGGGGATTTGACGCTCTACTGGGTGCTCAATGAGAACTATCTCGTATTCTTACAGACGACGGATACGACGTCCGCGTTTCTGTATGACGTCAAGGATGAATCGCGGCAGACGATTCGCGATCCACGGCTCTACGGGATGACGGAGAATTACCGGGAACTCTATTTCTTTCTCGTCACGCTCGAAGAGAAGGAGTACATCGTCTGTAACGCTCGGCTCGATGAGTTCTCGTTCTATGACGCCCTTGAAAGTGGTGTCATCTCACCAGAAGATCCGATCGACCACTCGGAAAGTCTGTTGATTGCCCCACTGCCGACCTTGATTGAGGAAATCGAACGCGGTGTTGAACACTTATCGTTTGCAACCTTGTTGAAGTTAGAAGGGGAAGGGGATACCGTCCAGTATCTCGGGGAACAGGAAGGGCATCTGATCTTTAGTGCCTATACCGATCGTCTAAACGAAGAAATCTTTTACCGGATCGACACGGAAGCGAGTGTCGAAGAAGTCGCCCGGATTCAGTGGAGTGACTATGAACCGCTCGACTTCACGTACGATGACGTTGAGTCGACGATCTTCATCGTCAATGACCGGTCTGAACACCATCATGAAGTGATCAACTTACGTAACGGTGCCCGATTCCTCGATAAGGAGCCGTTCGAACGCGTCCTACGCGGACGCTTCTATTTACACGAAGCGATCGGAGACGACGCGGAACCGATGGTCACGGTTTACGACGCAGAACATAATGAACGCTACCGGTTCGAGGATGCCTATTATGTCACCGTGTCCGGGGAACTCGTCATCTTATCGGTCCATCAACTATGAAAAAAGAGCGGTTGTTCTTTTCGTGAGAGCAACTGTTCATCATCAAAAATATAATTATTTCAACTACCGAAATTAGTATAAAAAACAAAAAACCAGCCGAGAGTAAACCTCTGGCTGGCTAGAAATGCTACACTTATTCTGCGTCAGTCGTACGTGTGTAGACGTCGACTTGGATGTTTCCAGCAGTTGCACGTGAGTAAGGGCAGACCGTATGCGCGACTTTCGCAAGTTCAGCCGCCGCTTCTTCCGAGATCCCGCGGACGAGAACATCGAGTTCGACGGAAAGCATGAATCCGTCAGCTGCTTCGTTTAATGTTACGTGTGCTGTAACTTCACTTCCGTCGTGTTTGATGCCTTGTTTACGAGCAACGAGATTCAATGCAGAGTCGAAGCAAGCAGAATATCCTGCAGCAAAGAGTTGTTCTGGGTTTGTGGCTTGTTTTTTCGATCCTGGTACCGGCATTGCGAGAGCGACGTCAAGGATTCCGTCCTCCGATACGACGCGTCCATCGCGACCTCCGACAGCTGTTGCAGATGATGTGAACATTGGTTTCATGTGTGTAACTCCCTTTCGTTGTTGGATTCAAATAAGTAGCTTACAATTAAATTGTATACAATTTAAATCGAAATGCAACTCGTTTGCTCACGATAGGAGGAATTTTTTATGAACCCATTAGCTTTAGATGAACAACTCTGTTTTCCGTTTTATGCGATATCGCGTGAGATCACGCGTCGTTATCGTCCGTTACTTGAACCACTTGGTCTGACGTATCCGCAATATCTCGTCATGCTCGTCGTCTGGGAGGAGGAGGGACAATCGCTGAAAGCCATCGGTGAACGGCTCCATCTTGATTCGGGAACGTTGACGCCGTTACTGAAGAAACTCGAAGCGGCAGATCTGTTGCGACGCGTCCGTAAGCCGGAAGACGAACGGCACATCCAGATTTTTTTGACAGATGCCGGTCGTGCGTTACGGAAACAAGCAGAGACCGTTCCGCTTGATCTCGTCCGGACACTCGACGTCGACGAAGAAGACTTACGCGTCGTTAAAGCGGCACTGAATCGTCTCGTCATGAAAATGAGCGACCCGGATTAACCGGATCGCTCATTGTCTTATTTACGGCGGAAGCCTTCTTCTTCAAGATAGTTTGCTGCTTCCTTATACGAGTTGAATGCACCGTCTAAAAGATCACCGGCATAAACGAGCCACGTGTCGATGTCTTCATTGAGCAACGTTAATTCGAACTGGTTATCATTGACCCATGTTTCTTCGAGTGTTTCGACCGATTGGACCGTCGAGAGTGCTTTGATTGCATCTTCTAATAAGAGAATTAAAGCAGGCTCTGAGAATTCACGGATGTTGACGAATCCTTTTTCGTCCGTTTCATAACCTGGTAGACCAGCCGCATAGACGAAGCCGTTCCCGTTCGGATGCAAATGATAGACGAGATTCTTCTTCTCATACTGACTGTCCGGGAATTGGAAATTGACGCGCTTTAGCGAGACATCTTTGCGGACAAGCTGTGGGAAGGTCTCGATAATTCGTAGTTTTTCTTCAAAAGTTAACATGGTTCCTCCTTGGTGTTACAGTTCTTCACTTTTATATATGCGATGAAATCAAACAAAATGTCAACCGCTGTCTGAAACCAAGCGACGTTTTTAACCGTAAATGGAAACGAAAGGAAGTGTTTTTGATGTCTACTGTACAATGGCATACGTTGCCAGAACGATCGATTCGAGCAGAACGGCTCGGATTGTTGCCGTTACATGGCTTGATCGCCGTCATTTTAATAGGAACGACGATTACCCAAGTCATGTGGCTCGACCTGACACCCTGGTGGATGGGCATCGTCGGTCTGCTTTGGCTGATCTATTTCATTCCCCGTATCGTCTACATACCCGTTCTTCGCGTGAAGTATATGCGTTATCGCATCGATGAGGAATTTCTCGTCGTCCGCAACGGGATCTTTTTCCGCCGCGAAGTCACCGTGCCGCTCGTCAAGGTGCAATTGATCGATAGCCAAACGGGACCGATCCTGCGTCGCTATGATTTGATCACACTGGATATTCGAACGGCATCCGGCTTTGTCACGTTGTCACGACTCGATCGTGCGCAAGGAGACGCGCTACGCACACAAGTCGAACGCTTCGCGAAACTCGAGGAGCGGGAGGAGGAATCGTTATGACCCGGCGTGTTCACCCGCTGTTCATCGTGATGTCGAGTATCTCGATCATCCGCTCGCTCCTGATTCCATTCGCCGCCTTGATTTTTAATGCAATCCGCAAAGGCGAGATCAACACCTATACGTGGATCGGGATCAGTGTCGGAATTGTGTTCGTTCTCTTATACGGGATCGCCTCCTGGTATTTCTATACGTTCACGATTGATGCCGAGACGATTCGGGTCCGCAAAGGAATTTTCCAAAAAAGTGAACGGACGACGCAACGTAAACGGATCGAGTCGATCGGCATTCAGCAAAACGTCATCGAACGACTGTTGCGTCTTGCGACGTTGACCGTCGAGACATCGTCTGAGAGCGGAACACCGGAAGTCGAACTAAAAGGGATCCGACTTGATTTTGCGAAAGAACTGAAATCGTCGATCAAAAACGAGGGACAGCCCGTCGTCGAAGAACAGCAGGCGGAAGTCGCCTATACGATCCCTGTCCGCGATTTGGCATTAGCCGGTGCCTTGTCAGGACGCGTCGGACTAGCGCTCGTCGGGATCGGGACCGCCTATCAATTCATCGATCAGTTCATTGAACGTTATGTCGATCGACTGTTCTCAGAACTCGCTCATTTATCGTTGTTCGTTTTGACGGGACTTGGCATACTCGTCTTACTCGTCATCTACATCGGCTCGATCATCGTCTATATCTTGAAGTACGGTTCGTACCGTGCCGTCTTGCAACACAACCGATTGTTGATTGGGTACGGGATGTTGAACCGGACCGAGGTCGCGTTTCATGCCGATAAGATTCAAGCCCTCGTCATTCAGGAAAGCTGGATTCAGCGGTTGATCGGTCGAGCGAGTCTGTCCTTACACATCATCTCGGCGACCGGAGAGAAGGAGCGACTATTGCTCCATCCATTCATCCGGACGAACGAGATTGATCCGTTTCTGGCGACGTATCTGCCGCGCTTTCGTCAGTTCAGTCCGCAGCATGAAGTCGCACCGATTGGCTTTCGCTACCGGGTTCGTTGGCCGTTACTCGGTTATGCGCTGTTGTTTACTGCACTAAGCAGTGTCGTCATCATCGTCCTTGATTCCTCATGGCGCTTCCTGATCTTGCTTCTGTTCATCTGGTTACCGTTCTATTACTTCGCTGTGCGCAGCGGTTACCGAAAGACCCGTTTCGGAACCGGCCACGATCTCTTGATGTTACGCAAACAATGGGTCCAAAAAGAGACCGTCTATACGCCACGACTGAAAATCGAGGAATTGACCTGGTCCGTTTCTCGCTGGCTCGAAGCAAAGGAGATTGCCCGGATTGAGATTCAACTGCGGGGCAATACTGCTTTTAACGCGCTTTATTTCGAACGAACGGATATCGATACCTTACAGCGCTGGTATAAACAATCGTTCCTTTCGACCCCGTTGGCAGGGGAAGTGAAAACCGACGACGAATAAGGAAAGACTCACTGTCGGAAAGGAAGCGAAGCACATGCGCAAATGGGGAATCGGCATCGTGTTGCTCGTCACGTGTCTGCTACTGTTCATCGTCTATGATGGATACCGGATGCAAGAAACATTGATCGGTCAGTCGGACGCTTCTCCGATTCTGAAGACGACGAGAACGGACGGACAGGTGACGAAAGACGAGACATGGTTCAAACAAACGAGCGAGACACAGCAATGGTCGAAGGACGGGCTCGTCCGCTTCGGTCGTTATCTACCGGTTGACGGTAGCAAACAGACAGTCCTCCTCGTCCCGGATGAGATGATGTTTTCACAGACCGGTGTTTATGCGCTTGCCCGCTATTACCATGAGGCGGATTTTAATGTCTTACTCATCGAACGGCGTGGGCAGGATCGAAGCGGTGGCGTCCGGAATTACGGTTGGCTCGATCGACTGGATGTCTTGGAATGGACGAAACGCTTGCTTGCTGAAAACGGAGACGATACACGGATCGTCTATCACGGACTCGGTGTCGGCGCAGCGACCGTCTTACTCGCTTCTGGCGAGACCGTACCGACACAAGTCCGGGCGATCGTTGCTGAAGGAGCTTACGCCCGACTCGACGACTGGTTCAGTCTACTCGCAGATGAACAAATCCTTTACCCGGCACTGCCGTCTCTGACGGTCGCGAGCATGTGGAACAAAGGTGAGCAAGATTTCTTTTATGGCGATGTCTCGGTGACGCGCCAAGCAACGAAGAGTCGGGTTCCGACGATGTTCATCCACGGACTGAAGGACGAACTCGTCCCAATCCGGATGATGTACGAACTGTATCAAGCAAAAACGGGATTAAAACAATTGTATCCGGTTCGCGATGCCGGTCATGACGAGACGTATACGATGGACCCGGACAACTACGAAAAACGATTACGCTTATTCCTGCAACCGTACTTGCGGGAGATGTAAAGAAGGGAAGACTGATGCATGCAGACGACACAATCATCCTACTACTGGGTCGGATCCGACGAACCAGTAGTCGACACGAAGCAGATTGACCAGATTGGTCGGGTGACGCTCGGTCGATTCGGAGGCTGCTCAAGAAGCGGTCAATATAAAAACGAAGACGGGGCTGCCATCTTGATCGGCGACGATTGGGAGATGACCGTCGTCTTAGACGCTCATAAGACAGCGGATAGTGCAGCACTTGTCTTAGAGCAGTTGGCACAACACGAGTCGCGTATTCGGACTGATCTTGATGCACCACTTACGGAAGCATTCCGACGAATCGAGACGACCGTGCTGGATCTATTTCAAGACCCGGACTTTTTAGCGGCGTGTGCGAAGTTGCAAGGAGAAACCGCTTGTTTGATCGCCGTCCGCAAAGGACGTTTCATCTGGTGGTTCTCCGTCGGTGACGTCGTCTTGTATCTGTTTCACCCGGATTTGATGAAGATGGGACAAGCCGCCTTGAATGAGCGACAGTTCTATGAATGGATTGGACGCGCGAACACCTTTGCGTTACCGGTCCCGAGTTACACACGAGGCGTCCGCGAGTTGCGGCAAGGGGACAACCGATTGTTCGTGACGACGGATGGTTTGCTCGAGTGCCCGGGAACCCCATATGCTGACGCGAGACAGTTAGAGAAATCTTTACGATCAGGTGGTGTCAAAGAACTTCTCTCGACAATCGAGGCACAGGGTGTTCGTGACAGCACGACGGTCGTCACGTGGACCGTCACGATTGACGAACGCGTCACCCAACCAAGTGATACATGAAATAACCCGCGCTCCTGCATGAGCGCGGGTTACTGTTATTCTGTTTCAGGCGTTTGTTCCTGTTGCTGATCGAGTTCGACCGGTTCTTGGTCAACGGGTGGCTTCGCTTCAGCCAACGGGAAGGCGATGCCCGCACTTGTCAGCAAGGTGATCAAGGCGGCGCTCGTCAATGTTTGACGCATGGTCCGACACGTCCTTTCTATCTAATTCCGACACTATATTTTAATAATTCTGAACATTCTTCATCGTTTCGTCAAGCAATCTTTTACTTCCACTACGTATTTTTCCCAAAAACCCAGTATACTTAAACATGAAAAAGGGGGAAATCGATTGAAATTAACGAAAGCCAACACACGTCTATTAGAAACCTTTTTACCACGCTTGAATCTGAATGTCGCAGAACCGGACCGGACGGAAATTGAAGACCGTCTGCGGGCAGATATCTACGAAGCCCAGCGGAAGCAGCGTCCATTCGAAGAGATTCACGGTCGATCGGTCGAAGCACGCCTCGATCAGATGATCGCTGAATTACCACAACGACATCGGATGGAGACGCAAAAACGCTGGACACGAAACTATGTCTCCTCAATTCTGATGTTCATCTTCATCGAAGGGATCGACGGATTGTTCCAATTCGCCCTGATCGATTACTTATTCTTCTCAATCATCGCTCTTTTCTTGATCGATGCGATGTCACAAGTCATCACGGCACCTAAGATCAAACAAGTCAAACCGCGGGTGTGGATTCAATTCGTCATCAGTTTCATTTTATTCTCAACCTATAAGGCACTGCTCGTGACGGTCTTCCCGGCACCGGACGTCTTGATTCAAGTCAGCGGAATGCCGTCTTATCTCATCGGCATCGCGGGACTCGTTGGTCTCTACATCTACTGGTCAAAGAATCCGTTACGAAAACGCGGCGCATAATTCGCGAGAGGGGATGGTTGCGTGGAGTTCACACATTGGAAACGACGGTTGCAAGATCATTTCGAACGAATGGGCTTTTCCTTACTGACGGAACGCCTAGCGATGCAAGACATGGTCAAACTCGAAGCGACACATGGTGCCTTTCTATTCTTCCCGGTGACGATTCATCTCTATGAACGGTCCGGCTGGAAGATGGTCGCGTTTGAGGCAGAGACGGGGGAGGATCCACAACTCGTCGAGCAACAGATTGCCTCGTTGTTCCAGCTCTTGATGGTGACGTTCCAAGAAGAAGAGCGCGAGTTCTTACTCGGATTTCATGCGAATACCGGTCGTTACCTGACGGACCGTAACGCTCCGGTCGGACAACTCGTCCGTCTGATTGAAGAGTGTTGGTATGACGGTGACGTTCTCCGGGTCGAAACGTTCGATTCGTTCCCGGGACTGTTCGTCGCACCACCTTTCGCCCATCAAAGTTATGCCTTCATGCCAGAAGAACGGACGTGGCGCCTATCCGTCGGGCGTACTGGACGTCCAGCGAACGATTATCGTTTCGATGGAACGATTTTGTCCCCACACCGCTTACCGGAATCGGAATTATTTACTGTGACACCAAAGTCGGTACCGTTAGAGGATGAAGAGGCGATCCGAAACTTACTGGAAACGGAACGACAGACGATCGCTAAGTTCCATGATCGTGCCATGGCGACGATTCGGGCGTACGACCCATCATTTGGTTTTGCTTGGCGCGGCACACAGACATTTTTCCATGGTGTCCCGGTCAATCCATTCTCACAGCGCTTGTGGCTCGAGAACGGCGTGACGCGATACCGGATTCTACAACAAGGATCGACGCGATTGCTTGCTTCCGGTGAGACCTGTGACGCTGTCATCGAGATGCTCGACGATGCCGTCAGTAGTGAAGAACCGGATGGTCAATCCGTCAGTCCGATTGGTCAACTGATCCTCGGGATTTGGCAACAGATCGAGTCGGACGAAACGACGTATATCACGAACGTCGACTGCCTTGGCATCTCGCGTACACAAGCCGATAACCGCATTCGTCACGCGCTAGCGCGGCAAGAGACGATTGATTGGGTGCACCGGGCACCGAACGAAAATGATATTTGTCGCTTTGCTGGTCTGACGTTGACCTTCCCGCATCGTCCGCCGGGTGTCGTCACGATTGAACGAACCGAAGCAGAATAATAAATGACCAGGCATGTCCGCGAGTAAGCAGACGTACCTGGTCATTTTTAGTATGTGGATCGTGCCACCCGATGGAATAGGACGGACAAACTGTAATAGATCATTGCTGTCAGAGCAGCGATTGTAAAAGAAAGTGGCAGATCAAATGTGTCCTTCGTCGTCAATACGATGAGAAGACTCGCGATCACGATACCGTACACTCCGTAACCGAGGACTGTCGGCATATACGCTAATGTCGTCGATGACCGGTTGATGATCATGCCGATAAGGAAGTCGAGTAAGAAGCCGGACAGCAAGATGATCGGCAAAGCAAAGATGACGTATGACACAAACGTCGAACCAAGCGAGTCGTACATCGTATTCGCTTCTCTCTCAGTAATCGGTGTATAGGATATGTATGCTAGAACAGTGCAAACGAGCGTGGTGGTCATAATGACGGCAAGTAATCGTCTCAACATCAAGGTTCCTCCTTTATTTTCCTTTTTGAGTATACCAATCCACACCAAAAAACACACCCTACTGGAGGATGTGTCAAATAATCTATATTCCGAGTGACGCGATCAACCGTCGCACGTCCTGATCCGCTTGTTTAGGTGTTAAAATCAACAGTTGATCGTCTACGAGGACACGTGTCTGACCACGCGGCGTCAGAATTTCATCTTCACGAATGATTGCAACGACGAGCACATCCTGGGGCATCTCGATATCCTGTAGTGTCTTTCCCGCAATATGACTATTTTGCGAAACGCGGACCTCGATGATCTCCGCTTGTGGATGGGTGACGGTCATGAATTTCAGGAACGGTTCGACCGTCGTGTCGTGCTGTGTCTCAAGCCCCATTCGCCGGACGATCCACGGCAAAGCCGTTCCTTGCAAAAGGGCAGACGTCATGACGGTGAAGAAGACGATATTGAAAAGAAGCGGCGCTTCCGCGAGACCACTCGAAAGCGGATAGGTCGCGAGAATGATCGGAACGGCGCCCCGTAATCCGGCTGCCGTGATGACACTCTGTTCTTTGATCGTATACCGAAACGGCAGCAACGACAAGACGACGGCAAGTGGACGAGCGAGCAGGATCAACGTCAAGACGATGACAGCCGAAACGAACAATGTCTGGGGATCGAGCAATTGTTTTGGGAAGACGAGCAATCCGAGCATAATGAACATGCCGATCTCTGCTAAATGCGACAAGCTACCACTGAATCGTTTGAGCGTCTCGCGGTAGATCATGTCATGATTATTGATCCAGATCCCGGTCAAATAGACGGCGAGAAAACCACTGGCGTGCAAAATCGTTGCAAGACCATAGGAGAAGAGAGCACCGCTAAACAGTAAGGTCGGATACAAGGCGGACGACGGTAACTGAATCCGGTTCAACAGTAGCGTGACGAGATATCCGATCGCAAGACCAACGAGTGTCCCGAGTCCCATCTCGTAGATGAAGGACAGAATACCCGCACCGATCGAGAACGATTCCGGCGCGATCGCAAACGATGTGAACAAAATCGTCAGGAAAACGGCCATTGGATCATTCGTTCCGGACTCCGCCTCAAGCGTATGTTTGACTTTGGCATCGACCGGTCGTCCACTGAGCAGGGAAAAGACAGCGGCCGCATCGGTCGAGCCGACGAGCGCGCCGATCAATAATGCGACCGGCCAAGAAAAATCAAGCAATAGATACGCGACGATGGCAATGATCCCGGTCGTTGCAAGGACACCGACGGTCGCAAGCGACAGGGCAGCGGGGAGAATTTTCCGGAAGTGTACCCATTTCGTATGCAAGCCACCGTCAAACAGAATCAGAACGAGCGCCATCGTCCCAAAAAGACGAGCTTGCTCGAAATCACCAAAGTTGATGATTCCTGTGACATCTGACCCTGCCACGATCCCGACGACGACGAACAGGATCAATGTCGGTACATTTAACCGGACGGCAAACTTCGTCGTGATGATCGCAATCAATAGTAACGTTCCTGCGACGAATAAGATCGTCCCTTCTTCCATCCGACCACCTCTTTCGTGATAACATGTTCTCCTTTTAGTATACGTTACTTTTTGAAAATTTCGAAAAATAACGTCAAAACGAGGTGTACAAACGAAAAGAAAAAGGAAAACTAGAAGCAGAACTATATGCGTTCAATACGGAACACAAGGAGGAAAAGGGATGAACATCTGTATCGTCACGGGTGCCAACTCCGGCATGGGGATGGTCACGATTCAAGAATTATTGGAGCGAGGAGATCGGGTCATCGCTACCGTCCGTTCGCAGAAAAAAGCGACGGCACTCGTGCAACTACTGCGGGAACATGGTGTATCGCATACGCACCTGGAAATCGAGATCGTTCAACTCGATCAACTGGACTCCGTCCGTCGCTTCGCGGATCGTCTGTTTGATTTAGTCGGTCGGATCGACCGCTTAATTTTAAACGCCGGTGTCATGGTACCGCCGTATCATGTCACGAAGGACGGCTTCGAATCACAATTCCAGGTCAACTACTTGAGTCATTTCTATTTGATCGAGCGCTTATTACCGTTACTTGAGAAAGGGAACGATCCGCGCGTCATCTCGATTTCGTCGCTCGCAGGTGAAGGCGGCTTGATTCGGACCGACGTCGAACTCGAAGCGATCGCTCACGTCAAAAAAGAACACTATAGCCCGATGCGTTCCTACCGCGAATCAAAGCTCCTGCAAATGATTCATATGCGTGAACTGGCTGAAAAGCACGGCGACCGGATCACGTTCGTCAGCGTCCACCCGGGGATCGTCAATACGGATCTGTTCTATCGCGGCAAGTACGGCAAAGTGATGAAGACGTTACTCAAACCGGTCGCGCAAGTCGGGTACTGGACCGGAAAACTCTATACGCCGGAATACGGCGCGAAGACGGCACTCTATCTCGCAACAACCGACGATCCGCTTGACAACGGCGGCTACTATGCGGATTCCGCTCCACGACTCAGCAATCCGATTGTCGAAGACGACGAGTACCGGGCACAAGCACGGAATCTGTCGCGCCGCTGGGTCGAACTCGCCTGAATGACAAAAAAAACGACCGGCTCGTGGGAAGCCGGTCGTTTACCGTTGTGACGACTGGGGGTCAGATCACTCCTAAAGGATACGTTACATTGAAATAAAATTGTGGAATATGAAAAAAATCACAAAATAATGGGGAACGATGAAATCTTGAAGCAAAAAGGTTTTCTTCTCGCTGTACATTCGTTAGGATAGAGAAGAATTTTTTTGTAACAGGAGGAATAACATGATACGACAAGCTACATCAAAAGACGTTCGAAACATCGCAACCCTACTTGAGCAAAAAGCGCTCTCCCTCAAAGCCAGTGGCAGTAGCCAGTGGTCTGCTTATCTGGAGCAAGACATCGAACAACTCGTCGCGCGAGATTTAGAAGCCGGCCGCCTGTATGTCTTTGAGGATCAGAACGAGCTGCTTGGTTCCGTTGCCCTGCTTCCTTCGCTCGAATGGGATCAATCCTTGTGGGATGATGTAGAAGGTCTGTATATCCATCGAATCGTCGTCAGCGACCGCGCAAAAGGACGTGGTGTCGGTCGAAAACTATTGGAACACGCGATTGCAGTGACAGAGGATGAAGGAGAAATCCTACGACTCGACTGTGTCGCTTCAAACGAGTTTCTCAACGCGTATTACACGTCTTTCGGATTCGTCCATCAAGGAACACGGGACGGCTTCTCGATTTATGAGTATGAACGCATTGAAGCGACGGCTTGAAGCGGTTCAATCAAGACAACGGTCGTTTCGTTTGGTATGGTAATAGAAAAAGAACGGTTCAAGGAGTGATCGGATGCGATTGAATATCGGCTTCATCGGCTTTGGCAAAAGTACGACCCGTTACCATTTACCGTACGTGATGATCGAGGACAACTATCACGTCACCTGGATTTACAATCGGAAGGAAAAACCGGAGCTGTTCGCATCCTATCAGGATCGACTGCCGGATGCCCGTTTTACGACGAATCTGTCCGAAATGCTCGCTGACCCGGCACTTGATGTCGTCGTCATCAATACACCACCGGCGACACATTTCGAATACGCGTTGCTCGCTCTGCAACATCAAAAGCACGTTCTCGTCGAAAAGCCATTTACGGTGACGGAAGAGGAGACGAAGCGTCTATTTGCAGAAGCACATGCGCAAGGCGTCAAGATTCTCGCCTATCAAAACCGACGTTACGACAGCGACTTCCAAGTCGTCGCGCAAATCATCCGGTCCGGGAAACTTGGTCGTCTCGTCGAGGTCGTCTCGCAATTTGATCTATTCCGCCCAGAAGCGGCGTCAGCTGATGCGCGTCACGAAAACGGTGCGCTTTACGGACTCGGCGTCCATACGCTCGATCAAATCATCGCTTTGTTCGGAAAACCGGACAAGGTCGCCTTTGACGTGCGCAGTGTTCGACTGCCGCATAATCCAGACGACGCGTTTGCGATTGATCTCTATTATCCGGAGCTCAAGGTCAGCGTCCGGACGAGTCATGTCGCACTTGCCCCGGCACCCCGGTGGATGTTACACGGCACGAACGGCACGTTCATCAAACAACACGTCGACCGGCAAGAGCTCGACCTGAAAGCGAACTACTTCCCGGGAGAAGAGGGGTTCGGTGAGGATTCAGAAGACGATTATGGGCGTTTGATCTATCACGACGAACACGGTCATCTGCAAGACGTCCGGATCCCGAGTCCTGTTGGTGATTACGGTAAAATGTATCGCGCCTTTTACCGCAGTATCGTCGAGGATGCACCGCTTCCGGTGAAAGAAGAGGATACCTTGTTTGTTGCCCACCTGCTCGAACAAGCTTTTGCGCAACCGTCCCCTTATATCTTGACGATCCAAAATTAAATTTTAATTTGATTTCAGGTTGATGACAACTCGACTGTGCCCATAGGCATAGTCGGGTTTTTTTGATATAAAGAACAGGTGCATTCCTTATTTTTCAGATTTTTCTAAAGAAATGTTGATTATTTTTTCAAAAAGTTGGGAATAAGGGAATGTCTCACCAAATCAAAACATAGGGGGTCTATCATGAAACGATTCTTATCCGCATTGCTCGTAGCGGTTGTCATCGTTGGCGTACTCAGCCCTTCGTTGATCGCTGAGGCCGCGACGAAGTTGACCGTGACGACGGATGTCTTACGCGTCCGCGAGAAACCGTCGACATCGAGTAAGATTCTCGGTAACGTCTACAAAGGGAACGTCTACACATCAAAGGGAACGTCCGGCAGCTGGTATAAAATCAGCTACAAATCCCGCACAGGCTACATACACAAGAACTACGTCAAATCGTCTTCGTCGAAATATACGTCGACAGGAACGAAGTATACGACGGTCGGCACACTCAACGTCCGGACGGGTGCTGGAACGAAGTATAAAGTCGTAGGACAGCTGAATAAAGGGGTTGCCGTTGCGACATACGGCACGTCAGGGAGCTGGACTCGGATTCTCTACAAGGGAAGCTACCGCTATATCTCGACGCAATACGTTTCGAAGTCAAAACCATCGACGACGACGAAAAAGTTAAATGTTCCGTACTACAACCAATATTCACTCGGGTATCCATCTGGCTGTGAGTTCGTCTCGTTGAAGATGGCACTCGAATATAAGAAAAAAGCGGTCTCTGCTGCGTCACTCTACAATCAAATGCCGAAAAGCATGAAGAACGCGACGTATAAGAACGGAAAGTATTACTGGGCAGATCCGGAAAAAATGTTCACGGGGAATCCAGCCGGAACGCTCGACTACTACAAGAACTGGGGCATCTATCCGAAAGGGATCCTACCACTCGCGAAAAAATACCGCAGTGGTGCCGTTGATATCTCGAAACAAGGCGTCTCGAAAATTGAGAGTGAGATTCGTAGCGGTAACCCGGTCATCGTCTGGGCAACGGTCGATTTCAAGAATCCATATGGCTACTTCTCTTGGATCAAACCGGACGGTAAAACATTCACAGGTTACCGGAACTATCACGTCATGCTCGTGACAGGTGTCTCAAGCGGTTCGTTCTACGTCTCGGACCCATACCGCGGCAAGTACAGTGTCAGTCGCTCGCAGTTCACATCCGTTTTCAATCAAACGGGACAATATGCGTTATCTGTTCGTTAAATCCTCATCCGGTCGCTCCCACGCGACCGGATTTTTGTCATTTTCAGGCATATCGATACGAAATCTACTGTAAAATGAAGGAGTTCACCTGCTAGGTGTGTAAAAGAATGACAATGTATCCATGAAAGGAAGTGAAGAGATGGAAGATCCACGGATCACGCGTCTCGAGCAGGAGGTCGCGGCGTTACGACAACGAGTAGCTGCCCTTGAAGGACAGCACACTTCGCCTGTCGCACCTGAACCGAGCGAACCAGAAGTGAGTACGGTCGCTCGCCCAGCCCCGCGCCCTGCTTATACGAAACGAAAACCGGTTGTTCCTCAACCAACATTTAAGGAAAAACGCTCCCGCGAAGAATGGGAACAGGTCATCGCGACCGTCTGGTTACCCCGGATTGGAGCGATATTCGCTGCACTCGGGGCCTTGTTCCTGTTCTCCTACGCCTCGGTTGCCGGTCTGATCAGTCCGCCTGTCCGCATCGGAAGTGGGGTATTTATCGGTCTACTCGTCATCGCCCTTGGAGAATACCAGTATGAGAAGAAACGACGCGAGCTCGGGGTCGGACTCGTCGCGACCGGTACGATCGTCGCGTTGGCGGCACTGTTCGCCGGGATGGCCTTATATCAATTCTATCCACCGTCTTTAGCCTTCTTACTTGAGCTCGTCGTCGTCTTCATCGCGTACGGTCTGATGCTCTGGATGCGATCGCAAGCCTTACTGGTCCTCGTATCCATCACCGGTTTTTTATTACCGTATCTACAATTATCGGACGACCCGAACTTACCGCTCTTCTTATTGTACGAAGTCGTCTTGTTCGCAGCGATCTTCTTTGCTGTTGACCGACTGAAGGCCAAAAAAGCGTTCGTCTTCGCTTGGGTGATCTTTACGATCGCACTCGCGTTCGGCCTACTCTCGTTAGAGCTCTACTGGCTTGATGAACAGGTACCACGACTTGATGAATGGTCTCTCTTACTTGCGACATTCTTCGGTTACGGTGCGACATCGTTCGTCGGACGACGGATCCAGTTTCAGCCAAACGTTCCAAGCTGGCTTGCCGGAATCGTCGTTTTACTGACGTTACTGATCCTCGACTGGTCGTTCGGAACGCTAGTAGTGATTCTGTTCGCTGGCGTTGCCTACGTGCTTGCAGATCGATTAAAGGATTCGGCTCAAAACGGCGTCGGTCACGTCGCCTTACTCGTCGCCGTCCTCTTGATTCCGGCAGATGCCCTCAGCTGGACGTATCAACTGCGCTACTTCTTGATTGCCGGGTTGATTGCTGCATTTTGGTTCGTTCCATGGGCGCGGATGCCGCATCAACGGTTGTTTAACGTCGGGTTGTATGTCGTCTTCATCTTTTCTGCTGTCGTCGACTACGAAACCTATCAACGGCTTGGTCTTTCGTATGCGTTGACGGTGCTCGCGATGGTCATTGCTTCGACATCATTCGTCTTGCTCCTCGTTCAGACACATCGTGATCCGGTTTGGAAGGGGTCGTGGCAACTCGTCCTCGCCCTTGCTGCGATCGGTGTCTTTACGACCTATACGTTGATCATCATGGAGTTACCGTTCTACCGCGGCCTTGAAGAAACGGCGCGTAGTACGACGTTGTCCGCTGCTTATATCGTCCTCGCACTCGTCCTTGTCGCGATCGGTCGGATGCGGACGTCGTCGACGTGGCGGTTGTCCGGGTTGTTGTTGCTGACCATCAGTGCCGTTAAGCTCTTACTGTTCGATTTGTCGTTCCTGAGCTTATTCCAAAAAGCGTTCGTCTTCATTGGTTTTGGGATCGTCACGTTCATCATTTCACGGACTTACTTCAAAAAACGCAAGGAACAAGCCTGACGAAGCGCTTGAATCGGTTGAAATGAACCGGTTCAAGCTTTTTTTTATTGCGTAAAACTTTTTATTGATAACGATTATCATTGTCGTCTATACTATTTAAGGAACTGACTTAATTAGTAACAGGGGGAACCATACATGAAACAAGCATTATTGATGACAGGGGCGCTTGCCGTCGTTTTAGCAGGCTGCAGTGAAGCGAAACAAGCGGAGACACCGGCACCAAAAAAGACGAATTTTGACCAGGTCGTCACGGATTACCGGACGTATGCGATCAACGAAATTGATACATTCGTTCGTGAGACGGAAAAGTTCACGGATGCCGTACAAGCGGGAAAGCTTGAAGAAGCGAAAGCGTTGTACGCGCCGACACGGATGTATTACGAACGCGCAGAACCAATCGCGGAAGTGTTCGGTGACCTCGATCCGAAGATCGATGCCCGAGCAGGCGACGTCAAAGCGTCGGAGTGGGGCGGTTACCACCGGATTGAGCAAGGGTTATTCGAAAAGGGAACGACAAAAGGTTATGAAGCGTACGCGAAACAATTGATGAAGGACGTTCATTTACTGCGGGCGAAGGTCGAGACGGTCGAGGTGACACCAGAATTACTCGTCACGGGGGCGACGGATTTGCTAAACGAAGTCTCGACCTCAAAAGTGACAGGCGAAGAAGACCGCTATTCACATACGGACTTATATGACTTCGCAGCAAACGTCGAAGGGGCTGAAAAGATCTACGAACTGTTGAACCCGGCGCTGAAAAAACAAGATGCGGCGTTATCAAAAGAGATCGCGGATCGCTTCAAGGATGTCCACGCTTTACTCGATGCGAAGAAACAGGGTGACGGCTATGTCCTCTATACGAGTCTCTCGAAACAAGACGTCAAACAGATGAGTGTCGCCATCAATGAACTCGCGGAACCTCTCTCGAAGATGGGCATCGTACTGGAGGGATAAGCATGAAACCAATACAAGAAGGTGTCACGCGGCGTGACGTCCTGAAGGTCGCAGGCTTGACGAGTCTCGGGGCCGCCCTGTATGCCAGTGGTCTTGAGAAGTTCCTCCCGCGGACATTGACTGTTGAAGCAAGTGATCAAGAGCCGTTCTACGGGACGTATCAAGCGGGAATTCTGACACCACCACAAAATCACGTCCAAGTCGTAGCGTTTGATATCAAGACGGAGCGACGCGATGAGTTGGTCGATTTATTAAAACGCTGGACGCGGTTATGTGCAAGACTTGCTGCCGGTTTACCATACGGCGATTCCGACTCCCGTTACGTCCCACCGGAAGATACGGGGGAAGCGGACGGATTATCTGCCGGTCACTTGACGTTTACGTTCGGGTGCGGTCCAAGTCTGTTTGATGGTCGCTTCGGCATCCGTCATAAACGACCGGATGCCCTTCAACCGTTGCCGGCGTTCGACCTCGATCGTCTGGACGAAAAATGGAGTGGAGGCGACCTCGTCGTCCAAGTCTGTGGTGATGATGCCCAAGTCGTCTTCCATGCGATCCGTAACCTCGTCCGTGTCGGGCGCGGGACGGTCGCGATGCGTTGGTCCCAAGCTGGTTTCCAGCGCAGTAAAGCAGCAGATGCCTCTGGTGGGACGCCGCGCAATCTTTTCGGCTTCAAGGACGGCACGGGGAATCCTGACGTCTCGAAGAAGCAAGTCCGGAAAGAATCGCTCTTTTGTCAGTGGCAAGACGGTACGCCGTGGTTGACGAACGGCTCGTTCCTTGTCGTCCGTCGCATCCAGATGCATCTCGAAGTCTGGGACCGGACGATCCTAAAAGAGCAAGAACGGACCTTCGGGCGCGAACGTGCTTCCGGAGCTCCGCTCGGCTCAACAGACGAATTCGCTTCCGTCACACCGGCGAAACGACAAGCTCGTGGCGAAGCTGCTTTACCGGTTGACTCGCATACCGCTGTCGCGCACGGGGATGGGAAGACAGCGATCTTACGCCGTTCCTACTCGTATCAGGACGGCATCGATGAGAAGACAGGTGCCCTCGATGCGGGTCTACTCTTTTTATCGTATCAACGTTCACCAAAACAATTCATCGAGATTCAGCGTCGCCTTGCCGCACAGGATCGATTGAATGAATACATCACGCACCGTGGAAGTGCCATCTTCGCCTGCTTCGGTGGAATCTCGAAAGGAGGCTACATCGGTGATGCGTTATTTGCGTAATCTCGTCCTTGTACTTGTACTCCTTATAGCCGGTCAACACGCGGTGCCTGTCCATGCTGCTTCGACGGATGATCTTTATGTCGCGATCGGACAAGCCCTGTCTGCCGTCGCAAGTGAAGATCGCGCGGCACTGAATCAAGCAATCGATGAACTAGTACAAGCTGCTCAAGACTTACCTGATCAACAAGCGGCAATCACGAAAGCCGTCAAACAGGTTGATACGAAACGGGAGGCAACGTTTCCGGAAGTCCGCGAGCAACTGACGGCACTCTCTGCTGCTGTCCGGAAGCAGGAAGAAGCAACGAAACCGAAGACGGACCCGATTGCGAAAGCAAAAGTGAAGCAATTGCTTTCGTTGACGAAAGAGATGCGGCAGGTCAAGGCAAGCGATCGTCCGGCAGCGGAGCAACGGTTGTTGACCGCATGGGCGACGCACGAGAGTCTTGTTCGCAACGACAGTGTCGGTCATTATGGCAACATCGAGATGGCACTTGCGTCGATCCGGATCGCGGCGGCGCGTGATTCCGTGGATACGAAGGAATGGAAAGCCGCACTTGATCAGTTCGATACGGCCGTTCAGTCTTTCCTCGACGGAGAGAAAGTCCAGGCGAAGAAAACGGGACTGCAGTCGCTGCTGACGCCACTCGAGGAGGCGCAAACCGCACTAGCTGCAAATGATTTACCGAAAGCGAAACAAGCACTCGAATCGTTTCTGAAGACCTGGCCACGTGCGGAAGGCGAGGTCCGGACACGTAATGAAGGTCTCTATTCCCAGCTTGAATCAGATGTACCACTGTTACTTGCCCGCCTGACGCCGGAAACGCGGGAAAAGACGGCACAAGAACTCCAGTCGTTTGAGAATGCTATCGCACAATTACAAACGAAGACGCATTATACGTTCGTCGATGCAATGCTCGTCATGCTGCGGGAAGGTCTCGAAGCGTTACTGATCGTCAGTGCGCTCGTTGCTTTCGCTCGCAAAAGTCGTTCAAAACAAGAAGGGAAGGTCTGGGCAGGTGCTGGTCTTGGTCTGATCGCAAGCGGTCTGTTAGCGCTCATCCTCCAGACAGTCTTTCAGGCCTCGTTCGCGGCGACGGGTCGGGAACAAATCGAAGGCTATACAGGAATCGTCGCGGTCGTTGTCATGTTGTTCGTCGGCTACTGGTTGCACTCGAAAAGCGCCGTCGCCAAACGAAAACACTTTTTATCGGCGCTTTCGACGACGTCCTTGTTCTTCGTCAGCTTCTTAACGATCTTCCGGGAAGGCGCCGAGACGTTGTTGTTCTACATCGGAATGGCACCAGCGATGACGAAAACTGCCTTGTTATCCGGAATCGGACTCGCGATCGTCATCATCGGTCTCGTCTCGTATGCGGTCATCCAGATTGGTGTTCGTTTACCAATCCATCGTCTGTTCCAAGTCGCGTCCTGGTTGATTTATGTGATGGCGTTCAAGATTCTTGGTACGAGTCTGCACGCGTTGCAACTGACGAACGTCTTACCGATTCGTCCGATCAATGGACTCGGAACCGCCGGCTGGATTGGTTTCTACCCAACGCTCGAGACTCTTATCCCGCAAGTCGTCCTGATGATTCTGATTGCCTTGTTTACGATCTGGCAAAAGCGGCGCACAGCAGCAATCCAGACTGCTGCTTGATCCATTTTTCAATTTCAGGTTTCAACTATTATGTTTCGGGTATAACTTCTTATCAGCAGCTTGCTGCATGAAAGAGAGGGATTTTTATGCTTGAAACACGCATCGTACGAAACATGACCGCTGTCGACGCAGAAGTGACGAGCCTCAAATCAAGTGGCTATTCGAATAAACAGATCTACATCTTTGCGAAAGACGAAGAACTCGCGGAACGGATCGCGAATGACACACAGACGTTACCGTACCGCGTAACGAAGAAGTCATTCTTCGAGACGTTATTATCAGCCGTCCGCAGTAACCGTAATGATCGGATTGCTCAATTGTCCGAGCTTGGCATGACGAAGGATGTCGCTGAGGATCTAGAAGATGAAGTCCGACACGGGCGGATCGTCATCGTCGGTTCGAAGTCCGATTTACTGAATCCAGCGTTCGCGGCGTCTTACGTGACGGATGAAGCAACCGATTATGGTGCTGGCGTACCAAAACTTGAAGACGAGGAAACGACGACGACGTTACCAGCCGATCAAAACGTCAAGTTAAAAGATGAATGATACATAAGCCTCCTGTTTCTCAGCGTAGAGACAGGAGGCTTTTGTTTAGCCTTCTCATGGAAGGGAATGGGAAAATTGAGAGGAGGAAAGACAATGCAATTCTTATATGTCGGTTATTACGATGCTGAGCGGATGGATGCTTTATCGAAGGAAGAGATCGATGCTTTGATGTCGCGTTGTGATGCGTTGATGAACACCTTCAATGAACAAGTCGATGTCCTATCAGACTGGCACCCGGGTCTTACGACACAAGCATTTTACTGGCAGGATGGGGTCGTACAGAAGAAAGTAGAGCCGGATCGAACGCATGGAGAGCAGATCGGCAGTTTGATTGTCTTTGAAGCACGTGATTTGGATCATGCGATGGAACTGGCTTCCCTTCATCCGACGACTCAAGTCGCAGAAGGGGAATCTTACGGTTGGCGCGCAGAAGTCCGACCGTTATCAGGTACTTCTTAATGTATGGGTTATGGACGACGTTTACGACTCAAGCCGGACAACGCGACCACGTCATCGCCCTGTTACTTGAAGCTGCGGCTTCTTTAGAGACTCATCCGAGTTGTCTACACTACATCATCAGTAGTTCTGACGAACCGGATGTGCTACATGTCCGTGAAATCTGGACGGATGCCGCTGCACACCTCGCGTCTTTAGAGTTACCGGTGACGCGGCGTTTGATTACGCAAGCGCGTCCGTTGCTCGAGCATGTTGAACGCGTGCTCGAAGACCACCCGCTCGGTGGCAAAGGACTCATGTAAACCAAAAACCCCTCCTCTAGTCGAGAAGGGGTTACATGCTGTTAGGTTGTCGTCCACTGGATATCGATGACGTCCGACGCTCGCACCATCCGGCGCATACCTGTCGATGTGACGAGTTCAATCGTTCCGCGGTCATGAAAAATCGCTTGGATCGAACCGGATACCGTATCGAGTTGTTTTAATCGGACGTGGACCGTCTGTCCGGTCCGGACTGCACGTTCCATGATGTGTTGTAAGGAGAGGCGATCACGAACGATCGTCTCTTCGCGTGATTGATACAGATGTTCAAGATGAAGGATATGCTGGCGTGAAGTCAGTTGTTTCCACTTGCGATTCGATCGTTTTTTAGATGCGAACATGGCTGACCACCTCCTGAATTGAGTCGTACGCTAGATAGTCGTGCGCTCTGATTCAGTTATTTCCCTTCACGAACAGTGCTTAAACACGTGCTCCTGACATTTTTTCACGAAACGCCCCGATTGCGGCAATCGCTTCTTGATCGTACTCGACCTCACCTGGTGCATTTCCTTCGGCAAGAATCGCTGTCTCAAGCGTCGCGCCAAGGAACGATGCGATATGCTCGAACTGCGTGACGAGCGCTTGTCCTTTGACGCGTGGATTGTCTCCTCCGACCGCGATCAAGTGGAATCGTTTCCCCGCCATCCGGCTTTTGAAGTCGAGCTCTTCGTCGCGCAGTGACTCGCTGAATCGATCGATGAATAATTTCATCTTCGTCGACATCGAGTACCAATAAATCGGAGTGATGAACAGGATGTCATCGTGTTCAAGCATTTCTTCGACAATCCGGCGATAGTCATCGCCAATCGGCAAAAAGCCTCCATGATGACGGCGGTCTTCAATCGGCTGAATCGAGACGTTCGCCAAATCGACAGCAACATGAGGGATTCCTTTCAATGCTTGTTCCCCGAGCCATTCACTGTTTCCTTTACGTGAGCTACCAAAAATCGTATACATATCGTGCATCTCCTTTTGAATTCGATTGTTCTATTCTATTCCAAACTGCACTGTCAATACACCGATATGCTCACAATTGGTTTTGAATAAGGGTTTTGCGGAAAAAGACAAGAAGACGAAAAACAAATAGGGGAGGAACGGTCGAATGGAGAGAAGCACGCTCATTGCGCTAGAAAAACACTTATATGCCATCCACCTCGAGATGGATGGACTGGCGCGACTCATTACGAAACAATTGATTCATTTGAGCCAAGTGGCTGCATCCGTCGAACATTTTCGACGGATAAGCTTTGATATCTATAAACATCGGACGTCACTCGAGCAGATCCCGTCACAAGTCTTGTATGAGACGGCACTAGACTACGAAGACTGGCTCGAGGAAGAGTTTGATGAGATTCCTGCTAGCTGGCAACTGGCGACGAAAGAAGAGGAGGCACTCGAGCAGCTCTGGTGGTTCGAATTCTCACGAATTCAAGCGGAGCTCGAAGAATGGCTTAGTCTCTATCTGATTCGCCGGATTCGAGAAGACGTTCGTTACATGCCGCCGGTGATCGAGAAAAATGCCTATGCTTTATCAGAGGATGCCCGCCATGTCTTTTGGCGCCTCTTACAACGCTCCGTCGCGAAGCCTTCATCAAAGATCAAGGCGAACCAACTGTCATGTCGGATGGGCATCGCTGAGATTGCCCGCTGTGCCCGACTTAATCAAGACCGGACGCGTCGTGCGATTGGTGAACTGACGCGTCGTGGTCTGATTGCGATCGAGGAGGATGATGAGAAGCTAAAAATGCGGCTCCGCCTTCAAGTCATCTGATTGAAGGCGATGAACCGTTCGATCATACGTTCATCTCGACGTGCGGATGGACCGATCCAAATCAGGTGACCAGGACTTTTCGATTCAATGAACTGCGCGTGAGGAATGCTCCGTCGTGCGTGTTCCGCATGCTCGAACGGAACAGCACGGTCTGACTTCGAATGGACGATCAAGACAGGACACGTGACGGCTTCAAGCCGTTCTCGTTCTATGTCTTGTGTGATATCAAACAAGACACCTCGCCCAGGACCATTTTGAAGACCAACCTCATATAATAACGACGCATCCGTCTCACTAATGTGGGTACGGATCGTTTCGCGTGGTAAAAGACTCGTCATCTCGACCATCCGAACCGCTGCTTCTTCAGGAAACTTACGAATCTTATCCTTCACATACGTCCAAAGCCCCCACTGGATGAACTGCAAAGGACGTTGTAAGACCGGTTGGATCAAAAGACGGTGATACGGCAGCGAGATCCGGTGCGTCATCGCACACGCTAAGACGAGGGCATGAACGCCTGGATCCATTCCAGCAAGTGCAATTGCCGTCGGTCCGCCGGCAGAGATGCCGTAAACGGTGTACTGTTCAATCTGGCGGGAAGCAAGCCACCCAGCGTAGAACGTTGCAAGCGCCTCTGGACTATCTGCGAGCTGAAGTGGCGTTCTTCCGTATCCCGGACGTGACGGTACGATAACACGATATCCTGCCGTAATTAACTTTTCGACATGGTAGACCTCCCGGTAATCCGACTGCGTACCATGAATCAAAAGAATGACGGGACCGCTCCCGCTATCTCGGTAATCAAAGCGCTGACCATTCCATTCTGCGATATAATGCATCCAAATTCTCCTATCTCTTAATTTTTACCATTTTATTGTTAATTTAATATTCATTTTCATGTATACTGTAAAGTATAACCAAACCATTGTGACTTAGGAAATGAGGATGCGTAGTGTCTAACGAAAAATTAACGAACCGTGACCGCTTACTTGCTGTACGAGAAATCTTCGAACGTCAGTCGGATGAAGACCATACGTTGACGCTTGAGGAATTGAGCATGGAACTCTCGAAACGAGGACTGATCGAGAAGCTATCCCGAAAATCGTTGAAGGATGATATTGCGGCACTTGCCAAATCAGGTTTTGACGTCGTGGCGGAAGAGACGAAGAATGGACTTGCCATTCCGTATCATCTCGTCAGTCGTCCCTTTGAGCATCATCAGCTCCGATTGCTCGTCGATGCCATCGCCAGTGCGAAGTTCATCTCGGAAAGTGAGACGACGTCGCTCGTTAAGACGATTCAGTCGTTGACGAGTGACAAGATGGCGGAGTCACTCCAACCGGTGCTACATACTGTCAAAAAACCAAAAGGAATGACGTCGCGCTCGATCGATACGATTCAGAAAGCAATTAGCGATGGGTTCGTCATCAGTTTCCAGTACCAAGGAAAGTTTAATGAACGGACGCGGAAGTTCGAGTTACGGAAGGATGGCGAGCATTACCTCGTTTCTCCGGCTCATCTGTTGATGGATAACGGAAATTACTATTTGATTGGACGCGATGAGCGGATCAAAGAGATCCGAACGTACCGGGTCGACCGAATCGTCGATTGTAAAGCGTTCGAACCGATGGAAGAACCGGTCCATGTCGAGCCGAGTTACTTAAGTAACATGTTCAACATGTACGGGGGAGAGAACGAGCAATTGACGCTTAAATTCCAGGAGAGTCTGATGCCAACCGTCGTCGACCGGTTCGGAACGGATATCCGCTGCCGTCGTCTCGATGACCTCTGGTTCGAGGTCAAAGTCGATGCGCTCTTTTCCGACGGTTTCATGATGTGGCTGATTCAGTTCGGCAACCAGGCGGAAATCATCGCGCCTGTCGAACGGCGGGAGACATTCAAGAACAAGGTGGCAGGTCTTGCGACGATGTACCAAGTCGAAACACCTGCTCTCTAAGGGCTAAAGCAAGGTTCACTTGACCGTGGATCTTGCTTTTTTTAATTGTCGAGAAAAAAACTTTTTGTCGTTTTTTGTCGGATATTCATATTTGAATATTTTAAGCGAATAGTTCCAGTTACTATTAAGGGTATCTGATACTTATGTAGGAGGAACGACATGCAACAGATGGAAAAAAGCCAATCAAACGGGATGCGGAAACTAGCTGCTTTCCTCTTCTTCGTTTGTCTATCCTATACATCGTGGTACTTATTCTCACTTTTTGTCTTTCATCTCGTGTTTCCAGAAGATGTCGTGACATCCTTAGATATCGTCGTATTCGGATTCAGTCCGGTCGTCGCTCTTGTCGTCACCATCGGTTCGCTACGCTTGATCGAACGACGCATGAAACCTAAATTCACACCCCTTTTATTCATCGGATATACGCTCTCGACAAGTATCTTGATTTATTACGCGATCGTGAACGAACTTCTGCCCCGACTGTGACTTGCAACTCCCCAGCAATTGGCATATGCTACGCTTATAGCTTGCTAGGTAAGGGGGGATACGATGAACGCACAGTATATCCTCGACTGGATGCCGCTCGTGATTCCTGTCGGTGCCATCGTCTTTATTGTCGTCATTGCGCGTAAGGCTTCAAAAATCGATGCTGAAAAGTAAGGAGACTCCAATCAGGGAGTCTTTTTTTATTGGCTTCTGTTGGTACTTTATTCACGCGATTTCCCTATTGTGCAAAAACATAACGTCACCCATTTCTATGGTATAAAGGAACTAGGCGAAAGACCTAATATTAGGAAATCATGGAGGGACAGATGAGACAAAGAACCGTCATGACTTTACTTGCACTCAGTCTACTGCTTACCGTATGTATGATGAAAAAACCAACGTTGACGCCAAAAGCCAGTACCATCGATCTCACCATCGCCGTCGTCGGAACAGCTCCAGTTCTTACGCAATCACCGGATTTCCACTCGATTGATCTGCAGGAGATCAAAGGAGATTTACGACGATACGACGCAGTCATGATTATGCCGGAGTACTTACATCAAGCAGCGGGACGTGACTATGCTACCGTCTACCCGAAGGCGCAGATTCCCTTTTTCTTTATCGGCTCTCAAAAATCCGTCGAACCGTTTCTTGATCCGAGTCTCTCCTATGAGGAAAGCATCTCGGTGCCGAATCCGACGTTTGCGGCTGGTATGCTCTATGACGATACACAAGAGACGACCTGGTTATTTGGTGAGGGGATCGAACGACCGAATCGGTCAGAGCAACTGCAGATCTATCAATCAATCTTTCAAACGATTGAACAGAGTCACTTAATAAAGTAACGCTTGAATGAAATAGACCGAAGCGCTCGGAAGTACATCCATTTCCGAGCGCTTCGGTCTATTATTCGTCAATCGAGTTGTTTCGTCGGAGCTAAGACGATTTCTTGAATATTGACATGTTGCGGTTGCTCGAAGGCGAATAAGACAGTGTCCGCGACGACTTGCGGATCGAGTCCACCGTCAATCGACTGTTTCCATTCGTTGTAGCCGTCCTTAATCGCGTCATTTGTCGTATGACCGAGCAATTCCGTCTCGACGACACCTGGTGCGATCGTCATGACGCGGACACCGTGAGACGCGACTTCACCTCGGACGTTCTCACTCATCGCGTGGACGGCGAATTTCGTACCGACGTACGCGGCATGGTCTGCGAACGTCTTTTTACCGGCAATCGAACTGATGTTGATGATCGTGCCGGTCTTGCGCTCCATCATCGAGGGAAGGACGGCTTGCATCCCGTGTAAGACACCGAGCGCGTTGACGTCAAACATCTCTTCCCATTCTTCCGCGTCTTGTGTCTCGATTTGACCGAGTAACATCCGTCCTGCATTATTGATGATGGCTTCGACCGGTCCGAACGCTTCCGTCGCGTCTGCTAAAGCAGCATCGAGGGCAGCTCGGTCGGTGGCTGCGACTTGGCGAATCAAGACATCGTCTGAAGCAAGGCTCGCCAGACGATCAATCCGTCGTCCGAGCAATAAGACGCGGTACCCTTTCTGAATGAACGTTCGCGCAATCGCATGCCCGATTCCTGACGTAGCACCTGTGATGGCAATGAATCCTGTTTTCATAATATCGTCTCCTTATTTGATATGATAAATTGAAGATAACAGAGGGAAACCAATCCGAGAAGTACGCACTTTTAGGTCAGTCGGTTACCTTTTGGTAAGGGAGGGAACGGTATGCCGTATCTAAATGAGTTCGATGCGACGATGCGTCAGATTCAAGGCAAGTGGAAAGTGATGATCTTGTACGAGCTGCATGAGGAAGGTGCGGTACGTTTTAATACACTGGAGCGTTATATCCAGGACGTCTCACCGAAGACGCTGACACAGCAGCTGAAGCAACTCGAACAAGATGGCTTGATTACGCGGACCGTCTACCCGGAAATCCCACCTCGTGTTGAGTATGCGTTAAGTGCAAAAGGTGCGTCCTTGATTCCCTTACTCGATGCGATCTGCGACTGGGGTCTTGCGACGACACCACGCAACCAATTGATGCGCACATTATGCGACGAGGAAGCCCCCGCTCCATGAGCAGGGGCTTTTCGTTAGCGTTCGATTTGTTCGCGTACTTGACGGCGGAACGTCTGGATGTCGTAGGCCGGTTCACTTGGACTGAACTCAATCCCGTCAATCAGTCGAGCGTTTGGTGACGCATCCGGGAACTCGATCCGTGTCAGCCATTCAAGCGTCGTCTCTTCATGGCGTCTTGGGAAAGCTTGCTCGAGCTGAGAAGCAATCTTCAGAAGCGGATGATGACTATGCCGTTTTGGCGCATGCGCCCGTACTTGTTTGGAGTGCTTGACGGTTTGTTCTTTTTCGATTGCTATGACGTTTCGCTTCCGGATGACATAAAGCGTAACCGCAACTAAGATCACCGTCAGAAGCGTCGTTGCGATCCAAATCCAATCCGGTGTTCCTGCCTGGACGGCAGCTTGCTCCACGTCTTGAACACCTTTGATATTCTCTAGCCCCATTGCCCGGTTCGTCATCGTGTCCGCTTCCCGACCAAGTGGTTCCGTCCAAAGGAATAATGAACCGAATGCTTCAAATAGCGGACGAATCGCACTCGTGACGGATCCGACGAGCGCTTCTTTCGTGAGCCGGAAGACGACAGCGATGATCAGCCCCGCGCTGAGGACTAACGCGATCGTCGGGAAGATACGCCGCCATTCTGTCATGTACGTGACGACGAATGGATACGCAATGACGAAGACCAAAATTAAAAAGGCGCCAATTGGTGGTGTCACTCCCGGGAACAATACCATCACGACGCCGATGACCATCGCACTCGTAGCGTAACGCCACGCCGAATCGACCGTATCAAGAAACGCGGTCCAGGCGACGAAGACAAGGGCTAAGACGCTAGCTACGGGAGAGAGGAAAAACAAGGACCCCGCTACGAGTAACTGTAATCCGATTCGAAGCGAACGATGTGGTACGAAGGCGAGTGCCGGAAGAGCGAGCGCGAGATAGAACGGAACCGGTAACAGACTCGCAAGGAATATCCACCAGAGAATCATGCGCTCACTCCTTTCTGCCGGTGACCGAGGTGAATCTCCGCCGTCGTCGACGGCACACTACGTTGCAATCGCTTCGTGAAGTACCGTCGCTCGAGCGGTAGATCGTATTCGGAAATCCGGGCAAGGCATTCCATCGTCCGTAGGAATTGATGTTTTCCCATACCAGACGGAACATGGTACCACTGCCCGGATCGGTTGACCATCGAAATCCAGAGGCTGTAGGAAGCCCCTTGTTTCTCGAGTTCACGGATGATCGTCGCGGCACGCGATAATAGTTTCTCGAAGTCCGAGCGGAGGGCGAGTCCGTCTGCGGACAAGCCATCGACGATGACGGCATAATCATGGTTACGTTTCCGGTCATATTGATACGAGTACAGTTCATTCGTCTTCGCATAAGCGGACCAGTAGATCGACTTCGCATCTCCGGAGTAGGGGACGACGGAGTGGAAACTCGAGCGATCGGTGAACGGACTCGAGCGATCAATCGTCTCACCGGGAATCATCCGTTCATTCCACTCGACTGACGCTGGTGCAAAGTCAGGGAAGACGTGACCCAGCTCTTGAATATCAAGCGTTACATAGATTGTGATCAAATGAAACGGATCCGAGATCATGACGTCAAACGACTGAATTCGAATCGTTCCCCGGTGAGCGGCAATGACATCGATTGAAAACGGCACAATCGTCTGTTTGTTGACATATAAGTGTTGACGCCAAAATTGACTACTCGCATCTGGAAGCTTGATCTGATCCCCGAGCAACCCAGAAATCGTGATGCGACCGAGTGGTAACTTCGTTGGGTTAGATAACTCGAACGGTATCTGGATCGTTTCCTCTCGAAAAGCGCGAACGGTCTCAAGGAGGCGGACGCGAATCCGCTTCGCAACGTATTCGAGATAATACGGCATCACCCAGCCATATAATGTATAGGCAAGTAATAAAGCCGCAATCCAGACAGGACCATAGAGTCCGACGATGACGCCACTTGCACCTGTCATCGTAAGAATGATGAGGTTAAAGCCTTTTGGTATGATCAATTGCATGATTACACCTCAGTCGGAACAGTGAGTGAATCGAGGATCTGCTCGACGAGACGTTCGTTCGATAGCTTCAGCGTCGCTTCGAGCGTCAAGACGAGACGGTGGGCAAGCAATGGCGTCGCCAAGTGCTTGACGTCCTCTGGTGTGACGTACGTCCGCTCCTCCATCCAGGCCCGTGCTTTCGCGGCTTTTAAGAGTGCGAGCGTCGCTCGTGGACTCGGTCCGATCTCAACGTCACGATGGGCGCGGAGTGCGTCACAGACATCGAGTAAGTAGTTTTCGACGCTATCTTCGATTGAGACGGCGACGACTTCCTCTTTCCAGTCATTGAGTTGTTCGAGCGGAATCTGTAGTTCGGCCGCGGTTAAGTGTGCTCCACGTAATAATGCCTTCTCCGCCTGACGTGTCAGCGGAGCGAACGACAACTTGAACAAGAAACGGTCGAGTTGGGCATGCGGCAGTGGGAATGTGCCGTGTCCATCGAACGGATTTTGTGTCGCGATGACAAGAAAGTGTTGCGGTAACGTATAAGATGTATCCCCGATCGTCACTTGTCCTTCGGCCATTGCCTCGAGCAATGCTGACTGTGTCCGTGGAGTCGTCCGGTTGATCTCATCGACGAGGACGATGTTCGCGAACAGCGGACCAAACCGTTGTTCAAACGATCCTGTCAGTGGGTTGAACAGCTCCATCCCAAGTAAATCGGTCGGTAACGTATCCGCTGTACATTGAACACGTGAGAACTTTGCTTCGAGTGTCTGCGCCAGTGCTTTTGCTAGTGTCGTCTTACCGGTCCCCGGACGGTCTTCGAGCAACACATGACCTTCTGCGAGCAAGCCCATCAATAAATGATCAATCACATCGTCCTGACCAAGGACAGATTGTTTGAGTGATGTACGTAACGTTTGAAACATGGATGATTCCCCCTTTAAGATGCATCGTATTTCTAAAGTGTACGAAAATTCAGAAAAAACCGCTAGTGATTTTCCAGGAATCACGCATAAAGAAATACGTCTATCTTTTATACTACCAGTTTCATCCAAAAGTTTCGTGAAATATCAAAAAAATTGAAACAGGATTATGAAGTTACTTAGCGAATAGAAGGATATAGTCATCGGAATAGGGAGGATGGACAGATGAAACCACACACTACCGAATCGAACTCTACTCTAAACCAGCATCAGGATGTTGCTCACAGTCCTATTGACGAGTATCAACGTATTGTTGCCGGAGGACCTCCGAATCGTCGAGCCTTTGCCGCGATTCGTCGGCTCCCATTCGGATTACGTTTGCTGACGTATACGCTCGGTTCCTTATTCACAGCAGGCATCCTCGCTGGTCTCGTCATCAGTCTACTCGGTTAAAAAAGACTCCCTCAGCATTCCGAGGGAGTCTCATCATTCTTCAAAGAGATCATCCATCAACTCGGAGATCTCTTTTTTACGTGCGTTCGTCTCATCGCGTAAGATCCGAATCGAACGTCCGGTCCAGTCGAGTCGGTCGCCGATCGTCGCCTGGCGCGGCAAACGACTTTTCGGTAATGTGATCGTCTCGCGGTCGTCCGTCTCGCAAATCGCTAGATCGTCTTCAAAATCAGCTAGGGTCAATCGCATCTGATGCACCTCCACGTCTTGTTATTCCGGTCGTAAATCGGTCCGGTTCGATTCCTTGATGCCGTCACCAGTCGAGATATACTGGATCGTACCGCTTTGATCGGTTCGGTCAATCGTAATCCGTTCTGTTTTCAGTTCCTGTAAGACGGAGGGGCGTGGGTGACGATAGGCATTGTCCTTCCCGGCTGAGATCAACGCTCGCTTCGGATCAACGGCTTGTAGGAAGGGCAGGGAGGACGATGTGTCTGCTCCGTGATGCCCAAGCTTCAAGACATCGGCGCTAAGATCGACATCTGACTCAAGCAATTGTCGTTCCGTCCGGATCGGGGCGTCGCCCATGAAGAGGAACCGGTCCTGTCCATGTTCGACCCGCAGAACGGCACTCCAACTGTTGAGATCCTGCGTTCCGTCCGTTAGGGGCGCAAGGAACGTAAAGCGTGCGGCTTCACTCGGTATCTCAAGACCCGCCTTAACCGACTTGATCGTCACCCCTTCGCGTTTGACAGCTAGAAGGAAATCGCGATATGTCTCCGTCGTATGCGTGACACGCGGGGCATAGACGCTATCGACTGGAAAGGCATCGAGGACGGTATCGAGTCCACCGATATGATCGGCGTCCGGATGTGTCGCGATGACTGCTGTTAAGCGTTTGACACCCAATTCTTGCAGGTAGCGGACGACATCCTCGCCTTTGCCGTTATTCCCGCCGTCAATCAAGATCGCGTCTTCCTTCGTCCGGATGAACGTGCTATCTCCTTGACCGACGTCAAAACCGTAGACCTCCATCTGTCCCGTGGTCGGGGCAGGGGGCTCTTCGTCTCGTGTCGTATAGAAGATGACGATTAAACAGAGTGCTAACAGAATCGTTGATCCCCATTTCAACATGTCGGTTCCTCTTTCTCGAACAGATACAGCATGCCGTTACGCGGATGACCGAACCGCGGCCCCCGGTAACCGCGCCGTTTCAAGGCAGCACGCATCAAAATCATCATACCGCCATGCCCGACGAGTAAGACCCGTTCATCATCCTCGAACATCAGTTGATTCAACAGGACCTCAATCCGTTCATTCGCTTCCTTGATCTCCGCTTGAATCCGTTTGCTGAACGGGGCTGCGAGTCGACCGAGGACCGCCCAGCCAAGAAACGGTAACCTTAGATTCGACTGAATCGTCGGAAACGGTACTTCCCGTAGTAGATCCGTCACGATGATCTCTTTATCGTAGACACTCTTCGCCGTCTGGACGGCGCGTGGCATGCTACTGGCATAACAGACTGTCCAGTCGATCTGACCGAGCTCGACCGGTTGAATATCGATGTCTGACGTATCATACCGTTCAATCCATTTTTCAATATCGCTGGCGCTGATCCAGCCTTTCGTCGGGTATCCTTCCGTCACCCGGTGATGTCTCACTAATCCAATTTGTTTCATACTTCGTGCGACGGTCAAGACCGTCTCCCTCACTTTCATTCATCGTTTAGAGTGCGACGCGAATCGCGAGTCCACATAAAATCGCACCTAAGATACTGAGCAAGCTCCCGATGATGTAATATTCCGCAAAGCGGCGATCTTCAAACTGTTTAAAACGTGCCAGTGCCTTCAAAGCAATGATGAACCCGATGGCTCCCGTTGCGTTCGTGACGACGAGCAGGGTAATGATTGCCCGTTCGACGAGACCGATATAACGCCCGATTCCGTTTAATTCCGTCGTATAACTGCGCACAGAATCTTCGACTTCATGTGTGACGGTCCGCGAAACGCCGTCTAATTGCTCCTTACGTGTCACTTTTCGCTCGAAATGCGCTTCGATCAAGCGCGGAGCAAATGGTGCGAGCATTAAAGCAATCCCGTGACCGAGTAACTCCGTCGTCACTAAACTAAAGCACAGAATCCATAGAATTTGCTCCGGACGTGAGAACGACAACGACCAATCAATCGGTACGAACACCCATGTCAAGGCGATGATGGCAGCGATATGTAACGCTTGATCGATCCAGTACGCCGCCGCTTGCTTGACGCGACGTTTGAGCGGGGAGGCATCGAGTAGGGCGTGAAACACGAGAATACTTCCGCCAAGCCATCCGGCGATGTCGATGGTTAATACCCCTCGGATGACGAAGAACGCGAGGAAAAGTAGCATCAGAGCCGCATGGACGGCAAGATGTTGGACCAAGATGCGTCGATTTCGATGTTTCAGTTGCGCCATCCGTCTCGTCTGTAATGGAAAATCAGCAAGTAAGTGGACAAGGATAAGGCTAAGTAAGACAGTCACCGAATCGCCTCCCAGACTTGGAATTGCTCCAGTGCCTGTGTCAAGGCAGCTTCAAGACGCTTCCGTTGCTTACGCTGCGAGCGGGAAACGAGTTTTGCGACATTCGCGCGGGCATCTTGTTCCTTAAAGCCCATCTTCAGACCGATTTCTTCATACGTATCATCCGGATATTGATCCATCAACCGGTGCAACTCAATTTGACGGTCCGTCTTCCCGAAATACGCCGGATAGAGCATCTCAAGATAACCATTCAGCAGGGCGGTCGGTAAGTAGGGCGGTCCAGCAAAGGCGATCCGTGACGGAAGTGTCTTCGCCAATTCCTGCGCTTCAAAAGCGTGAATGATCGCACTACCATTGGCTTCTTCAGCCCGCGTCGTCGAAATCGTCTCATACTGACCAAATCCGATCCCGATGTAACCCGGTAATTCTTGATTCAATAAGTGCAGCATGACCGGATAACTAACCGGATAATCCGCAAATACCGCCAGTAAGCTATCACCGGATTTGATTTGGAACGGAACGATACTCGTTGGAAATGCCGTATTCAGATTGTTCGCGAGTTCTCGGAGCGCTTGAAGTAATGCTTCTTTGCTCGGATAGTCGCGGGAGCCTTTGACATCAAACGACAAGGCAACAGCTTGCATGACGATTCCTCCTGTTCATTTGTTGCCACAATCATGGAAACATTTGATTTGTTACCGTTAAAAAGGTAACATTCGCGGTGTTACTGTTATTAGAGTAACAAAGAATGAGGAGGAAGACCAACAGGACGATAGACCGATTTTTACACGACAGGGGGAATGGATGAATCTGACTAAAAGATCATTTTTTTATTCAAGTTAACATAACATATATTATCAATAGTTATAAAATTTTGTCTCATAATCAGGGTAAACTTAAGATAGTGAGACAAAACAAAAAAACACGGAATTAACCGTGTTTTCGACAATCATACGGACGTGTCCGTTCCAATCGATGAATCAAACGATCCAGGAATATATGATGGCGGCGTTCAAGTTGCGTGATCCGATCAAGTGGCAACCACGCGAAATCAAAGAAATCACCGCAATCCTGACCGTCACCAGCCACACAATGCGTCCAGCGGTTCTCTTGGCATTCGATGTGCGCATGGTAGAAATACGTGTAATGCACCCGCATTCGCTCTGGGTACCGCATCTCTTCTTCGCCGATGTACTGGACGGATGCTAACGAGAGACCACTTTCCTCAAGCGTCTCACGGACAGCCGCTTCTTTTGCGATTTCAGCATCTTCGATCGTACCTGCGGGGATCTGCCAATCACTCTCAGGAGCCGATTGTGGATGAAAAACAAGTAGTTCCCATCCGTTAGGTTTTTCCCGAGTGATATAGATTGCTACTTTTTCGCGACGTCTGAATTTCATCTTCATCACCTCTCCAAGGTCGGCAGATTGCACAACAAGCAGCTAAAGGGACGGTCCCGTAGCTGCTTGATCAATTGACGCTATAAGCAAAGCTGCGGAGACGCGTGACCCGACGCTTGTTCGTGACGAATCGTGACCTGACTATTTCTTCTATTGTAGCCGTTATTGGTCAGTGTTTCAATTTGTAAACGATATTTCTCGCGATAAATCTCAAAATTCCGAGCATTCGTCTCAAAATTCCCCCTCTCCTGCCCCGCTAGATCTAAAAAAGCTCCCCCGTTATCCGGAGGAGCTGCATCTTATCGTGTATACCAGTCGAGTAAGGGACCAAATTTCTCTTCATCATAGGCAAATGAACCGTTCGATAAGCGGTCAAGGAACGATAACGAACCGATTTGGATCGTTTTCTCTTGCTCTTTCCCGCTAAGGACCAATTCTTTCGCTTGTGTGACGTCAATCAATGCTGCGACTTGGTGTGGTTTCGATTTCAAATCACGCAGCAACTGTAAGCCACGGAGCGCACGGCTCGAGACTTGGAACTGATCCGCGAGGCGCATCTTCTTCAAGGCACCCCGTTGCGTCAAGAGAACGATCTGTGGTGCTTCCTTGAAGCCAATTGCACCCGCGACAACATCTTGATCCTTCAGGTTGATCGCTTTAACACCGGCAGCCCGGACACCGACGACAGGAACGTCGTCTTCCGTGAACCAGAGACCGAAACCGTTCTGTGTCGCAAGGAACAGCTCCGTTTGACCTGTTGAGACCTGAGCATACAAAACTTCGTCGTCTGCCTTCAAACGGACACCTTGAAGTGGTTTTGACTTCCGCTGGGCGTTGTAGTCACTCAGTTTCGAGCGTTTGACCATCCCTTGACGAGTCACGAACAAGCAATGCTGTGCTTCGTCGAACGAGCGGACGAGATCCGCTGAGAGAACCCGGTCACCCGGTTCGAGTGGAACGAGGTTCGCGACGTGTTGACCGCCATCTTTCCACTTCGTATCCGGCAATTGATGGACCGGAATCAGCAAGTAATTCCCGCGAACGGTCCAGACAATCAAGTGATCCGTCGTCATCGCTTGGCCTTGGAGCAACGGACGATCCTGTTCCTTCAAGTCCGGTAAGTCGTTCGAAGCACCGAATGAACGGAGCGACGAGCGTTTGACGTACCCGTTTTTCGACAGGAAGACCATCGTTTCTTCGACAGCGATCATGACTTCCGTCTTCAGCTTCAGTTCTTCAACTTCCGCTTCGATCGTCGAGCGACGTTTGTCCGCGACTTGTTCCTTCAAGACTGTCAATTCCTTGATGATGAGACGATTCCGTGTCTTTTCATCGTTAAGGATCTTCTCAAGACGAGCGATTTCCTTCTCGAGTTTCGCTGCTTCTTCCTGCAACTCGACGATATCGGTATTCGTTAACCGGTAAAGTTGAAGCATGACGACAGCTTCCGCTTGGCGATCCGTGAAGTTGAAGCGCGCGATCAGCTTCTCCTTTGCGTCCGCTTTGTTCGACGCGGAACGGATCAAGGCAAGTGTCTCATCGAGGACAGAGATTGCTGTCATCAAGGCAGAAACGACTTCCTGACGGCGTTTCGCTTGTTCGAGGTCAAATGCTGTCCGGCGGATGACGACTTCCTTGACGTGTGCAAGATACGCATCAAGTAGTGTCAAGACGCCCATTTGCCGCGGTGTCCGCTCATGGATCGCGACCATGTTGTAGTTATAAGCAATTTGTAAGTCAGTCTGTTTGAGGTAGAAGTGTAAGACACCTTCTGCGTCCGCTTCCTTCTTCAACTCGATGACGACGCGTAAGCCGTCGCGGTCGGTCTCATCACGAACTTCAGCGACACCTTCGACCTTTTTATCAAGACGGAGTTCTTCCATCCGTTTAACGAGATTCGCTTTATTGACCTCATACGGGAGCTCCGTGATGACGATTTGCTGACGACCACCCCGCAGTGTCTCAATCGTTGAGCGCGAGCGGATGATGACTTTCCCGCGTCCTGTCTCGAACGCCTTCTTGATGCCGTCAAGCCCTTGGACAACACCACCAGTCGGGAAATCAGGACCTTGCATGTGCGTCAACAAGTCATCGACGTTCTGGACCGTCCCTGAGATCCGACCAATCGCAGCATCGAGGACTTCTCCCGCGTGGTGCGGTGGAATCTCGGTTGCATAACCAGCGGAAATCCCCGTCGAACCGTTCATCAGCAAGTTCGGTAGGAGTGACGGTAAGACGAGCGGTTCTTCCGTCGTATCATCGAAGTTGAGCGTGTAATCGACGGTCTGTTTGTTGATCCCGTCGAGAATCAGACTCGAAACTTTTGATAAACGGGCTTCCGTATACCGCATCGCTGCCGCGCTATCGCCGTCGATTGATCCATTATTCCCTTGCATATCGATCAACGGGTAACGCAGTTTCCACTCTTGGCTCAAGCGGACCATTGCTTCATAGACCGATGAATCACCGTGCGGGTGGTAGTTACCGATGACGACACCGACCGTCTTCGCCGATTTCCGGTAAGCACGGTCGAACAAGTTCCCTTCCGTATGCATCGCATACAAGATCCGGCGTTGAACCGGTTTCAGACCATCCCGGGCATCCGGTAAGGCACGATCTTGGATGATATATTTCGAATAACGACCAAACCGGTCGCCGACGACTTGCTCGAGCGACAGGTTCAGGATGTTTTGTAGATTAGACATGTTCGTTCACACTCTCTTTCGTCACGTGCTCATTCTCGATGATCGAGAGGTCTTCCGCGAGACCGAAGGCGACATTGTCCTCGATCCACGTCCGGCGGTGACCAACGTTATCGCCCATTAAGACCGAGACACGTTTTTCCGCAACAGCAGCATCGTCGATCGTGACCCGAATCAATGTCCGTGTCTCGGGATCCATCGTTGTTTCCCAGAGCTGTGGTGCATTCATCTCCCCAAGTCCTTTGTAACGCTGGATCATATAACCTTTACCGAATTTCTTCGTCGTTTTCTTGAGTGTCTCTTCGTCCCAGACGTATTCAAATTTCTCCGATTTGCCTTTTCCTTTTGAGACACGATAGAGCGGTGGTAAGGCAACGAAGACCTTCCCAGCGTCGATCAACGGACGCATGTAGCGGAAGAAGAACGTCAATAGCAAGACTTGGATATGCGCGCCATCGGTATCGGCATCCGTCATGATGATGACTTTGTCGAAATTACAATCCGACAAGTCAAAATCGGCTCCGACACCGCCACCAATCGCATGAATGATCGTATTGATCTCTTCATTTTTCATGATGTCAGCGAGTTTCGCTTTTTCCGTGTTCAAGACCTTCCCACGGAGTGGAAGAATCGCTTGGAACGTCCGGTTTCGTCCTTGTTTCGCAGAACCACCGGCAGAATCACCCTCGACGAGGAACAATTCATTCTTGTCCGCGTTTTTCGAAGCAGCAGGTGTCAGTTTTCCGTTCAAGATGCTCGAACGTTTCTTCTTTTTCCCATTTCGTGCTTCTTCGCGGGCTTTCCGTGCTGCTTCCCGGGCTTGCGCTGCGCGGATCGCTTTTTTGATCAACAGCGTCGCCGTTTGCGGGTTCTCTTCCAAGTACGTCGAGAGACGACGGCTGATGACAGCGTCACAGCTCGTCCGCGCTTCCGGTGAACCGAGTTTCGACTTCGTTTGTCCTTCGAACTGAAGGAATTCTTCCGGAATTCGGATCGAGACGATCATCGTCAACCCTTCGCGGATATCATTTCCGTCAAGATTCTTATCCTTTTCCTTCAAGAGCGTGTTCTTTCGGGCATATTCATTCATGACCCGTGTCATCGCCGTCTTCGCACCAACTTCGTGTGTTCCACCGTCGCGTGTCCGGACGTTGTTGACGAACGACAGGACGTTTTCCGAGTACGCATCCGTGAACTGGAAGGCGATATCGACTTCGATTTCGTTTTCCGTGCCTTCGAACGCGACCGTCGGATGAAGCGTATCTTTATCATCATTCAAGTACTGGACGAATTCGCTGACACCGTCTTGGTACTGGAAGATATCTTGTTTATCGGACCGTTCGTCCGTCAGCGTAATCTTCAGACCTTTCAGCAAGAAAGCGGATTCGCGTAAGCGTTCTGCGAGCGTATCGTAGTTGTATGTCAACGTACTGAAGATCGAGCCATCTGGTTTAAAGTAAACGCTCGTTCCTTTTTGACGCGTCGTACCCGTTTCAAGCAACGTCGTCTTCGGCATCCCACCGTTTTCAAACGTTTGCTCATATTGTTTCCCGTCACGGAAGATCGTTACTTTCAAATCCGTTGATAAGGCGTTAACGACCGACGCCCCGACGCCGTGTAAGCCACCGGACGTCTTATATCCACCTTGACCGAACTTACCGCCAGCGTGAAGGACTGTGAAGATGACTTCAGCAGTCGGCTTTCCCGATGCATGCATCCCCGTTGGCATTCCACGTCCATGGTCACGGACAGTGATTGCATTATCTTTATGAATCGTGACGTCAATTTGTTCCCCGAATCCTGCAAGTGCCTCATCGATTGCGTTATCGACGATCTCGTAGACGAGATGGTGAAGTCCACGGTGATCGGTTGAACCGATATACATACCTGGGCGCTTCCGGACTGCTTCGAGTCCTTCGAGCACCTGTATGGCATCATCATTGTAGTTATTTAAGTCTGTCGCCATTCATTTCACCTCAAAATTCGAAATTACGACGTCGTTTTTACAAACGTTCGTTCGTTATTTCAAGTAGTCTGTCTCTAATTGTAGGCATCTTCTTGCTTCCTGACAAGCATAACCTGTAAAGCGCATGAAAAAAGACACCTTCACGAACGGGTGAAGATGCCTGAAATCGTGCGATGACTCACAGATATTGATGCTCGATTTTAATGCAACGATTCTCAATATATGGAATACCAGCACCGAGTGCAAGACTTTCTGCTTCGACACTCGAGAGACCAAGCTGATTCCAAATCATCCCGACGTCACCGTGAGCAACAGCATCTTTGGCGACATCCGCTAAAAACTCAGACCGACGGAAGACGTCGACGATATCGATGTGTCCTGGAATGCTTGCGACGCTCGGATAGACTTTTTGACCGTTCCACTCGTTTAACGTCGGATTGACCGGAATGACTTCGTATCCATGTTGGACTAAGTAGTCCGCAATCCAGTTTGCGGTCTTTCCGGAATCACTCGAGACACCGACGACGGCAATGCGTTTAGCATCCTTCAAATACTGACGTGCTTGTTGATCAGTAATCATTTAGAACTCCCCCTTATGAAAATAACTCTTACCTAACACTCTATACCCGAACCAAGATGAAGTATGCGAAATCGAGCACGTTTTCGACGTTTTTCAGAAATCGTCTTGAAATCAAATGAGTCGACCAATGACCCGTCGAACCACTTCTCGATGCAACTGAGAGCGAAATTGAATATTCATTCTTTTTTGATGATTTAGGTGACATAATACTATTATTGTTATTAAAAAGAATGTCGTAGCTCAAAAACGATAAAAATAGGTTGAATTCTCACGTGCATCGAGTTGATCAACGACCCGTCTGGTGCGTTGTCGATGCAACTGAGCGCTCCCTGTCTGACAATTTAACGTTGCGTGAAATAACTATTTCACGCAAACAAGTGTCTGATGTACCAACGTTTGGTATACTACTGCTAGAGGGGTGATTGTCGGATGAGTTTATTTAAAAACCTAGGAAAAACGATACATAAAACGACCGTTTCGGCTACAGCACCAGCGATCCCCGGTTATGAGCGGATGCCACGCTTCATTCAGTCCTATTTGGATCAGTTGGCAGCAAAACATTTCTCATTAGCAACGATGCGTCGGTATGTCTATGACTACGAAGCGTTCTTTCAATTCGTTGCTGCGGCGTCGGGTGAAGAAGTAACGGCGCGGGATATTCCGCTTGAAGCGTTCATCGAGATTGATGCAGCAGGAATCGAAGCTTACGCCGAATACCTTGCCTTAACGAAACAAAATGCATCAAGTGTCATCAACCGAAAGTTATCAGCATTACAGTCGTTGTTCCGTTATTTGGTCGATACGGGTCAGTTGTCGGAAAACCCGGTCGCCAAAGTCAATCGACCAAAACAAGCGAAGCGAGAACCCGTTTACCTGACGAAACGCGAGTGGGATGAATTGATTCAGTTGTTACCGTCGAACGTTGAGATGAATGCCCGGGAAGCGTCGCATTATGAACGCGACCGTGTCCGTGACGTGACGTTATTCCAACTACTCGGCTATAGCGGGATGCGCCTCAGTGAGATGACTCAACTCGTCTGGAACGATGTCGATTTCCACGAAAACACGCTCCGCGTCATCGGAAAAGGTAACAAAGAGCGGCTGATTCCGCTCGCGAAACCAGCTCGGATTGCCTTACGAAAATATGCGATTCATTATCAGATGCCAACGAGCGGCGCCGTGCCTGTCTTCCAAAAACACGGGAAACCACTCAGCCCACGGGCAGTCCAGCATATTTTGCAGCGGCACACGGAACGATTGAAACCGGTCCTGCCCTTTTTAGAGCGCAAAAAAATTACACCGCATAAATTGCGGCATACGTTTGCGACACGCCTTGCGACCGGTGGGGTCGACGTTCTGACGATCCAGCAGCTACTCGGTCACGAATCCGTCGCGACGACGCAAGTCTATGCCCATATCGGTGATTCCGAGAAAAAACGCGCCGTCGATTTATTTGATGGTGAACGATAATCATATTATGTTAACTAAAGGAGGGATAGTATGAATTACGGGCTCAGTGAACGCAAAATCAAACAGATGTCTGATGCTTATGCCTTTCGACGGGGAAAGAAGTATGTCGCCGCCCGTAAGGTCACGTTGCACAATTACCGGATGGGTGACGAACTGATCGAAGCGAGCGTCGACGGTGAGGAACGATTCACGGTCACCGTTCGCGTTAAAGCGCACGGTGTCGACGCTGGATGCAACTGTCCGTCGCTTGCGATGGATACATCGTTTTGTGGACATATCGTCGCTGTTTTACTGGCGATGCATCATGTACAGGCGCACGGTACACCGACGCCGCTATCGCCGCAGATCCGTCCGTTCACGGCGATTCAAGTCGATGACGCTGGCGCGCGCCATTATTTACGCAGTCTCACACCGGATCGTCGGGTAGCGATTCATTTCGAACTGACCGGACCCGTCGTGACGCTCAAACGACTGACGGACAATCAACAGCATCAACTGTCCCTGCCCTACTTCGATCGTCTGCTTGGACAGACGGAGTATTTGCAGCGAGTCGCCGATGTTTCGTTCAGTCCTGATTTGCAAGAACGAATCGTTTCCGGGACACCAATCGTCAAGTTGCATCTTGACCGAACGGCTCAGGAAGTCGAGGTCCGCGTGTCGTTTGATTATCAAGGGATTCAGCTGAATCCGCTCGACGAGACGATTTACGCTGGTCGCGATCAAGTAACGGAACAAAGTGTCTTACGCTTCTTACGTGAATTCCAAGCAACGCCACGTGACACGCGCTACATCATCACGCGTGACGCCGCGCAATATGCCTTTCTGCGGAGCCTGCTTGACGAACGGGTTGCGCTCGGTCAACTGGAGTTATTCGCAACACAAGCGATCCGGACGACGTTACCAAAAGGGCCGTTCCATCCGCGGATCGAAGTCGACGTGACGGACCGCCTCGACTGGCTCGTGTTCAACTTTTCAATGGACGGGATTCCAGAAGATGAGCTGAAACGTGTCCTGAAGTCGCTCGTCTTACAAAAACGGTACCACCGCTTGAAATCTGGACAGTTCGTTTCTTTAGAAACAAGGGCTTTTCAGCAGTTACAACGGGTCCTCGCTCAGATGGAAGCAAGTGAACGCGACTTACGCGACGGACGGATCGTCTTACCTGCCGTCCGGAACATGAAGCATCTGATCGGCGCTTCCGTCCTCCATCTTCACGCCGATTTGCTCGAGAAATGGCTTGAATTGAAATCGGGACAAGGATTCCGGCTCGACTTGCCGAATTCGTTAGAGTCACGACTCTATCCGTATCAACGGACGGGCATCCAGTTTCTGAAGAATCTGGACGCGCAAGGATGTCACGGGATCCTAGCCGATGAGATGGGGCTCGGAAAGACGATTCAAGCGATTGGTTATATCGCGACAATTCCTGACCGTCGTGCGCTCATCGTCACGCCGGCGTCACTGCTCCGCAACTGGGAAGCGGAACTGAAGCGCTTTTTACCCGGTCGACCGGTTCATGTCGTCGCCGGTTCTCAAGCCAGCCGACTCCGCGAACTGGAGCACTTACCTGACGATACGGTGACGATCGTCTCCTATACGACGCTTCGGACCGACGTCCGTCGCCACCCTGTATATGACGTCGTCTTCTTTGATGAAGCCCAGCACTTGAAGAATCCGCAGTCGCAAACAGTCAGTCAACTGCGGCACCTGCAAGCAAAACGCCGTTTCGCCTTAACGGGCACACCACTTGAGAATCGTCCGCGTGATATCTGGTCGATTTTCCATGTCTTGTTTCCAGAATTACTGCCGGATTTAGCGACGTTTGAGAAATGGTCATTTGATGACATGCAACAGTTCATCCAACCGTTCTTATTACGGCGTGAGAAACAAGATGTCTTACAGGATTTACCGAAGAAACAGATCGAGCATCATTATGTCGAGCTCGGTCCTAACCAAAAACGGTTATATGCGTCGTATCTTGCCAAATTGCAACTCGAGACGCTGCAGCACTTAGACGAGACGAAACGCGAAGATCGTTTGAAGTTACTGGCTGGGTTAACGCGGTTGCGGCAAATTTGCAACGATCCGGAGTTATTCGTTGAGGGATACACGGGGGAAGCGACAAAACGAACGCGTCTGCTCTCATTGATTGCCGAAAAACGGGCCGCCGGAAAGCGGATCTTGATTTTCTCGCAGTATACACAAATGCTCGAGCGCATTCGCTCGGATCTCGCGCAACGTCACCTCCCCCACTTCCTGTTGACGGGTGAGACACCACTCGAAGACCGGGTGGCGTTATGCGATCGGTTCAATGACGGTGAAGTCGATCTCTTCTTGATTTCCCTAAAAGCGGGTGGGACGGGATTGAATCTCGCAACTGCTGATACCGTCATCCTCTTTGACAGCTGGTGGAATCCGGCCGTCGAACAGCAAGCTGCCGATCGTGCCCACCGGCTTGGACAACAATCCGACGTGACGGTCATCAAATTGCTGACACGCGGGACGATCGAAGAAAAGATGACGGAATTACAAGATCGAAAAGCCCAGATGGTCGATGCCGTCCTGACGGCTCCAGACAGTGATGCCTTGACCGTCAAAGAACTCGTTCATCTCGTAGAAACAAAGGAGGAACATCGGTGACCCTTGATCTCCTGCTTGGTTACCTTATCGGCAGTATTCTTGGCGGTACGCTCTGGAAGTACGTCAGTCGTACCGATTTGGCTCAGGTCGGTTCCGGAAACATCGGTGCCCGCAACGCCCATCGTGCCGGTGGGCTCCCGGCCTTTTTATTCGTGTATCTGTTTGATGCCGCGAAGACCGTTCTTGCACTACAGATCACAGATGCATTTTATCCCGTTGCTCTTGCCGTGCTCATCGGCCACTTGTTTCCATTGTTTCATCCGCGACGTGGCGGTAAAGGATATGCCGTATTTTCCGGCATCGTCTTCGCCATCACGCCGTGGGCATATCTTGTCGGACTAGGCATACTCGGTCTGTCTTATCTCGTAACGAAAGATAGCGTCAAAGCGGGGCTGATTCCGGTTGTTCTACTCCCGTTACTCCCTGTCTACTTTGACGCGGGACCCATCAATATCTTGTGTGCCGTTGCCGTAAGTCTACTTGTCCTGTGGGCTCATGATGCACTTCACAAGCCAGTCATTACATAAGGAGGACGTCTCATGATCGACTTTTCCATTGCCACCGCTTCGGACGCGGAAGCAATCCATGAACTGAACTACCTCACCTTCACGGAAGAGATTCCGCAACATCAACCGAACACCGAACGGAAACGGATTGACCGGTTTCATGATCAAAATACCTATCTGATCGGCAAGGAAGACGATCGACTCGTCGCGATGATTGCTATTCGAAAGCATCGTCCTTTTTCGCTTGAGGAAAAGGGCGTGACGTTAGATGAGACACTGACGGACCCAGCGGAAATCCGCTTACTCAGCGTTCGTCCCGAATACCGCAATAGTCGTACGTTCATGCAATTGATGCGCTTTTTGATGGTCTACTTGGAGCGGGAAACGATTGATCATGTCTATATCAGTGGTACGACGCGGGAAGCTAAACTATATGCGCGGTTCGGCTTCACACCAATCGCAGCAACGCTCGGTAGTGGCGATGCCCAGTTCGTACCGATGTTGTTGTCACGCGCAACATACGAACGATCCGTCATCGCGGACGTTTTACGTCCTCTGCATTTTCTAGCCGGTCCGGTCGAGGTTGCACCAACAGTCCGCCAAGCGGCGCAACAAGCACCGCGCCCGCATCGGACGGCTTCGATGCGCCAGCTCGATCAAGATTTACGTGGTCGGATGTGTCAGTTGCTGGATTTGCCACATGTCTCGATGGCTGTTGGCAGTGGCACCCTTGCCAATGATATTGTCGCACAACAACTGAGTGGACACGGATTGATCCTAAACGGTGGTGAGTTCGGTCAACGCTTGATCGATCACGCGGCACGAGCAGGAAAGTCATTTGATATCCACCTGCTTCCGTCCGGTCACCCAATCGACTTAGAACAACTCGCGAGTCAACTGCATCAAACGGAATACGACTGGATCTGGTTGACACATTGTGAGACGTCTACGGGCGTCCTCTACGATCTTGATGCGGTAAAAGCGCTGCTGGATCAACAAACCGCACTCATCGTCGATGCGATCAGCGCCGTCGGAACCGGACGTTTCTCATACGCTGGTTGCAAATTCGTCACGACCGTCTCCGGAAAAGCAATTGGTGGTTTACCGGGTCTTGCGTTCATCGGTCATACAGACAGCATCCTACCTTCTCCACGAATTCCACGTTATCTGGATCTCGGACTCTATGCGGAAGGCGTCGCCTTTTCCGGCTCATCGAACTTGTTGCTGGCTTGTCAGGCAGCGCTGGATGCCCTTGATCTCGATCAAGCCGCTATCAAGATGACTTATCTCGAACAGGCCGTTCGGGCGACTGGTTTTAACCTGCTTGCGACTCAAGAAGCACAAGCGCCGGGAATTCTGACGATCGTCCATCCGTCGGCAACCGCTTTAGGAGACGCTCTCCGGATCCAGGGCTATCATGTTCAATATGAAAGCGACTATCTCGTCCATAATCAATGGCTCCAAATCTCAACGATGGGACAGACGACGATGCGGCACATCGAACGTCTCATCCGTGTATTAGTCCGTGAAAACCAACGCATCACCATAAAAAATGAAAGAAATGAAAGACCTCTTAACCCTTGATTTCAAGCGGTTTGGAGGTCTTTCGACTTTAAAAAATAAAAAATAGAGGTTTAAGGATTTAAAACATAGGGGTATAAACTCACTAGCACCGCATCAAACCGGTGACTTACTCACACATGTTTCTCAATATCAGCGTAATGACCTGGGAGAGAAATGCAAAGTCACGAAAGCGTCAGATTCAAAAGAGTCTGAAACCGATTGTCTTAGCATATTTAAATTGTTCAGGACTTGTCCTGCTCCTACATTCATTACCTTTTGAGGGCTATACTAAATTCAAGGGGGAAATGAACATGTCAGTTAAATTAACAGCCGAAAAACGCGAGGTACGTCCACGCTCACTCCGTAAACAATTACGTCATGAAGGAAAAGCTCTTGGTGTCGTGTATGGTTACAAAGTGGAAAGTACACCAATCGCATTTGAAGAAAAAGAATTGCTTAAAATCGTTCGAGAAAACGGTGAGAACGTCTTGATTTCACTGAAACTCGACGGTAAAAATATTAACGTCTTGATCAACCGTCGTGATATGGATGTCTTCACACCAACTGTCGATCACGTTGAATTCATCGCCGTTAAAATGGATGAAGAGACAGAAGTCGAAGCAGACGTCGTACTCGTCGGTGAAGCAGCTGGCGCTAAAGTCGGCGGATTCCTGTCACAGACACTCTTTAAAGTAACAGTCGCAGCAACACCAGATAAATTACCAGAGAACGTCGAAGTCGACGTCACGAACCTCGAAATCGGGGATTCGATTTCTGTAGCTGATCTTCCGGAACAAAAAGATTTCCGTATCGTCACAGAAGGCGACATTCAAGTCGCAGCTGTCGTCGAATCTACACTCGAGCAGGATCTTGAGGAAATCGAAGAAGCAGAAGCTGAAGCGCAAGCGGAAGCTGGTGAAGACAACGAAGCGGAAGCTACGGAAGAGTCTTCAGAAGAAGCAAAAGAAGAGAACGAAGATAACAAATAAGTCGTTTATCGATACGCCCTTCGTGGCGTATCGTTTTTTTGTGTCTTGACAATAGACAGAAGATTGCCTAAAGTGAACAGCGTATCATCTATTACCATATCCACTAGGGGAGCCCATTTGGCTGAGACGATTCACTTCGGACCCTTCGAACCTGATCTAGTTCATACTAGCGTAGGAAAGTGGAGCGATCACATCCAATGACTCCTGCTGCGCGCAGTTTTTCTGAGGACCGCTCTCTTTTTACGGAGGGCGGTCTTTTTTGGTGTCTCCCCCACTTAAAGGAGGACGAACACGATGCAACACTGGAAAATGAAAGAAATCATGGTCATGATGATGCTCGCCGTCGCTTGCGGCGTCATCTATCTCGGTTGGTCAACACTCTGGTTACCGATGTCGGCAATCTTCGGACCAGTCGGGGCCAACTGGATGTTTGGGATCTGGATCATCGCGAGCCCGCTCGTCGCGGCAATCATTCAAAAACCAGGTGCCGCCCTCATCGCGGAAATCGTCGCGGCAGCCGTCGAACTGTTCACGGGTAGTCACTTTGGTTTATCGGCTCTTCTAATCGGGGTCTGCCAAGGGCTTGGTGCGGAACTCATCTTTGCGATGACGCGTTATCGCCGTTATGACACCTGGACATTGATGTTATCGGGTGTTGGAGCCGCAATTGGTAGCATCGTCTATAGTCTGATCGCGAACGGATTCGGTTACTACACGACGACGACGTTGCTTGCGACAACAGGTTTACAATTGATTAGTGGTGCATTACTCGGCGGCTTGCTTGCAGCGATTCTCGTCCGTCGCCTTGTTGCGACCGGTGTCTTGAACGGGTTTGCGGCCGGACGTGCGAAACGGGAAGTCGCATGATTACTGTCGACGACCTCAGCATCCGCTACCCCGGTCAGATGAAGTCGGTGCTCGATCATGTATCGCTGACGATCGAACAAGGAACGACCCTTCTGCTCGGACGAAGCGGGAGTGGCAAGACGACACTGCTTCATGCCCTAGCCGGACTGACACCTGAGACGATTGAAGTCGAACAGACGGGAACCGTTACCCGGTCCGGTTCGGTCGGAGTGCTATTCCAAAACCCAGAAGAACAGTTCTGCATGGAAACGATCGGACGCGAAATCGCTTTTAGTTTAGAAAACCGGTCGATTCCACGTGCGGAGATGGAGGAACGAATTGAACGCTTACTCGCACTCGTCGGTCTCCCTCTCCCCTTCTCGACACCGATCGCGAGTCTATCCGGGGGGATGAAACAGCGCCTCGCGCTCGCCGCGGTCCTAGCGCTCGAGCCGGCGATCTTATTACTCGATGAACCAACAGCCCAGATTGATCCAATCGGACAACACGAGCTGATGGCGTTGATCTTTCGGATTCAGAAAGAACACGATTTAACGATCGTCTTGATCGAGCACCAACTCGATGTCTGTTTGCCATATATCGATCAGATCGTCTTACTTGAGAACGGATCGATTACTGCGACGGCGCATCCGCAGGATTTGTTCCCGCAGGCTTATACAGAGCTTCAATCGAAAGGCATCTCTGTTCCTTCTTTGTATCCGTACACGTTAGAGACACTACCCATAGATGGACCACAAGCAGTGCGACTTCACGTGCTTCCTCCAGTCGCTACAGCAGGCACTGCCTTGTTACACGTCGCTGCATTATCGACGAAAGCCCCTTACCCGCTGACCGATGCGACATTTTCCCTGCAGACAGGAGAATGGGTGATGCTGCTTGGGGCAAACGGATCCGGGAAAAGTACATTACTTGCAACACTCGGTCGGTTGCTCTCGCATCAAGGAACATATCGCTTCCAGGAACGTCCGGCTCAGCGTTACTCCCGGCGACGCTTTTATGAGCACGTCGGCTATGTCTTTCAACAACCGGATCTGCAGTTTCTCAAACTGACGGTCGAAGCGGAAATCGACTGGAGTCACCGGGCAGCGACGAGTGACGAGCGCACAGCGTTGCTCGAACGGCTGGAACTCGCATCTGTCAAACAGCAGTCACCGCTTGCGCTTAGTACGGGGCAACAACGACGGCTCAGCGTCGCGACGATGCTCGGGCAGTCAAAGGATGTGTTGTTGCTCGATGAACCGACGTTCGGACAGGATGGATTGACGACGCGGCGGCTCATGGAACAGTTGTTGACGGAACAACAAAACGGAACGACGCTCGTCATGGCAACACACGATATGGAACTCGTCGCCCGATACGCGGATCGTGTTCTCGTCATGGAGCAAGGGCGGATTGCTTTTGACGGGCGTCCGAGCGAGTTATTCGCTGACGTTCCGTTACTCGAACGCTGTCAGCTACAACGTCCACTTTCGTACCAATTCCAGGAGGTGAAGCGCAATGCAGACAAACGCGTCACCGTTCGCTAAACTCAATCCTGTCATCAAAGGGAGCGGATTGTTTTTGATCATGTTTGCCTTAATTGCAACGAATGACTGGATCAAGACGTTGGTGTTCCTGAGTTTTGCTATCGCTTTGCTACTCCTCTCCGGATGGGGTCCCGTCGATTTCTTGAAACGGCTCGCACCTTACAGTCTATTATTCTTATTGACGTTCTGGATGATGGCGGCGTTTGGCAAAGGTACGAATCCTCTATGGTCGTTTGGTTGGTTTCATGTCACATCGGAAAGTGTCATGCACGGCTGGTTACTTGCCTTACGGATGGCAACGTTCGTCTGCTTAAGTTTCGCTTTCGTCACGACGACCGATTCGACCCGGTTCGTGATGAGCTTGATTCACCAAGCAAAGGTATCGCCTCGCTTCGCGTACGGATTTCTTGCCGGGATCCGCTTTTTGCCACAACTGGTCGAAGAAGTCCGCGTCTTGCGGCAAGTCCGAATGATTCGAAACGTGCACAGTCGCTTTCCTGGTGATGCGTTCCTATCAATCGGCTTACCGCTCTTCTCGCGATCGATCCAGCGGGCAGAACGGATGGCAATCGCTTTCGAAGCCCGTCATTTTTCAGCAGAGCGGACATATTATGAAGTGCCAGTCGTTCAGCGCCAGGATATTATCTACCTCGTGGTCATTCTCCTGTTTATCAGTCTTGTCTTTTGGTTATGATTACCGCCACCCGTATCCGGGTACACTCTAGCAAGACAAATTGAAGGAGAACGACATGAAACGAATCCTCTTGATTGGTGCAGGGCACGCTCACCTGCATTGCATTACACACGGACCAACAGAAGACGTCGAGTGGCTGATTTTAAACGCCTCGACGTACCAATATTACTCGGGCATGTACTCCGGACTTGCTGACGGAACGTACGATATTGATGAGATCCGTGTCGACGTCGCCGCCTTGTGTCGCGCTTATGATAAACAATTCATCGAAGAGACCGTCATTAAAATCGACCCCGTTGAAAAGGTCGTCTTCGGTGCATCCGGCAGACACTATACTTATGAGGTCGTCTCGACAAATATCGGCTCGTTCGATTGGTCGGAAGATACGACACGATTATCGATCAAACCGAACTACCGGTTACCGGATACATTAAAGCGTCTGCAACAAGCAAAGCGTCCGGTCGTGATCGGAAGCGGCGCAGCGGCTGTCGAGATGGCGGCGTCCTTAAAAGCAGCGGGTGTGCCGATTACACTGATCACGGATCCAGAGTTGCTTTCAGGACACCCCGCAGCGGAAGCGATTGCGAGACGGTTAAAAGAACTAGATGTATATTGGATCCGGGAACGTCCAATAGATGATGAAGCACCACTCCGCTTCAAGCATCATCCACCAATCGAGTCAGATGCGATCATCCGCTTGACGGGTGCGAAAGCTCCGGCATTGTTTGCGGACAGTAAGCTCTATACGGAAGACGGATTTCTACTTGTCAATGAACAGTTACAAGCGCTCGATCATCCAAGTCTGTTTGCTGCGGGTGACGCGGCGACCCTCGTCGCTTATCCCGATATTCCAAAGAATGGCGTCACAGCTGTCCGGCAAGCACCGATCTTACTGGCAAACCTCTTACGGTACGTCCAGGAAGAGGCACTGCAAACCTATCGTCCGCAAACGAACTATTTGACGATTTTATCGATGGGACCACGTCATGCAGTTTCAATGTATGGCAATCAGTATTCGACTCACCCGTTCGGTTGGTACCTGAAGCGCTGGATCGATCAACGGTTCATGCGGAAGTATCGCCCTTAAAAGTGTGCGCCGGCGCACGCTTTTTTCTGTACACAAAAACAAGCCATGGACGGGTGTCCATGGCTTGTTGGATTAGACGGTTTGAATTCCTTTAACGTACGAGAGTAACGTTTCGTTGAACTTCTCCTGTTCATCAAGCAACATACCGTGCCCACTCTCTTCGAAGACTTCAAGTCGAGCATGTGGGATTCCCTTTTGCATTTCTTCCGCGAACTCGAACGGACAGACTTGGTCTTTTTTACCGTGGATGATCAACGTATCGACTTTGATGTTCTCGAGTTTTCCACGTAAGTCTTCATCACGTAATGCGATTGCTGACTGAATCGTACCGTGGGACGAAGCAGCGATGCTAAGACCGTGGAACCATTGTTGGAGTGGTTCTGGATGCTCCTTCGCAAAGAAGATTTCCCCGAATCCTTTGAGCATCGACGGACGATCTTGTTTCGTGTCGGCAATCAACGCATCGACTTCTTCTTTTGTCATCCCGTATGGATAGCCGTCGCGTTGTGTAAAGACAGGGGCTGCGGCTCCAGCGAGGACAAGTTTACTGACTTTTGAATCCCCGTATTGCAAGAGATAGGACAAGGCGATTCCTCCTCCCATCGAGAAGCCAAGCAACGTGACGTTCGTTAATTTCAGCTGTTCAATGACTTCATTGATGTCGGACGCCATCGTCTTATAATCGTATCCCGTTGCCGGCGCATCAGATTTACCATAACCGCGATAATCGATCCCGACGTAACGGTATCCTTCTTCGACGAGCAGATTCTTTTGATACTCGAACATATTGTTGTTTGCCGGCCAGCCGTGTAAAAAGACGACCGGTTGACCCGATCCGACATCCTCGACATAAATTTTCGTGCCATCAACTGCTTGAATGAATGTACCCATCATAAAACCCCCATAGTAATAGATTGACCGTGCATGCATCTATTATTCCCGAGTCAAGAGATGTCAAACATCTTGATGTCAAAGTGTAATAGAAAATTCTGTCTATTCTAGAAATTATGGTAAAATATAGTCATTAAGATGAAGGAGGGTTTTCATGAGACGCTATATACATACCGGTATTCTCGCAGGCGCAGTCCTACTTGCCGGATGCGGTAAAGAAGAATACCTAGACCTTACATATGACGCCAATTACTGGGGTGGTATTTCGACTACCTTTGATGGGCAAGAGATACCGGATCTCCCGAAAAAACAAACCACTGCTTTGTTGAAGGTTTGTCAGCAAAAACCTGACATGAAGTACTTACCTGACCGATACGTTCAACACGAAGGGTTTGATTTATACTTCCTGCCTCCGAGTGTCCAAGGGCGCGAGTTCCAACACGTCCGTTTCCTGTCAGACGAAAAAAAGGACTATCTGGCCTGTCAGCCGATTCGCCACGCGTATTATGCGGTCCATCAGATCAAGCGAAGTGATTATCCATTCGTCGACTGGTCAAAACAACCGGTTAAAGCTAAATCGACAGTCGTTCGCTTTAAACCTGTTCCAAAAGAAATCACGGATCAACAAAAACAGGAAAACGAAGATCAGAAAGAATTAAAAGCGCTCGGACGTTACCTTTTCCCGTCCTATCAACTATCTTTGCCACCGGAAGGACAACTCGTCGTCTACATGAAAGAGAAAGGCAAAGATAAAGAACAAACACTCTTTGAGACGACCGAGTCACTATCAGGTTCCGAATTGAATGTAGCTTTTCGTGATAGTCCGACTGGTGGTTTCCAACAATCGTCGATCGAGCTGATGTTCAGTGGTGACCGTGTCGGATTCCCTTCGACGATTCAAGAATATATGAATGGACAAACCTATCAGATTGAGCGCAAGCAACTGCCGGATACGATTGCGACAGGTCAGACCATCCAGTTCGCGACCGTTCGGAAACAAGAGGACGGAAAAGTCGTCCAGCAAACATCGATATATTTGCGCTTTAATAAAACCTATACAAAACCTGTGAATTACGATTATGGATTCCTTCAAGCATCCTCAAGCGATTATGTCGGTTTCATCCATCAATCACCAAAACAGCTTATCGATAGCGATTATAAGTTCGTCTCGGCAATACCGGATAAACTAGCCAAAAAAATCGCTCAGGAATTAAAAGAAACCGAAGTGATGGAGCCACAAGGCACAAAACTAAAGCAGAAAAAATTGACGTTGATGCGCGAAGGGAAAAGCCAAATGTTCGAGTTATATGAACGCAAACGCGCTAAAAAACTTGAAATCTATGTCGTCAAACCAGGATCAAAGAACGGTGCAAAGCTGTCAGGTACGACCAGTGAAGCACTTAGTGAGGTGCTTAATCAATGAACAAACGTTACTGGATCGGACTAACACTTGGAGCGACACTAGCATTAAGCGGTTGTCAAAGTGATGCGCCGAATTTCAAATGGGGTTACTTATCGCAAATGTATGACGGAGGGCAATTCAACGAAAAAGAATCTCGCACCTTGTCAGCTAAAGAACGAACTGTCATACAAAAAACGTGCGCGTCTAAAGTGAGCGATGCACCTACCGATTACGCTGTCGGCGATATCTATTCCGTCATGATGACAAATCCGTTCGAGGATTATGAAGGTCAAACCGTTCGTTACGTCAAAGCTGGAAAAAAGACGTATTTATATTGTCAGACATCGTTTAAAGGCGGGTACTATCCGTTACCAAAGAAAGACGATGTCTTCAAAAAGACTGATCTGACTCCACAACGGAAGAACTTTAATGTGAAGCCTACTGTATTAAAAAAAGACGACTGGTTTAATCCTGATGAGAAGATTGCAGATCATTCTGCTCGAACATTAGAACTTCCAGGATCAGGTTACCTCGTCATCGAGGCGACGGATGTCACAAAAAAAGATACACGTACGACGTCTTTCGTATATACGAATTCTTTGACACCGTTCACCCGTGATGTCGAACTCTATCTCGTCTACAATCAACAATTCGGTTCGACATACGACGTTTCGGTTCGAATACCACAATTGTATGGTGGACGGCGTGCGGAACACCCGATCCATTCAATGAAACAACCGGGAAAGGTCCGGTTCATTCCGGGTGACGGAACACCCGAGCATTATGGAACGGTCATCGCAACGGAGAAAAACGGACGCGAATTCCGCTACGAATTATCGATTCGACACACGACTGAACAACCAACTGAACTCCAAGAACCGAATCAAACAACAGATGATCTTGTTTTGGATAATGAAGAAATGACGTTGATCCATCAAAGACAGTTCTCACATGTCCGTTTTGAAGAAGATGATCAAGGAAATCGTATTTCGGAGAAAGGTCTCGATTGGGACAATATGATCATGATGACGAGTGATGAATCCGGGAAATTAAAAAAAGCAATCAAAACAAGTGAACAGGCTGACGTACGAGGAAAACGGGCGAAGTGGAAATACTTGACGTTCCGAGATGGAGTGAAAGGACAACAATACGAAGTTTATCTCGATAAGCGTGTCAAAAAGACCGACGTCTACTTGAAGGATTCGAAGCGTGACGTGTCGATTCACCTATCGGCTACAGGTCGTGACATCCTTCTTCCTTTGTTTGAACAATATGAAAAATGATTCACGCCATGAAGACGAGATGTTGCAGCAAATAAATCAAGGAACACCAGAAGATGAAAGCAATCCCCTCTCTTAACCACTCTTTACGCGTCAACGGTTCACGTAAGAAGGACACGCAAGCGAATAGTAAGACGAAGAAGTAGAGATAAATGAAGCCACCGCTCGTCAAGAAACCAAAGAGCAGGATCATACCACCGAGGACGGACAGGCTAGAGACGACAGGTTTACGATATACCATACAGTGCCACCTCGTTTCATCTAGTTTGTTAGAATATACCCAGATTACGGAAAAACACTCTAATCTATAGTTACAAACAACACCCCTTGAGAGACTTCCTCCCAAGGGGTGTTGTTTGTTATTCCGTTGCGGCACTGTGATCAGCGACGATCGCATATTCCGTGACGGTATTCGACGTCACGAGCGGTTTGACTTCGGACGTTCCGTTATCCCGCTTATGGTGCACGCCTTTGTACGCTTGACTCTCTTGCCATGCATGAAATGCTGCTTGATTCGACCACGTCGTCATGATCGTGACGATGTCTTCTTCTTCCTGATTGATATCGACGAGGACTTGCATCCGGTGGAACCCTTCCATCCGTTCGATTCCTTTCGTCGTCTTAAAACGCGCTGCGACTTGATCTGCTGCACCTTTGACGACGTGTAACTGGTTCATGACGATCCACATGTTCTTCTCCCCCTTTTTTCGTCTTCAGTATACTAGAAGTCACGGGTCGTAGAAAACACGGATGCGTTATCGCTTGGTAACGTCAAGCGTTGGATTGTCTCTTTTCCGTCTACGCTCGTCGCGATCATCTCGAAGTAGAGCGAATGCGGGAACGCATCCGGTAACGGTTGAACGGTATGGAAACGTTCCTGATCTGCTACAGACAATGAGCGCTGCATTGGACGTAGTGGTGCCTCCCCATCAGCCGTCGTCTTATACGGCTCGAACCGGATCGATTTCATTTGCTTCGAACCATTCATGCCGTAGACGACAAGGTATCGCCCTTCGTCCGTCGTCAACAAGCGACCTTCGAACCAATCCGTCTCCATCGTCTGTTTCGAGCGAATGATTCGGTCGATTCGTTGTGCATCATCGGTTTGTTGCAGGAGCAAAAACAAGCGGTCGTGCTTCGCTTCAAGATACGCGACGGCATAATGGTCAGATAGTCGTTCGACGAAGTAGACGTCGCGCGCTTCGATTGTCGTGTTCGTCATCTGTGTATATAACCGAGCGACTTGCTTCGCCGTAAAAGAAGCGGTCTCTTGACGTGGTTGCATCCCCGTCAGCGTTCCGAGCACGAGACCGAACAATAAGATGAGGAAAAGACGCCGTTTCATCAGTCGACCTGTTTGACGAGCAGATGATAGCTCATCCCTGGTGGATAATCATCGATTCGTCCGACTTCGACTAATCCCTGTCGCTCATAAAACGGAAGCGCTTGAAACGAGAACGTCTCGACGCGAATTCGCTGAACACCCGCTGCTCGTGCCCATTCCTCCAGTTGACGGAATAATTGGGTACCGAGCCCACTTCCTCGTTCCTCTTCGGCAACGAAGAACCATTCAATATGTAACCAGCCCCAGTACATTTCCCCTGAGATGCCACCGATCGGTTGATCATCATGCGTCGCAAGTAATGTGACGGCTTGTGTTCCCTCGGAGCGTTTCGTCGCATGAAGCGGTGAACGCTCGACATTATATTGACGCACTTGTTTTCGGAGCCAGTCCTGTCCGTCCTCATTTTCATTGAGTTGAAATTGCAGCATGTCCAGACTCCTTTCTTGTTATAGTAGTAGTGGAGGTGAATCCGATGGAACCTACATTCCAGATTGATTGTACGAAGTGTTTTGGTTTATGTTGTACCGCACTCGCTTTTTCGAAATCCAGTGATTTTGGTCATGACAAACCGGAAGCAACACCGTGTCGTAATCTTGACGCGGATTACAGCTGTCGCATCCATGACCGGTTACGCGATAGCGGCTACAAAGGCTGTACCGTCTATGATTGTTTCGGTGCCGGACAGCATCTGTCACAGCGGACATTCGAAGGCGATGATGCACCTAAGCGACGCCAAGCGATCTATGCTGCCTTCCCGAAGATGGTTCATTTGTTTGAAATGATGTGGTACATAACCGACGGGAAACGTGATGTCACGCGTGACATCCACGATCAACTCGATGAGACGCTTGCCGCACTGACTCGGTACGCGGCATTACCAGCCGATCAATTTGAACGACTTGACTTGATAACGGTTCGTCAAACCGTTCGACCACTCCTTGAAATGATTGCATCGCGTGTTCAAGCTCAGTATAGCGGAAGACGCGACCAGACACCACGCGACTGGGTCGGAAAACAGCTACAAGGACGTAATTTCTCAGGTGCCAGTGTTCAGAATCAGTGGTTGCTCGCGACGAACTTGTCGCACAGTAACCTGCGCGGAGTCAACTTTCTTGGGGCTGATTTGCGAGACTGTAACGTCAAGGACGCCGATCTGACGGACGCGCTCTTTTTGACACAGGCACAAATCAATGCGGCAGTCGGTAATGCCGCGACACAGTTACCGCGTCGCTTACTCCGTCCGTCCCATTGGCGTTAAACAAAAGCGAACGATAAGGAGGCACGTTTTCGGTCGATTGATCCGAAAGCGTACCTCCTTTTGCTTGTTATCGTTTCCCGAGCGTAAAGCCGTCAAAATAACGCCCACCGAATGGGGCAAGATAATCATCGACTAACGCGACGACTTCTCGTCGGTCATCTGATTGATAATACAACTCGAATGCCAGCGTATGTCGACTGGCATAGTCTTCGTCAAACTCCGCAAGAGCACGAATCGCCCACTTTCCTTGTCCGATGAAGCGACGATTGGCACGAAGGACGAATTCGATGCTCTGTTCATATAAACGTGATGCAATCGCTAAACCTTCCGCGCGGTTCGTCACACTCTCGAAGTCGTCGAGCATATCACTTAAAAAATAACGTGCGCGCTCTTGTTCCGAAGTCGTCCACGCAACAGGTCCGTCCGCCAATTGTTGAACGGCTTCCTGACGGATAGTTGCAAGTCGCGGATGATCCTCGATCGTCCAGCTGTCAGCAATCATTCGTTGCAGGGACGGGCGACCACGTTCCCGGTCACTCTCGAAAAACGGCTGGATCGTCTCAAAGGAATGGACGAATGCTTCGACCGGGACACCGTCATGGATGAACGATTCCCGGTATGCCTGACCTCGACTCACTTCAAAGATGATCACATCGACATCTGATTGAGCGGTCGCTTGCCCTCGCGTATGACTGCCGGCAAGTAAAATAGCGCAATGATCCGGATAACGTGACGCAACGAGCGGCATGATCCAGTCGCACCACTCCATGCGTGTCTTAGTCTTCAACTTGTTCACCGATTCCGGAGAAGACGGCAAGTTCGTCACCCGGTACGGCAACGATCGTCGCGTCGGCTCGGTGTGGTGCGAGACCGATATCGATCGCCCACGATTCATAATATGTATCCGATCCGTTTAAGACGAGCGTTTGTCCGTTGCTAAACGTTAGGAATAAGTGGGGTGCCGTCTTTCCGATCCGGACACCGGTGATGCGTTCCGCGTGAAGCGAGACGATCAAGTGTAACATCTCTTCCTTCGTCGCATGGCGGACGACCCAGTCCTGTGTCGTCTCGACATCGCCGTAAAACAAGCGGTCCGTCTCGATCCGAAGTCGTAGTTCAGGCGCAGTCGTATCGAACAAATTGATGAATTCGAGCGTGACGTAGCCTGCGACATGGACCGTCGCTAACTGTGTGCCGATGAAATAGGTCGTCAAGAGCTGACGGGCGAGTTGATGATCTTCTTTGTTCATGATGAGCACCTCATTTAAAAAGAATGAATGGTATCGGGATGAGTCCGAGAAACTTACTTCCACTCAATTTACCACAAATTAGTCGATACGAACATGAGAAGAAAGGCATGTTTTCGGTTTTCTGCGGCACGGAGGTGAGAATACGGTATACTGATGAGGAACTGACGTCGATCGTGATCGACAGAGAGGAGCTCCATTCATGCAATATTTCTACATGAGACCCTATCCGGATGATCCAGACTGTTCTACGCAACAAGCGGAAGCCGACAAGATTGATGTGACGACACGTGTCATCGAGACGCATGATTCGGCCAAACGACGGACGGAATTAGAACAGATGCTCGAAACCCTTCAGACGGGAGACGAAGTCATCGTCACGCATCTCTACATCTTAGCAGACTCGACGCGGCACTTGATCGAGATGCTCGAGCACATGGAGACACGCGGTGCGACGCTGTGGTCACTCCGCGAACAGATTCGGACGAGCGAGCGTGCCTCCTTGTCGTTTCTTGAAACGGCACGCCACCTGGTCCAGCTGCAAAGTGACGTCATCAGCATGTCGACGCGTGCCGGACTCTCAAAAGCAAAAGAACAAGGAAAGCAGACCGGTCGCCCCCGGAAGCCGGATGAAAATGTCCGCCGCGCGATCGCAATGTATCAAAGTAAAAACTATTCGCTCGCTGATATCCGCGAACAGACCGGTATTAGTAAAAGTACGTTGTACCGGTATCTCGAAAGCGAGACAATCGATGCAACGGATAAAGGCTGACTCCATCATGGAATCAGCCTTTTTTTCAGCTATTTTGCTTTAAGGTGTTGCCGAGCCATTTTTGGAGGGCTTTTCCGCCTTCATAGAACGAGCTGTCTCTTAATTCATACGTATGACCACCTTGTTCAATCAAGTCGAGGAACGTATTCCCGACATCCCGGTTTTCCCATTTCCGCTGATCCGTCAAATACTTGAAACCGAAGTTACATTCGACGTTGAAGATGATGTGGAAGGGTTCCTTGAATGATTGGACGGCACGAATCATCTCGATCAAGATCATCCGTTTCGGTGATGATGCTTCGAACGTATCGAACAGTGTCGTCCGGCGTCCGTGAAACTCGATGACGCGGATCGCGCGACCGGTATCAGCTTTAAAATCATAACTCGTCCGAATCGAGACGATGATCTCGCGTTGGTCTGGTTGTACTGGCATGGTGTATCGCTTCCTTTCTCTCGGTCGATTATAGCATGGAGCTGCTTGAATTTAATAGATGTCAACGACTCGGTCTTAAGAAGGATTGTCGTAACCCAAAATTTGTCTTATACTAAAATTACCAAATACATAAAGGAGCGTTTTCGTGAAACATCTATTTTCGATACTCCTCTCGGCGAGTCTTTTGTTCACGGGTTGCTACTGCACTCTCGATGAACGGACGGACGAGCCGCACTTCAAATCACGTGCCCGCTCCATCTCCTCGTATCATACCTTCGACATCGAATACGCGAAAGGACTACGGAAGGAGCAAGTTTCGAACCGAACAGTCACCGTGACGGATTCGAACGGTGAACGGATGCAAACGGAGATTGAAGTCCTTGACGGCAAAGAAATCCGAATCAAACCACCGCGCTCTGGATACAAAAAAGGACGCCGCTACATCATACACATTCGGGATTCGATTGACGCCCGGAAACAAGTCCATACGAATACGATTCGGGAACGAACCTTCACTGTCGACCGCTGACAGACAAGGTTCGTTTTTTATTTGGATCGAGCCGGAAAGACGGTGTAACTCATCGAGATGATCCCATCGATCACGAGGACGAGCCCCCACAGTTGTAACGTCCGTAAGAGACTCTCCGTCTGCTCAGCATCTCCCAGCCACAAAATCATCGCTCCGAGTAACGCCCCACCAATCAAAAAGGCCAGCACGTGCCGATAGAACCCGTTGCGCTCTTTACGCGCCTTTGAAATTCGCTCCCGTGATACTTGTTCTCTCAGGATGAACCGGCGATACATCCCGTCCGCCCAGGCAATCATCTGCTTCCCGAAAGCGAGTGAGACACCGATATAGATCGCAGCAAGTCCGTGCGCGAGCGTTGCAGTACTGCCGCGACTTAAATCAAACACTGTTAAGAGCAGTAAGACGATATCGCCATCAATCGAAAACCGAGTCTTTCGCGCCTGAATCCATAACGCACGATCAGTCCGGCGACGATGAATACCCAAAATAAAATCTCACAACCGACGATTGCCCACGCGACGAGTTGCATATCAATCCTCTCCTTTTTTAATACGACTGTATCATAAAGATAACACCTCTTTCATAGTTTGACTAGTCTTTTTAATACATTCGTGCTAAAAAGATGATATACTCACTGTATGCCAAAACAAGTCAATCACGAAGAACGCAAACGCCTCATCGCGGAAGCGACGTGGCGCACGATTTCTCAAGTCGGTATTGAACAAGCCAGTGTCCGGACGATCGCCAAGGAAGCGGGACTCTCGCTGGGTGCCTTGCGGTATTACTTCACGACCCAGGACGAGTTGCTTCGCTTCTCGATGGACCTCGTCCAAGAGCGGGTCCAGGGACGCATCACAACCATTTTCGAGAAAGGAGGAACTCCGGAAGAAACGTTATGTGACGTCTTACTTGAGGTCTTGCCTTATGCACCCGAGCATCAGCTCGAGATGCAGGTCTGGTTTCAATTCATGATGTCCGCGTATACGTCGCAAGCGACGGAAAATCCGGACGATATCTACCATATGGTTCAAGTACTGTTGACACAGATTCCGGACGGTACACTCCGCGCGGGCTTAGACATTGAGCTTGAGAGTGAACGGCTCGCAGCACTCGTTGACGGGTTAGCCTTTCATGCTCTGTTTCGACCAGAACGATTACCAAAAGAACGCCTGCGTCATGTGCTCGTCCATCACTTGAACGCCCTCTTCGTCCGTCCTTTAGCGATCGACGACAAATAACCCGCTGTTCCCTTTGCGCGCGAGGGAAACAGCGGGTTTTTCATCGTCTTGCTTCTACGAGAATCAACGATAAGGAGCGAATCAAGAAGAACGTCAAAAACGCTGCCCAGACGCCCTGATTTCCAAAAGTCGGTGTCAGCAGGAGGACGACCGCAAAACCAATGCCTGCTTGAATCATCGAATTTCGGACGGGTGTTGCTTCAACCCGTCCGGCAAAGATGCCTTCATAAATCATCGCCCAACCGGCGAGAAGCGGTAGGATGATGATCCAGAAGTAATAATCGCGCGCTGCGTCTAAGATCGCCTCTTCTGAAGTGAACAATTGAAGGAGCGGTGTCTCAAGGAAGAGGAGCACTAGTGACCAGAAGACGACCGAGTAGAATCCGAACGTCCGTGCCAAACGGACACTCGTCCGGTATCCTGCCTGATCCTGATTCCCTCTCGCCCGACCGACGAGAACGGTTGACGCATGACCGAGTCCACCGAACCAGTACGAAATCAAATACTGGATTTGTAACAGAATCGCGTTGGCTGCGAGGACATTCGGTCCGAATTGTCCTCCAGCACGTGTGAACCAGCCAGTGACGAGTAGAAGGAAAATTGTACGAATGAACAAGTCACGATTGACTTGAAAGAATTGACGGTACGCGTGCCACGCCGTCAAGGCACGCCATTCATCACGTGTCATCGCCAAATGACCACGAATCAGGTACAGACTACAGACGACGATGCTGATCTCCGCGATGACGGTCGCAACCGCGATTCCAGCAACACCGGCATTCAATCCGTAGACGAATCCGATATCGAGAACGACATTGACTCCTGTACTGAACAATTGGACGAACAAGGCGTGCTTGACCTGACCGGTACCAATCAACCAGCCGAGTAACGCATACCCCATCAACACGAACGGTGCGCCGATCATCCGGTATGAGATATACGTTTTGACCGCATCAAGCAAGTCAACGGGTGGTGCCAGTAAGTACAGTCCGATTTGCTCGAGCGGCTGTCGGAACAACAGGATAAGCAGACCAATGCAGGCTGCTAGAAACAACGGTCGGTAGAGGGACGTCCGTAAGGCGTGCACGTCATTCGCCCCGCTTGCTTGAGCGCTGAATCCTGTCGTACTCACTTTTAAAAAACCGAACAACCAATAAATCGTATTGAAGAAGACGGCTCCAACGGCGATGCCGCCGATCGCCCGTGGATCACCGGATTGACCGATGACGACGGTATCGGTCACACCAAGCAAGGGTGTCGCAATACTTGAGAGAATCAGCGGATACGCGAGTAACCAGTACGTTTTGTGCGTCGGTTGTGCGTTTACCATGTTCCGGCCTCGACGAATCGTTGGGTATACGCACCACCTGATTCCAATCGATCAATCAAATCAACAGCACGACCATCACGTAAGACGAGTGTTTCAGAACAGAGACGCCGGATGAAGTCGATATCGTGCGAGATCAATACGAGACTGACACCGAGTGTGTGCTGCAGGCGTTCTAGGAGCTCGATGATCTGTGCGCGAGAGACGACATCAAGCCCCGTCGTCGGCTCATCCATCACGATGATGTCGGGTTCAATCGAAATCGCGCGGGCGATCGCAGCACGCTGAATTTGTCCCCCACTCAATTGATGAGGTAATCGATCGAATAACCGTTCCTCCACCCCGACAGCAAGCGCGAGGGCTGTAATGAGATTTTCTTCTGACGTCGCTGGGAAATGCCGTAAGATCGGACGATGCCGACGAAACGGTTCAAGAATCGATTCCCGCACCGTCCATTCTGGATTAAAGGAAGCGAGAGGATGTTGAAAGACGGCTTGAATAGCTCGCCGTTCGTTTCGTTGCCCACTCGGAAATACCTTTCCATGTAAGGAAATCAAACCATGTGTGGGTTTGAGCAGACCGAGAATCAATCGTCCGAGTGTCGTCTTGCCACTCCCACTCTCCCCAATGATGCCAATTGACGATTTTTTCGTCACGTGAAACGAGATATTCGACAAGATAGACTGATCCTTTATCTGATAAGTAAGATCTGTTACGGATAAGACGGATGACATGAACTCTTCCTTTCTTCCAGTGACGTACGATGTGCTTGCATCAAGGCAAGCGTAAACGGATGACAACTTTGCTCGATCATCTGTGGTGTTCCCGTCTCGACGATTCGTCCATCCTGCATTAAGACGAGTTGCTCCCCGTAATGTAAAGCAGGTCCTAGTTCGTGGGTGACGAATACAATCGTTGCCCCGTACTGGTGTTGGTACTCGATCAACCAGTCGAGTAAACGACGTGTCAAGACGGGATCGAGTGCCGTCGTTAATTCATCCGCTAAAATCAACCGTGGTTTTAAGGCGACGGCAAACAGGATCGCGAACCGTTGCAATTGCCCACCGCTCAACTCTCCTGGATATCGGCTCAACCAGGTCGGGTCCAACTCAAGCGTTCGCAAGACGTCATCGATATAAGGATGATTGATCTTGCGTCCATGCGCGCGATATGTATCCCGTAACATCTGACGCATCGTTAAAAACGGAAGAAACGCATCGGTATACTGCTGCGGTATGTAACCGATATCGAGACCACGTCGCAGGGGTTCGTCCGAGATGACCTCTCCCCTCGACGACATCCCGTCCGGCAATCGATCCAGTAATCGTTTCAACAAGAGCGTCTTACCGCTCCCACTCGCTCCGACGAGACAAATGAATTGGTGAGCTGGTAGCGATAGATTCACATCATGCAGAAGGACGTGTTTCGCCCGAACGTGTAAGCTCCGAATCTGAATCATTTACGTGTCCTCCTTTTTTCTTCATCCACCGTGTCCATCCCATCGTCGCGACGACGGTCAAGACGATGCACGCACCTGGCAAAAGCATGAGCCGGGGTGCCGAACTGAAATAAGGACGTCCTTCGTTCAACATCGCTCCCCACTCTGGCAGTGGTGCTTGGACACCAAGTCCGATATAAGAGAACGCTGATAAGAATAAGATGACTTTGCCGACATCCAAACTCATTAACACGACGACTTGCCGGATGATGGGTGGTAAGATGTGGCGTCGTAAGATCATCCTGTCTGTTAACCCGTTGATGCGTGCCATGCTGATGTATGGCTTTTGCATCGTCTCGGTCACAAGTGTCTCACTTAATCGCGCGTAGGAAATCCATTTGATGAGTAAAATCGCAAAGATCAAACTTTGAGGACTGGCACCAAATAATCCGGCGATGACGAGTGCTAGAACCGTGTCCGGGAAAATCACGAGACCATCTTCTAATCGATGAATCAAGCGCTTGAGACGTCCATCATAAAAACCGGCTAGACAACCAAGACAGGTACCGATGCAGGCTGTGAGCAACACCGTAAGTAGACTGAAACCTAAGGATATCAAACCAGCTAAAAAAAGACGAGCTGCGAAATCTCGTCCTAAACCGTCTGTTCCGAGCCAATGTTCGAATGAAGCAGGCTCAAGTCTTTTCGTTACGTCTGTATCAAATGGATTAACATATACGGTATATGAAATAAATATCAGTATACATCCTCCGAAAATGAGCCATGTTTTTTTCATGTGTGTATTCCCTTCTGCCAATCTGGTCGTAACGCCCGGTTTAACGACCGGATACCTTGATGCAAGACAAGAATGATGCCTGTCGTCAGCAAGATGTAGCCTTGGATCAATGGGTAATCGCGTTGTAGAATCGCATCGACCATTAATTTTCCGACACCTGGATACGCGAATAGGACTTCGAGGACGACGACACCCCCGGCAAGACTGCCGAGCGTCAGACCGAACACGGACAGGACCGGTGGCACACTGCCGCGTAACGCATAACGCCAAAGGATCGTCCGCTCGGATATGCCACGCATCCGTGCCAAGTCGATGTAAGGTTGGTTCAGTTCACGGCGTAGATTCAGTCGAATCAATGGAATATAGACGCTCGCAAGTGGAAAGCCGAGCGATAGAGCCGGGAGGACGAGTGACGTCATCCCTTCCCGTCCCATCACAGGTAACCACCCGAGACGGACGGCAAACAGATCGACGAGCAACAGACCGATCCAAAAACCAGGCACGGCCGCTCCGCTCATGCTGACAAGGTGCGCGAGACGGACGACGCTTCGGCGCGTCGTCAAGGCGCTACCGATTCCTAGGGGTAAGGCGATTAATAAAGCGATCGTAAGACCACCAAGTGCCAGCTCCGCTGTCACGAGATAACTCTCTAACAACATCTCAATGACCGGTCGACCCGTCTGTAACGAGTTTCCGAGACGTAAGGTGAGTATGTCTTGCAGCCAACGGACGTACTGGACGTACAACGGCTGATCGTATCCTAATTCACGGCGCGCGTCCTCGATTTGTTCGGGCGTTGCTGATAATTCATCGATATTCAATAACGTCAAGACCGGATCACCCGGCAGTAACCGTAACAAGACAAAACAACTGAACGTGATGAGTAGAGTGAATAGACTCAGCGATAGCAGTCGTTTGACGATCGAACGCATCAATCGGTCACCTGCAACGTGTTCGTGATCATGTAGTATTCACTCTTTTCCGTTTTCCATCCTTTGACGCGTTTGCTGTCATAGGCGACGAGTGTTGAAGGATGGAGCAAGAAGCTATTGTAGCGTTTCTCGTCGACATATCGCGCGATTTGCTCCGCAAGCCGTGAACGCTCTTCGATCTGAATCGTTTCATTCAACGTCTCGATCTGTTTCGTCAACTTCGGATCCGCGACACGACTGAAGTTCAGTCCCCCGTTCGGATGATAGGTCGCGTTCAAATAATATCCAGCATCCCCACGCGGAGCTGTCAGATTGCTGTACGTCGCGATATCCCAGTCCCGGTTACTTGCCATGTATTCTTCTGGGACATCGATTTGTTTAATCGTGATCGCCACACCAATCTTTTTCGCGTCATCTTGAATGACTTGAGCGATCAACGGCAGGTCTGGTCGAGCCGCATACGTCAATAACGTCAGCTTTAAAGGACGACCGTCCTTTTGCATCCGTCCGTTTTGTTTTGTATAACCGGCTTGCTTGAGCCATTCTTCCAGCGTCTTCTGCTCTTGTTGCGGATAATTCGGAGCAAATGGGAATGACGATAGGAATGGACCACGCGCTGGAACCGCATATCCTTGGAGGACGTGATCGACGAGCTGTGTTCGATTGATCAAAGCATCCATTGCCCGTCGGACTTCAAGCGATTGCATCGGACCGTTCGCGACATTCATTGTCAACTGATGGACACGGAACGTATCCGTCGCTTGAACTGTTAATCCTTCAGACTTCAACTGCTTGACACTCTCGATTTCCGGTCGATAGACGATGTCCGCCTGTCCGGCACGCAAAGCGTTCGTCCGTGCGCCAGCATCTTCGTTGAAGACAAAATCAACGGAATCAAGTTTCGCTTGTTCTTGCCAATAGGACTTGAAACGTTTTAACTCGACTTTTGTTCCCGGAGCGAACCGCTCGACTTGGAACGGACCTGTTCCCATCGGTTCCTTCGTCACCCCGCTTGCTTTCGTGTCGATGATTGCTGTGTTCGGATTGACGAGTTCCGAGATGAACTCTGGATATGTCGTCTTCGTTTGAATGAGCAGATCGGGTCCGTCCGTTTTGATCGTCTCGATATTCAAGGCATTCTTGACACCTGGATTTTCGTCGATTGAGCGTTCGAGAGACGATTTGACGGCTGCCGCATCAAGTTGTTTCCCATTATGGAACGTCACGTCTTCCTGTAAGACGATCCGCCATGTTCGCTTTCCTTCGTAGGACCATTTTTTCGCAAGCCACGGCTCGACCGTCAATCGTTCGTCATCAAGACGGACGAGCGTCTCCGTCACCCCTGCGCGAAGCGGAACATAACTGCTGTCGCGATGCGGATCGAGCGATTGTGTCGCGAAGTTATAGACGAACGTCAAATGGTTTTGCTCTTGTGGCGTATCAGAAGCAGCACAACCGGCAAGTGTCAAACCGAGGAAGACACTGCCGATGAGGCTCGCAGTTTTATATGTAGACATTGTTCTCCACCTTTAATTCGGAATAATTACGTTTTACATCATATCGTAACGATTCCGATTTAACAAGCGTCTTTTCTATTTCTCTATATTGAATTCGCCATCAAAAAAATACCGAATCAACTACAAGCGAGCAGCTCGTGTGATCCGGTATCGATGTGTGTCATAAGACATGGACGAATTGTTTTGCCTGACGCTCGAGTTGTTTCGCTGAATCAGCCAATTGATCGAACTCACTGACCGTATGTTCGAGTTGCCCCGTACTGTCCTTGACCTTAGACGAAATCCGCTCGATGCTGTGCGAAACGTCTTCAATCCGTTCAACGATCCCTTCAATGTTGTTCTTGATTTCTCCGATTGAGTGCGACACTTTGTTCGACAGGTTTCGGACTTCGGTCGCGACGACATCAAATCCGCGCCCATGTTCACCAGCACGTGCCGCCTCGATCGCCGCATTCAAGGCGAGTAGATTCGTCTGCGCCGCAATATCACGGATCGTCTTCACGATGTCAGTGATCGAATTCGCATCCTTCCGCAAGGCAACAAGGCTCGACAGATTCTCGACGGACTCCGCCTCGACTTGTTGGACCGTCGCCAGCACGTTCAGACCGTCCTGACGACCACTCTCCGATTTGACCGTCAAGAACGCGGATGTCTCGTTGAGTTCAGCTGCCATCCGTAAGACGTCCTGTTGGCGAATCGTAATGTCCGATGCAATTTTTGAGACACCGACGACCCGGCGCCCGTCATCCGAATAGATCGGCATATACGTCGCTTCGAGCCATTTTTGTTGCCCATCGGCAGCCCGCCGTTCAATCTTGTCCTGATACGTAATTCCTTGCATCAATTTGCGCCAAAACAACTCATAATCCGGACTGTTGACGTACGCTGGAAAGCAAAGATCACGGTGGTATTTACCGATTAGCTCTTCCACTTCATACCCCATCGTCCGGGCAAACAACTCGTTGACATATGCGACTTTCCGTCGATCGTCAAAGCGGATGATTGCCAGATTTTGTTCGATTGCTCGAATGACTTGTGTGTCGGTGACGTGTGCTGCTTGTTCCTGCATCGACATGCCGATTCCTCCCTGGATTCAAACTCAAGGTCATAATGCTCCTATTGTCATATTATCCCTTATATCGACAGGTTCCTGCCATTTTAAACTGTAATCTAGTAAATAAGATACGTTTTTTAATACGCACTCCATCCACCATCGGCGACGACGATCGCCCCGTTAATAAAACTCGCCTCGTCAGACACGAGGAACAATGCCAATTTTGCGATCTCATCCGGCTGACCGGCACGTGGATTGAGTCCCATACCGAGCATCGCCCGTCCCATTCCGAATTCATTCAGGTTCGTCATCGATTGCCCGATGTTCGTCTCGACGGCTCCAGGAGCGATGCCGTTACACCGGATCCCCTCTCCGGCGTAAAAGAAGGCGGTATTCTTCGTCAAACCAATGACGGCATGTTTGGAAGCGGTATAGGCTGCTCCTGCTCGGGCACCGTTCAGACCGCCAATCGAGATGTTATTCAGAATGACACCACCTTTTACTTCCTTGAAATGCTTGACCGCTTCGCGCATCAGACGCATCGTTCCTGTCGTATTGACGGCGAAAACATGATCCCAGCGTTCATCGGAGATGTCTTCCACTCCCTCCATTCCGTCCATGATCCCAGCATTGTTGACGAGAACTTCCAGTTTGCCGTAAGCCTCAAGCGCTTGTTGGACGAGTTCTGTTGCTGCGTTAGGTTTGGCGATATCACTCGCAACAGCCATCGCTTCTCCGCCCGCTTCCTTGATGTCAGAGACGACCCGCTCGACGGTTTCCAACCGAATGTCCGCTGCGACGATCCGTGCGCCTTCTTGTGCAAATAATTTGGCCATGGCTTCACCCATTCCTGAGCCAGCTCCCGTGACGATGATCGTTTTTCCTGTTAGTCGCATCATGAATCATCCTTTCGTTTATCGTGATACTAATCTATTCCCGAAAAAGGCTCTAGTTTAGTCAAACGTCGTGTCGATTCCATGAAAAAAAGACCCGACGAGTTCGTCGGATCTTTTGACTTCCTTATTGCAGTTCGCGGCTCTTTTCTTCTTGTTCGTTGTTCGATTTATTTTTTGCTTCAAATTCAGCGCGTGTCATGACGTCCTCGACGTGCATATTGACTTCGACGACTTCAAGTCCTGTCATGTCGCTGATTGATTTTTTAATTTTTGCAACCGTCTCTTGGAAGATCGACGGAATGTTTTTACCGTATTCGACGATGACTTTCAAATCGAGAGCGACTTGGCGTTCGCCGACTTCCGCACCGATTCCTTTCGTGATGTCTTCCGAACTCCGGAGACGATCCGTCAGTCCACTCATGAATCCACCACTCATTGACAAGATGCCTGTCACTTCATTCGACGCGATCCCTGCGATTTTTTTGATGACTTGATCTTCGAACGTCAATTTATTCTCGCGTACCACTTCGTTTTCAGTTGTTGTGTTTACTTCGTTTGCCATTTGAAATCTCTCCTTTTGAATGTGTAGTTAGATATATATGAATCAGTCCCGTTGAAAGAACTGAATCCACCCTTCGATATCGAGCGCACCATCGCGCCACTTCCCAATCAAAAATCCGATCGCTGCGAAGGCAACGATGAGAATTGTCGGACCAAAGCCAATCGTCAAGAATAAGATGGCGAGGATTAGACCGACAAGTCCACCGATCAGTCGGAACCGATACGGATAAAGTGCTTCCCTTGTCTTCATGTTCCCTCTCCTCTCTTAGACAACACGTTCCGATGTTTTTGTTTTCGTGTCACTGATCGTGACCTTCGTACTCGTAACTGGTAACTCGAGTAAGGATTCGACGGCTTGTTTAGCGCGTTCTTGAATATCCTTTGCGATCGTCGGCAGTCCCTCTTGTCCGAAGACCGAGCAGTCGACTTTTAAAGCAACCGTCTCTTTTTTCGAATGGATATCGGCATGGACACGCGGTGTCCGTACGCCACCAACTCCACGAATCGACTCCAGTGCCGTCCGTTCGATCGTTTCCTTCGAAATCGTGATCGTTCCGTCACCCGTTTGAATCAACAGACGTTGACCTTTTGAGCGGCTGAATAATCCTGTGAATAATAGAATGACGAATACGAATGCTAAAAATCCTCCGATGGATAGAACGGTATAGCTATACCATTGCTGATCCTGCCACTGCTCAATCAATGAACTGAGCCGTGGAACATCATACACACCGAGCACAAGCAGCCCGACACTGACGAGTCCGAGTATGCCTATGATGACGAGTAAGAATCGATTGAACCCATTCATCTGCACCTCTCCTTTACGATTGTTAACTTCTTTCACCTAGGTGATTCAACACATGAACTATTATGTGTATGATGTGTTTATTCCCGTTCATTCGAACCCGAAACATTTACATACACTTTTGTTAAAATGTCCATATATTCTGATTATTCAGACTATAATTAACGAAACAAGTGGATTATTTACTATATTTAACGAAAAAATACCTCTTCTAATCAAAGAAGAGGTCAACTATTCATTTGTTTATCACTAAACACACATCCTGTCAATATGTTTTTATCTTGCCTTTCATTTCACTTCAATCGGAAAGGCGAAATCGCCATCACCTTCTTTCCAGTCGGCTGTAATCTGGTAGACGTATCGTCCGGGAGTCGTCGGGACGGAAATCTTCCCGGTCTTCTTATACGTTTTAATTTCTTTTTTATCCTCGACCGACCATAGAACAATCGTGACAGACTTCGGAGTTGGCTCCTCTTCAAAGCGAATCATCAAGCGATCTTCAGGATTTGCTTGCGTACTCGGATCGCCTTTTACTAAATCGACGGCTTCCGACTTCGTATCAGCTACTTCTCCACGAAACATCCCTGACCAACTATAAGTGCCGGTATACACCTTCACGTCGCGACCTTCGATGGTTACAGTAGGTTCTGGTGGTTGATGCCGAAATGGATCAAGCGATAAAAACCATCCGATTGCCATTGCAATCACAATCAATCCAATAAAGAGATACCGTTTCATGAATAAGCCTCCTACACAATGTTTTCAAATCAATAAAAGCGGCAATACCTCTCAAGGAGTACGTTATTCAGAAGGAGGAGTTCAGATGATTCAGGATAAAGTCGTCATCATTACAGGAGCATCAAGCGGGATTGGGGAAGCAACCGCTAAAGAACTTGCAAAACAAGGCGCAAAACTCGTTCTTGCTGCACGCCGGGAAGATCGTTTGCAAGAACTCGTCAAAGCCGTTGAAGCAGAAGGTGGTCAAGCCGTCTATCAAGTGACGGACGTCACGGATCGCGAGCAAGTCGATGCACTCGCTAAGCTTGCGAAAGACAAGTTCGGCTCAGTTGATGTCATCGTCAATAACGCTGGATTGATGCCACTATCACACCTCCACAAGAATCAACAGGATGAATGGAATACGATGGTCGACGTCAACATCAAAGGTGTTCTCCACGGAATCGGAGCCGTCTTGCCGTACATGCGCGAACAAAAAAGCGGACACGTCATCAACATCTCGTCCGTCGCAGGTCACGAAGTCATGCCGTCGAGCGCCGTCTATAGCGGTACGAAATTCGCCGTTCGCGCCATCACGGAAGGTCTTCGTAAGGAAGAATCCGTTGAAAATCATATCCGCGCAACGATCATCTCACCGGGAGCAGTCGATACGGAATTGAAGGACCATATCTCGGATGAAGAGATCAAACAAGGAATTGGTGACTTAAAAGCCATCGATGCGAGCGCGATTGCGCGTGCCATCGCCTATGCCGTTAACGAACCAGAGGATGTTGCGATCAACGAGATCTTGATTCGTCCAACGGCTCAACGTTAATTATTTGTAGATTTGTAGATTTGTAGACAGGACCCCTCATTAGCCAAACACCTAATGAGGGGTCCTGTTATGTTTAGAGTAGTCGCTCCGCGATGAGCTGGTACGACTGCAATCGTTTTTCTTGATCAAAGGCATTGTTAATCAGTAAAAATTGATCCGTTTGATAACGGGTTGCTAATACCTCTAGCTCACGCTCAACGACATCCGGTGTCCCAACAATTGTTCGTCGGCGATCTTTGCGGATCCGTTCTACTTGAACGTCATTCCAGACCTTTGCTTCTGTCGTCGTAAACGACGGAACGATCGAATTCCCGAGTCGGACGCCTTGAATCCAGGCATCCTGTGTTCGAGCGAGACGTTCTGCTTCTTCTTGTGTCGGAGCACAAATAACGAAAACACAGACGATGACGTTCTTCCCGCCTGCCTCGCGATATGTCGAGAGCGTCTCTTCCCAACGATCCGGATTGATGAAGTGACCAAACACGAGACCACGATCTTGTTCGGCTGCAATCCGCGCGCTACGTGGCGACAGACCCAAGATCGAGATCGGCGACGGTTTCCGGTCACGTGGTGTCGTCTTGACGATCCGGTATGGGTGTCGATTCGATAAACCGTCTGTTAAGAAACCTGCCGTTTCATTGACGAGTCGACTAAACTCAGCTGCCCGATTTTTCTCTCCATCCGTCAACGCAAGTCGTGTCCGTTCGCTCCCGCCCGGAGAATTACCGATCCCGAGTTCGATCCGCCCCGGATAAAACGCATCAAGCGTCGCAAAGCTCTCGGCGACTTTCAGTGGATGATACTGCGGCAACAACACTCCACCTGAACCAAGCTTGATTTTTGACGTCTTCGCACCCATTCGGGCGATGAACAGTTCCGGTGCCGCACTGAGCAACCCATTCGTATTATGATGTTCGGCGAACCAGTACCGTTCATAACCGAGTCGCTCGGCTTCTAAGACGAGTCGTTCCGTCGCTTCCATCGTCGCTTCGACCGTATCGCCCTCATGTAACGGCACTTGATCCAGTATTCCTAGTCGCATCACGCATTCCTCCTCTACCCTTTCAGTGTAAAGCGTGGAGGAACGGAGTTCAAAAACGAGGCTCAGACACGGACGAGACGATCTTCGATGATGACGCCATCTCGCATCTCGATCGTTCGGTTCGCCCGTTCGGCGAGTGCCGGATCGTGGGTGACGAACAAGACGCCGCATCCCTTCTCTTCGTTTAATGACTGTAAGAGATTAAAGATGATTTCTCCCGTATCCGTATCGAGGTTCCCTGTCGGCTCATCGGCAAGCAACCATTTCGGTTCATGAACAAGTGCTCGGGCAACGGCGACCCGTTGCTGTTGTCCACCGGAAAGTTGCGACGGCAAACTGCCTGCTTTATCGGCGAGACCGACTTGCGCGAGTAACTGCTCAGCGCGTTCTTTTTTATCGTATGGTACTTTTCGACCGAACAAAGGCGCCATGACATTCTCAAGCGCTGTCAGCGTTGGAATCAAATGAAACTGCTGGAAGATGAAGCCGATGTTCTCGAACCGGAAGTCGGATAGTTCTTTGCTATTTAGTTTGTTGATTGGTTTTCCGTCGTAATGCAACTCTCCGCTCGTCGGACGATCGAGCGTTCCGATTAGACTGAGTAACGTCGACTTTCCAGAACCTGATGGTCCGATGATTGAGATGAAGTCACCTGCTTCAAGCGTCACTTCGATGTCTTGTAACGCATGTGTCTCGACACCGTCTCCCGAAAATGATTTTCCCATCTGTTTGCATTGAAATGTTCCTTCCATATGTAACCCTCCAAAATTCGTGATAACGTATAATTCAAGAATTTATTGGGAATTCCTTCTAAATGAAAGGAAATAAAAAACAGCACTCTTGAGGAACAAGAATACTGTCAAGAAACACGTGGTTGAATGGAAACGAAATTTTTACGATAGACGATCTCATACGGTAAAACGAATAATAGACAAGCAAGAGCCGTGAACTGAATCATGCTTCCGGTTGGTGGTAGCGGAGACAGCGATGCATCATGACACGCTTCATATAAACCAATGAAAAGAAACAGAACGACACTACTCGTCGTCACGTAAATGAGTAAACGAAGGGTCAATGGATAATGGCGGACGATCCATAACATCGGTAAACCAAAGATAAAATATGATAACGTCATCGCAAACGTTCCGAACTGATAGACGATCTCAAAGTCGATCGTCGTCAAGAACGAATATGCTGTGAACGCTAAGAACGAAAGAATCGTCACAACAGCCGCATAACTGATCCAGCGCATACGGTTGGGCTCCTCTCCTAAATGTCGTTCCTGTATGCGCGATCGCAACAGAAACCGTATATGTACAATTAGTGTAGGCAGTCCGATTTCATTTGTCAATTGTCTTCAGATTGACTTATTCAGTCACTAAACGATTGCACTGGAAGCGGATTCATAGAATAATGGAAAAAATGGACTAGGAAAGTGAGGTTTTACCGATGGAGGACCAATTCACGAATTTTCGTGATCGTTTTGAAGCTACTCCTGATCGCCACGAGGGTCTTTCGTATGACGAGGTCGAGTCACGACTGACGTCTTCGAAACAAGCAGCCCTCGCTTGGATGGAACAGACAGGCGGAGAGCCGAATGTCGTAACCCTTGATGGACGATTCGTCATCGTCGACACTGTCAAAGAGAGTCCGTCTGGTCGTCGAAGTGTCTGTTTGGATGAGTCCGCTCGACTTGGTCGAAAGAAAAATGCCCCCGCAGCGAGTGTCGAGTCGATGATTGAGACGCTAGAGGTGCACCTCTTAACACCAGAACAGTATCAATCACTGCAAATACAGTTTTCGTTTGACGAAAAAACCTCCAGTTGGCTTGCGACACCGGACGTGATCCGTCAAAAAGGTGGCGCCTTATTCGGAGATCGTCGTTATGAGACGACATTCATCTATCACAACGGAGCGGATTCCTATTATGCGAGCCGAGGATTTCGTGTCTGCATTGAGCTAGACTAATCCAAAAACACTCTACGATTGAAGTAGAGTGTTTTTTGTAAATTATAGGTAATAAAACCCAATTATGATATGATGGTCGATGAATAGAGGAGGTGGACGTCATATTTGTATTGGGATTGATTGTAGGTGGTCTTCTCATGTTGATCAGTTTCCGGTTATTCCGCCAGCAACAGCCGGATACAATCGCATTGTGTAAAGATATCTTCTACGTGTTCGAAGTGCAGCCGGAATATCGGTTTCGTTATATCAGTCCTTCCCTCGATGACCATATGGGGAAAGGCGTGGCAGCAGCTAGCTACATGGATCCAGACGAGTGTTTCGCGCGGATTCATCCGGAAGACATCGAAGTCTTGATGTCGAAGATTTCGGGCGACTGTGACTACGATCAGCCGTTTCGGCAACGCTGGCAGACGAATGACGGGACGTATGTCTGGTTCGAAGAATATGCGACGCCGATTTACGAAAATGGACAGATCGTTGCCATCCAAGGAGTGATCCGTAACATTGACGAGCAGTTGAAATCACAACAGGCATTGCTCGATCAATACCGGATCGATGCCTTGACTGGTCTAGGGAATCGTCATGCCTTCAACGAGGCTGTCCGCACGCTCAATCAAGAGAAGACGGCGTATGGGGTGATTCTGCTTGACTTGAATGAACTAAAAGAGCTCAACGACCGGTTCGGTCACGCGGTCGGTGATGCCTTGCTTGAACAAACAGGACTTTGCATCCGCCGCTTGACAGACCATGGCTACCGGATCGGTGGTGATGAATTCGTCTTGATCGACGATAGTCCGTCGATTGAGCTGTTCGAGGGATTCGTCGAACACGTCCGCTCGACGTTCGCGACACACGAAATCGGGCTCGCAATCGGCGCCGTACATACGACAACAGGACGCCGTGTCGACGACGTCCTGCATGAGGCAGATGAGCAGATGTATCAAGAGAAGATAAACGAACGCTTAAGTCGTCAGCATGGATTGATGCGCTTGAAGCAATAAGGTGTTAAAGCGTTCCGGTTGATCGAGATTCGCCGTATGCCCGGCTCCCTCGACTGGTAAGACGATGATGTTCGGCACATGTTCCGCAACGAACGCGGTTGCGTCGACTTCGTATGTTTCATTCGTTCCATTTAGGATGATGACCGGCAAGGTGATCGACTGCAGCATCGTTTCCGTCAGTGCCGGGAAACGGAACGTCATCAAATCGAGAACTTCCCGCGCCGTCGTTTTCCAGGCAGGACCATGCAACTGCTCGAATTGGTCGGCAATCTCCGGTGCCTGCTGTTCGAGGTTAAGGAAAAACTCCCGTTGTTCGCGCATCAGCGGTTCCATCGCTTTAGGAATGAATGGTGAAAAACCCGTGATACATACACCTTCGAGTTCGTCCGGTGGGTCGAGCGCCAGTTGCATCGCAAGCGTCGCACCGAGCGACAACCCGAGAATCCATCCTGGACCTTCCTGTGCCATCCGTTCGCGGATGGCACGTGTTGCTTGTGATAAGTAATCTTCCGTTGCCGGTTCCGTCGTCATTCCGTGACCAGGCAGATCAATCGGAATGAACGTAAAATCATCCGCTAAAGCGGATAGCTGTGGTGCAAAGTGTGTTGCTGCTGTTCCCATTAAACCATGTAGTACATACATACGTGTCATACGGTATACTCCTTAAATTGATGTAGTGTCAATATCGCGTCTACGATGACGTCCGGACGATCGCGATGCATCAGGTGTGATGTTCCCGGAACGAACGTCACGTTCGCCTGATCGGATAGATTCGCCTGTCGCCGAATCAATTCCTGCCATTTTTCTTCCATCCGCTCCAGTTCGTCTTTTGGAAAACCAGCAGCCATCATCGTTTCGATCGACTGCGCTTTGTCCCGTCCAAGAACGGTCAACGGAACACCGAGATCGCGCATGCGTGGTTGAAGATCTTTCGCATCACTTTTCCACTGCGAGATGATCGCATGCATCGACCGGTAATACGCCGGGTTCCAATCCGTGCGGTCATCCCCGTCCGGGAAACGGTCACGTAAATCAGTTGCTTTTGATAGTTCTTCGAACCGATCGATCCAGACGGCGTCATCCCCTTCCCGGTCGAGCATCGGTGTATCTAGCTGATCGAGTTCTGCTAAATCAACGGACGTCGCATCCACGAGAACGAGACCGGCGACGCGTTCTGGATGATGTAGAGCAAAAGCTTGCGCAACGAGTCCACCGTAGGAATGGCCGACGAGTGTGACCGGAGTCGCAATGTTCGTCGCGTTAAGAAACTGATCGATTTGCCGTAAGATGCCGGTCGTCCCGTCGATGTAATCGTCCGACCATTCGTGTGGATGAAAGCTGAAGACGCGGTAGTCCGGTGTCAGTTTCGTCAGAATGTCCGCCCAGTCTTGATACGTCCCACCGAGCGAGGGTAGGAGTAACAACGGTCGACCTGTCGAACCGTCGTCATAATACGTCACTTGTTTTCCCTGATGTTGCATAATTCGTTCCATTATAATCACTCCTCTATACTTTGAAAGATGGTGTTTACCTTGATTCGTGCTTTATTGTTTGATTTAGACGGGACGTTACATGACCGGTCCGGTTCTCTTCCCTATTTCCTTCGGGATCAGCATCAACGTTTTCGTGAAGTTGCGCATGTTTCGATCGACGACTATATCACGACGTTCTTGGCGCTTGATCAAGAAGGACGCGTCTGGAAGGACGTCGTCTATACGGAAATGATTCGTCGCTTCCAATTGTCGCGTTCTGTTGAAGTACTGCTACAGGACTACGTGACGCGTTATCCGATCTTCGCACGGAGCTTTCCGGGAGTCGATACCTTTTTTGCGCAATTACCGCCTGAGCTACCCATCGGCTTACTATCGAACGGTCGGACGACGTTCCAACGTGCCGTCTGTGACGCAATCGGACTGTCTCCCTTCTTTACGCAGATCGGGATCTCGGAACAAGAAGGCGTCCGTAAACCGGATCCGGCATTTTTCTTGCGCTTAACGGATCGTTTAGGTGTTCGCCCGGACGAAGTCCTTTATGTTGGCGACAATTACGACCACGACATCTTACCGGCACGCGCCCTCGGCATGCAGGCGATTTGGAAGCACACAGGCGATGTTCCATTGACTGACACGCAATTTTCGGACTGGTGCCAGTTACCTTCCCCGCTCCAAGACTTGATACGAAAGGAGAACCAGCCATGACGGAACAGATTCGCCGTTTCCAACCTGACGATTTTGAGCAGATTCATCGATTGAACGGATTAGAAGGATGGCAGGATCTCGTCGCTGATCAAGAGCGGACTCGCAACGCGTGGATGAATGCAAATGCCGCTTTCGTCCTTGAGTCTGACGGAGAAATCCTTGCCTATGTCCGCGCTTTAACGGACGGTTCAGTGACGACGTTCGTCTGTGAGCTCCTCGTTAGCCGAAACGCACACAAGCGTGGGTACGGACAACAGTTACTCGATCACTTGCAACTTACCTATCCGACGCGGATCGATCTTCTGGCAACTCGTCAATCTGCTTCTTTTTATGAACAACAAGGATTTCGTGCTTTCCATGGTTTCCGTAAATCACGATGAAGCCAATGATTTCGAATAACTCGTGCTCGTTACGCTGTAGCCCATCGATTGATAAAAGTGATGGGCTGCTTCGCGTTCTGGTCGATTACCACTGTTCAGTAAAACGGCAGTTGCTCCTCTTGCATGCGCCCAGTCTTCCGCTGCTCGGATCAAACGGCGTCCAATTCCCTGCCGACGATGTTTCGCGTTGACGACAAACGCGACGATTCGGACATAGGTCGTATCATGCTCGAACGCTTGCGCCTGAAACAGACCGACGCAGCCGAGAAGCATATCGTCGTCTTCTAACACAAGCAATTCATAATCCGGATGACGGGTGACCCGCGAAAATCGTTCGCGTAAGACGTCCTCGCTTGCCGGATAACCAAGCTGCGTCATCAATCCGACCAATTGTGGTAGATCGTCTGTTGTCCAAGACCGGATGGTCATATTTCTCTCCCCCCTTATCGTGTGGGCGACAGAATCATCACCCGTTCTCGACCCTCTTCCTCACCGACGACCAGCACGTGCTCAGATACCGGATCGTCCTTGACTTGATAGACGGTAAACGCATCGAGGTTCGACGCAAAATCAGATGTGTCCTGTTCTAGTTGCGTATCAGTCAAGACATCGTCCGTGACACCGAGTCGCTTCCCTTTCAGCTGTTGCCAATCTGTATCCGTAATTTTTTTGGCTACCGTGTATAACTGTTCATCATAATACATGCCGACGACCATCGATTGCGACGATTGCTCGGGAACGGTCTCATGCAAGGAACTAAAGCCGATGATCGTCAGACCGGCAGCGAGACAAGCAGCTTGTAACGAACGCCGGCGCCGTTTCGCTTTGCGGATACCTTGGATTGTCCGTTGCCTGACAGATGACGGTACGTCGATCAAGATTTTTAGCTCGTGATTCATAGACTCACCCCCTTCTGTCGTCGTACTTTCTCGAGTGCGCGGTACAACGTGCTTTTGATCGTACTCAGTGGCACATTGAAGGTTTGCGCAATCTCTTGCAATGACAAATCTTCTTCATACCGGAAGTAGACGATCGAACGCTCGGTCGGCTCGAGGACTTCCAGTAAATCGTCCAAGTACAAGCGATCGACGAGACGCTCTTCAAACGACGTCGTTTGACTCGGTTCGATCGCGAGCGACTGAAATGACGCTCGATGTTGCTGGAAAGCGCAATTCATCGTGATACGCGTCAACCATGTCTTAAAATACGAAGCATCCCGTAGACTCTTTCGCCCACGCCATGCCCGGTACGCGACCTCTTGGATGTTCTCAAGCGCTGCCGCCTCCTCTTTCAGATAAATGAAGGAAATACGGTACACATAGTCTTCTTCTGCGAATAAAGCTGCTTCAAAAGCAGCGTCGGATAATGCTGCACCTGACTTTCGAAACACATCGGCATCCTCCTTTTTTGCAATCACTCCCCTATTAGATACGCGACACGTTTAAAAAGTTTCATTTTTTTCAATTTTTTCTTATAATTCCCTTTTCTTGCATGAATGAATTCGATAGGATGGGAAACAGAGAGGATGATGAACGTGAACAAGAAACTCATTGCTTTACCGGAGCTTACGCATCTCGAAGGGGCGGTCTCCATCCACCAGCAAGGTGAACAAATCTTTAGTCATGCTAACGGATTCGCACATCGGGGCTACCGCGTATCGAACACAGAAACGACGCGATTCGGAATTGCCTCTGGTGCAAAACTTTTCACGGCGGTCGCTATCTTACGATTAGTCGAGGCAGGAAAGGTTGCACTCGACGAACGCGTCGCGACGATTCTACCGGACATAGGAATCGATCTAGACGGTGTGACCATACATCATCTGTTAACTCATACGTCAGGCATCGGTGATTATTTTGACGAAGCGACGATGACCGACTTCGAGGAGGTCTTTCAAGATCTCCCAATGTACCGTTTGCGTAGTCCCATCGATTTTTTACCGTTGTTTCAGGGCCAAAAAAGACAGTTCACTGCGGGCGAACGTTTTCAATACAACAATGCGGGATACATCCTGCTCGGTCTCGTGATCGAACAATTGACGAAACAAGCCTTCGCGGATTACGTGACGAACGAATTATTCACTCGTGCGCAAATGACACAGTCTGGCTACTTCCGACTCGACTCCCTGCCGGCGGATACAGCCACCGGTCACATCGAGAATGAAGACGGTACGTGGCGAACGAACCACTATGCGTTACCGATCATTGGCGGACCAGATGGCGGTGCCTTCCTCACAGCATCAGACATGGAACGTTTTTGGCGAAGTCTTCTGACGCATCAGTTGCTGTCCGAATCGATGACCGCGCAACTGTTTCATCCTCACGTCAAAGTCAACGATGTTGCGTCTTATGGTTACGGCGTCTGGCTGAAACGACTCGATGCCTCGCACGAGAAGTGGCACATCATGGGCTATGATCCGGGTGTCAGCTTTCATTCCGCCTATTATCCACAATCGGAAACGATCGTCACCGTCTTATCGAATACGTCTGACGGAGCCTACGCGCTCGTTCAGGCCATCGAACAACTTTTACTTGAGAAAGGAATCCATACATGAACCTTTATATTGCTTCTCGCTTTGATCACACATTGACCGTCCGCTGGCTCCGCGATGAACTCCGCTTGCGTGGACACGATGTAACATACGACTGGACGATGAATGATCGGGCGGAGGATCCTGAAGCATTACGAAAGATTGGTCTTGCTGAATTCGAAGCCGTACAACAAGCGGACGCCTTCGTCCTCGTGTTACCAGCAGGAAAAAGTAGTCACGTCGAACTCGGGATTGCGCTCGCGACGAATCGCCCGATTTACTTATGTATGCCGGATGCGACCTACTTCACCGGACCATTGGCCAGTACGTTTTATCATATCGGACAGACGACCTCTTGCTTCGGAACGAAAGAAGATTGGCTCGCGCAGATTCTCGCTGATCGCTTACCGGAAGAACAACTGACGTCATGAGGACCGTCCTGTTGACGATTGGACCGACCCATGCCGGGAAAACGACGTTCGCACGACAGCTTGCTCAACGTCTACCAGCAAGCCTTGTCATCGATCAGGATCTTCAAGCACGTTTTTTGCTCGAACATTATCCAGACCTCGTTCCAACAGAAGGACCGAATCAGATCAAACATGACTTGACGGGATGGTTGATCGAACAGGCAATCACGTCTTCCGTCGAGACGATCATCTTATGTAATGCCAACACCTCGCGGATTGGTCGGAAACAATTAGTAGATCCATTCTCCCGTTCGACGTTCCGCTCGATCCTCGTCTGGTTCGATTTACCCGAAGTGACAATTGCAGACCGACTGACTCACTCCAAACGCGATGGACGAGAGATTCGTGGCGACTCGTCGTACTACGACATCTATCAGCGTCAACGAATCGAGCCGCCAGTTACAGGTGAAGCGGACCAAATCGTTCGTCTTCGTTCGACGGAAGACGTTGACACATTCCTCGACCATGTCACGAATCCGTCGCTTGATGCTCTCTGCGATGCGGTATTGACTGATTGAACAACATGACAATCGTGCGTAAAGCACCCGCTTCTTCATCAACGCATGCAAAAAGACTAGCCGATATGTAACCGATTACAAAAGAAAGAAGGAATATTCATGTCTGAAGAACAACGACTGACTGGTGGAAATGTCTCCGCTGTCTATCAAAAAGGTGAGCATGTCTATCGCTCACAAAAAGAGAACAGCAACAACGTCCAACGGTTATTACGCCACTTAGAAGCTAAACGCCTATCCGGTGTTCCGCGTTTCGTCGGCATCGACGAACAAAATCGAGAGATCCTGACCTTTCTCCCTGGCGAAACGGCCGATTATCCCCTAAAAGCATACATGTGGCATGACGACGTATTAGACGATGTCGCACGTCTGATGCGCCAGTATCATGACGCGACAGTCGACTTCAACGTCTCACCGGACTGGGCACCGTTGCTCAATACCCCGACTCCACACGAAGTCATCTGCCACAACGATTTTGCCGTCTACAATACGATTTTTCAGGATCAAAAACTGAGTGGCGTGATTGACTTTGACCTCGCAGCACCCGGTCCACGTGCTTGGGATATCGTCTATGCGCTCTATACGTTCGTTCCGCTCAGCAGCAGACGACAAGCACCTGACGGATCCGTTCTTGCTTATTCACCAGAGCAAGATGACACACGTTTCGCCAAGCGAGTGAGTCGGTTCCTTGATGCGTATGGCTATGAAGGAACGCGTTCCGAACTGCTATCCATGTTATTGTTGCGCATCGAAGCCCTCTATCTGTTGATTGATCAAAGAGCTGCGGACGGTGATGCTGCCTTCATCAAGATGAAAGAAGAGGGTCACGACACACATTACCGCGCGGAATACCGTTTCATCGCGGAACATGGGGATAAGTGGTTTACCAATACAAATAACTTAAGCTAACACATCCTAAAGGAGCGCGGACTTACACGATGTTATCGTGAAGTGTTGAGCTCCTTTTTATCTGTCATCATTCACGCGTCTCGTGCGCCGTTAATGTAACGGTCACGATTGCGCCTTGCTCCGACTGATTCCTAATCGTTAACTCACCATCATGTAAATCAATGATTCGTTTAACGATCGATAATCCAAGACCATGTCCTTCATTCGCTCGTGATTGTTCGCCCTGATAAAAGCGATCGAACACGTACGGTAAATCCTGTTCTGCGATTCCCGGTCCTTCATCGCGGATCGTGACGCGAATGTTCTTTCCTTCACTTAAGGTCACTTCTAACACTCCCGATTCCGGCGAATAACGAATCGCGTTCTCCAGCAGATTGAGCCAGACGTGCTGCATCAGTTCCTCTTCCCACTCGACGGACACTTCCGGTAAATCGAGCTCCAGTCGAAGTGATTTCTCCGTCCACTGCCGTTCCAGTAGTAAAAGACATGTCCGAAGTTGTTCATCAAGGCGATACCGTCTCCGCTCGATGATCGTCTGATGATCAAGCCGCGATAAGCGGACGAGATTCGACGTCAAGCGTGATAGACGGGTGCTCTCTTGCTCCATGATCGTCAAGTACTGCTGCCGTTTATTCGGGTTTTCTTCTGTCTGTAACAATTTAGAAAATCCTTGAATCGAAGCAATCGGTGTCTTCAGCTCATGCGAGATCGAGGCGACGAGATCTTTTGCGAGATGGTCGTTTCGTCGCAGTGCTTCGGTCATGTGGTTGAAGTTTTCAACGAGGAGCGCGACCTCATCATTTCCACCTTCCTTGATCGAGACATCATAGTTCCCGTTCGTCACTTCAATCGCCGCTTCACTGATGCGACGAATCCGTCGTGTCACGAGCGTGACGGCGAGCCAGGTCAGGATGAAGGCGACGCCGATCGTGATGACGATACCGATTCCAGCTGACGTTCGCAAACCCTCAAGGATGCGTTGTCCGGCAATCGGTGTCGAGACGAGATATCCTGTCTCCGCCTGACGGATGTATTGCGACGGTTCGAGCCACACCCCATCGATCGTGATTTCACCTTTTCGTTGTAACTGGTCACGTTCTGACGACGATAATGATTGTACTTGATTGAGCGACGTGTATTGTGTCGTCTCAATCAAAGACTGATCCATATACTGACTCGCCTCAGCGAACGACAGGTTTTGGTCTTGCATCAATCGTTCAATCTGATCCGTTCGTTGTTGCAATTGATTATTTAGGTCTTGATCGACTTCTTGGAACTGGAACCAGACCGTCATGATGAACGGTAACAGCAGTGGTAGTAACAATAAACCGAAGAGGATGACGAAAAAGCGACCAGAGATCGAGCGGACGAAGCGTCTCACTGGATCACTCCCTTATAACCGAGTCCCCAGACCGTCTCGATCGTAAAATCATCATAGGCGCTGAACTTGTCGCGCAACCGCTTGATGTGGACATCGACCGTCCGACTGTCGCTCTCGACATCATATCCCCAAATTTCGTCCATCAACTGCTGACGTGTAAAAATCTGCTTCGGATGTGCGAGCAAGCGATAGAGCAGTTGAAACTCCTTCTGTGGCAACGGTATCTCACCACGAGGCGTTACGACCGTCGCATCCGTCATCCGTAGTTGCAGGGAATTAACGATTAATTCTTGTGCTGCTACGATCTTTGAACGGCGTAACAGCGCTCTGATCCGCAGTAATAGCTCGTCCAAATCAACTGGCTTGACCATATAATCATCGGCACCGGTCGTGAATCCGGCTTCCTTATCCTGAAAGGAATCCAGCACTGTCAACATCAAGACAGGTTGTTCGTACCCGGATTCACGTAGCAGCTCAACCAGTTCGATTCCTGAGACGTGCGGCATCATCACATCCGTCACGACGAGATCGACGTGTTGTTGATCGAGTTGGTCGAGTGCGTCTTTCCCGTCTCTCGCTTCAATCACCGTAAAGCCGGCGGACCGGAGTGTCTCACCTAATAGTAGACGGACATTCCGGTCATCTTCGGCAATCAAAATCGTTACCATCGTCCTCCTCCTTCACTTAAACATTTCGTAAGGCTTCGATTGGATTCAAACGAGACGCCTTTCGCGCCGGCATATAACCGAACAAGACGCCGACACCGATCGAGAATCCGGCGGCAAGCAGAATCGTGCTCACGGAGAGTGTGAACGGTGTACTGATCATTAGACTGACGCCAAATGCGAGCATCGCTCCGACAAGAATCCCGATCAGCCCACCCATCAAGGACAGCAAGATCGATTCCAAGAGGAACTGTAGGCGGATCGTACGTGGTTTCGCACCGAGTGCTTTTCGCAAGCCAATCTCCGTCGTCCGTTCCGTGACCGAGACGAGCATCATGTTCATGATACCGATTCCGCCGACGATCAAGGAAATCGACGCAATACCCGTCAACAGGAGTGAGAGCATCGTATTGATTTGGTCAATCGAATCGAGGGCTTCATCCAAGCTGACGACGTCATACGTATCGTCCCGTCCGTTATAGAACTGGTACAGCTTTGCCGTGACATCCCGTTTGACGGTCGCGACGTCAGCTGCGTCCGTCTTGAAGATATCCACTTGCTTAACGGCTGTCACCACAAGCGTCCGCAGGGCCGTCGTATAAGGAATGACGATTTGATCGCCATCCGCGTCACTGACACCGACGATCCGGTAATTGAGTCCATCGAGCTTGATCGTCTTACCGATCGCGACCTGACCCGGATAGAGTGTTCGGGCGACGGTTGGACTGACGACGGCGACATGCGTCTGTTGTTTCACATCACTGATGACGATGCCACGTCCTTGCGGGACATCTTCAGATTCCCGGTAATAGATGTGATTTCGCCCTTCGATCGTCACCTGGTCGAGTATATGATTTTCGACACGGACGTCCCGGACCGTCGAAACGGTCGGTGAGACACCGCGTGTTCCCTTAATCGTGTTTAACTCTTCCAGTTGTGCAGGTGATAATCCTTCTTTCAATGGCGTCTCTGTCGTTTGGACCGTTAATTTATTGGCACAGAACGACGCGACCTCTTCATTGATTGAGGCCGTCGCGCCGTTGACGATCGAAATCAAGGCGATGATCGATGCGACACCGATGATGACACCAAGCGTCGTCAAGAACGATCGCATCTTATGATGCCAGATATTCGACCATGCCATCCGTAACGTTTCGCGAATCATGTCGTCACCTCCGTCACCTGACCATCTTCGATTCGGATGATCCGGCGGGCTTGCTTAGCAATATTGACATCGTGTGTGATCATGATGATCGTCTTCCCTTCCTCTGAGAGGCTCTCGAACAACTTCATGATTTGTTTCCCTGTCTTTTGATCGAGCGCTCCGGTCGGCTCATCAGCGAGTAAGATCGTCGGTCGCGTCACGAGCGCCCGCGCAATCGCAACCCGTTGTTGTTGACCACCGGACAATTGACTCGGTAAGGCATCGGCTTTATCTGTCAATCCGACACGTTCCAAGAGTTCAAGTGATCGCGCGCGGCGCTCTTTGCGCGAGACGCCGGCATAGATGAGCGGTAATTCGACGTTTTGTAAGACACTTATGCGCGGTAGCAACTGGAACTGTTGAAAAATGAAGCCAATCTCTTCATTGCGAATCGTCGCTAGCTGGTCTTCGGATAGATCGTGGACGAGCTGCTCCTGCAAGCGATAGACGCCGCTTGAAGCGACATCGAGGCAACCGATGATGTTCATCAGCGTTGATTTTCCTGAACCCGAAGGTCCGAGGATCGTCACATACTCACCAGCCTCGATCGTCAGCGATACTCGATCGAGGACGATGTGACGATTGGTTCCTTCGCCGTAAGTTTTTTGGATTTCTTGCAATTCAACGACCGGCATCAGGACGCACCTCCTGGTGGAGTCGGAAGAAGACCGGAAGCACCGTCTTCACTCGGCAGGAAGACTTCGTCTCCGGCGGACAATCCGTCCTTGATTTCAATATCCTGTCCGTCCGTCACGCCCGTCTCGATGTATTGACGAGTCGTTTCCCCGTCTTTTTTCACATATACATACGGACGATCCGACTTCGAATACGAAATGACATCGAGCGATAAGACAGGTACATCTTGTGCGAGTTGATATGGTAAACGTCCCTCGACCGTCATGCCGGGTAACCAGTTTGACGAGCTCGGTACCGATACCTTTGCATTGAAATACGTACTTCCATTTTCCGTCACAGCTTCCGGACTAATCGATTCGACCTTCCCTTTGATGGTTTTATCAGATGCATCCGTCTGTAGTTCAATCGTATCCTCAACTTCAATCCGTTCGATATCTTGTTCATCAATTTTCAGACGAGCAATCAACGCTTTGTTGTCTGCAACAACGAAGAGGACAGTATTCGGGGCATAAACTTCGCCTTCCGTGACGTCAAGACGAACGAGTTGTCCGGAGCGAGGTGCCTTGAAATCTTCTCCTCCTTCGACGCTGATGATCGTTTGACCTGATATGACGGTATCCCCTTCTTCAAATCGAACGTCGGTGACACGGACATCACGATCACTGATGACCGTCTGTCGATCTTTCGCTTCAAGCGTGCCTGAGAAGTAGAAGAATGTTTTTAATGTCTTCGACTCGACGACCTCCTTCGTTCCTTGTGCCTCTCCTCGTCCTAAAAAGAGCGTGGAACCGATTAACAGGAGTACCAGGATGACCCCTCCACTGATCCATAACCATTTCTTGCGTGTTCGTTTCATGTTAAATGCCTCCCTTGATTGGTGTTAATCCGATCATAAGGAGAAGTTATAAACCAACTATGAACAAATGTAAAAAAAGTGGTTGGGTCAGAAATAAAAACGCAATAGACAAAATTTTCTAAAAATAATACACTGAACATAACCAAATTATGTAAAAGGAGTGGTCATATGGATATTACCTTTCAAGATATTTCGCATACATTCGAACGAAGCGGTGTCCGGACCGACGTCTTGCATCAACTAAACGGTCAGTTTTCGCAAAGTGAGGTGACGGCACTCGTCGGTCCATCCGGGTCTGGAAAATCAACGTTCCTGAGTCTCCTCGGTTCACTCGATCGTCCGACGTCCGGACAGATCCTCTATGACGGGCAGGACATCACGTCTTGGAAGAACAAACGGTTATCGCAATTCCGCTCGCAAGAGATCGGCTTCATCTTCCAGCAGTTTCACTTATTACCGGCACTGACGGTGTCCGAGAACTTAAAGGTCGCCTTGTTAAAGCAAAAGACCTCTTTCAATCAAGATGAGCGGATTCTCGAGCTGCTCGAACGAGTTGGACTCGACGATAAACGGAATGCTCTACCTGCTCAATTATCCGGTGGACAACAACAACGGGTCGCGATCGCCCGTGCCCTGCTTCACCATCCGCAATGGATTCTCGCGGACGAGCCGACCGGTAATCTCGATTCCGTGACCGGTGACGCAATCTTCGAGTTGTTACTAGAGCTGCATCGTGAAGCCAAATGTGGCGTTTTATTTGTCACACACGACCTAGAACTCGCCGAACGTGCTGACCGGATTCTCTTCATGCAGGACGGACGAATCGTTGAAGACCGCCGGAAGCGCACGGTGCAAAGTGTCTAAGTACTGTTTATAGGGAGGTGTTCCGCGTTGCAATCGTTTCGTGCCAAATTAATCACGAGCTTCATCGGCTCGATTGTCGTTTTTCTGTTGCTATCGGTATCGACGCAATCCGCATATAAAGCGTTTCGGAATGCGGACTTCTCGGAACAGGAGACGACGATCGTGCGGGGATGTAATCATAACGACTTATCCAATTTATTCTTCACAAAAAACAGTTGTAATTTCGATGACAAAATTGATGAAAAAGAAGACGGCGTCTATCTGGGAACGTCCGATGAAAAAAGTAAAAATACGGGAGGCACACCACGCGGTCGAAAAGTAAAGGATCTTCCTCCATTTTCTATTTTGAATGTTGTAGAAGGCACATCCTCCAACAACATTCTATTCTTCACCGCTGTACTTGTACTCGTTGCTTTCGTAGCATACCGGATTCTTCGTCGGCGGCGACGATCATCACGGTCACGAGAAGTTGAAAGTGAAGCAAACCATTGGGTCCAACCATCGTCTGAAAGTTATGTCCAACAAACAAACCTTCAATCGATGCTTACTCCGCCTGAAGAATCATTACGCCTGATGCTATTTGATTTTAACCAACGATTACCGCGTGCCCTCAGACGGCGAAGCCACGAATCGTTGACAGACTGGACGGAGCGCATTCATCTGGTGACGCCACTCTCTCCTTACTTCGTCACCCGCTACGCAGCGCAAGCAGAAGTAGAAGCACTCGATGCACAAGCGATTCACCATTTCGAACAAGATCTTGCACATTATTTAAAGACGCAGCTCTCCCAATAACAAGCAAAGGAGACTACATATGCTTCGTTTCGTCATCAATCAATGGCGCCGGCAGCGCGGAAAATTCATCCTGACGCTCGTCGGTGCGCTCATCATCAGTGCCGGACTCAGTTTGATGTTCAATCTTACCGACTCCAGTCAAGGAACGGTCGAACAGACGTTACAAAAAAAATGGTCGTCTGCGTATGACATCGTCGTACGACCGAAGGGAAGTCAGCTTGCAAGTGAGTCGAATGATTTACTGGAACCGAACTATTTGAATGGAATCGACGGAGGAATTTCCTTCAAACAATACGAAACCATCAAAAAAATGAACGACATTGAAATTGCGGCACCCGTCGCTGTGATGGGTTATGCAAGTATCAATGCTAACGTTCCAAAAGTGTTGAACTTTCCAAAAGAAGATGGAATATACCGGGTAACAATGCAAGAATACGATAACTCAGGTATCAAAAAAGAGCGTCTCTATGATCAGTCCTTTCATATCGCCCAAGGATTAAAAATTCCTGTTCCAGAGAACAAAACATTTTTCACTAGATCGACAAAAGAGTTCTCTGATCTTACGATGAATCATCTGACACTACTCGTTGCAATTGATCCAGTCGCAGAAGCTAAGCTCGTCGGACTGGATAAAAGCATTCTTAAAGATAAAAATTCACGCTATTTTGAAGAGACGGATCAATATCGTAAAGGAGGCAGTGACGGTTCATTCCATAGCATCCCAGTCATCATCGATCCCGATGCCGTGAGTCGCGGTAATTTTTCATTCAAAGTCGAAAAATTAAAGGTACCCTTCTCGACTGACAAAGAACAGCAATCGTTTGTCAATCGCCTTGCAAAAGAAGACCTGCACAAAACATCGTTTGATTCATCATTAAATGACTACCCAGCAAAAGTTCTACAGACGGAAACAGTCTCCGTCATGGATATGCAACGTATTTTTCTAAATTCATTGAATGGAAAAACGACACGATTCATGAATCGTGACGCTGCTAGCTCCACTGTGACGGGTCTATTCTTTAAAACGAGCCCACTAAAATACAAGACTACTAAAAGTCCCTTTCCTACACGTTGGTCCAATGCGTATGCCGTTGAAACAGCTCCAACAAAATTAAAAAATTGGAGTTTTTCTGAAACTAATATCCCTGCATTCGGTTATCGCTCGATTCAATCGACGGGCAAAAAAACTAACTCGAAAGAGTCTGATAGTCTCCCTTATTTCGTTCCTTATTTTTCGATGGACATCATCGGACAATATGATGCTGACAACATTCAGGTTTCAAAAGATCCGTTAAATCAGTTACCGATGGAGACTTACAGACCATCAACGGCTGATTTAGTTCTTGACGAAAAACAACAACCGATTAATCCTGCTCGAAAAATTCAATCGTCTGGAAACCCGGTCGGACTACTAACAAACTCACCACATATTCTAACAACACTTGATGTTGCAAAAGAGACATATGGTGAAAAATCGATCTCGTCGATTCGTCTAAAAATCAAAGGGACTTCGACCGTCAGTGAAAAGTCAGAACAATTACTCCAAGACGTGAAGCAGCAAATCGAGCGAGAAACCGGACTCATCGCTACGATCACTAAGGGTTCTTCCCCACAACCGGTCGTCACGAAAGTCGTCGAACAAGGCAAAACACTCGGTTGGATCGAACAACCATGGGTTCATATCGGTGCTGCGATGACGATTTTCCGCGAGACGAGCGTCGGGTTCTCCGGTGTTATCTTCGCGATGCTTGCCGTCGCGATCGTCTATGTCCTCGCGACGAGTTATGTCTCAATGCTCGCGCGCAGAAAAGAGTTCGCTGTTTTACTCGCACTCGGCTGGCGGACGAAGGATCTCTATAAAATCGTCTTGATCGAGGCGGCAATCCTCGCTGGATTCGTCTCGACGGTTGCTTTAATTGTCGAAGGCATCTTCTCGTATGTTCGTAATGAAGCGATGAACGGCTGGAGTCTTCTTTGGATTGCGCTGTTCAGTCTCGTCATTTACCTGGCTGGCGCGACCTGGTCGGCGTGGACGATCCGTCGCATCTCACCTTATGAAGCGATTAAGACCGGTGAATACGCGAAAGCAGCTCGCGTCGGACTGAAACTTCGTTCGACCGTGACACTCGCACTAAAGGAACTGATCGGGAAATGGAAGCGCAATAGCCTATCCGTCCTCTCGATTGCTTTACCGACAGCTCTCTTGACCTTCTTCCTGTTCGTGACGTTCCATTTACAGGGTGTCCTTTACACGTCGTGGCTCGGACAATTCGTCGCCCTGCAAGTCGGTCCGATGCATTACGTGACGATGGGGGTTGCGATCACGATCGCCATTTTAACGACGGGAGAGATTATGTGGCAAAACGTCACCGATCGCCGTGCTTCACTTGCCGTCTTAAAAGCACTCGGCTGGACGAACGGAGCGATCCGACAGTTGATTGTCCTCGAAGGTTTCCTTGTTGGTCTGATTTCTGGAGTCATTGGGCTGATTGTCGCCTACACGACAATTTATGTCTTATACGACCTCGTTCCATGGAATGAACCGTTGTTGATTGGCGTATCGCTCGCCTTACCGATTCTGTTCGGTGTTATCGCGGCGTTCATCCCAGCACAACTGGCCGCTCGTGTTCAACCGTATCAAGAACTCAAAGATGCATCTTAATATTTGGCGGAGGGGCAACAGACGTTGTCCCTCTCTTCACAGGAGGAAGTCTATGTTACCGACATCGATTTATTCGTTATCAGCAGGAGCAGTCGTCTTGAATGACCAAAACGAGATTCTTTTGATCCAAGGACCGGATCGCGGCTGGGAGTTTCCGGGTGGCATCGTCGAGCCTGGGGAAAGTGCAGCTGACGGTATCATTCGCGAAGTCAAAGAAGAGTCTGGAATTGAGATTGAAATCGTGAAATTTTGCGGCATCTATCAAAACCTCGAGGCGAATGTCTGTGCGACTTGTTGGCTTGCAAAAGCGATTGGTGGTCAACCGCAGACGAGCAGTGAAAGTTTAGCAGTCGGTTTTTTCCCGCTCGAGGAGGTGTTACGACGCGTAACGTGGTCGAACTTCAGCGAACGAATCTTACATATCTTAGATGAACAGTCTCATCCATTTTTCGTAGCCTTTACCCCATAAAAGGAGGAATGACGATGTTCCGTTTTGTCTTAAATCAATGGCGCCGGCAGCGCGGGAAATTCATCCTGACGCTTGTCGGCGCCCTGATCATCAGTGCCGGGCTCAGTTTGATGTTCAACTTGACCGATTCCAGTCAAGGAACGGTCGAACAGACGTTACAAAAGAAATGGTCGTCTGCGTATGATATCGTCGTGCGACCGAAAGGCAGTCAGATGACGACCGAGTCGAGTAAGTTACTCGAACCGAATTATCTGAATGGGATTAACGGAGGGATTTCGTATAAACAATATCAACAAATCAAACAAATGGATGCGATTGATATCGCAGCCCCTGTGGCTGTCATGGGATACGCTAATATCGGCATCTCGATTCCAAATCAAATCCACTTTCCGGACGATCCTGGTATTTATCGACTGAGTAATTCACATTATGGTGCTGGTGGATTTTCGAAAGAACTCATTGCACAGGATGGTGCCTACTTTTCAACTATGGAAGAGCCGCTCGTTCCTCCGAATACACGATTGATCCATCTTCAAGATCCGAAAGGTTTTTCATCCATACAACCCTTTACCTATAGTCTTATCGTCGGAATCGATCCGGAGGCGGAAGCGCAACTCGTCGGTTTGGATAAGAGCATCCTGAATCAAAAGAAGTTTCGTTACTTCAACCAGGAGGATGTCCCCTCAGCCAGTAAGAAGAGCTCCAATGAATTCAATATCCCGGTATTGATTAATCCAAAATCCTTCAATACGGGATATAGTCAATTTAAGTTAGAACAAGTTAACGTCGATCTGAAAACGAAACAAGCACGCGACACATTTTATCAACGACTAGCTCAATCGAACGCTCCTCAACCTCTCGATCAAGAAAAACGAAAGATCATCCAAGACATTAAAGTCGATGCCTCTAAAGTCGAGAGCGCTTTTTTTGATTCCCTACTCGGTCAAAAAACTAAGGTACTTCCGCATTCGGAAGCAAATACTAACGCTCAACTCGTCGCCCAGACAGGCTCATTGACTTATCAAACGGTGAAGAGTCCGTTCCCTACACGATGGGAGAATGCTTATGAAGTACACACAGCACCTACTGCATTCAAAAATGCTATATTACCATCCTCTTATCTTCCGAAGCGTGGCTTCCGGACGGTAGATTCTTATGAAATAAAAATGAAAAAATCGGATGGATCTGCTTTTAAGTCAATGAATCCTTATCTGACGTTTAATGTCGTCGGTTTGTATGATCCGAACAAGATCAATGTCTCCAAAGATCCATTAAACGAATTACCGATGGAGACCTATCGACCATCGGCTGCGAGTATCGTACTTGACTCAAAAAATGAACCGGTCAATCCTGCCCAACCGATCAACACGACCGGGAATCCAATTGGTCTGTTGACGAACTCTCCAAACGTTCTTACGACAGTCGATAGTGTCCAAAAGGTGATGGGCGATCAATCGATTTCATCGATCCGGTTAAAAGTAAAGGGTGCTTCTTCTGTCGGTGAACAATCAGATAAAACCTTACAACGTATCAAGTCGGAAATCGAACGAGAGACTGGTCTTATCGCTACGATCACCAAAGGTTCCTCTCCTCAACCCGTCGTTACGAAGGTTGTCGATGACGGGAAGACGCTCGGTTGGATCGAACAACCATGGATCCACATCGGTGCTGCGATGACAATCTTCCGTGAGACGAGCGTCGGGTTCTCAGGCGTCATCTTCGCGATGCTTGCCTTCGCCATCGTCTATGTCCTCGCGACGAGCTATGTCTCGATGCTCGCCCGCCGGAAAGAATTTGCCGTTTTACTGGCACTCGGCTGGCGGACGAAGGATCTCTACAAAATCGTTTTGATCGAGGCGGCGATCCTCGCTGGATTCGTTTCAACAATCGCCTTGATCGTCGAAGGCATCTTCTCATATGTCCGTAATGAAGCGATGAACGGCTGGAGCCTCCTCTGGATCGCGCTATTCAGTCTTGTCATCTACCTCGCTGGTGCCGCTTGGTCGGCGTGGACGATTCGCCGCATCTCACCGTACGAAGCGATCAAAACAGGCGAGTATGCAAAGGCGGCTCGTGTCGGACTAAAGCTTCGTTCGACCGTGACATTGGCGCTAAAAGAACTGATCGGGAAATGGAAGCGTAATAGCCTATCCGTCCTCTCAATCGCTCTCCCAACGGCACTACTGACGTTCTTCTTATTCGTGACGTTCCATTTACAAGGAGTGCTTTATACATCGTGGCTCGGTCAATTCGTTGCCCTGCAAGTCGGTCCGATGCATTACGTGACGATGGGTGTTGCGATCACGATCGCTATTTTGACGACGGGAGAGATCATGTGGCAAAACGTCACAGATCGCCGCGCCTCACTCGCCGTCTTAAAAGCACTCGGCTGGACGAACGGCGCAATCCGACAGTTGATTGTCCTCGAAGGCTTCCTCGTCGGTCTCATCTCCGGAGTCATTGGACTGATCGTTGCTTATACGACAATTTATGTCTTGTATGACCTCGTTCCATGGAATGAACCGTTGTTGATTGGCGTATCGCTCGCCTTACCGATTTTGTTCGGTGTCATCGCCGCCTTCATCCCAGCACAACTGGCAGCACGTGTTCAACCGTATCAAGAACTAAAAGATGCTTCGTAAACTAAGGAGTTGTACACATGAATTCTATTCAGGCAATATTTCTTGACCGAGACGGAACGATTGGTGGAGATGACACCGTCCACTACCCTGGAACGTTTGCGCTATTTCCATACGTTTCTTCGCTAATCGAACGCTTACGTAATCAAGGGATTTTACTGATTGCGTTTACGAATCAACCTGGTATCTCAAAAGGCTTGGCCCGCGAAGAGGATTTTCGAACAGAATTACAGCGATTCGGCTTTGATGATACGCTGATTTGTCCGCATGCAGCGGAAGATTGTTGCACTTGTCGCAAACCATCACCACATTTATTACAGCAAGCACAAGTAAAACACGATCTCCGACTCGAGCAATGTGTCGTCATTGGGGACCGATGGAGTGATATGGTGGCAGCTGCGCACGCCGGGTGTATTAAAATCTTAGTCCGAACCGGTGCCGGAAAGAGCTCCATTCGTGATTACGCTGATCACGTGGAACAAGCAAACGTCGACTATATTGCCGACGACTTAACAAACGCGATCGCTTGGCTCGATACGCAAAACTGAACAAACAAAAAGGCGCGTCTTCCACAATGGAAGTCGCGCCTGTGTTATTTCTTCGAACGTTTTGGTTGAGAAGATGCGTAGACACTAACCGCTAACACAAATAAGATTGCAAACCATGTCCAAAATGACATGTTATCGCCTCCTTTAAATAATGCGTAGGTACTTTAACTACCTTCTTTTTATTACCAATAAATCCCTGCAATCATTTATTAGCGATTTTTCGTAATAGATAAAGCGCGTAGATGATCGATGGAACAGCCATCGCCATGAGGATGATATGGACACTTCCGAATAACACGTTCACAGCTAGATTAAAATCTGACACTTTTGTTTCCTCCTAAATTTCAATGGTTCTCTGTTTTTATTCTACTATAATAATACATTTCTCTATATTTTTAACCCTTACAATTATGTAATAATTTTCAATTATCCTTCATTACGAAGAGATTCACGTTACACTGAACGTACGAAATAGAGGTGAATATGTTGCAATTAACATTTGAGTACATGCCTTATTATTACGATGATGATCTTCAATTGATTCCAAATGATTTTTCAGACCCTGATAATTTGCGCTTCGTCATCGAACAAGACTACACGTCAGCTTTTAGCATCTTTACGAATCCAGACGATGAATCCTCCTCGTTTGAAAGTTCATTTCTTGAGCAGTGGTTACATCGATTACAAGCTTTCCCACTATTCGTCTGTGTAGAGGTGAATCGTTATGACGAAGAAGAGTTTGAAGCGTTATGTCGCTTTTGTTCAATTACATATAATGATTTAACACCACTTGCGGACAAACGTTTCATCGTCGCTGAACTGAAGCATGTTACCGATTTTCAACACCTGTATTCTTACTTACATTCCCACGCGAGTTGGAATGATCTTGTTATCTGGTCGACCAAACCAAATGTCTTCCGGATTGAATACCGAACGCACTACTACTCCGAAAGACCAGAAAAAACGGTCATCGTCTCCATGCAGGAAAACATGTCTATCTTTGCGTTCAGCTACGATGCAGATGTCGTGAATGTTGTCTCGAATCAACCGTTTTTTGAGACGGCCGATCGCCTGTTTAATACCTTACCCGACTTCGTCGTTCCGACCTTAGTTGACGATACAGAAGACGTACAAGAAAAGGAGTGAATCCTTTGGATCCTTTAACAAAACAGCTAATTGAATACATTCTCAAGAAGTATCAGTTAAATGATTACATTCTCTATGAGTCATCTTTCGCTCGACACAAAATAAACGACCAAACCGTCTACTCTTTTGAAACGTTTTGGATTCCGCGAGGTGCATATGTTATCGAGGAAGAGGATGGCACGATGCTTCCCGAAGGAACCGTGCAGATTACGATTGACCCTGTTACGAAACGAACGACGACGTTATCCTTACACGGTCCGACCTCGATTCATTCCGTGCCTAACGATTTACGTGATCCAACCACTCGGATGGCTTGGATCGAATCAGAGACCGACATGATCCATGGTACGCATTTTATGGTAGAAGAAGAAAACGAAACTTTTTTCAGTTATGTAAGTTGTCACGAAGGGATTCGGATGTCTCCCGGTTGTTTCATTCACCTGACGTTAACGGACAACGGTCAACTCGATGAGTTGTTCCTATACGGTCCTCATCCGCTTAATCATCATGTGGCTCAGGAACCTTTCGCTTTAACGCTCGAGGACATCAACTCGCTAGCTAAACAACAAATAAAGTGGTTCTCCTACTCAAAACCAGGACATCAATACGCGCATACCGTCGTCGAGACGATCGTGACGCAAGAAGGGTCTATCCTTGTGCCTAGTAAACTGGTCTTCACGTCATCACTCGATCGAAATGACATTTTAACGTGGACAAATCCGTCAACTTCAATTCTCAAACGCCATCCTTTCCAATCAGCAGCAAGTGTGACAGCAGAGGATGTGATCATGCAGACCGAACATCCTGATTTTCGTCCAATCCAGCAAGAGACGGTGAACGCCTGTCGAATTGCGATTCAAGAAATCGTCCAAAACGTCTACCCCAGTGAATCCGGACAATGGGCGATTCGTCACATCTACCGGCAATATCCTTACCTTGCTGTCAAATTATCTCGCGCGAATCCGACGTCCTATGTTGATCAGCAAAGACGCGTCACGATTCTCCTTGACGAAAAGACGCTTGACTGGATTAGCTTGACCGACGATCAGGAACTCCATACCGTGTTCGCATCCGTTACTGCACCAGAGCTCGAGGATGATCAGCAAGATGTCATGTTCAATGCATTACGTCCGTACCTTTTGCTCACGCCGCGTTATGTGTTCGATATCTCAAAAGGTCAATACGTTCTTTGTGGTTTACTTGACTCGAACCATGCCTACTTACCAGCAACAAATGAGGTCGTTTTAATACGTGATCTATAAAGTGAAGTTAGATATAAAGGAGTGAACGAGTTGCATCCATTAACGAAAGATTTAATCTCCCATATTCAAGATAAATATCAACTGAGCGATTATGTCTTACATGAAACCTTCTATCGCCGTGAAAAAATTCGTGGTGAAACGCAATATTCGCTTGAGACGTGTTGGTTCCCCATCAATCACGGCCCTTGGTCTGAAGACGAGAGTTATCCAGACGGTACGATAGAGATCCAAGTCGATACAGCTACACGACGAACGACATCAATCAACAAACATGGTGATGTCACAATTTATTCTCTTCCAGAGGACTTGCGTGATTCAGACACACAAACTTCCTGGCTAGAGCAAGAATTAGGAATGACGTTCGACCAGGAGTTCATGTTACTGAAGCACCAAGATTCGCTGTATCAGTATGTCAGCTGCCAAAACGAAATTCGCCTCTTCCCTGGTTTTTTCATTTCGCTTGAATTGACGGACGACGGAGCGCTTGATTTTTTCAGTGTGTATGGAACCCCCGCCCTGAGCAACAATTATCCGACTGAATCGTTTTCACTGTCACCTGTTCAAATCACACCGATCATTACAGAACAGATACGGTTCTTTTCAGCTCCTGGTGATCAACAACGAATACAGGCGCATGCAATCGAGGAAATCTTTGTTTCTCAAAACGACTCGCTCACGTATCCCTTTAGTGATCCAGACACTTCGTCCGTTGCCATGAACGAGATCGTGACATGGGACAAACCATCTACGTTCTCCTACACGCGCAAATTGATTAAACGGAGAGACGCCGTCACGGCACGCGATGCCGAAGCTCAAACGCCACACCCGGATTACCGACCGTTGACCGATGGGACATTGATGACTTGTAAGTCAATTGCTGTAGACCTCATCGCTGCGGAGTATCCGGAGGAGTCAGGAGCGTGGACGATTCAGGAAATCTATCGGGATTTTCCATTCATTAACGTGAAAGTACGCCGGACTCGTGACGACATAAATCTCGCTTACAAACGTCGTTTGACGATTCTCCTGATTGAAGATACTTATGAAATTAGCCTAATCGTTGATAACGAGTCGATTATCGCGCTCTACCATGACTCGTCACAACCGTTGCCTAATAGCGTGCCCAAAGAAGCCATACGTGACGCACTCATGCCTTATCTGACATTAAAGCCATATTATGTCTTCGACCATGCGCTCGATCAGTACGTCCTCTGCGGACTGCTCGACTCCGATCATGCTTACTTACCGGCAACGAACGAAGTCGTTTTATTGCGCGACTTATGAGTTAGTTCAGCCATTGATCTATCCGATTCCTTACTGCTTTTGGAAGAACGAGTCGTCTCAGCTGTTCCAGTCGCTCTCGGTCCACTTTCTGTTTCGTAAATACGTCTTCGATCATCGTGACCTTTTGTTCCCGTCCCGGAATCAGTTGATAGATGACGTACCAATCGACGAGTGCCATGAACGATAGTCCAGCTGAATCGATCGATTGTTCATCAAACGGATAGACGAACACACCCTCGCCATGGCGAATCTGCAGTCCGCTCATCAGATCAAGATCGATTCCTTCGATCATAAATTCTTGGAATACTTCCGTTGCATAGAGTGACGTCTCGTCTTGTTCAACGACAGTTCCCATCTCAGATAACAATAGGACTGCCCGTTCGGCGTCCGCTAACGCGACGACGAGATCGATGTCGCGCGGAGTGACAGGCAGTCCATGATGGTGTAACAATAATGAACCCCCGATACCAAAGTGAATCTGTTCATGCTGCAAACACGCGACGACTTTTTCTAACACTTGCTCAAGACTCATCGCCGGAACCCCGCTGCTCGAAACGGTCCTTCCATCGAAATCGTAAAGATGATTCGCGCAATTTCATCCGGCGATGTCTCGTTTGGATGGCTTAACCAGGATTCGATGACACCGAGATGGGCGGCTGAGAGATAGGCAATGAGATAATTTTCTGGAACGAGCCGTTCTCCTTGTTCCGGTAGTCCCGAGAACAGAATTTGTTGCATGTAATCACGGACCCGCTTCCGAAACATCCCATCACTCGTTGGACTGAGTAAGATCCGCATCAGCGTCCGGTGTTCATAAAGAAACGTTAGAAACGGGATGATTCGTCGGTACGGTGAGTCCTCCGTTTTGTTGATCAGGACAAAGGGAATCTCGCGTTCGAACGTCGCTTCGATCTTTTCAAAAACCTCATTCGTCATCCGCTCGAGCAGTTCGTATTTATCCGCGTAATGATGGTAGAACGTCCCGCGATTGACTTCCGCCCGTTCCGTCAACAACTTAATCGTCACGGCGTCAAAACCGACTTCGTCGATCAGCTGAAGGAACGTCTCGCGTATCCTCCGGTCGGTCCGGATAACGCGTAAATCCTGTTTTTTCATCGAAATCGCCTCTTTCTTCAACAGTTTTTCAGGAAGTGTCGCTTAAGCGACAGATGGACGTCAACTGGTCATTGCTCCCAGTTTCTCTCCCTTTTATAATGAAATTAATCAACACGTTGTTCAATAATTATTTCATAAAAGGAGGGAGAATACGATGGATTTACGATTACAAGGTGTATCAAAATCGTTTCATCAACAGAACGTCCTCCAACAGATTGATCTTTTGATTCCGTCCGGTGAGATTTGTGGGTTACTTGGTCCGTCAGGTTCCGGAAAGACGACATTGATTCGTTTGATGATTGGTGCGATCCAGGCAGACGCAGGTTCGATTCAGATTGGTGACACTTCGATGCCAAGCTTCAAGATGTTATCGCAGATCGGTTTCATGCCACAAAACGATGCTTTGTATGAGGATTTATCGGGGCTTTCGAACCTACAGTTTTTCGGTTCCCTATACAACATGTCCCGTCAGGATTTAGCAAAACGAATCGAAGAGGTCTTGACACTCGTCGATTTAACGAATGATCAAAAAAAGCTCGTTCGCCATTATTCCGGCGGGATGAAGAAACGATTGTCTCTCGCCATCTCAATCCTGCATCGTCCGAGCGTCCTATTCCTTGATGAGCCGACCGTCGGGATTGATCCCGTGTTACGCCGCCAGATTTGGAATCAATTCCAAGCGATTCGTGCGCAAGGCACGACGATCGTCGTCTCGACCCATGTCATGGATGAAATCAATGAATGTGACCGTGCCGCACTGATCTATAACGGTCGAATCATTGCCTATGATCCGCTCGACCGTTTGCTCGCACAGACTGAAAACGGTCAGGTCGAGGAACTATTCCTGCTCGCTGGAAAGGACGTGACGTGATGTGGCAACTCGCACGACGGGTCATCCGTCAAACGTTGAACGATAAACGAAGCGTCGGACTGATTTTGCTTGCTCCATTACTAATCTTCACCTTGATCTATTTCCTACTTGGAAACGATGATTACACGCCTGTCGTCGCTATCAGTCAAGATGTACCGGCTCCAGTCTCTCAAGCGATCGAAAAACAGGATTTGTCGATCAAAACGTATAATGGCAGCGATGCTGACGCCTATCTCAAGAATCATGAAACGGTCGACGTCGTCTTAGAGATGAGCGACAATCAGCTGTCCTTAAGTCTCCGCGAACCATCGACGAAAAGTTCGAAAGCACTACGCGAAATCCAAACTGGATTGGCATCGCTGCAACCGACGGTGCAACTCGAGACGAACTATCTGTACGGAGATGTTGATCAATCGACCTTTGATGCGCTTGGCTTCGTCTTTTTATCCTTGTTTTCCTTCTTTTTCGTCTTTATCTTATCGGCAATGGCACTCGTCAAGGAACGCAGTGGCGGCACGCTCGAGCGGTTGATGATGACACCGATTCGCCAAACCGACGTCATCTTCGGCTATACGCTCGGTTATAGCGTCTTCGCCTCCATCCAGGCAATTCTTGTCGTCCTGTACGCGACAACCGTTCTTGACTTACCGTCTGAAGGTTCGATCATCTGGGTCTTCCTGACGATGCTTGGACTTGCCGTCGTCGCGGTCTTGTTCGGGGCAACGATTTCGATTTTTGCCCAGTCTGAGCTCCAGGTCGTCCAGTTGATTCCCTTTACGATCATTCCGCAGATTTTCTTCTCGGGTTTGATTCCGCTCGATCTAATCCCGTACGGACTCGGTAACATCGGATATATCACCCCGATCTTCTATGGAGCGAGCGCGATCAAGGAAGTACTCGTCTACGGCAACGGTTGGTCGAGCATCTGGCCGTACTGGCTCGGACTATTCCTTTATGGAGCCGCCTTGTTCCTGTTGAACATGCTCGCCCTTAACAAGTATCGCGGACACCAAAAAAGACACGGCTGATTACACAAGCCGTGTCTGATTTTGCTTAAGCTGTTCAAGGAAAATAGTCCGTCGAGAGGGATCGAGTGTCTGCTCTGCCACGTCGGCATAGCGAACGAGTTGATAGATCTCATGCGGGACCGTGACCTCTAAGCGTGTAAACCACTCCGTCAGCGTCTCATGTGTCCGTCGCTGTTGCGCTGGAGCAAGTGACCGATTGAACGAGCGTACTGCTTCACGAATTTTTGAATCAAGAATACTGTCTTCTGATGAGGACTGGACTTCAGGCGTTAGTGTTAGCGATAGAGCAGTTCGTTTTGGTTGATGCCTTGATGGGAATGACCACTGCATGCGGTTGAATCGTTGTCGACGATAGAGATAGATGATCATCACTAGAGCGACCATCCATGGAGTCATGCGAACGATTTGATTGATCGCATCCGTCCATGATCCCTTTCCAACTTCAACAACAGGTTTCTTATCCGGCTCTTTCCGATATCCTTTGTGCCCATTTTTTGAAGAGTCCAGTGCCTTTGTGATCAAATCTTTTTTCGCATAGATGACTTTTTTAGTCGGTAAGATCGTGCTCGGGACATGTACCCAGTTTCCCGTCGACTGATCGATCGGAGGATCGACTAAGGCTTGATACGACAGTTTTACACCTACAACGCCTAAAAATAGTAGTAGGCACGTCATGAAAGTCATTCCAATGATTCGACGTCTCATTTCATCCTGCACCTCCAAAACGAAATTGAAATCCTTAACACAAGATCTTTTCCCATATGTTACCATGAAAGGAGGCGATTCAGATGAGTTACGAAAAAGTATTTCAAATGCCAATGTTGCAGCTGTATCAGGTATACCGTCAAAAAGTCGAGCGTAAGCAACGGACACAAGAGGAACTCGATGACGTGCTGTTCTGGTTGACCGGACACACGCAATCCACTCTTGAACAAGCCATACAAACCCAAAACGTCGCAGCCTTTTTCGAAAACGCACCCGCCCTGAACGAACGTCGCTTTTTAGTTACTGGTGTCATCTGCGGGATTCGTGTGGAAAACCTAACGGATCCGCACATTCGTAACATTCGCATTCTCGACAAACTCGTCGATGAACTGGCAAAAGGAAAAGCATTAACTAAAATCTTACGATAAGGAGGAATGCTGATGTCTACTTTACTCAGTACACTGGCGATCCTCGTCATGGTGACCAGTGTGACCTATTTCATCGTCTATCAAGTCAAACGAAGCAAAGGAACCCATCGTTCACCCGTCTATCGACTTGTCTTTGGTGGTCTGTTGGTCGGCTTGATGGTCAGTTATTTTTTGCTGACGTGAGTCCTGATTTTTAGTTTTTGATTTTAACAATAAAATCATTAATACAGTATTTGAAATAATAGAGGAGGTATACGCTTGCAACTTCGAAAATGGATCCTTCCGCTTTTGCTACTCATCTGTCTCGCCTCACCGAATGCCGCAACGACATATGTGAAATGGACGGTCGCTCCAACAGGTCACTATCTCGAACGGCTTCAAGCGGCTGACATTCCTTACAAAGTCCGCCAACACACGCTTTACGTTCAAGAAAAGGATCTGCGCCGCGTCACGTCGTGTTGTACATGACAACGATAGAAAACCCCCTCATTTCGCTGAAATGAGGGGGTTTTCTGATCAATCACGATTTAGCGAATTGTTTTTAATGCTGTTGCCCACGGGATGACTTGATCGAGCATTTGGTTGACCGATGTTTCTTGAACGGCTGCCGCTTTTAAGACCGATCCGTTCTCGAAATCAGTGAACAAGGATAACGCCGGATGCACCCGGACGTCGGCGATCAATAACTCACCTAAGATGCCGCGCAAATGTTCTGCCGCCCGTGCTCCACCGACAGAACCATAAGAGACGATCCCTGCCGCTTTATTGTTCCATTCGACTCGTAAATAATCGAGCGCGTTCTTGAGTGACGCTGCAATCGAATGGTTGTATTCCTGGACGATGAAGACGAAGCCGTCTTGTGCTGCGACATCCTTCGACCAAGCAGCAGCACCCGACGCATCCCCATTCTTTTCACCTAGAAGCGGTAATTTGTAGTCGGCGATATCAAGAATCGTGTAGTTTGTATCCCCCCGTTGATCGGCGAGTTGTTTGACCCAGTTCCCGACTTGTGGGCTGAGGCGTCCTTCACGTGTGGATCCTAAGATGATACCAATGTTTAATTTCTCCATTTTCATTTCCTCCTCGTATTTAGATGCTGTCAGTTCACTTTCCTATTAAAGATATTCTTTTTCGATCTTGCGCGTACTCCGGACCGTATCGATTGGACGGACCATTTGTTCGATTTGTGCTCGTTGTGGCTCGAGGAATGGTGGTAATGACAATTTCTCCCCGACCGTTTCGTATGGCTCATCACCCATGAAACCAGGACCATCCGTTGCCCACTCAAACAAGACACCGCGCGCGACACGGGCATAAAGGGACTCGAAGAAGAAGCGATCGACGTAACCGGATGTGTTGAAGCGAAGCTGTTGCATCCGCTCGATCCATTCCTGTAAGGCAGCCGTATCTTCAACTCGGAAAGCGACGTGGTGGACCGTTCCGAATCCTTGACGTCCGCTTGGTAGAACGACGTTGTGCTCAACGATAACTTGGGCACCGTTTCCGCCTTCGCCCATCTCGAACAAGTGCAGGGAACCAGCTTGATCGACTTCGCGCATCAACATCGCTTGTTCAAGTACCGCTTTTAAATTGTCGAATTCCGCGATCCGGATGTGAATTGGACCGAGTCCCGTGATCGCGAACTCGAGTGGTACCGGACCATTTTGCCACGGTGTGCCGGAAGCGACACCTTGATTATGCTCGTCAGAAATCAACATGTATTGTTGCTCATCGAAATCGACGAACGAGAGCGTCTTCTTGCCGAATTGTTCTTTGATATCACGGTGCTTGACGTCATATTTGTCAAAGCGTTTGATCCAGTATTCGAGTGCCGCATCCGTTGGGACACGGAACGCTGTCTTGAAGATTTCATTCGTTCCGTGTGATCCCTTTTGGATACCAGGGAAATCAAAGAATGTCATATCCGTGCCTGCAGATCCTTTATCATCGGCGAAGAATAAGTGATACGTCTGGATGTCATCCTGATTGACGGTCTTCTTGACCAATCGCATCCCTAGGACGTTCGTAAAGAAGTCATAGTTTTTCTCGGCACTGCTCGTAATCGCCGTCACGTGGTGTATTCCTTTTAGTTCATTCATGAAAAATCGCTCCTTTAATGGTTATTATCTCGAATTCGAGATATCAGTCTAAAAAATTTTATTGTTTTTTTGCTTGATAGCCGATCGTTTTGGCTGTCTCGATGAATGCTTCGAGGTCTGACGGGGCTATTCCTTGAAATACTTGATTAATCGCTTGCTCGTGCTTTGGAAAAATAGCTTCCATCAGTTGGTGTCCTTCAGAGGTCAGTTCCGCAAATGTCACACGCCGATCCTCTGGACATGCTTTTCGGACAACGTAATTTTTCTTTTCGAGCTTATCGATGACATAGGTGATGCTACTGCTGGTGATCAAGACTTTTTTCCCAATCAATTGAATCGGTTGCCTGCCCCTGTGAAACAGCAACTCAAGAACCGAAAAATCCGTCGGGTTCAATCCCCATTGCGCAACATCCTTCTTGATGACTTCATGTAACGCATCAACTGCGCGTACCATGACCGTCAATGCTTTCAAGTTCGGATTCGGTCGTGTCATTTCGTTCACCTCTTTTGTATCTTCAATTCATATATCTTTAATTCGAGATAAATATACCATCTTGTTTTTTTCCTGTCAATAATTTTTGTTTTTCTATTACTAAGTAAAATTAAATTAATATTATATTGTAGAAGGATAAAAAATTAAACTGTAGAATTATTTCGTAACACAATATTTAACATCATACTCAGTTAAATGAATTATATTGTAAATTTAAAATGTTTAATAAAGAAAGGGTGTTATGAATTGAAAGATAAAAAAATTTATAAAAATGCCGAAGCTTTAACTCCAATTATCAGAGTAATTAACGAAGCTGGTGACGCTATTCAAAACAAGTCTAAAACTTTCAAAACATCAGATATACAAGATATTATTGGACCTTTTGCAGGTCTTGGAGTAGGTGCAGGGGTTGGTGGTGGAATAGGATTTGCATTATTAACAACATTAGGTGTTCCAGGTGTTGCAGCGGCTGGAATAACCTCTGGTTTGGCTACTGCTGGAGGAATTGTTGGAGGAGGAATGGTAGCTGGAATAGGTGTGCTAGCCGCTCCAGCTGTTTTATTGGGTGTTGGAGGATATGCATTAGTAACAAGTTACCAACAAAAAAAATTAGAGCAAACTAAGGAAGCCCTTCTTCAAGAAGCAATACTAAAACAAAATGCTCTAATTGAAGAATTAAAGAAAGATCTTAAAAGTACTAAAGATAGAACAGAATATTTAAAAACATTAAATGTTATTTTACAGTCGATAATTAATGATTTAAAAGCAGATTTATCTGTATGAAAAAAGAAGAAGATACTCGGTATAAAGAAAAGTTGAAAGTTTTAGTTAATCATTCTAAGAATTTATCATCTATATCAAATTCATTGAATGTAGTTAATCAAGATTTAGACAACTCAGTTGCCGATAGCGAAAAGTTAATAGAGTCATTTAACATTGACTTGAGCACATATAAAAATAATCAGTATAAGTTGAATGACAATGAATTAAAAATCAAAGTTCAAAAAAAATGGGAAGAATTAATTACTGAAGTGGATGAAAATGGTCATGATAAACTTGATATTTCTTTAATTTTATCCGCTGAAGAAATTTCTGGAGTAAAAAATTCTTTAAATCAATTACGAGGAGAATTTAAAGCTATACATCGACTTGATAAGATTGATTGGGCAATTGCAGGATTAACAGGAGTAACATCTGCATTAGTAGATATTCTCCTTATACAAATGCCGAAACGTCCTGGTTTTTTAGGGGAAAAAGCAGTTAAAGGTGGACCACTATCAAACTACATCAAAGAAACTATATCAAACTCTTTAACAAATAAAGAAATTAGAACGCTTGAACAAAACAATTGGGTTCCATATGATTCATCTCATTCAAAATCTTTGGCAGAAAAAGTAGATGGTTTAGGTCCAAGAACTCATAGATTTCAAACTTTGGGACATGATCCGATTCTAGGTTTCATATTCGGAGTTAGAGATATTTTGCACAGTGAAATGACTTCTATAGATAAAAACGGAAAGTTAATTATTCAATCAATAAACTCCGAAGAAAAAAATATCTTAGGAATGAATATTTTTGAAGCTATTGTAAGAGTTTTTGGTCACCTTAAATCTGATATATGTACAAAATCGGGTATTCCTGCACCATTAATGCCATTAATACAACTTTTACAGATAGGCGAATTTGGTAAGCAGAAATATACTATAGGACAAATTAGCAGATCAATGTATGCAAGTGGTTATGATTTTTCTCATTTTTTATCAATGTCAATCCCTGTATTAATCATTGAAGTTTTAGTTCGAATTCTATATTTAATAAAAAATCTAAATAATGGTAAGTCACTTACAGAATCTATTCCTATTGATACTCTCACTAATAAAAAACCTAAACTCCAAACAATGCTGTTTGCTGCCCATTTATTTGCAACTACTGCAAATGCCGGAAAAGTATATCTAACACAAAGTCCATTAGCAATTAATTATCCTCAATGGATAATTTTTGCGAAATATAGCTTCAAGCAAATCAAATGGAATGGTTATGATAAATCATATAAAATGAATGCTTATGTTCAAAAACATATTGATGACAAGTGGAATTTAATTCACTTACAACTAAACCAGTTATTAGAATCAACAGAAGAAATTATTTATCTTTAACTTAAGTTTTCATTTTATATCATTAATGGAATAATAAAGTGTCTTATCTTCTATCATATCGTATACCCCGTAAATGGCACTGGCGTCGACAGTCGAATCCAGGTCGACGGTTTGCCGTAGACCGATGCATCATCGAGAAAACGTTCCAGTGTTGCAACGGACGCGGTTTGCAACTTGACCATGAAGTTATAGCTACCGGTCAACCGGTGACACTCGACGACTTCTGGATGTCCTTTACAAAATTCAATTAAGCCTGCGCAGCGTGTCTCTTCGAACATGACGACCGCGAGTAACTCTTGCGCGAGTGCTTCTGGATTAATGACAGCACGGAACCCTTCGATGATTCCCGCGTCCTCCATTTTTCGGACCCGTTCGATGACGGCAGGTGCCGATAATCCGATCTGACGTCCGAGTTCCGACCATGGAATCCGGGCATCGTCTTGCAGAATCCGGACAATCTGTTGATCAATTTGGTCCATTTTTCATCTTCCCTTCGAATTAAAACCACTTTCTTCAAATTAACATGGAATCAAAGGGAAATATAGCCTTTTTCTATGTTCTCCTACTGTGCTCATCAAAATGCTTTTCTTATACTAGTAACAGGAGGTGATACTTATGGAACCAACCTGTGTCCGGTGCCAAGAAACGATTGAAACGACGGTCTATCAGTGCTCGCACGCTTGTACGTTTTGCAAACCGTGTACGAAAACGCTCGATCATATTTGCCAAAACTGCGGGGAGATACTCGAACCCGTCACACCAGTCGCGACTTAAAAAGACGGATGCCTCGGCACCCGTCTTTTGTCTATTTAGATCGTCTCTTGTGATTGCCGCTCGGCTAAGCGCCCTTTTGCTTGTTCTTGATGCGGCTTGATCGCCGACTCCCCGAGTGCTTTCGCTAGACCTCGGGTTGGAAGATTGACATACATCGACTCATAATTGCTGACTTCGAACGTCTCATGGAAGATCCCGACCGCTTCTGATGTCCGTGCCTTCTGATTGAATCGTTTCCACGCCGTCAAATGACGGGAACCATGGGCATATGCCATCAATTCTTCCGTCGAACGCCAATACTGAATCAACGTCACGGAACGCCAACCGACAAGTGACTCATGCGAAATCAGACCGACATCGTTTGCATAACACTCTTGTAGCATCGGTCCCATCGCTTGGACCGTCGGTAACCACTGCCGGACAGAACGTAGGCGATTGATCCGTAAACCGATGATGAACACGACGACGTCTTTGTTCGGAGTCGCAATGATCCGTTTCATGTCAATTTCCTCCTTCAAGGGTCTCAAGGGAAGCGTCGCACCAGTCGAGTAACGCCCGTGTCTTCCGAATGCCATAATCAAGCGTCAATAACCAATAGACGGCATCATTCGAGTCAGGATAAGAACGAATCATCGCATCGATCGCTTGATATCTCTCAAGCCGTTCTTCGAGCAATCGCGCGTGCTCCTGAATTTTCTGCAACGTGACCTCTTTTGAAGCATGTCGAGCGAAGTACAGCTTCAACAACAGGTCGTTCCGTTGCACGGGCAATTCGACGGACGGTTCAGCGACCCACCTCTCGAGCTCTGCATGCCCGTTTTCCGTCAGGGCGAATTGTTTCCGTTCCCCATCCGTGACCTCTTCAACGATCAAACCTTCCGCCTCTAACCGTTTCAGCGTCGGATAGACTTGTCCGAAGCTGATTTTCCAAAAGTGATTCAAGCTCGTATCGATCGTGTGTTTCATCTCATAACCAGACGTACATCCGCTTGCAAGAAGTCCGAGAATCGCATAACGGGTCATGTTTTCTTTTGGCATCGGTCCCTCCTATATCTAAAAGATACTATCTTTTAGATATAGTTCCCGTTCATTCAAATACCAAACAGGAAATTTACTGGATGAAGCAGGAGTTATCGTTTTAAATCCGAATTCTTGTCTACATACTTAATTATAAGGAGTTCACATATGACATTCGCTAAAGCTTCTATCTTCTTTAGTTTGCTCGGTCTGCTCATCGCCTATATGATTTTCCCACCGCTCAACTGGGCGTTCGGACCGAACTCGATGCTTACGATCCCAATCGGACTTGTCATTTATCTGTTTGGAATCGGACTCGGGATCGTCGCGATCAAACGACGCGAACCGGGAATTCTCAAATACGTTAGTCTCGCCTGTACCGTTCCACTTGGTGTGTTACTACTGCTCTTTCTCGGTTTTATCTTCAGCGGGCAGATTTAATCATTTTACAATAGTTGTTCATGAGACGTTTTCCCGCCTGCATCGAACGTCAGCTGATGGATTGCTGGACTCGCCATCGCGCCCAGCCACTCATTTGCCGGTCGTCCAGTGTAGTGTTCGAGCACTAACGCCAACACGAGACCATGCGTCGCGACGACCAATCGGTGGTGCGGGTGGGTTTTACGTAGCTGATCGATGGCTACTAGAGCACGATTGCGTGCTATTTGATTCGACTCTCCACCTTTTTGCGCGTAATCGTCATTTTGGAATGATCGCTTCAACAGTTCTTCTAGCCGTTTAGGTGATAAACGTTCGTCTGTTTCCTGAAAACGCCGTTCCTGAAACGCTGCCTCGTAGATTCGCAAACCTCGTTGCTCAGCAAGTGGCCGAACGGAGTCTACCGCCCGTCGCGTCGGACTCGAATAGATGGCGTCAATCGGCAGCGCTTCAAAGAACGCTACGAGTTCCTGCGCTTGTTCTTGACCTGCATCCGTTAATCCCCGCCCTTGATCACTGCCTGTTTTGATCGATTCGCAATGGCGAATGAAATAGATCGTCCTCATCGCAACTGGACCCACTTTCCTTCAGAAATCACGTCTACGTTCGAACCGATGACACGAATCGCTGTCGCATCGTCGATCGCGTACGCCGGATTCGTCAATGTCTCAGCCCAAGACTTGGCAGCTTGTAAGTGATTGTCTGGTAACTGCGGATGATCGAGATGCGGGAAGATTGAAAAATCAACGAGACCTAATGTTGCGTCCGATTGCTCCGGCGTCTTTTTCCATTCAACAAAATCCGTTCCGATTCGTGGCGTCAGAATCATACTGCCGGCACTCATCCCGACATAGACCCCTGTCAAATTCGGTAACATGCGATCAAAACCCGATTCGACGAACCAGTGATGTAGAAAAAGTGGATCACCACCATTAACGAGAATGACATCCGCTTGTTCGACCGCTGGTTGCCAAATTACTGGATCAATTACCGAGACCGCTGATAATTCCAACAGACCAACTGACTTCCATCCTAAATCTACCATCGGTGCCTCATCTTTTCCTTGAATGAAGTTGACAGCAAGGTCCGTTCCTCTGCCTAATGCGTAGGAAGCTGTTGTGATCGCGATGGCACGGCATTCTTCAATCGGTTTTCCGAGCATCTCGCGTAACGCGTTGTGAATCGATGGATTTTGTACCCCACCTGAAGTTAATAGATAGTCCATCGTGACACCTCCTGTTCTTTGCTTTAGTTTACAATATTTGTGCGTTTCTGGTATCCTTACTTTTATTCCCACTAGAATAGGAGGAATCATATGTCTTTCGATTCAATGACGTTACCTGAAACGACGTTACACTATCGTCTGATTCTCGGAACTTCCGATCAACCGACGTTTATCTTTGAAAATGGATATGGACAAGATCTTTCAACCTGGCAACCAATCATGGATCAAGTTGAAGGACTTGGAACGATCTTGATGTATGACCGTACGAACATCGGTGGTAGTATGCAGCATGATTCCGAGACTAGTCGCCAGAGCGTGAATCGCCTTCGCCGTTTGATCGACACCTTATCTCTCAAACCACCCTTTATTCTTGTGGGGCATTCCTATGGCGGCACGTTAGTTCGACAATTTGCATCGCAATATCCAAGTGAAATAAAAGGTCTATTGCTCATCGATGCAACACCAGAATCCTATATTCAACGCTTCTTACCAGTGATGCCAAACACGTTCCAATCCATATACAAAAAACAATTCACGCTCGAATGTACATACGAAGATTTTAAAGAGAGTATTGAAGCGACGAACGTCGATGTCCTCTATCCATTTCCAGTCGTTGTTCTGTCTGCTGGTAAAAAGGATCATTATTCTCGTGAGGCGCAACTATTGTGGCACGAATTGCAACGACAAACTGCTGTACAGTCGATCCAAGGGTTGTTGATTGAAGTTCCAAACAGCCGGCACTTCATTCAACAGGATGCTCCCGATATTGTGATCGATGCGTTACATCGTTTGATTTCAGGTGATTCTTAAACTCTTTTCAAAGGAACTATTTCCCATTTACATACGTATAACTAATGTAAGCTTGATTCGACACACTGAATGGAGGCACATATGTATTCGATTCCTAGCTACTTCACACTCTACTTAAAAATCATGCTGACGGATAAGATTCCGGTCTTTTGGTCGTTAATCTTCCCATTGATTCTCGCCTTTGTCTTCGGGTCACGACTCGACTTCACCGAGAGCAGTTTCCTCTCGTTCCTCGCGCTTTTTTGGGGCTATATCTTACTTTCGATTTACGTGAATGGCATCGGTCTCCAGCTTGCCCGGATGCGGGAGCATGGTTTGATGAAAACGTATATCATGATTTCCGGTAGTAAGATCGGTTGTATTCTCGCACTCGTACTCGTTCAGCTCGTCTTCGCAACCGTTAGTTTAACGGTCTTTACGACGATCCTGATGCTCGTGTTCGGCTTCTTCTCACCTTTGACGTTGTTACTTGCATATCTCGTCTTGTTGCTCAGCATCCCGCTTGCTTTTGCAAGCATCGCCTTGACGATGCTTCCGGCAAAGATTTCGAGTATGTCGACATTGATCAACATCGTCATGTATCCCCTGTTCTTGTTCGCAAGTAACCAACCGGATCGCTGGTACAGTTACTTGAATCCTTTTTATGTCATGAAAACACTTGGTCTCGCCGTCTCTGAGCACGTTACGGGAGCATCGTTACTTATCTTGACCGTCGTACTCGTCGTTTATTTATTACTTGGTCTATTCTCTGTCAAACGCTTTAATCTCATGTCATTACTGACCCGATAGGAGGATTCAGATGCACGTTCAACACGTAAGCTTCAACTATCCGAAATCACCTGACCTGTTACACGATGTCTCCTTTTCACTCATTCCCGGAAAATTGAACGTCTTGATCGGGATGAACGGTGCCGGGAAAACGACACTGTTTGATTGCATGACTGGTGCTTTACCGATCACGTCCGGAGAACTGGACTTACCCGATATTTCGGACATTCTCTATTTGACGCAATTCATCTATTACTCGGATGAATTAAAGGGCAAGGATGTCGCCGTCTTCGTCGGTCGGCTCGCCCGTTTGAAAGCATATCGCAAGCAAGAGACGTATACGCGTCATCTGAAACAGCCACGAGAGCTCGATCTATTCGCTCATCTGTGGGAGATGAAAATCGGTAAGATGTCCGCTGGCGAAAAGAAATGGTTGTTCGTCACCCTGTTGACGACAGTACCACGTTCGCTCTACATCTTTGATGAGCCAACGAGCGGGGTCGACCCGGCAACACGACTTCATATCATGCGACGCTTCGATCAGATGACGGCAAATGGACAAACCTGTCTTTTTTCGACGCATCAATTGCATGATTTGTTGCATACCGATGCCCATGTCATCTTCCTTCATCAAGGTCGTATTTTGTACGAAGGCGACTTCAAGGATTGGTTGAACCGCTTCGAGACGACAGATCCGGACGTTGCGTTCGTTCAAATGCTTGAACTGGCAGGATAACGTTAACCACCTCTTTTTTTGAGGTGGTTTTTTGTAATATTTGAAATATAGGTTTTCGAAAAACATGTACAGGATATACACATTATAAGAAAGGAGGTCGTCCGATGAACTTCATTTCCGGTCAAGCTTTTATCACGATGATGGATTCACTTTTCAACGAAGAGGAATGGAATCGACACGTCTTATACATCACTGCAAATTCAGCAGCGATCCACTTACAAAAACGATCTACCACCATTCTCTCGCAGCCTATGGAATGTCAGATTTCGTTTCTCGTGCATTTACCAACGCTAGAAAAACGACTGATCGTCAAAACGAATCAACAGGAGACGCGTCAATTTTTCTTTGATTCAATGGCTTCCATCGATTGTATGTGCACTAGTATAATGCCGTGGGCGAATCCAGGGCGATTCAATGAGGAGGAAAACGTTCATGTCCACCAAAACTCTTGAACAACGCATGAATGCCGTCCTCGATTGTTTGGCGGCCGCAAAGGACTACCAACGCATCGCCGGACGGCATGATGTGTCGTATCAACAATTGTATAACTGGGTCCGGCGCTATGAAAGCGGCGGTATTCCTGCCCTAACGGATCGCCGTGGTCGGAAGTTACGAAGCGAACGACTTACTTCGACTCAGCATACGCCTTGAACCGATCAAGGATCGCCTGCCAGCCCGCTTGTTGCATCTCAGGCGGGTTGCTTGTTTCGGCATCAAACGATTCGACGACTTCGGTCTGTTCTCCGTTCCGGGAGAAGTCGATCGTCACCTGACGGCCATCTTCGAGGACATACGCAATGCGTTCGTAAGGAACGATTGTCTCGTATGTACCCGTGAAATCAAACCCCATGCTACCATCTTTTGCTTCCATTCGATTCGTGAATTGACCACCGACCGTCAAATCATTCGTTGACGCCGTCGTATGCCAATCGTCAGACGCTGCGTTCCAGCGTTTGATGTCTTCTGGTGCGTTCCAGATCTCCCACACAGTCTCGACCGGACGGTCAATCACGGCTTGAATCGTTAGTTTCGTCATCTTTCTTCCTCCTTGCTAATTGAAGTTCCCTCCCTATTTCGAGAACGAATAAATGAATTCCTTGTTATTATCGATTAATTCAGGTATTATTTTGAACGCTTTGTTTTCCATAACATGAACAATAGAATTGCTGGAACGAGACAGATGATTGCATCGGTAACAGTCGGCAGTCGTAACGCCGGACTTGTTAAAAACCGAACGCCTTCCACTGTCCAAACCGTTAACATACAGGCGATCAACGCTGCAAGCCGCCAGCGTCTCGGAATCCGGATCCAGTAAGCGAGGAGTCGCTCCGATAACTTCATCTTACTTCCATCTTTCGGACCGCTTTCAGAAAGCTTCGTTCTGTTTTATAGGAGGCGTCGCGCCACATGAAACGTTTTGTATGCTGGAACGAATTTTTTTCAAACCGATTTCCCGAACTCGTCTTGAAGTAATGGGCGACACTTAACGAACCATCGAATGTGTTTTTGATGATCGTGTTGTCATGGACATCATGCTGGACGAGCAATTGACCACCCTCGAGTCCTTTCGTATCATTCCCGATTAGCTGATTTTGCTCGATCCGGACACGTTTTGTACCGCCTCGCTTCGTGTCATACCCACCGATCGCAATTCCGGTGTAGACGTTTTGCCGTACATCATTCTGGCGCACGATGACATCTTCTGCGTATCGTCCGGCATGTTCACTCGTCACTTCAATCCCGATGTCACTCGCTTCGACGAGATTCTTCTCAATTGTTAGGTTTTTCCCACCATCGACATAGATACCGGCTGCATTGTATTCCTTCCCGTAAGCAGGATTGCCGTAGCTCGACGTCCGGTAAACACGATTTTCAGACACGACGCCCTCACGGACGTAGTCGTCTTTCTTCGACTGAGCGATTCCTTCGTGTCCGATCAAATCAATGCCGATGTTGTCGTTATCCCGTAAAACGTTCTTCGTCACACGGAAATGTTTGACGTTTCCGTTTAAGACGAGGGCTTCACTGAAACCGAGACGATTCTGCTCGACTCGGTTACCGGTGATCGTCAGGTGACGAATCGCTCCCGTTCCGTAGACGGCGATGCCGTGTGCATTCCCATCTTTCGCGAGCGTCTTAATCTGGCGAACCGTATTGTTCTTCAACGTGATGTTAGATCCTGATCCCGTGACCAAAATGCCGATCGGTGTCGCATCCGACCGTTTCGACTGAACGGCTTCGATCGTCAGTCCTTGGATTGTCACATATTTTCGATTTTTCACCTGAACGATCGGTAAGGTTGCGTCCCGATCTTTGATGTTTTTCCCGCTTAACGTGACCTGCTCGTCTTGATAGTTTCGGAAGGTGATCGGGCGTTCTTTCGTTCCGTTCTGTCTAACGTTCAGCTTCTCGTGATACGTTCCTTTTCGCAAGTAGACCGTCGTACCCGCAGTCGCTTTTTGTGTCGCCTGTCGGATCGTTTTAAACGGATGCTTCAACGTGCCAGTATTTTTATCACTGCCGTTCGGTGCGACGTATAACGATTTTGCCGTCGATTCGGCCTCTTCACTTGTCGAGGCACAACCGACGAGCAGGACGGTTGCTAATAACCATTTGCCTTTCATGATTTCCTCCTTTATTTAGCAAGAACATTGTTGGTATAATCTAGGTATCATTTCTAATTTTTTGAATATTTTATTTTTTCTCGATTCACTATGACTTTGGAAAAGAGGAACACGTCATGAAATACGCGCTCTTATTCACTCTACCCTTCTTGCTTGCTGGTTGCACAACGGAAGCAACCGTCCTTCCTAAAGAGACCGTCAAGATCAAGAAGTCGTACTTTTCGATCACACCTTCTAGCGCGAAAGACGAGTCGCAGCAACAACGGACATTTTTCTTAACTGGTACACTCGATCGCCCGCTCGAGCTCAAAGCGGTCCAATTTGACGATACAGAACCACCAGAGGTGCTGATCGACAAATCGATTCCTGCCGGTACATATGATCGCACACCGTTCCAGTTGACGTATGATTTGAACCTGCTCAAGGATTCGCATGCCTTCACCTATTCGCTTGATGCGAAGAATGGTATTCCTGAGACGAAAACGGTCTATACCTTACCTCAAAATGTCCAGACTGACAGCGGTCAATTCAATGATCAGAAACAGACGAATGCTTCGTTCTACCCCTTACTCCTCAAACGCTATACGATTGGAGAATCGATCATCGGTCGCTCGATTGACACGTTATCCTCTCCTCACCTAAAGGTCAGAAAACAAGAAGGCGCAATTTTGATTTATTTGACGAAATCACGATAAGGAGAACGGCGGACCGAGAAAAAGTCCGCCGTTTTTTTAGTCCGCTATGACATGCGACATGTCAGCTTCTAATCGAATCACGGCTTCCCCATCCCTGTATTCGACGATCGTCAAACTCGTTCCATGAATGAACGGCGGATCCCATAATGTCGCGAACGGCTTACGTTGAAGATATGTCAGCAAGATGTTAAGGAAGATACCGTGGGTGACGATTAAGATGTTTTCGTCTTCTTCATGATCTGCCAGTCGTTCCAAAAACGATAGGATGCGCTCGCGGACCGCGTCAAAGGATTCTCCACTCTCCGGTATGTAGGTATGCGGCGTTTGCCAAAATGCAGCATGAGCAAGCGGATGCGCGACTTCAATTTCCGCCGCCGTCCGTCCTTCCCAGGTTCCCATGTGCATTTCACGCAATCGATCGTCGATGGTGACCGAAATCGCTGGATCGAGATCCATCATTCGAACTGTTTCACGGACGCGACCAATCGGACTGATGTAGAGATGATCCAGCTGAACTTCACGTAAGCGGTGACCAAGGTCCCGCGCATTTTGCCTGCCCTTTGCTGTCAAAGGAGAGTCTTCCCAGCCTTGCATTCGTTTTTCTAAGTTCCATTCCGTCTCGCCATGACGCGTAATGTAAAGTGTTGGCATCTGTTCCATCCTTTCGATTTCTAGTTTCTTTCAAAAGTGTATCAAACTCTGGCTGCTTTTTCCTGCAACTAGAGAAAACGAATCCAGAAGAGAAATTCACCAATCCGTTCGGTATGATGAAGATAGACCTAAGGGAGGAATTCGATGAATCGCCAAGAGATGATTGACCTTGCCAAACAAATCCGCTCAGATGAGGAACGTCCTCAAGTCACACCTCCTCATCCACCGCAAGCGACCACGACTACGCTACACGTGCCGACTTCAGTCGGAGATGTCCGAGTGTTGTGCTACTCACCGATTGATGCAGCAGAACCGTTACCTGGATTCATCAGTTTCCATGGTGGCGGCTTCATCACCGGAACGCCAGAGATGGACGAACCATGGAATCTGTTTCTCGCCGAGACCGTCAACTGTCATGTTTTCAATATCGAGTACCCGTTAGCCCCGGAGCATCCGTTTCCCGTTCCGGTTCACGTCTCTTATGAAGTCGTTCAGTGGATTTTTAAACAGACCGACACGCTTCGTCTCGATGCATCGCGATCGGTGGACATAGTGCCGGTGGCAATCTCGCGACAGCGATTTGCTTATGGAATGCTGAACAGGTGAACTCTCTACCGCTCATTGCTCAAGTCCTGGATTATCCTCCGCTTGATCTCGCGACGGATCCCGCAGATAAACCGTTCTTCGAGGAAGCAATACCGACTGAACAGGCACGGCAGTTCAATGCGATGTACATCGCGCGTGCGGAAGATGCGTATCATCACCTCGCTTCGCCACTCTATGCGGCTCAACTCGATGCGTTACCGCAGACACTTGTCCTGACGGCTGAGCACGACTCGCTGGCTCAGGAAGCGCGGCAGTACGCGAAACGTCTTCAGGCGGCAGGCGTTGCTGTCGAACACCAAGAGTTCGCGGGTCAAGCTCATGCCTTTACGCATCACAGTGATGCAGATGTCGCGCTGAAGGCTTGGCAACGTATGGCGCATTACCTTGAATCGGTCTATCGTTCGTGATCAAAAAAGAGACGACTAAAAAACCTGAGCCCGGTGGAATACCGGACTCAGGTCCTCAAGGTCGCCTGACAAATTATTTATTGTCTAACTTTTTTGGTTCAGTTCAACGCGACGGCGGGCTTTCTTATTAGTTTGAACTTAGAACCTTGCATTATTCAGATCGCGTTGTTTCAGAAGCTAATTCATCTGTAAGTAGGTTTTTATCATGATAAAATACCACCTGATCGGTCTGGTACATGTGGAATGTATACTCAATCATGCGGGCGTAACGTGCGTTTGCCTTAGCAAAGTCCATACCTGAAGCTACAGCAGCACGTTCATTTCCTTCCGACATGGCGGCGACTACGCTGCTGAATGTACGGTTTACGTCGTCCCGTGCTTCGAACGATTGGACTAACATATCCTCAGGCAATTTCGTTAAGACGGTCCGGTAAACGCGGATATTCTCCCGACCATTGTGAACCGTGCCTAATTCTTGATAGGCTACGTAATCCTCATATAGCGGTAGGCTGAAAATGACTGACATATGATCAAACGCACTTAATTTCCCATCTGCCTTGAACTCATGATGGCCATATTCATGGATGGCTTGATCTAAAAAGAATCCTTCTGATTGTCCAATTTGAGACATAGTGTATTTCCTCCTAATTAGTTTAAATTAAGGTGTAGGCAGTTCAACGCGATACGCCACGATTTGTTCAATATGATTCTTGGCTATCGCCGCAGTCAGTAGATTAACCAGATTTCCACGCGACTGAACCGACTTTTTAGCGATTTCCACAATCTGATCCCCTGAAAGTACTGAACGATCCAAAGAATTCAGTTCATACATGTTTTGAGTATCTTGTGTAGAGGCGTCCCGAATCTGCTTCAGGGTAACAGGATCAAGAATAACGCCGATTACTTTCGTTGCCTTCAAAGAATGACCCGCAGTTGTATAGATTGTTCCTTCTTTCTTTATTTCTATACTGTACAGATCTTCTTTCTGTGTAAGGTCGGATGAAATAATATAATCATCTAAATTAACGTCCTTTTCATCTGCATGAAAGACCACTGGACCGTACACCTCAAATACTTCTTCTTCTGTAAGGATTTTCTTATCCAAAACCAGGTTTAACGCCGTATCTTCTTGCATTGACCAGTTCCCCCTATTTATTGACCTGTGTTTTCAATCTCAAGCAGCTGATATCGATCCCTTTGTCGAACGTTCTGCATGTAAAGACCCATCATCATTAATCGCGTGGAAGTCGCAACATTACAGGCTAAATCTAACACATCATTACCGTAACGATCAGCTGAAATCGTTCCAATATATGAAGCGGCTATAAAAGTAGTAATGCTAAAATCGAACATCGCATGCAGTGTTCGAATTTGTCTAGTCGTTTCTATGTCTAACTTTGCCAGTGTTACGCGAACGGCGGACAGGCTATGTGCCGTAGTTGTAATGATTTCAACCCGCTTTCTCAGACAAATATCCCAAACAGTTTCCTTCGGATCTAATCCGTTACCTTCTAAACTGAAACGATCAAAATCAGTACGCTGTTGATCCGGTAAAAAGATAGTTGACCAATAAAGTTGAACCAACTCTTCTTCGTTCAATTACTCTTGATTAAAAAGGCTATTCATCTTTTAATCTCCATGTACTCTATAACTTTTTTCACCCCCTTTCAATCTCTACGCATCAACAGATCGACAAGTTTCGTTCAATCCGTCTCCGATTTTTTCGTCACTAACTTTCGTGTAACGAATCGTTTGCTAAATATTAGGTGTACCATCGTGTCGAGTATGATCCATGGGCGGTATACCACCTCAAGTTGCAACCCTCCGGATAAAATGTATACCGCAAAGAATGGGCGGTTAGAGGCATTTCTACGAAGTCCATATATTTCTGAATCGTATACTGAATGATCCTCGAAATTACTAGATCAGATTTACGTGAGAAGAACACGTGCGGATGTTTTTAAGTTGCCGATTTCTGCATCTTCTTTTAAAACTTTTAATAGATTTAGAACAAGCTAAACCTTACATTGCTGACCGTTTTTTCTTCGAATTAAGACATACCTCTTCCGATCTCACAGGTTAATGTCTGACCATTTCAGGTCCGCCACTTCCCACAGACGCATGCCTGCCTGAAAGCATACTCATTATCATCGCGTAACCGCTGTAATCTCTAGCTTCAGGTGCTATGTGAGATCCAATATAATTCCATTTCACCGTTCAGACAATTACGTTCATTACTTGTCAACCACTTTGGTACGTACTCAGATACTGATGTATAGTTGATGTTGTCCGTCGGAGAAGCCAATAATATTTTCTCCATCATCCAGTTTAAAAAGATCTTCACCCGCCGAAGTATCACGTTGACAGCTCCACTCTTACCTGTTTCTAGCAAATGATTCTATATTACATTACGTCACGGATTAAACTCTCGGATAGATCCGATATGGTTACCTCTAAAAATGAAGTTACTCAAGGAATAGTTATAATTAACCACGATAATATTAGACTTTTGTTTTAGTCCAATTTACACTCAATATTCCCCCATATATTTTACTAACACACTTATTTTTCCCTCTCATATTGCTTATGTATTAAGTATAAATACTGTAAACGTCGTTTACAAATTTCACACAATTAATTTCCATAAAAATATTTCAATAAGTAAAAAAGACCGCCGAAACGATCTTTCAAATTATTAGCGACTAACCTTCCATTGTTTGTAATGAGTTAATCATAGGAAAAACCGCCTACTTCGATTTCTCTCTCATTTTGAAGTATGATAGGATCAACCGTGTCACACACTCTCGCTATTTGTTTTAAGCGTGTAAGTTCGTCTGTTTCAATCTTCAGAATCACAAAGCGCTTATATCCTAAATATTCTGCCTCATTTGATTTCAGTACATTAGTGATGACTATGTTACCGTTTTTTGTGTCAGGAAAAGGAAATCTGTTCGTATTAGTCGAATAATATGTAATATATCGGTACGTGGGAAGTAGCTGACTGGGAAGTAGTGCTTGCTAATGGTCCTAGAAGACCCTTTCCTCTGGCGATACAAAAACACTTCAACGTATAAGAGAGAGAATCTGAATTACTCGACATAGTGAAGAATTACCCCATCTGCATGATCTTCGTCATGTTTTTGTTACGGATGACACAGGCACAAAATAAGGATTTAGCCGCGAGCATAAGTATGAACTATAACTTAAAGCTTGATAGTTAAGAAAGGAGGAAGAATAATGGAACGCGTGGGTAGATGGACGATTGAAGTACGGGATCCTAATCATTCAGATCCTATTATTACGGAATCCTACTATGATGAAAAGGAAGCTGAAAAAGCAGCCCTTCATTTATCTAAGCAGTATCGACACGCATTGGTTTTCGGTTTTTTTAATCCAAAAGAAGGCGGAATGTTAACATTTAATCCTGGCCCTACTTATGGTGATAAGGCTTTACATGTCCCTGGACAGACTTGGTACTAAGATAGGATGATTAGTAATGGATAAGATAGGACGGTGGACGATTTCAGTATATTCGAAAGTTGAAACGCAACCGTTCCATTCGGAAGTTTACTTTGATGAAAGAAAAGCAGAACTTGGCGCAGTACGGATGGCAATTGAGTACCCACGGGACCTGGTATATGGTACGTATCTGAACTCAGATCTGGAAATAGTCACATTCAGCCCAGGGCGTGAATATGGTAGATATCTAGCACCCGACCCGGGCGTTCGTTGGTGAATTGGAAGGATGATTTAACGTGAAAATTTGGACAATCGAAGCCTGGCTTCCTAGTAATCCTTATGAACCGCATGATAAGATAAGCCGCTATACGGAAGAAGAAGCCACTAAAACTGCCCTCGAAATGGTCGATAAGCATCCTGAGTGCCGTGTATACGTTCGCTATAAAGATACTAGTAATAAATCTGAAGGTTGTTGTTACAATCAAGACGGTAGATATGAGTATAAAGGCAGTCCATGGAAAGCAATATAATATCGCCTCGTAAAGGACGATTTCAGACTAAAGACAAAGTGCAGTTTCCTCTTAATGAGAATGATTGCTCAGCACTTGGGACCGCAGCCATCTACGATCTCGAGTGAACTAAAACGAAAATCTTCCTATAATGCGATCGACTCCGGACGGCGTTATGAGATGCAAAAGAAGAACTGTGGAGTACGTATGCTTTTCAACGGCTTTCTTGGTTTGCACAACCTTAAGAAACTACAAGATACATGTTCTCACAAACGGATACAAACTCCCTTGGTGTCCCAATGTATTTCGCAGATCCTTATTCTTCACGGCAACGCGGCAGCAATGAGAACGCCACTGGTCTTCTCCTTGAATTTTCTCCAAAGGGAACGAACTTCGGAATGATAAACTCTAAAGACTTGGATCACGTATTTTCTAGAATCAATAATCGACCACGAAAGTGTCTGAATGGAAAACAGAATACGAGGTCTTTTCCGAAGAAGTGTTTCACTTAAATTGACAACCCGTCGTATAAAAAAGTAGGAACGAAGAAGAAAGAAGACCTCCTATGATGGGTATCATTATCGATCAGAACATGTCACCATTACTTGGAACAACTGGTTCCGAAGGACTATCTCGTCCATAAAATGAATGCAGTTATCAATATCGACTTTCATCTATTGTGCTGTCGAGAAATTGCCGTCTTCCTTTCGCTTCTTCAAACCGTCACAGTACACTACGAGCACCCATTAGCCGTCGTTGTCGATGCTGTATATAAGACGATTTCAATTACCCCCCTTCTTCGCGAACAAGATATTTTAGCAGTCTTCTCTTATTCACTCCATGCAGGAGTGAAAGGGATGGCAAAAAAGAAAGACTTCTTTTATGACGCATACTATGATTGCCATCTTTACGAGAACAATCAGATTCTCCGTTACTGAACGACGACACTGGATGGATATTGGGAGTATGTCTTTGATCCTTCTACTTGCGAGAGAAGTGATCACAGAAAAGTCATCCTCTATCATCTCTGGTAAAGCAATGGATGAAGTAGAGCATCTAAGGCATACAGATGTGAATCGAGTGTTGTATCGAAAATGTCAGGGAACAATTGAACGTCTCATCGCAGACGCGAAAGAGAAGCACGGCATGTGTTGGAATCGCTAACGCGAAGTGAAAAAACGATGCTTCGAGCGATGCTTACTCTCATTTACCTAAACCTCAAAAAAGCTTGCGAACTGATTCTGGAATTCCCACGGGAATCTGTGTCTTAATCATATACTAGTCATCATTACATATAACAAACCCTCATTTTAATTACGAAATGAGGGTTTGTCTAAAATCTGAAGGAGAGTCTGAGCACAGAGTCCCTTTTTTTATATCTAGCCTGTTTAACTGTTTACTCCGTGAGAAGCGGTTCAATTGGACTATCCGGTGATTGCTGAATCAATCGCATAATCGTCTCTTCCGGTCGATCACTGACAATCCACATCACGTCTGCTCCTTTTTGATAGGCAAGACTCAGCTGTTTTCCTTGTTTTTGAACATGGACTTGTAGCCCGTTGATGGTGCGCGTCCGCTTTCCGAATTGCGCTGGAACATCCTCAATTTTTAACCGTGTCTCAATTACCGTATAATGACGATTCGTAACAAGTTTCGTCGTCATTTTTTTCTTGTTTCCTTCCCACGCTAGACTCCCTTCGATCGACTCGCCTTTCGTGGATTGATTCCGAATGAGATCCATCGAACTGCTTAACATCCAGTTCGACTTCTTTTCATAAATCATCAGCGAATCGAATCGTCCATCGATGACGCTTGCTAGCAGTAAATTATAGTCACCGAATTTAGCGTCCACTCGGAAATCGTCTTGCTTTAACGTATAGGTGGACTTGTCACTCAAGTCATATTTAAACTGATGTTCGGCCGTCTCTACAGCAGTCGGATAGGAGCCACTGTCGAACAAACTCGTACCATTAACGTGAATCTTTTCTTTCACCTCGACATTCTTTTCCGGTGCGCACCCGCTGATACAGAGGAGTCCTACTAGTATAAGCGGTATCGTTTTTTTATAACTGATTCGTTTCATCATATAAGCTCCTTCTTGTTTCATGGATATATATGTAGACTTACGTCGTCTTGCCATCCTTTTTCGATCACTCGTCGCTGAAAAATCGAATGACGCGAGGTACCGATTTGAAAAGGTGGCGTCGGTCGAATGATCCGATGAGTAAAGTCACTTGCACCGTATGGAAGATAGAGTTCAAAATCGGGTCGTCTCGTTACGCCGATTGCCGTGACGGTCTCAGGGAATTGTGAGATTGCATCTTGCGCTGATGCATACGGTGGCAACTCATTCACGAGATGCATCCGTGCTTGATTCTTGACCGACCACGGTAAATCAAGCCATTTACACAATTGACGCTCATGTCTTTTTTCCGTCGCTTCAGAACTATCCGATGGGTCAAAATAGACGATATCGATGTCCGACTGTGCGTTTTGATCAATGCCCCAAACCTTCGAACGTAATACACCGGCACAGATCCACCAATCCGGCAAATCAATTCGTTCTACAGCGGCCAGCATGAGTTGCACTTCCGCATCCCCTCGTAATCGCTGTTCGATGTCAGCTTGATTCATTTCGCTTTCTCCCTTCAATACAGCATGATGCTGGATGCGTGTTTTCTATAGTTTACCTCATTTCATCAGATTGGGAATCGTTTCCTGACTTTCATCCCATTTTTTGTCTTATCGCTTGTTTCCATTCCTTGTAAATAGTATATTTTGTATAACTATTCTGACAATTCAACAAAAAGGAGTGTTTTTCATGCCACGTTCTCGTAAAACGATTCCTGTGCTTGTAGCGTCTCTTGTCCTAGTCGGTAGTATTGGTTGGTACTGGTCTTCACATCAGGACAAACCCGTCAACGTCTCATCGCAAACGAAATTAGCTGGTGTTAATGAAACAACCGAAGATCGTGTCCAATCGATTCAAGAATTGATGAAGCAAGGAACTGTTAAAACGTATCCCGGTGATCCGGAACTAAAAAAGAAGTCATTCCGTGCTGAAGCACTTTTAGCTTCTCCCCCAAAAGAATTGCAGTTAAAAGAAAAGACGGGTTTCCGCTACGTAACTGTACCACTTGTCCTACATGATACGACTGAGACTGTGGGAGGTTACAGCATTTATAAACCGAACTTGTTTGTTTTAAATGACGGTAAGGGCAATGAATACAAGATCGTCGACTATGTTAGCCATAATCCAAAAGCATGGCGGAACAGTCATCAGTATTACGCTCCACAGCGTGCTCAAATCGATCTTGTGTATCAAGTACCAGTCAAATCGAAAACGTTCGTCTTACTTGCTGATTCCGACGCTTTCCCTAAAACACATGCGATTAAGATTGAGTTATGAACTGCCGCGCTTGCATGAATGTGTAAGCGCTTTTTACATAGGATGTTAAGAAAGGACGTGAAGAGCTTGCTACGATTCATTTGGAATTCTTGGTGGCGCAACAAAGAACGATTCATCCTCTTACTCGTCGGCGTACTCGTCGTCAGTACTGGACTGAGTTACTTGATCGGCACGACGCAAGCGAACAACGGTACGGTCGTTGACGAGTTACAAAAACGCTGGAAATCTTCCTACGATATCGTCGTTCGTCCACCGAACAGCCGGAGCGTGACGGAAGACCTCAAACTACTCGAACCGAACTATATGAGTGGTCTTGACGGTGGGATCACGATGAAACAATACAAAACGATTCAAGCCATTACAGATGTCGACGTCGCCGCTCCAATCGCGATGATTGGAAATCATGCGACAGGAGCAACTCCCGGGACGCATCGTTTTGATGATTACGGCGTCTATAAGTTGACGATCACAGACAAACAGAACACCGGACTGAACGTCGAAAAATATTCCTCCGTCAGCTATATCGCCGCCGGTTGGACACCAGATGAGAACGCCACCATCTCCGGTGTCTCACCTGCTGCGCTCGGCGAAGAACCCCTGCTCGAATTCGGGAGCGATACGATGATTGCCGGAATTGATCCCAAGGCAGAAGCCCGTTTGATCGGACTCGATGATGCGACGGTCAACGGCAAACATAGCCGTTATTTTGATGAACAGGACGCAGCAAACATCGTCGACCCGGAACTTGGAACGGTCGAGCTTCCGATCTTGATGAACGAGCGCGAGTATGTCGACGCATCGCGAACGTATACGTATGAAAAGTTAGATCTTCCCCTCATTAATGATTCAATCCAGGAGACGATTCGAAATGTGACGAAACGGGGCGGTGAAAAATATTTAAAGACGTTAGAGACAACGGATCGTCCTAGAAAAACCTACTCCTTCACGACTCAAGACGTTCAGAAAAAATTGATTCAGCAAATCATGACCGATTCCTTTCCGTCATTACCTTCTGGTAGCTCCGAGTGGCTAATCCTCAAACCGTCACCAATCAGTTACCAGACGATTTCGAGCCCTTTCGCTTCGCGTTGGCCATTCAGTTATCAGGTCGAACCGAAAAAAGTCAATCCTGATTCCTTACTTGCGAAGCGGACGATGTATCGTGAGGCACGGATGTTCGGAAAAACGAGTGACGATTGGCCACGGATTCGCTTGAACTATATCGGCGTCTTCAATCCGAAGAAATTGAATTTATCAAAGGATCCGTTAACCGAATTACCGATGGAAACTTACTTCCCAGCAAAAGCGCAATGGGTCATGGACAAAAACGATCGACCGGTCAATCCGGTCAAGGACGTCAAGCCGACGAACGACGCCTATGATTTTTTGACGAAACCACCTTCGATGTTGACGACGCTCGATGCCGCCTTTAAGATTCGCGGTGAAAAAGCGATTTCCGTCATTCGTGTCAACGTCAAAGGCGTCGATCAGATGAATGCCGCGAGTGAGCAAAAACTCCAAGATGTCGCTCGCGAAATCGAGGATAAGACCGGTTTGATCACGGACGTCACGCTCGGTTCGTCACCGCAACTTGCATTGACTTACTTACCGGGTCTAGAAAAAAAATCGGCGCTCGGCTGGGTGCAGCAACCGTGGATTAAGCTCGGTTCTTCGATGACGATTTTCCAGGAAGCGAAAGTCGGCATGTCTGGTGTCATCGCTAGCGTCATCGCGGTCGCACTCGTCTATGTCTTTAGTTCTAACATCATCCTGCTGTATGCACGAAAAAAAGAGTTCGCGATTCTATTATCACTCGGCTGGCGCCCCCGTCAGCTCTCGAAACTGCTATTCCTTGAAGCGACGCTACTCGGTTCTCTCGTCGCACTAATCGCCTGGACGATTCTCGGTACGTTTTGGTTGACGACCGATCACCCGATTGCGCTTGGGCGCATTCTTCTAATCGGACTAGCCGGTTTACTCATCTACTGGGGCGGTACACTCGTACCAATGACATTGATCCGAAGAATTAAGCCGTATGAGAGTATTCGTTCCGGGGAAGTCTCTCGTTCACGACGCTTCGTCCGCTCCCAATCGATTGTTGGCATGAGCATGAACCAACTCTTCACGTACTGGCAACGAACGCTTCTTTCCATCATCGCGATTGCCTTACCGACGGGTCTGTTCATCTTCTTCCTGTTCGTGACATTCCGTCTGAAAGGAGTCTTATATGCCACGTGGCTCGGTGAATATGTCGCCTTAGAAGTCGGCACGATGCATTATGTCGCGATGGGCGTCGCCCTCTTGATTGCCATCTTGACGACGACGGAAATTCTTTGGCAAAACGTCAATGAACGTCGCAGTCAACTCGCCGTCTTAAAGGCGACAGGTTGGCAAGACAGATTCATTCGTCGACTTGTCTTACTAGAAGGTTTGTTGACGGGACTACTTGCTGGGATTGTCGGTCTTCTCTTTGCACTGGCGATGATTTGGCAAGTCTACCGTCAATTCCCGACGTCAGAACTCGGGTTCTTGACTACCACGATTCTGATTCCGCTCTTGACCGGAATCATCGGAGCCGTCTTACCGGCTCAGCGCGCTGTCCGAATCGTGCCGAACGCAGCGATCAGTAGTGTCAGCGCCAATTCCAAAGAAACGGAGCGTCGCTTCAAACTGGCCCTCTCAACGATTGGTGCCGTGCTATTCGTCGGTGTCTTATCGCTGTTCCTATTTGCGACAAATGAATCGCCGGCTGAACAGACACCGACTGCTCAAGTACCGAAGGTCATCACGACAGGTAGTAAGATAACAGATGGTATGACAGGATCGAAGAGAACGCTCAAGAAAACAGAAAAACAAGCTTCCGGTGTGATTGAAGAAACGATGGCAAAAGGCGTCATCAAGACGTTCCCGGGAGACCCCGTCGTCAAAGATACAATTTTTTGGGTCGGCAAGTTATTGAAGCAACCGCCTGCCTCTTTGAAATTAAAAGAAAAAGCTGGCTACCAATACATCACGGTACCGACATTCTATCAAGACCCACTTTATCAAGAAATCGGTGAAGAAAGCTTCTACCATCCGAATTGTTTCCGTCTGACGGGAGTCAGTGGAGTCTATGAACCGATTGATTATGAAAATAAGAACGAAAAAACCTGGAAACAAGGACTCAAATACGTCGCCCCGGGCAAGGCACACGTCAACCTCGTCTATCAAGTACCGACAGATGAGACAGAATTCGTGCTGTTCGTCTCAGGGGATAGCTTCGCGAAAACGATTACGGTCAAACTTGATTTAAAGAATGACTAAAAACAGACCGTCTTGCGCGTAGATTCTCCTACGTGCAAGACGGTCTGTTTGTTCATAAACGAATCAGGATGATGCCACCTAGCATGACAAGTAGACTGACGATCTGCACGCCAGTGACTGGTTGTTTCTTTGCACCAAACCAGCCGAAACGGTCAATCAATAGACTGCCGGTCAGTAAACCAATCGTGACGATGACGACAGCGAGTCCTGTACCGACGAGCGGAACAATGAAGGCATTCCCGGCAACGAACAACGCCCCGATCAATCCCCCGATCCAGATCCAGGCAGGTAAGGGTTGAGACCGATCGATGTGCCATTTCGTTCGGAGGATCAGATTCAGCAATAACAAGGTGATCGTACCGATGACGAACGAAATCAAGGCGCCTTTCACAGCTGACCCGAGAACACTTCCGAGATGACCATTTATGGCCGTCTGGGCAGCACTCATCATACCGGTCAGAATCCCGAGCAGACGCCAGACAAGCACCGATTTTTCTGATGATGCCACCTGTTGCTTGCGCCGTCGTGCGAAATAGTCACCAAGCGCGACCGTTCCAACGACACCGAGTAACACAAGCACTGCGCCGATGACTCGTGTCAGTGAGAGTGAGGTGACCGTTGATTCAAACAATCCGAAATGATCGATCAACAGTCCCATGATGACCTGACCGAAAATCGGCATGATGACCGTTTGGACGCCTCCAAGTCGCGGAAACAGCAGGATGTTCCCCGTCAAGTAGATGACGCCAAGCAGTCCCCCACCCCAAATCCAGAACGGTTCATCGGCAGTAGCCGTAAGACCTGTGAGATTCCCATCAACGAGCAACACGAGAATCAGTAAGAAGAGTGAGCCGATCGAAAAGGAAATCAGCGAAGCGAGGAACGGCGATCCCACGACGCCCCGTAGTCGTGTATTGACACTCGTTTGAACCGGTACGAGCAGACCGATGATAAATCCAATGATGATTGCAAGCATACGAGGACCTCCTTCTTCATGTGCCCCTTCATCATACGGCAGTCGAACATGCTGAAGCGACCGGAATGCTCAAAAAAGGAGCCGGTTCATCGACCGGCTCCACGGATTAGATCTTTTTCCACGACTTCGGATACATCCGCAGTTCCTTCTTCGTCGGATGCTCTGCATCAAGACGTTTTCCGTTTCGTTCAAGCAACATATCGGATACGAGCAAAACAATCGCAAGCACCACATAGACGGCAAAACTGAGGAAGAATGGCAAGTCGAAGACGATGATCAGCGGGAAGAATAATCCCATTAAGATCACGAACAAAAAATCAGTCACATACTGCCATTGAATGATTTTTTTCATCTGTGGTTCTACTGTTAATGCCATATCACGTTCAACTTCTTGCGAGTGAATCCGCGCAATCCAGACCAATGCTACAAGTAAAAAGAACAATGGCCAGTACACGTCCCGATTGGCGACGACCAATAAGATACTGACGCCGTACAGCAACGAGCTGAACAAACGTGGTTTGACGAGTTGACGCTTTTCTTCTTGAATGAACGCGATGCGTTCGGCTTTTGTTTTCACCTATATCCCCCCAAACGGATATGACGCCTTCTATTAATTCGGTCGAACCGTCCGTGATCGACCGATGTACTCGACTTTATTTTGAAGTACACGATACATCCGGTATTCTCCCGTCGGTGCCGACTTCAGCTGAACGGCAATCTGATGACGTCGTGATTTCGATGATTCCGACGCTACGAAGTACGGTTTGACCGACGCGATATCATCGCGTCCGAACTGCTTCGTCACGTGTCGAACGACTTGCACTTCAACAATCTGCTCATAGGTCGCATCCCGTTCATCTGCAATCATCCACCAGCCGATACCGCTAATTACTACGAGTAATAGAATCGCTCCGATCGTTTTTCGCATTTCGATCCCCCCGGTTCACTTGCCCTTGTTTACTGTTTCAATTCGTGAACGAGGTTTTCCTGCTTTCTTCGGGTGACGAACCAAGCAATGCTTATGACAAGCACTATTAAACCGACAATGGTTCCGGCAATCGTTGGTACGTTGAAGTAAAATGATCCCGTATCATCAATCCGTGTCACGAAGAAGGTCGCACCAAGTCCACTGATCAGTCCAAAGATGATGCCGCTCCCAATGAACAAGAGCATTTGAATGAGTGTCAGCTGACGGAGCTTGTTCCGTGTCAACGCAATCGTTCGTAGCAAGGCATATTCGCCTCGTTTGCCACTCACGAAACTGAGTAAGGCGTTCGCAAGTCCGAACCAGACGGATCCACTCATGACGACAAGCGCAATCAAGAAGACGAACCAGCGTTCCGTCGTTTGTTGCTCCGCATCGCGAAGCGCGTCAGAAAGTCGATTCTCTTGCAATGTCGGATAACTTTCTGTGATCTCTAATAATGTTGTGGTCACTTGCGCCTTCGTTAACTCGGACGGAACGTCGATAAAGACATTCAAGATCTGATCGTTTGGTTGCCGCAGTTGCTCGTTCCGCCAATCCACGAGGACGTCTGGTGCTATCTTCTTTTCAATTCCAACGATTCGGAATTGACCGACCGAAACGCTTCGTTCTTGTTCTCCGTCCCATCGCCCGAGCGGCAACGTATCGCCTTTTTGAAGACTGTGTTTTTTAGCGAAGGTCCGTGAGACGATGATTCCTTCTGTGTCACTCGTCTGCTCTCCCTCTAAGACGTCCAGACGACGATAGTCCGTTACTTCGTATTCGATCGAGACATCTTCTTGAGACGATTGATATTCGAGTGAATTTCGAGACGACAGGAAGGTCGCTTTTGCGCCAGGTAGGTCCGTTTCAATTTGTCGAATCAATTGTAGCGGGTCTCCTTGCGATCCTTCATCCAAACGACTCTTTAAGACGACTTCTGTCGGATATTGGCTGATGATGTACTTCCGTTCGTTTTGTTGCACCGTCTCAAGGAACGTCGAGCCGATGACGACGATGATCATCAAGACTTGAACAATCAGCATCAACCAAGCATTTTTCCGGAGTTGCGGTAACACGCCCCGGAAGGCAACGAAACTCGTCGGTCCCGCTAACCGACGAACAATCGGTTCCGCTCGCTGCAGCACTCCTTTCAAGAGGAGTGGCGTCGCGAGATACATCGTCAATAAAAAGGCGACGGTCGCACCGAGCCAGGCGATCGCCCGTGCCCCCTCCGTACTGGCAATCACTTCAGCGAACAACACCAAACTGACGGTCAATCCACTACTGAACAGGACGAGACGTTTTCGCCGGGTCGATCGTGACGCCGTTTTCAGATTTTCTCGCAAAACGTGGAGTGGTAACACATCCCGTTTTCGATAAGCCGTACTCGCGAGCAACAGCAGAATTAACAAGGCACTACCGAACGTAACGAGCATCAAGAACGCTCCCTGATCAACCATGAGGGAGAGGATCATTTTACCCTCTGTCGGCCATACCAGTTGACCGAGTAACGGGAAGAAAATACTGCCTAGAATCGTAAGCATCATTCCCGCTAAGACAATCAATCCAGATTGAACGAAGAACAGCTGAAACAGTTGCCGGGTCGTCGCCCCAAGCGTCCGCATGATGGCAAATTGAACAGCATGTTTGCGTAAATACAAGTCGAAATTCGCCATCAAGATGAAGCCGGACACGACAAGGATCAGTACTGACAAGATCCCGATGTAGCCGTTCAGCGCCGGTGAGAGCGTTTGCCCCTCCGCAAGTTCAACCCGGAGCTTCGGATTCGCTTTGACGAGCGTATCGGCATAGTGGACGAGATCCGCCTCTTTTTTTAGATTGAGCAAGACGGCTTTCGTTTCGATTGGATGGTTCTTTTTCAGATCAGCATACGAAAGCAAGACTTGATCGTGCGAAACTTCAGGCGTTTTTGCATTTGGTAAAATCTCACGGATCCGATACGTCGCTTCTCCGACGCGTAGCGCTTGCCCGACACTACGATCAAGCGACGTCGCGAGTCGAGCTGACACGATCGCTTCTCCCTGTTTCAAATCGTTCGCGAAATGATACCGACTTTTCGTCAGAGCATCCGAATGAACTCCCATCGTTTCCACGTCGGCCATCGTTTGACCAGCGATGCGCGCTGTCGTCTGTAAGATCGACTCTGCGTCCAAGACATCGTGATCCTTTTTAAGTTGCTCAAACACGGACTGATCCGCCTGCTCATCTTCAGGTGTATATTTGACCGTCAGATCGACTTGACCGTACCTTTGTTCACGATCCGCTTCGATAGCGGCTTGATTATGTAATAAAAAAATGACCATCGTTAAGACAAGACCAATCGAAATCATGACGCTTCCGATTGAGGTCACTAAAATCATCGGACTTTTACGGTACAGTCGGTGGGAAAGACGGAAGAGATGTTGTCGTTTCATACAGCCCCCACGAACTGCTCGTATGTCTCTAAGATCGGCGCCACGTCACCGGTCGACAGCTGATCGGCGACGATCTGTCCGTCATGGAAATACAGCACCCGCTTCGCATGAGCGGCTACGGTCGCATCATGGGTCACGAGCAGGATGCTCGTCTGTTGTTCGCGATTAAGTTCTTGTAGCAACTGCATGATTTCAGCAGATGTCTTGAAATCGAGGTTCCCCGTCGGCTCATCCGCTAAGATGATCGGTGGTCGACTGATCAAGGCACGTGCAATCGCGACACGTTGTTGTTGTCCACCCGACAGCTCTTGCGGTCGATGATTGTTCCACTTCGTCAGTCCGACTCGTTTGAGCCAAATCTCTACCTCTTGGTTGATCGTTTTGTCATCCATCCCCTTCAACATCAATGGTAAGGCAATGTTCTCCTGGACCGTCAAGTCATCGAGTAAATGAAACGATTGAAAGATGAACCCGATGTGTTGCTGACGGTATAACGTCGCAGCAGGTTCAGTGAAGATGTCGCGTTGCCGTTTTTCTTTTAAGGTCAACGTTCCACCGGTTGGCGCGTCAAGCGCTCCCAGGATATTCAACAGTGTACTTTTCCCGGAGCCACTCGTGCCCATGATGGCGATGAACCCTCCTTCCTCTAACGTAAAGCTGACTTGCTTCAATGCATGAATCGTCTCCGTACCACGTATGTAGGTTTTTGATAACCGTTCGACTTCTAATAAAGCTGACACGCAAATCCCTCCTTAATTATTCCGTCTTTATCATAACCATAATAAGGATTTTTTAGAAGTAAATGCAAAAAAATCCTCATCTAAACGATGAGGATTTACTGGTTATTGTCGGACATATTTCAATGGAATCAAATCCGCAATCCGGACTTTCGTCAATTGATCGTCGATCGTTAAGAGGACAAATGCGTCCGGTGCATAGTCGGAAATCAATTCGCGACACATACCGCACGGACTGACGACATGAATCGTTCGGTCCGTCTCATCCGAATAGGGATGTCGAACTGCGACGATCGTTTCAAAATCTGTCAATCCATCCGTGATGGCGGAACCGATCGTGATGGCTTCCGCGCACACCGTCACTCGTCCGATATAGGCTTCGACGTGAAGGCCCACTTTCGTCGCGCCATCTTTCGTCCGTAGAGCAGCTGCAACGTGATGTTTATCGTCAGCATAGCGGCTTTGAATCGTTTCGGTTGCTAGTTCGACCAGTTGCAGGTCGGCTTTTGTAATCGGATAAGTCTGCATAACGTTCTCCTTACGTGTCTTTTTTCTTATAGGTCAAACCGATGAATTGTGCTTTTTCATTGAATAGTCGACGGTAGGATAGAAAACCAACGAGGACGGATGCCATCGCGGCCGTCGTCAAGATCAGGAATAGAATCAATAGTTGATAGAGGACGGCTTCCATCGGATCGGCGCCACCGATGATCAACCCACTCATCATCCCTGGCAGCTGGACGAGCCCCATCGTTTTTTGCGCTTCAATCGTTGGAATCATACTTGTCCGGATCGCACCTTTTAAGCTCGTATCAATCGCTGTCTTCGCGTCTCCACCAAGTGAAAGAATTAGTTCGATGACCTCGTCACTCCGTTCGACCTCGTCCTTGAACTTATTGAGGAACAATAAGGACAAGATCATACAGTTCCCGATGACCATTCCACTGATCGGAATGACTTGTTGGGCTTCGAACGGAATGATCTGTAGCCCGAGCAAAATCCCCATCGTCAATGCTTCAACCGCAATCAGTGTGAACAAGATGATCCACTGAATACCGGGAATTCCGTCCCCTTTACGGATGACGTTCAGTGTCGCTGCACCGATCATCAACAGAATCATCAATAACATGAAAATTGGACTACCGCTTTCAAAGACGAACGTCAGAATGTAACCAATGATCAACAGTTGCACGATCGATCGAACGGTTGCGATGATGATGTCCTTCTCTAAACCAAGCCGTAATGTCCGCGCTAAGACGAGGGGGATCAAAATGAAGATGAGCGAAGTTGCCAGTTGGAGGTAACTCATACCGATTCCCCCTTCAAGAACGCTTGTGTCTCGGCTTGACCACTTGAAGCGAGTTCTTTAAAATCACCGGACTCGATCAATCGACCGTCTTTTAAAAACCAGACGTCGTCGCTGACCCGCTTGGCTTGCTCTAAGTCATGCGTAATCCAAATGATCGTCGTCTGTAACTCCTGTTGGAGATCAAGAATCAGTTTCTCAATCTCTTGCACCATGCGGTAATCAAGACTTGCCGTGATTTCGTCGAGCAACAGGACGTCCGGTCGATTGACGAGTGTCCGTGCGATTCCGAGTCGGCTCCGTTCACCACCGGACAAATCTTTGACCGGTCGCTCAAGTTCGACCGATAGTTCGACTTGTTGCAGCAAGCGTTCCGCTTCTTCGCGCGGCAACGATTCACCGAAGATCGATTTCGGCAAATTGATATTATCGTAGACGGTACCGGGAATCATCGGCGCACTTTGAAACGCCATCCCGATTCGTTTGCGGACATCGAGCAGATTCATCTGTTCAAGTGGTTCGCCTCGAAAACAAATTTCGCCGCGATCGGGAGAAATCAGTCCATTGATGTGTTTCAATGTCGTCGATTTCCCGGCACCACTCGGTCCGACGAGCGTTGTAATGACACCTTCGCGGAACTCACCTGTTATTTCGTGTAAGATGTGTTGATAGCTGACTTCGTGAAACGTAAGAATCGACATACCGTGTGTTCACCTGACTTTCTACAAGTTTCGGGTAATGCTCCTGTAATGTTGTACCCGAAAATTCGTCAACTTAGTACGTCAAGCGACACTTCCTTAAACGTGGATGATCTCTCCAGCAAAGTCATACGGTACCGTTCGACCAGAAAAGAGCGATTCTTTTGATGCTTCCGGTAAATTGAGGTGTTTGAACGCTTCTTCACGATCCATCCAGACGAGTCCGGAAATTTCTTCTGGAACATTCGTCTGCAATTGACCGGAGGTGATTTTTCCCGCGAAGAAGAAAAAGAGACAATGTTCCCCCGCTTGCGGGAAGAATGCTTCTGCCAGATGGACGATGTCACCTGGTATGATTGTAAATCCTGTCTCTTCCAGAACTTCACGCGTGATTGCTGTATGTAACGTTTCGTCGCGCTCGACTGTCCCACCGGGCAATGTATAGTAGTCACCATGATCTCCACGATTCTCGACCATCAATAATTGATCGCCTGTTTCATTAAATAATGTCGCATAGACGATGTTTTTACAGATATTCATGTTCGTCCTCCTATTTTCTTCTTTCCGTCTGAATGATACAAAATAACGGATCCAGTTGAATCTCACTGATGCGGTAATATTCATCATCACTATGATCAAGTAACAGACGTTTTCCGTTTTCTTCAACATATTTTAAGGATTGGATTGTTTCAATTCGTAATCGTGACAGCGTCTCCCCAGTCGGTCGGAGGACATGGAGTTCAATTTCAGTAAATGCCGGATACAGAATAAACTGAATACGCTCTTTTGAGGAGTTGTGTAACATGTATTTAGACCGCTGATAGAATGCTTCTTCCTCCGGAAACTCAAGAATCGGCTCTACTCCGAAAAAATAGAGGCTTTCTAACTCTTCTGGTATATGAATTTTCTTGTCGTCCTTCATTATATCGATGTACCGTCCTGTAAAATTATCTTCCAAGTCTCCACTTCTGATGTCAAAAAGCTCACTAATTCGCTCATCTCTCCTTCAGTCGGCAAGAAAGATACACCCGCTCTCGCGTAGACATCTTGAATCGTATGGGTGTGACTAAGAGCTAAAGCTGCGATGAAATCTTTCAGCGTTTGGTCGGGATCTTTCGTGAAACGGTAATACAACTGAAGAGCGGCAATCTGAGCAATCGCGTACTCGATGTAATAGAACGGCGTCTCAAAGAGATGGATGACACTCATCCATTCGTGGCCTTTCCAATCGGGTGTTTCCGACCAATCGATGACGTCCGTATCGTATGATTCTCGGAGATCGGCATAATAGGCATGTCGTTCTGTCGGATCATGGTCGGGGTGAGCATAGAGCCATGATTGAAAACGATCGACGATGATCGTCTCGGGTAAGAACTCGACAATGGAACGCATCTGTTCGAGTTTTGCCCGGGCAACGTCTTTTTTATCCGGAATCACCTGATGCCATTCGTTCATCGTCAACAACTCGAGCGACATGGCAGCGAACTCCCCTACTTCAAGCGGAATCGGTTGTAGTCCGTCGTACGTTTCTTTCATCGCATCATGATGGACGGCATGGCCGATCTCATGCATAAAGATGACGAGATCATCAAACGTCTGGATGCGATTCATGAATAAGAACGATTGTTGTTCGACCGGTAAATACTCACAAAATCCTCCGCCCGCTTTGTTCGACCGGGCACCGATATCGAGATGATTCATCTGTCGCATTTCTTTTAATACGTCCGCAAAATAGGGATGCACGCTCTCGAGAATTGCTTGTGCCTTGTCTAAGAATGAAGTGTCAGAACCGGTCGCGTGATGATCAATCTGTGTATAGGCCGATTGCCGGACGTCCCACGGATGGAGCACCTGTTTGCCGAGAAACGTTTGTTGTTCGCGCTGAAATCGCCGTTTGACCGGTAGAAAGTCGGATTGAATGATAGTGGCGTAATGATTGACATCTTGACTCGTATAATCGACGCGTCCGAGTTCTACAAAAGCTAGTTCCTCGTATCCGATCTTACCACTTGCAGTGGCACGCGCTTGTCGTAAATCAACGAGTCGTGAAAACAAGGGTTGAATGACGGATTCTTTCATGCGGAACGCTTCCTCAATCGATAAGAGCGCTTGTTTTCGAGTGGATTCATCCGCGTCAAATAAAGCAGCATGAAGATCGGAAACCGACTCTCCCGATTTTGTCAGCATCGTCGCCTCAATTCGGAGATAGTCTTGAATAAGACAAGCTTCCTTTTCTGTCACACTTGTTGCTCTGAGTGATTGTTCAAAACGTGCTCTCGTTCGAAGTGTGACGTCATCACGCGAGACGAGATCCATTTTTACGGAACGTCTCAACGTATCGAGCTTATCCGATAGCTGCTGACGCCCTTGTTCGTATTCAGAAGTGGTACCGGGGTCTGTGACATCCTGGAGATACGCAATTTTTTGTTTGAGCAATGTCTCTTCCATTTGGAGAATCGAAGCAATCTGGTGCGTAATATTCTCATCATGATAAATAACGTTATTTACAGGTGACTGAGATTTCATCGACGAATTTCACATCTCCTTTCAACTTATTCCAGTATACAGTTTATGCCAACGATATGATTATTTTACGAATAAATGACTATTATATTGTCTTATTTGACTAATATCATTGTCAAAAAGACCATGATAAGTTACATTATATAGGAGGTGAATCCCTATATGAAATCCCGTTTAAAAGAATTACGTGCCCGTCACGGATGGAATCAGTCTGAACTGGCACGGCGCGCGAACATTTCGCGCCAGACGATCAGCTTAATCGAACGCGAAGAATTCATGCCGTCGCTACTGATCGCCGTCAAAATTTCTCGTGTGTTTGATACACCGCTAGAAGACATCTTTTATTTCGATGAGGAGGAATTAACATGAACAAGGAAGCAGGCAAGGTCATCATCGCAGCTTTACTCGGTTTCATTAGCAGTTATTTCGTCATGTTTGTCCTCAAAAATACCAATTTGTCACAGTTTGAACGATCGCTCTATCTTGATTACATATTCACTGGTCTTTTGGTTATCTTGACGATCTTGACTCTCAGTTACATCGTACGCTATATACAAATTCGTCAATTGACTCAACACTCTGTTTCTTCCGACGAAGAGGACGCAATCGATGATCAAGTGAATCGATCCTATGCAGACGGCATGATGATGGTTCAGGTTTCTACTCTTCTCAGCATCGGGCTCGCATCGTTTAGCATCATTGAAAACCAGTTCGGACTTCATTTGATACTGAGCGGACTCTTTTTTATCATCAGTAGTCTTGCCTCTGTTTTTTATCTTAATCTCATGCATCATATATATCCGGACCGTCAGTTCCCGAAGTACTCGGAAACAAACTATATCAAAAAGCTGTTCGCTGCCTCAGATGACGGCGAGCGACACGTCATGTTAGAGGGACTCATCCGTTCACAGTCTTCTTTGCAACTCCTATTGATGGGGATTATCGTCGTATTGGTCGTGTATTCGTATGAGACCGGTCAGTCTCAGATCTTCGCGATCAGCTTATTGATTTTCGCCTTGATCTGGAGCAACGCAAAATATTTTCTTCATGTACGCAATCGCTAAAAAGGAGCATTCAGTCAATGGACTGGATGCTCCTTTACATACCTTCAAAAATCACGATGATTTTGTTGCTGATGGACATCATGTTGGTTCAGTGTATACTCCTGATCGTCGAGCGAGCGATGTTTCGACTGACTCTGCGCTGAAATGAACCAGACGACTCCACCAACGGCGAGAAAAATAGCAATGAAGATCATAGACACCCTCCTTTAGATTCCTTTTTTACTTTATTCTTCCAACACCCTGGTTTTTCCTTTACGATAAGATAGAAGATATTAATTTATAGGGGGCGTTAGGATGTTCGGTAAAGAACCGACATGTATGCATTGCGGCAAAACGATTGAAGGAAACGAAAAAGTCTACATCCAGATGCGCTATCCGAAACATCGCGGAATGACGGAAGTGAAGGCGTACCTAAAAAGCGAGGGACGTTTCATTTGTGACAAATGTTTCGCTGAAAAGACAGAGTCAAAGGGGTAAGCATCCATGAATCTGAAAGAGAGTACGATTTTAGTTACAGGAATGACCGGAACGCTTGGCTCTCGTGTTGCGCGACGTTTTCTTGAAGAAGCGCGTGAAGTGCGCGGTTTGTATCGCTCTAAGGAACAAGCGGATCAATACGCTTTCAAAGATGTCCACGCAGTCATCGGTGAGCTCGGTGATCCGGATTCGCTTCTTACAGCACTTCAAGGCGTCGATCTGTTGATTCACTGTGCTGCCTATCTCGGAGATGATCCCGATTTAGCACAGGAAGCAAATGTCACTGGTGTACAACATCTCGCGGATGCTGCGACAAAAGCTCGTGTCAAGCGCATCGTTCATATCTCGACGACTTCCGTGTACGGCGAAGTCGTGAGTGGACATTTTACGGAAACGTCACCACTCCTACCGTCCGAACACGTCTACATTCATACAAAACAGGAATCCGAACGCCTGTTACAGGAATATACACCCGATTCCGATTTAATCATCTTACGTCCAGGATCAATTTGTGCCGAGGAGCAGTCCTATTGGGGGGATCGTCAAGTCGAGCGGATGAAGGAGGCGGATGTGATTACCTGGGTGCATCCGGATGATGTCGTCCCGTGGGTCCATACGGATAATCTAGTCGAAATGATCGTCATCGCCGCAAAAAATGCGCAAAATGGTGACACCTTTAATGCGATCGATGCGAATCTACCTGAGACGGATTTTCGGATGAAGTTGATCACAGCAAGTGACAAGCCGTACCAAATACCGAAGCGTGCAGCGGAATGCGCTACTTTCTCAAACGAACGAATCAAACGACTCGGATATGTTCCGATTCGTACTCCTGAATCAACTATTGAACAGTTGGTCAAATCGTTTTAATAACGAAGAAGCATCGAATCGAGTGATTCGGTGCCTCTTTTTATGCTTATCTTACCGACATCCACTTGATCCAGAGATTCCGGTCGTGCGCTCGTAATTCTTTTATTGTTAAAACGACTTGTTCTGTTCCAAGTACTCGTTCCGCCTCAGGGATTCCACTTTTCCCAAGTGAGCGATTGAGATTAAAATTCAGCCAGTCCAGCTTTCCTTGAACACTGCTATCGATGACGTGCGTCCAGTCGACATCAGGCAAACGTTGGTTTGTCGCGTAACCGTCAAGAAATGCGTTAAATCGAACGCGGTCAAACGTATTGTTTTCCTGCTTCGACCAATAACAGGCTGTCTCGAACACGTCGACCGCTCGATGAATCAGACCCGCAGACTCCCAATCAATCAAGACTGGACCCGTTGGTGTCCAGAGGACGTTCTTTGGATCGAGATCTCGATGACTGACGATCCAGTCTACTGGCAGTTGTTTCTGTGCTTCCTGTGCTAGTCTTTCTATTCGTTGCAGCTGTTCCTGCTCTTCCATGAATAGTTGCAGCCACTTTGCTTGCTGCCGTTTTCCTTCTTCTACATGACCGTTCCAATTGATTGAAGTAGTAGAGGTATCCGGCTTTGAAAAGCCAGTTGTCACTATCGTAAGTCCATGCAACCGTCCTAATTGAACTCCGATTTGTCGTGCATGTGCCGATCGAAGCTGGTCGGCTGATAGCGTCTTGCCATCAATCCAATCAAACAAAAGGTAATCCGAGCCGTCAATCGTCTGTACCGCTTGGTCTTTGATGCGACGTGCTGGTAATGCTGCTAAGTGAAGTGACGCTTGCATGGCGACATCTTCTGACATCTTAAAATTATTTCGTGCTTCAGGACGTCGCATGATGTCCGGATTCAATCGCTTTAAGACATAAGATCCAGTCGTCGTCTGTAGTCGCCATGTCTCATGCATGAGTCCGCCAGTCAATCGTACAGGTTCGCCGATCATTTGCCCTAACAAAAAACGTTCACAAATTAAATTCATCATTTGTTGCATCAGATTCTCCATTTCAATCGTTCCAACTGATCCGTGAAATGCTACACTAGTTCTGCATGATTTCATTGAACACGAAGGAAGGTTTTAGTATGAAACAAATTCATCACATCTGCATTCAGACGACAGACTATGCTGCGTCTAAACAATTTTATGAACAACTTGGATTCTCACTCATTCAAGAGTCACCTGGTTTTCACGACCGCGCCTTTAACAGCTGGTTACGTCTCGGTGACTTTTATATCGAATTGCAAACACCCAAATCGGGTCAGCCGTTCACCGATTATACGAAACAAGCAGCGGGTCCCGTCCATTTCGCACTTTACGTTGACGACTTGCAAGAAGAAGTAGCACGCTTGGAACGACTTGGGATGCCTTTCCTACCGAAACACGGCGGAAACATCTATTTCGTCGTCGATGGTCATCTCAGCAAATTAAAAGCACCCGAAGGAACAATCATCGAATTACGGGATACATTTGCGATTCATGGTTGAATATTGAAAATACCTTCATTGATGATTTTTTATGAAAGAATCTAATAATAATTAAAAAGCTAACGATTTGTAATCTAAACATTTCTAGATCAAAATCGTTAGCTATACCTTTATTTGATTTTAATATGTTTTTGATTTTCTATAAAGGCACCATTTGATGCAATTACTTTTTTATACCAATCAAATGACGCCTTTTTTTGTCTTCGATTCGTTCCACTGCCATCATCATGACGATCTACATAAATATAGCCATACCGTTTTGCATATTCTCCGGAAGAAGCACTAACGAGGTCAATACAGCCCCAACTCGTGTAACCGATAAGTTCTACACCGTCTTGTATCGATTCGTACATTGCGCGTATGTGATCTGTTAAATAAGCAATTCGATAGTCATCTTGAATGTTTCCTTCACCATCCAATTCATCAAATGCCCCTAAGCCATTTTCGACGATGAATAACGGGAGTTGATAACGGTCAAATAACTGATTCGCCGTTAAACGGAGTCCTTTCGGATCAATCGTCCATCCCCATTCCGATTGATTCAAATATGGATTTTTAACAGTCGGGAACACATTCCCCGCTGTCATCTTATCCAATATTTCTGGATCAGTACTGATACAGCGACTCGAATAATAACTAAAACCAATAAAGTCCACTGTGTGGTTGCGTAATAGTTCAATATCACCTGGTTCCATCTGAATTTCAATTCCAGCATCTTTCAATTGTCTTAATGCATAACCAGGATAAGCACCGCGAGCTTGTACATCAATGAAGAAGAAATTTTCACGATCACGTTCCATCGCTTTTTCGACGTCATCTGGGTTACAGGTATAAGGATATGTCATAGCTGCTGCCAACATACACCCAACCTGAAGATCCGGTTTAATCGTATGAGCAATTTCCACGGCACGCGCACTCGCTACCAATTGATGATGTGCTGCTTGATACTGAATTTGTTGCCGATTCTCTTTTTCAGCAAATACTAATCCAGCTCCCATATAAGGAAGATGGAACAACATATTTATTTCATTGAAAGTCATCCAATAGCGAACTTTTGAATGATAACGGGATACGATCGTCTTCACATATTGTTCGAAGAATGTAACCATCTTTCGATTGCGCCAACTTCCGTAATGCTCTACTAAATGAACGGGGACATCAAAATGCGCCATCGTGACAACCGGTTCAATTCCATTTTTCAATAATTCATCGAACACATCATCGTAAAACTTCAATCCTTGTTCGTTTGGTTGTTCTTCATCACCATTTGGAAAGATACGCGCCCATGAAATCGATAGACGAAGTGCTTTAAATCCCATTTCAGCGAATAACGCAATATCTTCCTTGTAGCGATGATAAAAATCAATCGCATCATGGGATGGATAAGTTAGTTCTGGGAGCGGCTCATAATGAGATAAGTCTCCTTTCATGACGGCTCTTCGAGTCGACCCATTAGGAATTAAATCAACGGAAGATAATCCCTTTCCATCGGATAAATAGGCACCTTCTGCTTGATTAGCAGCAATAGCGCCACCCCATAAAAAGTTTTTTGGAAATTGCATCGTCTCATCCTTTCTTATGCAAAAGCAGGTTTATTGTATTCACTTACTGAAATTTGATCTTGGTCAATCGTAATTTGTCGTTCTTCTGATAAATTCGTGAAAATCACAGGTGTGATGATGTCATAACCTTCCGCTTGAATCGATTCCATATCAAAAGTGATTAATACATCCCCTGGTTCGATTTTCTGGTCTTGTGTGACGTGTAATTCGAAGTGAGTTCCATCTAAGCGTACCGTATCAATCCCAACATGAATGAGGATCTCCATTCCGTCCTCTGACCGAATACCAATCGCATGTTTGCTTGCAAATATAGCAGTTACTTGACCTGACACTGGGGCGATTACTTTTCCTTCAGTCGGAACGACTGCGAAACCTTTCCCCATTGCTCCACTCGCAAACACACTATCCGAAACTTTTTCGAGAGACACGATTTGACCTGACACTGGGCTTGGAATCGTCATCTCTGTTGATGGACGAATATTTTTTTCCACTTCTTTTTCAATCGGATCATCTTCAAAACCAAGGATGTACGTTAAGACCATCGATAAAAAGAATGAGACACCAACACCAATTAACAACCCGTAAAACGCTGTCATACTATCTCCAATAAAGACGGGTAACGTCAATAATCCCGGAGGACCAGAAGCAACTGCTACACTTCCAAAATGTCCTACGATTCCTCCACCTACTGCTGCACTAATGACTGCTGCAATGAAAGGACGCTTTAAGCGTAACGTGACTCCATATACGGCAGGCTCTGTAATACCGAATAATGCGGTAATTCCCGTAGAACCTGCTAATGTTTTTAACTTTTTATTTTTTGATCGAAGCATGACACCAAATGATGCTCCTGACTGCGCAAAAATTGCTGGTGCAGTTGCCGGTTTGATATAGTCATATCCTTTAGTCGCAATGTTATTGATGAAAATCGGAACAACTCCCCAGTGAATACCGAAAATGACGAGGATTTGCCATACACCGGCAATGAACGCCCCTGCTAAAATCGGATTAAATGCTAGTACCTTTAAAATAAAAGCAGCAATCAAGTCACCTGACGTAACGCCGATTGGTCCAAACACGATTAATGTCAACGGAACGATTGTAACGAGAGCAATCAAAGGAGTAACAAAATTTTTAACACTCTCATGCACATATCGATTGAAAAATTTCTCAACATAACTCATAACCCAAACGGCAAGAATGATCGGAATGACTGTAGATGTATAGGACATCATCGTCACGGGTATACCGAAGAATGTCGTCGCGACTGCATCCGCCTTCAGTTGAATGATTGTAGGATAAATTAAAGCACCCGCTACTGTCATGGCAACAAATTGATTTGCACCAAACTTTCGCGCTGATGTAACCGCTAACAAAATAGGTAAGAAGTAAAAGAGACTATCCGCTGTAGCATTTAAAATGATATAAGTTGTTTCGGTAGGAACTAACCAACCTGCATTCGTCGCAATCGCAAGTAAACCTTTCAAGATACCTGCTCCCGCCATGACACCAAGCAACGGCGTAAAGATACTCGAAATAACATCAATCGCTCGACCGAAAATATTTCCCTTTTCACTTGTCTCAGAAGTATCTGTTGATTCTTCCATCAGCTTTGTTTGTTTCCCAATTGCTTGATATACCTCAGGTACTGTATTTCCGACGACGACCTGAAATTGCCCTCCGCTCTCTTTTACAGCAATAACACCTTCTAGTTTTTCAAGTTTTAGTTTATCAGCCTTTGCTTTATCTTTAAGTACGAAACGTAGTCGGGTCGCGCAATGGACAAGTGAACTAACGTTTTGTTCACCTCCGACAGATTCAATGATTGCTTTAGCCAATTGATCGTATTTCATAGTACACCTCCATAGTTGATAGACACAAAAAGAAACCCAGATGAGAACAAGTTACGTATTTCATAGAAATACGCATTGCTTCACCTAGGTTTCGCCTGCTTGACCAGTAACAATCCTATTGGATAAATATATATTTATTAACCACATAATAACAACAATACATTAATATGTCAATCTTTCTTTTTTTCTTTAATCAATCTTGTAATATGAACCGTTAGGTACAATTTCTCTTCATCCGTCAACCGATAATCATATTTTGTCTGAATAAAGGTAGCGATTTTTTCAGTGCAGACATATGACTTTGGATATTGCATTTTCACTAGATCGAAAAGCGCACTCTCATCTCCTTCGTATTCCGTTCGTGTCACGAGTCGTTGTGCAAAAAATTTAAGGTGGGTAACAAAACGATGATAGGCGAGAGCATTCTCATCCCATTCTAGTGCAAAGTGGTATTTTACGAGATTCAATACTTCTTGAATGACTTTTGTCATTGAGACGATGTTCGGCATCTCTTCGTTTAATTCAGCATTCACGATATGAAGTGCAATATAGGCTGCTTCGTCTTCAGGTAATATGATATTGAATTTTTCTTCAACCAGTTCAAGCGCTTGCAGACCAACACTAAACTCATCTTGATATAAACGTTTAATCTCCCAAAGCAATACATTTTTAATCTCTAAGCCTTTTTCGTGACGTTCTAATGCAAAATGTAAATGATCAGCAAGAGCAATATACACAAGTTCATTGAGTTTTTTCCCGAGCGTCAATTTAGCAATCGTTACGATATCATCAGTCAAGACGATGATTTCTTCAGGAATTTCTTGAAGTAGTAATTTAAATCGTTCATGATTACCTGCATCATCGAGATAAAAGACTTTTTCCACATCGGAGGCTAATATCTTCTGTCCTGAATTCCGTTTAAAGCCGATTCCCTTCCCCATGACGACTCGCTCACGCCCTGCTTTGTCAAATACACTGATGACATTGTTGTTGAATATCTGATGAATGATCATCGGTGACCTCCTTTCAAATCAGAAAAATAGAAAAACCCAAATCAAACGTCACTCATGGTTCCAGTGATCGCTGATTTGGGTTTCGCCTGCTTGACCAGTAACAATCCCTATTCCATTACATTCTATATCATTGTTGATAACGGTTACAAGTATCATTTTTATAAACATTCATTCCTTACATCTTTCGGTTCACGTACAGCAATACAAGCGGAAAGAATAAAAGTTGTCCTCCTAATGCCAGCAACAGAGCAAATTGAATGTCTTTTATGATCGACAGATTGACGAGAATCAAGATCAAGAAAAGATATCCGATACTTACGAGATAAGCGATATGTCCACTACGGATTTTAATCTCTCCTTGGCGCTCATCATACGGTTCCGTTGGCGAGAATACCGTTCCTGTGATACGTGACGTGACGCCAGCTAAAACGAGGATGATCCCAAGAGTTTTAGCCGCCGGATCTGTCATCGTTAAGTACAGACCTACTCCAATTAAAATGATGTCTAGTAACACATTGACTCGCTTCATTCTATTCCCTCCTCGTTCGTTCGATTCGGTGTAAAGATGTCTTCGATTCGCCGTTCAAACAGATCAGCTAGTGAAAACGCGAGATCGAGTGACGGATTATACCGCTCTTTTTCGATGGAAATGACCGTCTGACGCGACACGTTCAATCGTTTTGCCAGTTCGCCTTGCGACCAGCCACGTTCTTCGCGCATCTCCTTGACCTTATTTTTCATGATCTCACCTCGTAGTCCCACTATATGTAAATAACACACTACCTGTCAAGTTTCCTTTACACCCTCTTCATACGCTCCCACATGATATACCGATCTTCTCTCCCGACCTGAATCAATCCCGCTTTTTCGAGTACTCGGATTGATGCTTGATTCGTCGACTCCGTCTTCGCAAGTACTCCTGTCACTTCCGTTTGTTCAAACGCCCATTCAATCAATGCTTGAACTGCTTCCGTCGCAAACCCTTGATTGAGATAGGCTGGTAACAGACCATAACCGATTTCGACCGCTTGTCGTATGTCCGGCTTCCCCTTGAATCCGATATCCCCGATTAATTGACCATCCTTTGTCATGACGAGCCAGCTGCCCCAGTATAGTAGCGAGGGATCTGACGCTATTGACATCAAATGATGCTGAACTTCCGGTCCGTTATCGTAGTGCTGTTGTTGTAAACGTGTCACGTCATTCGCTGTACATGGATGAATCGTCAATCGCTTTGTTTGAAGGGTTATCATTACTTTGTCTCCTTTTTTAGGTTTGCCACCACTGTTGTAGGTGACGTTGGATATACCAACAAACGATAAAAAAGCTCGACGCACCGAGTATACTGTAAAAAATAGGAATACCTAAGCGAATCAATCCATATAAGACGGCAAGCAATAAGAACGTCGCTGGTAATCCGAGTAACACACTCTTTAAGAATGTACTTAGTTCTGTCCGTTCACTTCCCTGTTTAACGAGCCAGGCAAAGCTGATCAGACTGACGACGGGCAACGCGGACAACACGCCACCTAGTGACGGTGAACGCCGGGCGACTTCAGTAACGAGACCGATGACCAGTGCGCTCGACAGCACTTTAACGAGAAAAGCAGTCATCTGCCGCCTCCCGCAACAATCGAAACGCCTGTTCAATCGCCTGTTGGTCTGTTTTTGACATCGTAGCAAGGACTTGATTTAACCGTTCAGGATCGAGCTCGGTATGACGACGAACGATTGTATCTCCTAAGACTGTCAAACCAATCGTCACTTGGCGCTGGTCTTCTGGATTTCGCTTTTTTTCGATATAGCCTAATCTCTCCAACTTTTTGACGTGCTCAGACGTCGTATTATGTGAGAGGCGAAATGCCTCGGCAATCTGCTTGATCGTCGGATTCATCGTAAATTGAATGTATTGCAAAATACGCACACTTTGGTGAGACAGGTTTTCTTCGAACCGTGGATGTAATTGATAATAAATTTTTGCAAAATCAGCTGAAATCATAATGCTCCCCCTTATATCGTATAATCCGAATATATCGTAAATTACGATATATAACTAGAGAAAGAGGTATTTTCATGAAAAAAGTGTTAGCTACTATCGTATTGGTCATTCTTTTTCTCAGTGGATGCTTAGCGGAGACGACGATGACAACAACGGACCTCATCGCGGCGAAAGCCATTGAACAAGATCAAGACGTCATCCGCTTGAACGATCGCGTGTACCGACTAGATCAGGTTGTAACCGTCTCCGATCTCTCCTTGACTCCTGGACTACGTGTCCAAAAAATAGCATCCGAAAAGACGCTCAAGGACGGCATGGCAACTTATCTTAAGAGCGGTACGGTCATCTATCAAGAAAAAGATGATACGATGTTTATATATGTGCAGCGAAACAAGGAGTGGTATCGCTATCAATCCATTCCTGAAGGATGAGGAGGAAGACAGATGCAGTATCCTACGACATTGGGCACGAAAAATGGCTACATCCACAATCCAACTTCCGCTGAAGCGATTCCTGTCCGTTATCGTGCCGTGATTCAGGACGTCGTCGCCTATGTACAAACCTTATCCGTGTTTCATGGCGTGTACTTGTATGGAAGTGTCGCAAAAGGAACGGCGCGTCCCTTTGAATCCGATCTCGATTTTACACTGATTTTGACAGAACCGTTGACGGAAGAAGAACACATGCAGTTAGATAAACGGACGGAACACTGGTTGACAGACTATCCATTCGTCACCAAAATCGATTATGACATCGGTCTACTTGGCGACGTCATACGGGATGACGAAGCACTTCGCTGGGGCGTCTGGTTGAAATCCGTCAACTTGTTTCTGGCAGGCGAAAATCTCCAAAGTCGATTTCCGTCCCTTCGTCCGACACGCGCTCTTGGCTTCGCGTTAAACAGTAGGTTATGCGAGCAGTTGAAAACGGATTTATTTCTCCTAGAAACAGGTCGGGTCGCTCTGATTCATTCGGATTCGATCGTGAAACGGATTGTTCGGAGCGCCTATCACCTCATCTTAGAGGAAGATCAAGGCTTCGTGCATGACCTAGAGACACTCCGCCCGATCCTGCTTCATTATTTTCCTGACGAACCGCGCTTTTTAACGTTGTTCGCCGCTTACGATACACACCAAATCGTCTCGCTAGAAGATGTCCGTTACTTTGTGGACTGGTTCACGTCTCGAATGCCGGACGAATCAATCCTTTAATCGAAACAAACCGGTCCACAGTCCAGCATGACCAAATAATGCCTCTGGATTGTCGACGGGTTTCATTTCCGTTAGTTCGATGACGTCGAATGCATCGAATATGGAGAGTAATCGCTCTTTCGTATAGCCGAGTCCGCCTTGGAGACTATTTTCTTGATAGACTTCCCAGTCAGTCAACGTCGCCCCGCCAAGCGGACCGCCCGCAACAAAACACGTTAATCCGAAATATCCTCCTGGTCGCAACATCTCCTTCATTCGCGTCACGTAGGCCAAACGTCGATGTGGCGCCATATGGTGAAAACAGCCTGAATCGTAAATGAAATCATATGTATTCTGTTCTGTCGTCTCTAGAAAATCTTGCTTTCGAAACGCAACGTGTGCTCCAGTCTGTTGTGCTTGTTCCGTTGCCCATTCTAACGCGGTTGCTGAAAGATCCAGTCCCGTCACCGAGAAATCGTGTGTTGCGAGATAGATCGCATTTCGCCCCGGTCCTGTTCCGAGATCTAGTGCGTCACCTGGCGAGATCCAGCCCTGTTCGACGTAGCGAACTAAGTTCTCGTCAGGAATGTTCTTAAAAAACGGGACCGGTTTCGTCCGATCTTCATAAAACTTGTCCCAAAACGGTTCTGGTTCACGCAATCGCGCATCAAGCATCTTTAAAATATCCTCCATCGTATCAATCGTTTGTGTTTCGTTCATTCATCGTTTCCCCCTCTTTTCTTCTATAATATTGTATTCGTGTTCCACCTCTTATTTTCCTGTATTTCTCGGATGAAAATGCTCTATTTTTCTTACCTTACGATATTGTTAGTATGTTCTCGCAATCGCCCATGCTACACTAGCCTTTAATTGAAACAACCATTCAAAAGGGAGATATCTTGCATGCGTCAACATCCGACTTCCACTTCCACCTTAGCAACGGATGAGAAGATCATCCGCTTGATTCAAGGTCTTCATCAAATGCACCATTCACCTATGAAAGCTACCCATTATCAAAAGTTAGCAGCTCAACTTCCTTACCCTTCGCTTGAAGAAATCAACGCCCGATTCGGTTCGTGGGCACACCTGTTAGAACGAGCTGGAATCGTCAAGGCTTCCCATTTATCGACGAAAGAACGCATGACGCTGAACCGTCCCGCTGCGGTCAAGCGAACGAAGCGGTGGTCGATCGAAGAAAGCGTTGCTTTTTATGTCGCACAAAAAGGAACGAACATGACGATTCGCTCCTACACGGAATTGCGGGATCTACACCCCGAGATGCTGAGTGCGAATACGATCATTCGTCGGTTCGGCACCTGGAAAAAGGCCTTAGCACACTTCGATCTCACCTCGAACGGCTTCTTCACCGATCAAGACTGCTTAGATGCTCTTCAACAAGCTGCAGCCACACATGGACCGCTTCTGACGAGTCAACAATATGCCAAGTGGGCGCGTGCGCACCAAGCACCTTCACTGACGTTGTTGATTGAACGCTTCTCCAGTTGGCGCGAAGCCTTGCGTCGTCTCGACAGCGAATAAAAAGGATCGTGCCCGCTGATTGATTCGACGGGACACGATCCTTTTTGATTATTGTTTTGGCAATCGTAAAAGCTCATGATCCGCTCCTTCAGCGCATTGACGTAACGTATAGACCGACTGTTCCTTCACTTCGAGCTGTCGACAGACTTCGTTTTTACGATCATCGTCTGTCGTGCCGAACTGATCACGCGATGAATCGGACGTGTAGTGATACGACTTACCATCATACTTGACGTCATACAACACCGGGTCGCCTTCAGTCGTAAACGCCGTGATGCGGATCTGATCTGATTTCCCTTGCGTTGAGTTCTTCAAAAAGGACTCGAATCGGTCGCTGTTCGTAACATCCTTCTGGACGATGATATCTCCATTCTCCTTCGCCTCTTCCATCGTATATTTTCCGCAACCGGCTAAACAAAGCATACATACTATAAGACTGAGCTTCCGCATCCCTCACCGACTCCTTCTCACTGTTTCACTAATAGACGATCGAGGCGATACAGTTGCGACGTAAAGCCCTCCTTCATCCCCATACCGAGCACTTCTTGCACGGCTGCTTCTGTCTCATAGGTCGACTCGAAGACGATCAACGTCGTCTCCCCGTGGTCGAGAAATGTCGTGACATTCTCGCTTCCTGGTAAATGTTCAGAGATCGCTCCTGACGCGTCCGAGAAATAATCGGCATGACTATACGTGTTCGGAGCATCGATGTTTCTGAAAATCGCTTTCCCCCACGACTCCATGCCGTAAAAGTCACCTTGCGCCGGATCAATACAGCGCATGCAATAATGCCACACACCACCTGGTTGAAACTCAAACGTCTCGATCGTCGTCTCCCAGCCTTCCGGTCCCCACCACGCTTCGAGCTGCTCTTTTTCCGTGAATGCGGCAAAGACGCTATCTCGCGGCGCCTCACACGTCCATTCCATTCGTAGAGTCTTCCCCTCAATCGAAGTCTTCAATTCCTTTTTCATTCGTCCCGTCTCCCTTCACGTTCGACTGAATCTGCTTCAAATGTGCGTCTAGACGATGCATGCGGGCTTCCATTTGTGCAAGCGAGTTGCTCCACATGACGAGCTCTCGAAACGCTTCTGGACGAAGGCTATACAAGCGACGATTCGCCTGCCGTTCGACAGTGATTAGTTCCGCGTCAAGCAACAGCTTCAAATGCTTCGAGGTTTGCGGTTGGCGTAAGTGTAGTTGTTCAGCCAACTCATTGACGGAGCGAGGACCGTTTCGTAACGCTTCAATAAGTTGAAGCCGTGTCGCATCTCCGAGGGCTGAGAATCGTATTGATATCTGATCATTCATATCCGTTCACCTCTTTATTTTATATATTCCCAATTTAGAATATTCCAAACTAAGAATATAAAAAATGCAAAATGATTGTCAGATGCGTTCAAATGGCGTACGTTCTAAACAACCTGTATGAAAAGAGCGTGAACCAATGAAGACCGAATGGATGGAAGCATTCCTCGTCACCGCGGAGACCGGCAGCCTGACGAAAGCAAGCGAAGTACTGCATATGACGCAACCGGCGTTAAGTAAACAAATCAAAAGTCTTGAGAGTGCACTCGACGTCTCGCTGTTACACCGTTCGGCACATGGTGTCACGTTGACGACAGCTGGCGAAATTGTCTTTGAAGAGAGTCGCGAACTGCTTGACCGGATCGATCAGATGAAACGGCGGATCGGTACGATCGACGAACGAACGACCCTGACGCTCGGATCATGGCCAAGCGTCGCGATGACGTATCTCCCCCGTCATGTTTCACGACAAGCGACGGCACCGGATCTCAAATTAAAGACGGCGCATACGACGATCGATTTGATGCAAGGTCTTGAAGAACGCCGATATGATGCTGTCTTACTCGACGATCGTCACCATGTCCATCCTTATCATACGACCCATTTGTATACGGAGAACTTTTTGCTTTACGTCCATCAAGACGACGAACGATTCACAGGCTGTACGTCTGTAGCGTTTGATCAAATTCGTGACGCCTCTTTCTTATCGCTTCCGATCGATTGCGATTCGACGAACATCCTAAAGGACGCGTTCATCGAGCGAGGTGCCGTCTACCAAGCAGAAAACGAGATGGAATTCGGATCGAGCGTCCTCGGTTTCATCCGTGCAGGACTGGGTATCGCTCTATTGCCGGAGATTTTCCAAGACGGACTATCCCCTGAAATCAAGACGTTACCGGTCGACGGGTTTGATGTCGTCCGCGAATTGTCACTCGTCTCACGAGACGCCTCCCATCATGCGATCCTGCTTGATTTACTCGGTCAGTCGCGCTGAAGGTGCACTTGTAGTTCATGTCTTAGATCATCGACCTGATTTTGTGAAATCGCCGAGTCCGGTGTCTCACCGTACCGGACGAGATGATAGATTGATGGATCGAGCGTGACATCAATCCGCTGTAACCATTCGCCGACCGTCTCTTCGGAGCGGCGGCGTTTTTGTCGTGTCAGTTGCCGATCGAACGTTTGTAACAGACGGCGAATCTCTGACTCTGATTCTTCACCAACAAGTGTTTGTCGGATCGAACGATTTGGGGAAAACACCGGCGGCGGGTCCATTAAATCGTCGATTACAGTCTCTCGTCTGCGTCGTTTTCGCAAACGCTTCAAGAAGTAACGTACACTGAAGAGGACAGTCAGTAGTATGACAAGACCAACGACACCGTAAAAGGTAACAACTCCTAATGCATCCTTATCCGCAAATCCCCCGCTTTGGATGTCCATTTTTTGCTTGGTCGGTTTTCCTTCTTCCTTTCCGCCTCCATCAGCCATAAATCGAGCTTGATAGGTTGCTGGATCATAAAAGAAATAACGATAGACTTCTGTACCGACCAGTTGAATCGCAGCAAGGCTCACGAGTGCTATACATAATGTCACAACTAACCCACGCTTCATCTCATCCCTCCTTTTCAATATTTTACCATCTCTACTTTACTATGGAGTGATTTTTCTTTCTTTTCAGTCAATTTTTCATTAGAGTAAGGGGTGACTCTCAATAAAAGGACGTGACATCATGTATCTTCCAAGTTTTTCGTTAACCGATCAGACATTTCTTATCACTGGAGCTGGACGAGGTATCGGACGCGCGCTCGCCATCGGGATGGCAGAAGCCGGTGCTAACATCATTCTCGTCGCCCGGACGGAACGCGATTTGAAGGAGACGGCACAAGAAATCGAACGACTCGGTCGAACGGCTTACATCTTCCCGTGCGACATCACTGACCGGAAACAAGTCGTCGAGACGGTAGCTCGTGCATACGAACAAGTACCGCAGATTGATGGGCTCGTCAACAATGCGGGAATGAACATTCGCTCGAAGGCACTCGATGTGACGGAAGACGAGTGGGAAACGATCCAACAGACTAATCTGAAATCCGCCTTCTTTTTCGCTCAAGAAATTGGGAAACGGATGCAGGAGACAGGTGGAAGCATTCTGAACATCGCCTCGGTTGCTGGTCACGTCGCCTTAAGGACCGGTGTCGTGTATGCGACGACGAAAGCGGCAATGATTCAGATGACGAAAGTTCTGGCGCTTGAATGGGGACCACAAAACATTCGTGTCAATGCGATCGGACCGTGGTATTTTAAGACACCATTAACGGAACCATTACTGAAAGATCCTACATACTTGCAGGACATCGTTGACGTGACACCGCTCGGTCGGGTCGGTGAATTAGAAGAACTGGTTGGACCAGCCGTCTTCTTATCGTCTGCTGCAGCCCGTTACGTGACCGGGCAAACGCTTTATGTCGATGGTGGGATGACGATTAAAGGTTTTTAAGACAGAAGAAGACGGATGCGCATCTGCCCATCCGTCTTCTCGTATCTGAAAGGAGCTTCATCATGTCAAAACGGATTGCACTCATCGCTGGTGGCTCCCGTGGCGCCGGACGCGGCATCGCATATGCCTTAGGTGACGCCGGAATGATCGTTTACGTCACGGGACGAAGTACGAATGAACAGACAACGGATCAACGAAGCGAAACGATCGAAGAGACGGCTGCTGGTGTCACGGCACGCGGCGGACTCGGTATCCCGATCGTTTGTGACCATACGAGTCTTGACGATATCGATCGTCTGATTCAGCAGATCCAGCACCGCGATGGTCGAATCGATCTCCTCGTCAATTGTGTGTTCGGTGGTTCGGAAAGCCACTTACCGTCTGGAACCGGACGACGGTTTTGGGAGCGACCACCTGAACATTGGGACGCGATGATGTCTGCCGGACCAAAAGCGTACTTGTGGACGATTCGGGCCGCGATGCCATTACTGCAACAGAGTCCAGCTGCGCTCGTCATCAATTTGACATCATTCACTCCAGAGCAGGTGTCTGGAAACCTCTATTATGATTTGGCGATGCAAACGATTAATCGGATGACGCACGTCATGGCGCAGGAGTTAGCTCAGACGACCATCTCCGTTATCGCGCTCTGCCCCGGTTTCATGCGGACGGAACGGGTTGTCGATGCCGGTTTCGCGAGTGCCGCGACTGAATCGACGACCTATATCGGACGAGCCGTTACAGCGCTGATGGCGGATGACGATGTTAGACGTTATTCTGGACAAGCCGTCTTCGTTGCCGATCTCGCGAAGACCTATCAATTTACGGATCAGGACGGAACGCAGCCACTACCTTTTTAATTGCTTTAATCGATGAATTAACTAGTTTTCAATCACTCACTTCCGTTCCGGTCGTGCTGGATCAAAGATTTCTTCCGCATCAAAGAATGGATCGAGTATGCTCGTCTTTCCAGCAACGGCTTGACGTAGACGAATCCCATCAACGTTGATCCGGGCTTGGCGGAAGTAGTCGGGTCCAACTTGTTTCCACGCATGTTGACTCGCATCAACATTGAAGAAATAACGGAACCCGCTATCGATGAGTAAACGATATTTCTCACCCGAATAATCGTGCCAATCCCCGACATCACTACCGTATGGATAAATTAATTGCGTCGTTTTTCCGATCAGCGGGGCAACGTCCTGTTTGTAGCGTTTAAGATCCGCACGAATCGTCGTGACTGATTCTTTTCCGACCCAAATATGTCCGTACGTATGACTCGCGAACTGCCAGCCGTCCTCTTTTAATGCGATGGCGGTCTGTTTCGCTTGATTTCGTGCCGTTTCGACCTTTTTATTGTGTCCATATTGATTGTAGGAGGAACGATACCCGAGCACCCCGTTATAACCTGTGATACCGAGCAACCCTTTTGCTCCTTTATAGGAAAAGTCAGGATGCGACTGGACGAACGCATCGACGATTGGTACGAGATCATAGGCACCATCCGGCTTTCCAACCATTGCGTTGACGATTTTGCCGTCCTTCACTTTTAAATTCTTCGCAAATCCATCGCCTTTCATGTATTCGTAATAATTGACATCATCTTGCGAGAGCACGAGCGGGTGTTTTCCTTTTGGTAAACGGACAGGTGTTTCAACGATCTTCCCGTTCAACTCTTTTGCTAAGTCTGTTGGTCGGACGAGTACGTAATCGTTTTTATACAACGCATCTAAAATCCGTTCGAATTCCTGTTGCGTCACCATGTAATCATCGTATCCTGCTTCCTTCCGGTCGCCATCAAATGCTTGGTTTGGATCAGCAATCAATGAATGAAAAAAGAGATGTGGCACAGGTTTCGTCACAGGCAGGAGCGCCTGCTTTTTCTGTTCGTATTCCTCTTCCCTCTGTTTCGTCTCTTTTGCGCGGACGGGTTTCAACACTTTGATCGCCCGGTCATAATCGTACTGGGCAGCGTAACGATCAGCACGCTGTATCGTCTTTTCTATGTATGCCTGTTGCGAAGCTTGTCTTTTTTGCTGTGTCTCGCGTGTTTTTTCCGACTTTTTCTCGCTGACTTCGCTTTCCCCACATCCACTTAGTAGCAGACTCAGCGCCACACCGCCAATGATCCAGTTCCGTCTCATGTTTTTCGACTCCTTCATCAATTTTGACGTTTTCATTCCCCTCTATATCTAACTGTTCCCGATTATTCAGTCGATTAACTACTTTTTTGAGTCATTCCGTTTCGTTATGACTGTCCATCCAAAGCGGAACTTCCGCTCACTCGTCTTGAGGTGTTTAATAAAGGACGTAATGAAATTCACGGAGGTGCAACAAGATGATTGAAAAGAACTTAATTAATGGTGAATGGTACGATACGACAGAAACGATTCCGGTCTACGACCCAGCAACGAAAGAACTGCTCGGACATGTTCCTGCAAGTTCAGCGGAAGACGCACAACGTTCCGTTGACGCAGCGAGCGAAGCATTCGTCAAGTGGTCAAATGAAACAGCAGACACACGCGCGAATTTAGTCGATGCCTGGTATCGCTTGATCAACGAACACCGTGAGGAACTCGCTCGGATCATGACGACAGAACAAGGAAAGCCGTACGTCGAAGCACTCGGTGAAGTCGATTACGGCAATCAATACGTCCGTTGGTACGCTGAAGAAGCACGCCGGATTTACGGTGAAACGATTCCGGCTTCTGTTCCAGGAAAACGACTCTTCGTCGAAAAAGAACCAGTCGGTGTCGTCGCAGCGATCACACCATGGAACTTCCCGGCAGCGATGATCACACGTAAACTTGCACCGGCTCTTGCAGCGGGTTGTACGATTGTCCTTAAACCATCGGAAGAAACACCGTTTACGGCACTTCGTCTCGTTGAATTAGCAAAAGAAGCAGGTATCCCTAAAGGTGTCATCAACGTCCTAACAGGTGACGCGGCAACGATCAGTGGCGTCTGGCAAGCCGATTCTCGCGTCCGGAAGATCACGTTCACAGGTTCAACAGCCGTCGGGAAATTGATCATGCGTCAAGCAGCCGATACGGTGAAAAAACTATCACTTGAACTCGGTGGTCACGCACCCTTCATCGTCACGGAAAATGCGGATCTCGATAAAGCCGTCGAAGGCGCGATGCGCTCTAAATTCCGAAATGGTGGACAAGCGTGTGTCGCGACGAACCGCTTCTACGTGCAAGCGTCTGTTCTTGACGCATTCACGGAAAAATTCACAGCAGCCGTCAAACAACTGCAAGTCGGTAACGGGATGGACGCTGACTCGACAGTTGGTCCATTGATCAATGCGAAAGCCGTCGCAAAAGTCAAAGCACACATCGATGACGCTGTCGCAAAAGGAGCAACGATCTTGACTGGTGGTACGATTGACGAATCTGTCGGCTACTTTGTCACTCCAACCGTGCTTGCGAATGTCACTGAAGATATGCTCTGTATGCAGGAAGAGACGTTTGGTCCGCTCGCACCGATCTCTGTCTTTGAGACGCTTGATGAAGTCATCGAACGGGCGAACAATACACCTTACGGACTGGCAGCTTACGCGTTCTCTGAACGCATCGATGAAGCATTGATGCTCGGAAAACGACTCGAATACGGGATTGTCGGGCTGAACGATGGCGCACCATCTGCTGCACAAGCTCCATTTGGTGGCTATAAAGAGAGTGGTCTTGGTCGTGAAGGTGGCGTCTACGGCATCGAAGATTATCTCGAAGTCAAATACTTGTCGCTCGGTTAATCCATCAGACATTTCGTTTGAAACGAACCATCTTTATTCATAGGTAACCCCTCATTTCTAAATCGAAATGAGGGGTTTTTGTACGGCTGATGCTTACATACTATTTTGTAAGGTATGATTGAATTCAAATGATTATACGAAAAGGAGTGATTAAACAATGGATGTCATCACATTCGGGCAGAGACAACAGAACCAACACTACATCACGAGACTCGCTGTTTATGCGGTCATGCGCGACCCTCAAACAGGTAAAATCGCCGTCATTCAAAAAAAGGACGGTATGTTGTTTCTTCCAGGTGGCGGTATCGAGACCTATGAGACGTATGAAGACTGTCTTACAAGAGAGGTACTAGAAGAAACGGGGATGGACGTCGAAATCGGTGATTTCATCGGACGAGCCAATCAATATTTCTATTCAAAAAATGAAACGACATATTATTTGAATGAAGGGCAGTTCTATCGTTGCGATGCTAAGCAGAAAGTACAAAATCCGATTGAGGATGATCATGTCTTACGATGGATCGACCCGGTTGAAGCAATCGAACATCTATTTCACGCCCATCAACGCTACGCAGTTCAAAAGACGCTATACATGATTTAAATCAAGACGCACAAAAGGAGCGCGATTCTCTTGTTCAGAGAAAACGTGCTCCTTTTAAATATGTGACAAACGAACAGTCTCGTTGTTATTCGACGTATTCGTAGAGAACGACACTCTCGATATAGTGAATGAAGCGGCGTAGTTCCTTCTCCTCTTCGTTCGAGAGATCGCCTTCTTTCGACATATTCGCGATTTCAAGACGCTGAACTTCGATCGCTTTCAAGCAAAGTTCTTCTTTTTGCTGATCGACGTCCTTGCCACCGATTGGTGACGACCACCGCGTATGTTTGAAGCGAAGTCGTTTATAGAACTCCAACACGCTTTGAACGACGTCTGGCGGATACGATGAACGGCAATTCTCGAGACGTTCGATGACCGTTCCCATTACCTTTTCATACAGTTCATGCTCGACTTGCGTCATTTGAATCAACGCATCAGACGACATGTTCGATCGTTTCCGTTTCCACCAGAGTTTACGGATCGGTTGGACGATTTGGAAACGTGAATCCTTGCCGATCGCCTTACGACGATTTTCGATCGAGCGGAAGACATCCTTCTTCAGTAAATCCGGCACCTTATGTTCAGCGACGAAGCGTTTTGATTCTTCCTTCTCCCACTGAACGGCTTCAAGACGTAGGGCTTTTAATTGATCATTGAACTGGTTTAGTTCTTCCTGACTTTTCTCCTGCGCTCGCAGTAACCGAAGCATGACATGATACTCATTAAGGAGATCAAACGCAACGACTGCATTATCTTCGTCCGTCACTTGTTTGATCTCTGAGATTGCCCGGCGAATCATTCGTTGTTTTTGGGCGTTCAAGTCGAGTGCAATCGGTGTTGACGCTTCGCCCCGGTTTAAGACCGGTAAGAGAATCGTCGCAAGAACGAGCGTATAGATGATGACACCCGCTGCAAGGAAGATGATCAACGAGCGTTCCGGGAAGGCTTCACCGGACTCCGTCAGGAATGGTAATGATAACACCCCGACCATCGTGATCGTTCCGCGGACCCCGACCAGTGTCGTAATCAAATCTTGCTTAAAGGACGGTCGACGGTGCTCCCGGTCCTCTTTTTTGAAAAACCGATGATCAAACCAATTGAAGAACATCGTCCAGACGAGACGGATCGCGAGAATGAATGAACCGATCTCGATGACATATAACATGAGACGCCAGTTGTTGATCGCGTCATCTGCGAAAATCTCACGTGTCGCTTCTGGCAACGTCAAACCAAGCAATAAGAAAATGATCCCGTTTAGCGTATACGCAATCATCGTCCAGATGTTATCTGTCAACGTCTGCTCTTGCGCAAAGAACGTTTCTGTTCGTTCTTTGATCAAGGCATGCAAGATACCACCCGTGACGACGGCGATGACGCCTGAAGCATGAAATCCTTCTTCAGCAACGAAGAAAATGATAAATGGTGTCAGGATTTGCAGTAAAGCGTAGAAGACGACATCTTCAATACCCGCCCGGCGCAAGCGAACCTTGAGAAAGTTCATCGCGAGCGAAATTAACAATCCAATCAACGCTCCAACGAAGAACATATAAAAGAATTCTGTAGTCGCACTCTGAATCGAGAAATAACCCGTGACGACAGCAGCAACCGCGTAACTGAACGCAACTAATCCCGATGCATCATTGATCAGTGATTCTCCGCGAACGAGTGTCAGAATCTGTTCTGGAATCTGGACACGTTTCGCAATCCCGTTGACGGCAATCGGATCCGTCGGCGATAAAATCGCAGCCAAAGCAAACGCAGCAGCGACTGGAATGACCGGAATCAACCAGTTGATGAAGTACCCTCCGACGATCGTCGTCAACAAGACGAGGATGATTGCGTTCCCGAAGATCGCTGTCCGCATCCGCCATAAATCTTCTCGTGGGAAGTGAGAGCTATCGTTATAAAGTAACGGTGCGATGAATAAGAGGAGGAACCACTCGGATTCGACCTCGATCGTCAAACCACTCATCAGGAGAGCGGCGACGGTTCCGGCAATGATTTGAATCAATGCCGTTGGGATGAAACGGATGTAATGTCCGATGACTTGCGTCAATAAGATGAGGGCAAGCATCAATAAAATCAATGATAGTGTTTCCATGGAAGACCCCTTCCTCTATTGTTTCTTTCTACCTATATCCTAACATAGTTTTTTAATCAATCCTGTCCGAGCGCCTTATCGGATCGTTGCACAGCAATCATTTCTTCTGCTTGACGAATCAACTGCTCCCTAAGGTCGACTGGTTCAAGGACTCGCACTTCCGGACCGAGTCGCATCAACTGGCGTCCGAGATACGGCAGTTCGGTTTCCGGAACCAACCATGTTCGTTCCGACTGAATCGGTAAAATCCCCTCTAGCAACCGTTCGCCTAATGGTGATACTTCCAGTTTCACCGTCGTCATCGGTAGATGTGTCATATCTTGTTCCAAATCTGAAAAAGTTAACTCGGTTGCTGGCAACTCATGAAACGTCACGTCTTTGATCCGATCAACACGGAACTGGCGATACCCTCGATTCGTCTGTCCATAGAAGTACCAGCGATTCTGTTCGAACGATAAACCAATCGGATCTACGACGATCATGCGTCGTCCTTTTGTCGTCTCATAGAGAATATTCCCCATCCGTCCGCTCTCTAACAAGTCGAGTAACGCAGGATTTTGCGGCGACGGTGGTGTATCGACCGCTTGAAAGCGAAAGCGGTCTTTCCATTTTACGATCTGTTGCTCCGTCATCTTCGGTAACTCGTTCGCATAACGTTCAGCGACTTCCTGACGAATCGTTCCGAATGGAAAATCAGGAATCTGACTAATCCATTCCAGAAGGATGAAGAAGACAATCGTCTCTTCATCCGTCAAAACGAGTGGCGGCATGTTCCGATGTGGCAACATCCGGTACCCCCCTGCTGCGCCAGGTTCACTGTAGATCGGATAACCATTTGCTTCAAGTACCATCATGTCTCGTTGAATCGTCCGGATCGACACCTGACATTCTTCCGCGAGCATCCGTGCAGAGAAGAGTTCGCCCCGGTTTAACAAGCGTACTAAACGCCATTGTCTCGTATTCATACAGTTCCTCCTTAAATGACGACATCTTTTGTCGTCATTATACGCTAAGATGAAGTCACACGATGCAAAAGGAGGAATTATGGATGTCACAACCTACGACCGTTCTTTATATCGCTTGTAGTCTTGACGGGAAAATTGCCAGACTCGATGGTTCACTTGATTGGTTATTTGCCGTTGCCGGAGACGGGGATAATGGTTATCAAGCGTTCTATGATCAAGTTGGTGCCGTCATCATGGGACGAAAAACATATGATGAAGTCCTGCAACTCAGCGAGACGTACCCTTACGCAGGTATTCCGAGTTATATCTATAGCCGAACGAAACGAACGTCTGAGACAGTCACCTATACGGATGAGCCGCTCGACCAACTGCTTGACCGGATTTCGCCAACGATCGAAGGTAACGTTTGGCTGATCGGTGGTGGCGAATTGATTCAAGAAGCGTTGCTCTTAAAACGCATCCGCTCGATTGAACTGGCAATCGCCCCTGTCATCCTCGGAACAGGTATCCCGCTGTTTCCGGAAGGGACGAATGAGACCAATCTTCGTTTGACAGCAAGTCGCCATTCGGGACAATTCCTGATGGCAACGTATGAAGTCTTGACTTAAACAACAACAACCGGTTCGGGAAAGCGAACCGGTTGTTCGTTTATATCAGTCAGGCATTTTTCTTCGTCTTTTTCGCTTTTGGTTCCGTCCACTTGAAGATTTTATTCATGACGTTGTAAATCCGTTTTGATTCCTTCGTCATCAACGGTCCGAGAATGGCGAGAATCAAGACATATAAAGCAGAGAATGGTGACAAGATATCCATCAATCCACCGGCGATTCCGAGATTCGCGACGATGATCGAGAACTCCCCGCGCGAGACGATCGTCAAGCCGATGTTTGAGGATGCTTTGTGTGACAAGCCTGCTTTACGTCCAGCAATCATACCAGCCACGTAGTTCCCGATGATCGTGATGACGACGGCACCGAGTGCGAGCCAGACGGCGTCAAGTAACATCGTCGGATCGATGCTCAATCCGAAACTGAAGAAGAAGATCGCACCGAAGAAATCACGGAATGGTACGACGAGATGTTCGATCCGCTCACCTTGGTCGGTTTCTGAGAAGACGAGACCGAGTAACAACGCCCCGATCGCTTCCGCAACATGAATTGTTTCCGAGAATCCGGCGATGAAGAACAAGGCAGCAAAGACGACGATGATGAAGACTTCGTCCGAGGCGATCTTTAGCATCTTATTCAAAAGCGGTGTTGCTTTCCGAGCGACGATGAAGAACAGCAACATATAGCCGAGGGCGATCAAGATTGAGGTAAGGGACGCAAGTAACGTCGTCCCACCGCCGAGAAGCAGTCCCGATAAGACCGACAAGTAGACCGCGAGGAAAATGTCCTCGAACATGATGATTCCAAGAATCAATTCCGTCTCCGTGTTACCGGTCCGGCGGAGATCAACGAGGACTTTCGCCACGATCGCACTCGAGGAGATCGTAATGATTCCGGCGATGACGAGTACTTCATAGAGTGGGAATCCGGCGATGAATCCGTATAAGAGACCACCGGTAAAGTTAATCGATAAATAAATCGTTCCACTCGTGACAATCGATTTTCCGGACCGGATCAACTTACCGATCGAAAACTCGAGTCCGAGATAGAATAAGAGGAACAGGACACCGATTCGTCCGAGGAAACTGATGAACTCAGCACTTTCAATGAACTTGAAGTCTAGTATCCCGATTGTCGGAGCGTGCGGTCCAACAATCATCCCGAGAATGATTAGAAACGGGATGATCGAGAAATTGAGTCTGTTCGCGAGCACTGCCGCGATCGCCACTAAGATAAGCGCGGTACCGACTTCAAATATGAGATGATCCATATATTATCCGCCTCCTTCGATTGAGAATAATGCTTTCGTGATGTGACGGATGTTTTGACGTTCTCCAGATAAGACGATCGTATCACCGGCTTCAAGGCGTGTATCCGGTCCTGGATTGAGCGATTTTGAACGGTCATGCTTGAGCACCGCAATGATTGAAATATCGTAATGGTTACGGACATCGAGTTCACCGATCGTTCGATTGTTGACCTTTGAATCCTGACCGACTTTGAACCACTCGATGACGAGATCATCAAACGCGAGTTCGATTTTCTCAAGATCCTTCGGCTTATAGGATAATCCTCCGAGAATTCCTGCCATCTGACGGGCTTCTGCATCATTAAACGTCACGCTCGAGATGCTCTCATCAAAATCGTCGTCATCATAGTGATGCATCTCGCGTCGTCCGTCGTCATGGACGATGACGACCACCTTATCTCCTCGTGTCGTGATGCCTTCGAACTTCCGTCCGATTCCTGGTAAATCTACTTCGCGCATATCCATCTGTTATATCCTCCTTATTTGTTTTTTACAAATGATGATTCGCTTTGTGGATGAGCGTCTTGAACGTCTCATCGCTCAATATATCTTGAAGGTCATGCAGCTGTTTCAAATCCGCTTTCGCCATGATGACAAACCCGTCCTCCTCAATGAATGCCACGCGATCTCCTTCCTCCACTTGCAAAGCCTGCCGAATTTTTTTGGGGATGGTGATCTGTCCTTTTGACGTTAACTTTGATAGCTCCATCACGAACTTCCTTCTTTCTGTGTTTTTTCTTGTATTCCTTACTTCCTTACTTTTCTTATTTCCATAGTAACACAGTTCTAAACTTATTCCGAGTGTTTTGCTTTGAATTAAAATTTAAAAATCGATTTTCTTTTTGTTCAACCGTATTCATACGATTATTTTCAAGACATTTTACAATAAACATAGAAAAACGCATCCTAATCTAAACGGATGCGTTCTTCGTCTTATTGTTATTCGGAGGTGATTTTATGTCGCAATTATTTTTAATTGCGTTTGTAATCTATATTTTATCGTTGAATGTGGCAGCGATCTATCTTATCTATAAGCGACTTATTTCTTCTATAATCGCTGGTTTAGCAATTTTTTTCTTCATTCTTTCTGTCAGTTCGACCGTTATCGTATTCTTTCTATTTCTCACACCATTTACGGACTGGTTCACAGGTTTAGGAAATTTGTTAATTATCATTTGGTTTGGTCTACTGAACGGATGCTGCTACATATTATTCGGAACCGTCAAATGGATCATTTCAATGATTCGGAGATGATTCTTTGGCTGGATTAATCTTTAGCCCTTTTTCACCTAGGTGATGGATGGACCGTTCAATCGCTGTTTCGATGTATCCGTCCAATTGATGCGGCAACAAGATATCATATTCTTGTGGCAGAACGGTTCGTCGGTCCTCTTCTACCTCGCTAACAAATTGCGGAAGTGCTTTCCACCTCGACTGTACACTCACTTCATGAAGCGCTCCGTTGATCGCTTGTTCATTCCAGTTCACGAACGGAGCGATGCGTGTATTGTACCGCCTAAAGTCATCATGATACCTTAAACCGATCGAGTCGTCGGCTATGATTGCTTGCCGTACCCAACTCATGTAAAAACCGCGTAACCAAATATCGTCCGCTATCAGATGGACGTAATAGCCACTTCGAAAAGATGGATCCCAAGACGTCGAATCTCCCCAAAATGCTTCGTAGTCAATTGTTCGTGTCCCGCTCGCTAATTCACCCGTATAATAGTGGGCTTGCTCCTTCTCGTCATAGCGTGCATCAGGAGCGATCGTACCGAGAAGGAATCGAGCAGGTTCTAGTTTCGGAAGTAACGTAATCAACCGTTGTCCGATGTAGGCATGCATCAGTCGTGAACCCATCGCTTACTTCCCTTCGTAATCGCTGCGCGTGATCGCATAAATTTTTAAGTCCCAGAAACGCTCTTTAACGTATAAAGCACTCCGCGAAATTCCTTCAAACGTCATACCGACCTTTTCCATGACACGAGCAGACCCATCATTCGCAACAAAACAACGGGCTTGAATGCGCTCGAGTCCGAGTGTCTCAAATCCGTACTGCACAAGACGCGCTGCTGCTTCCGGCATCAAACCCTTTCCCCAATACTCGCGCGACAGTGCATAACCGAGTTCTGCTTGCTGTTGCTCAAACGAGACTTTGATGAAATCAATCGTTCCGATGACCCGACCGCTCGTTTTGTCTTCGATTGCCCATGGTGCCGGATTCCCTAGTTCGTATTGGCGAAGGATGTGTTCGACGAATTGTTCAGAATCCGTGAGGCTTTTATGCGCATGCCAGCTGACATATCTTGCTGTCTCTTCATCTTTCGTATAGGCATAGATATGTGCTGCATCTTCCGTGCGAACTGGTCGTAAACGGAGTCGTTCCGTTTCAAGTACAGGCAAAGCTTGATATAAATCGATGGTCGTTAACATGATCTAACACTTCTTTCTTTGATTTTTTCCAAGTATACCCACTCTTCTATGAAAAGTATAGAGATATACGAAAACGTTATCAGAATTTTCTGGTATACTATTGGAAAATGATGTAAGAAAGGGTGCTGTCATGTCTTCTCGGGAACGAATACTCTTAAGTGCGCTCGGTATTTCACAGTTTGGTGACTTCATTTATCTCGTTGCGATCAACGTATATATCTATCGCTTGACCGGCTCAGCGTCAGCCGTTGCTGCGCTGTGGATCATCAGTCCGGTCGTCGCTCTCATCATCAAGTCGTTCGCAGGAAGTTGGGTCGACCGATCCGACTTATGTCGACTGTTGATTCAGACTGATTTGTTGCGTGCTTTCTTAATCGGGATCATGCCATTTTTACCATTATCGTTGCTTTACATCGATTTGATCGCCTTAGCTATCATCAAAGCGGTCGTTGAACCGGCAACGTTGACCTACATCACGACGCTTGTTTCACAAAACGATCGGACGTCGTTTAATGCCTATCGTAGTCTGATCACGTCTGGTGCCTTTTTAGTTGGTCCGGCTCTCGCTGGAGGAATGCTCTATGTTGCTTCTGCCGACGTTGCCATTTGGCTCAACGCTGTCTCGTTTCTCGGATCAGCTGTCCTGCTGATGCGCTTGCCGCGTTTTACCGCTTCGGTCGAACGAGGGATGCGGCTGCAAGGCATTATATCCGATTGGCGGCTTGTCTATCAGTTCAGCAAAAGCGCACGCTACGTGACCGGATTATACATCCTCGCGATGCTGATGATGATCGCGACACTTGCACTTGATACGCAAGAAGTCGTCTTTTTACAGCGAAGCATCGGCTTAACGGAAACCGATTATGGTTTACTGATGAGTCTGACTGGGATCGGTTCCGTCGCCGGCAGCTGGGTCGTCGCCCGCTACGCCAAAACACTCTCCGTTCGGATGATGCTGACGATTGGCTATGTATTCGTCGCCGTCGGTTACATGCTGTATGCAAGTGCGAATTCGTTTTCAATCGTCTGTATCGGTTTCTTGTTGCTCGGTTGTTTCCACGCATTTGCGGGGACCGGTTTCCTAACGTTCCAACAGACGAATATCCCACTCCACTTAATGGGACGCTTTACGAGTCTATACGGTGTCGGCGTCAGTTTGCTACAGATTCTAGCGATCGTCGCGATCGGTCTGCTCGGTGACATCTGGTCGATTCGTTTCAGTACGATTCTATTTGCCTGCCTCCTCGTGATCGTGACAATCTGTTTTCTCGGATTGGTTCTCCTCCCGCGCAAGCAACAGTATTTCGCAACGAACGAGATCAACGAAGAACGACATGCCTAAAAAACAGGGAACCCCGTCAACGCGGTGTTCCCTGTTTGAGTTGCTGTTCTAACCGTTCTTTTATCACTTCTGCGTGTGCGACGAGCGGAAAAGTTCCGTTTTGTAGTTGTTTCTGCAGTCGCTTCGCTTCTGCCCAAGCGAGCGCGTTTTCCGCTTGTGAGATAATCCCTTGCTCCTGCGCTGCTTCTAGTTCGTCCGTGTCGATTAACAAAACTTGTCCCGATGGCAAAACGATCAGATCGAGAAACAGATCCTCCCAGTATATACGTCCGTCCTCCACTCCGGTACGAAGACAGATATCGATATAGGTTTGCACCAACTGACCTGAAGCATCAAACATCGAGGTCACGGCATGATGTGCATCACTTGGAAACTGTTGTATCCAAATGTAACCAGCGTCAGCGATTTGAATCGTTTCGTCGCCATAACGGACGTCTAATGGTGAAGCGACTTCAATAAGTTGAAGAAGCGTCACTTGCCCTTGAAACACTTCATTCTCGACCTGCTCTTGAACATAGTGTCGCTGTTTGATACGATCCCAGTCACGTCGATCAGCATATCGTTTTTTGATCATCTATTTATCCTTTGTTTTTCTTTAGTGTGGCATACCTCGTCTCTTTTTCATTCCAATCCTTAAAAAAAGAGGCAACGGATTTTTCCGTTACCCCTTGCTTCATCATTTTGCCGTCTCTGAACCGTGTAACGCAGCACCATTCGTCTCGATGACGTGACGATACCAATCGAACGAATCCTTTTTCATCCGTTCCATCGATCCGTTACCCTCGTTATCCCGATCGACGTAGATCATGCCGTAGCGTTTTTTCATCTCCCCTGTCGTAAAGGAGACGATGTCGATGACGCCCCACGGCGTGTACCCAATCAACTCAACACCATCTTCGAGTACAGCTGCTTTGAATGCTTCGATATGCGCACGCAAGTAATCAATTCGCGCCGTATCATGAATCTGACCATCCTCGATCGTATCGATTGCACCAAAGCCGTTCTCGACGATGAACAACGGAATCTGGTAACGATCGTACAGACGATTCATCGCATATCGAAGACCAACAGGATCAATCGCCCAACCCCAATCACTCGACTGGATGTATGGGTTCTCGACACCATTCGCGAGACCACCGTTGACGATGTTGCCCGTGTTATTGACGACAGCATCATGTTTGACGGTCGTCGACATATAGTAACTGAATCCAAGATAGTCGACTGTTCCGTTTTGCAAGATTTCTGCGTCACCGTCTAGGATCGGAATATCATACCCTTCCCGTTTGAACTCATTCAATGCGTAAGACGGATAATAACCACGGACTTGAACATCCGGGAAGAAGTAACGCTGACGCATCGATGTCTCAGCAAGCAGAATATCTTTCGGGTGCGATGAGTACGGATAGATCGGTACGTGCGAGACCATTGCTCCGATCTCGAAGTCCGGGTTGATCGCTTTTCCTTTCGCGACGGCAAGTGCACTTGCGAGTAACTCGTGGTGTCCCGTTTGATACATGACTTCCATCGCGTTCTCTTCCGGATCAAGGAGGACACCGGAATTCGTCCAGAGGAATAATGGATTGCTGACATCCATCTTGTTGTTGATCTCATTGAATGTCATCCAGTATTTGACCTTGTCTTTGTAACGCGTGAAACAGACTTCCGCGAATTTTTCGAAGAACAGCGCTACTTTCCGGTTGCGGAAACCGCCGTATTCACGCGCAAGATGGAGTGGCATCTCAAAATGCGACAACGTGATGATTGGTTCGATACCGTATTTCAGTAATTCGTCGAAGACATCATCATAGAACTTCAGTCCTTCTTCGTTCGGTTCTGTCTCGTCCCCGTTCGGGAAAATCCGACTCCAACCGATCGATGTCCGGAGACACTTCAGTCCCATCTCAGCGAACAGCGCGATATCCTCTTTATAACGATGATAGAAATCAATCGCTTCATGGTTCGGATAAAATTCATCCTCTTCTACTTGATCCGTGATGCGACGAGCGACACCGTGCGCCCCTGCCGTCAATACATCGACGACGCTCGGTCCTTTTCCACCAGCGTTCCAGCCGCCTTCGAATTGATGCGCTGCTAACGCACCGCCCCATAAGAAATCGTTTGGTAATGTCTTCATCTTCATGTCCTCCTTCTATTTCTCTTACTTGATGATCGTCAAGATCTGTGTGTTTGCCGTCGTGACCGTCTCGTCCGTCGGTAGGATTTGCGCATAACTCTGGGTGTTCGTGATAATGATTGGCGTGATCGTCTCGAGTCCATGCGCTTCAATCGCTGTCGCATCAAACGTTACGAGTAGATCGCCTGTCGTCACGGATTCGCCTTCTTTGACGTGAAGCGTAAACGGTTTACCGTCGAGCGTCACGGTCTCAAGACCGATATGGATCAAAACTTCGACACCACTCGTCGAGCGTAATCCGATCGCGTGACCTGTCGGGGCGACCATGACGACAGTACCGTCAAACGGAGCCGTGACCCGGTTGTTCGTCGGACGAATCGCTACCCCTTGTCCCATCGCACCTGAAGCAAATACAGGATCCGGTACATCTGATAAAGCAACAATCGTTCCTTCAAGTGGTGCGCGAAGCGTCTCTTCGTTTGTCAGAGTTGCGCTGACTTCCTGTTTTGCAACTGGTGTCGCTGTACTTTCAGGTGCTACGACCGGAGCAGCCTGCTCCCCGAAACCGAACACTTGAATTAAAACGATGGGTAGAATCAAGGCAATCGCCGTTCCGATCAATAAGCCGATGATCGACGATGGATAGTCGGAATCGATGCCGTTGACGAGCGTCAATGGTCCCGGTAATCCGGCGTAGGCAAAGTAATAGGGTTTAAAGAAACTTGCCGTGACTGCGCCGATTGTTCCCGAGATACAGCCATAGATAAACGGTTTTTTAAAACGGAGCGTCACCCCATAGATGGCTGGTTCCGTGATACCGAAGATGCCCGTCAGTCCGGCTGAGACCCCGACTTTTTTCGTTTCTTTGTTCCGTGCTTTCAAGATGACCCCGATGACAGCACCGATTTGGGCGATGACGGCAATCGTTTGGTAGGCTTGGAACGAGTCGCGACCATATTGCTCGAAGTTTGCGAGCACCATCGGCGTGACACCCCAGTGGACACCGAAGATAACGATGACTTGCCAGAAGCCACCGATGATGAGACCAGCTACCGAAGGAGCATTCTCCGCTAAGTAGTTATACCCGTTTGCGATCCCTTCTGCACCAAGTGTCGTGATCGGTCCGATCAAGAGAATCGTAAGCGGCACCATCAATACCATACTGAAGAATGGAACGAACAACGGACGAATGACTTCATGAATCGTCTTGTTCAGGAATCGCTCGACATAGGACAAAATCCAGACGAGGAATAATGGCGGTAAGACCGATGACGTATACGTTGTACCGGATAAAGCGATTCCTAGGAACGTGATGGATTCACCGGCAGTGATGCGTGCTGCGATATCTGCCCATGTTGGACTGACAAGTGCCGCACTACAGGCGACCGCGATGAAGGCGTTGACATTAAAATGATTCGCTGCCGTGATGGCAATGAAAATCGGCAAGAACGTAAATGGTGCCCATGAGATGAAGCTGAAGACTTCATAAGTACCTGTCTTCGCAAATGCTGGAAAAGCGAGCGTCGTCAAAATTAAAGTTCCCTGCAGAATCCCCGCTGCAGCTAAGATGTAGACGAACGGTGCAAAGACGGCTGACATCGTCGCAATGATTCGGTTGAGGACCGTTCCTTTCGGTGCCTCTTCCGTTTCTGATTGCTCCAGATCGACGAGTTTCGCAAATTCTTGATGGACTTCTCCGACGTGTTGACCAATGACGACCTGAAACTGCCCGCCAGACTCAACGACCGTAATGACGCCAGGTAGTGCACTGACTGTTTCCTTAGCTGACGAATCCGATCGTTTCAAGACGAGACGAAGTCGTGTGGCACATCGGACGGCGCTGATGACGTTGTCTTCTCCCCCGACAGCTTCTAATATCGAATGCGCCAATTGTTGATAATCGCGAACCTTGCCCATATCGTGTACCTCCCCTGAATATGACGCTTGAATACCCTTTCATTTTAATTGTACATGCACAATTAATCAATACATAAATAATTAAATTTAACATGTTATTATTCAACAGAAGGCTTATGCTATACTAAAGAAAGAAAAAGTTCGCAAGAAAAGAAGGTGTCCTATGCTGAAATACCAACAGACGGCCGATGAAATCGAACGGTACATAGAACAACATGAGTTGAAACAAGGGGACAAACTACCGATTCTCGAAGAGTTGATCCGGCAGTTCGCCGTCAGTAAGACGACGATGACAAAATCACTTGAGTTACTCGAACGAAAAGGAATCATTTTTCAAGTACGCGGAAGCGGAATTTTTGTCCGGAAGACGAATCGCACCGGCTATATTCGTCTGTTCTCGACCCAAGGATTCAAGCAGAATCTCGTCGGTCATACGATCGAGTCGACCGTTCTTGCACTCGAACCAATCGCTGCAACGAATAACATCGCGAAGAATCTCGGGATCGAGGCAGGTGAGACGGTTTATTACGTCAAGCGAATCCGCTACATCGACGGCAAGATCCTCTGTCTCGAAGAGTCTTACTATCGCCAATCAATCGTTCCGTACTTAAATCGTGAAATCGTCGAGCAGTCGATCTTCGAATACTTAGAGACGGCACTCCAATTGAATATTGGGTTCTCGGATATGTATATGCACGTCGGGAAGTTAAGCGCTGAGTCGGCTCGTCATCTAAATCTCACCGAGGGCGATCCTGGATTAACGATTGAGACAGTATTTCATTTGACGAACGGTCGTCCGTTCGACTATTCCGTCATCACATACCACTATGAACATTCACAATTCGTCGTTCAGGCAAATGGGCTATACCTTTAACAAACGAAAAAAGTAAAAAAGCGAAGTCTGATGATTGTCTTCATTTTACTGAAGACGTTGCATCGGATTTCGCTTTTTCTTTTAAGAAACTAACTAAAATTAATATACAAAACGGATAAATCGCTAAAACGACAATCAATAATAAGCCAAGAACTGGGCTCGGAAAATCAGTAGGATACGTGACTGGAAACCACTGACTCAGAGCATACAACATAAAGAAGAAATACGGTATCCAACTGAAAGAAGTCGACCAAATAAGTCGGTTTCGAATTGTTATCCCCCGAATCAGTCGAATAGGCGTAAAGAATAGAATAGTGCACACCAATATCAACAGGCCATCGATTAGATAAAAAAATTGGTATGATGTTCCCGTTATGCGGATAATACGTTCGATGTTTAATGTCATCTCAACAGGAAGAAAGAGAATCAAGGCGAAAAACAGACTCCATCCGTTCCATTTTATAAATAATCGCATCCTTTAAATACCGATCTCTTCTTTACTAGAATTTTCGATATACAGTTCCCCATCAAATGTCGTCAAGGCAATCACTTTCCCGTCTTTTTCATACCACGCCGTTGCGCCTTCACGATCGAGTTCTTTCCAACCGGCTTGGCGAATCCGAGTCCCATAGAGTAGACCCGGTCCGTCAGTTTCCGAGACTAGACGGGTTTTGATTTTCCACTCGCCTTGTTTTTCAACTGCTGTAGCAAATCGCGGCACCGGAAAACCGGATACTTTTGATTCTTGAAATCCAGCATACCAACTACCGATGACTATAATGAGCCCAAGACATATAATGGCGATCCATTTCTTTTTCATAAGCATTCTCCTTTACTTTCCACCCTCATTTTAAAATTACCAAAATATAGTCTTCTTTCCCTCATCCTAAAGGCGGATTACTGATTTTTTCGTCGTGAAAACACATGAAAATTGTTTCGAATTTATGAAAACATCCAAAAAAATTTCAATTTTTTTCATAAAAAATGCACACCTTTGTTTGTTCTTAGAGTCGCAACGGTTTGACAACTCCCGGCACAGAGCCATTTTCAGTCGTTTTCAAGTGGTTAAGCGCATTAGCAACTTGACTTCATTTCCTGCTATGGTACGATACGAACTTATCAAAGGGAGTGAACAGAACTTATGAAATTCAGAAAAGAAAAAGTCAATGTCGTTGACATGCAGCAAACCAAAAAGAGTGTCTATGCGACCGGAATTGGGAATGCGATGGAATGGTTCGATTTTGGTCTTTATTCCTATCTCGCAATCATCATCAGTCAAAACTTCTTTAGCGCTGTTGAAAATGATGAACTGAAGCTCGTCTTTACTTTTGCGACGTTTGCGATCGCTTTTTTAATGCGACCAATCGGCGGAATCGTCTTTGGACGCATCGGAGATCGACTCGGGCGGAAGGTCGTCTTAACAACGACGATCGTCATGATGGCTGGTTCCACGCTCATCATTGGTCTATTACCGACCTACGATCAAATCGGAATTTGGGCACCGATCCTGTTATTGTTAGCCCGGATCTTACAAGGATTCTCGACTGGCGGTGAATATGCCGGCGCAATGGTCTACATCGCTGAGTCATCACCAGATAACAAACGGAGTGCCCTCGGAAGTGGACTTGAAATCGGTACACTCGGTGGATATATTCTCGCCTCATTACTGGCTACAACACTTTTCGTCACCTTATCGGATGATCAAATGGCATCTTGGGGATGGCGGATTCCCTTCATTCTTGGAGCACCACTCGGTTTATTTGGTCTCTATTTACGTCGTCACTTGGATGAATCACCGATCTTCGAAAATGAGATTAATGAAAACACAGAAGAGCCTGCGACATTCCGCGAAATTCTTCGCGACCACAAACGTGATATCATCGTTTGTTTCATCGCTGTTGCCTTCTTCAATATTACGAACTACATGCTCTTGTCCTACATGCCATCGTACCTCGATGAAGTCATCGGCATGTCAAGTTCGACAAGTACGATTCTAATTACTGGTGTCATGGTGATCATGATTCCGCTCGCTTACTTCTTCGGGAAGCTCAGTGATAAAAAAGGGAATCGTAATATCGTCCTTTTCGCGTTAGCCGGACTATCGTTGCTTTCAATCCTGTCGTTCTTCTTGATTGGTCTTAAACCACTCTTGTTCGTCGGAATCGGGATCTTCATCCTTGGCTTCTTCTTGGCGATCTTTGAAGGAACGATGCCAAGTCTTCTACCGAGTATCTTCTATACGGATGTCCGTTACCGGACACTATCCGTGACGTTCAACGTCTCGGTCTCGATCTTCGGTGGAACGACGCCACTCGTTTCGACGTGGCTCGTCCATACGACACAAAATCCGCTCGCTCCTGCTTTCTATCTAACAGCAGTCAGCGTCATCGGATTCGTCACGTTCTTCTTCTTCTTTAAAAATACAGCCGGAAAAGCACTTAAAGGATCGCATCCGACTGTATCGAGTGAAAAAGAAGTCGCATCAATCGCGAAGAAACCAAACGACGCCCTCTGGTGGGCAGAATAATTGCTAGCTATAAGTAAGAGCCGTCTTCCACAGAAGACGGCTCTTTTTAGTAGACAGCACTCAACTCTTTTACGACTCGGTCCGCGACTGCGAGTTCCTGCTCTTGTGCAAAATCGAACTGACAACCGATCGCAGCGAGCCCGTTCGCATGCGCCGCTTTGAAATCAGATAAGCGGTCACCGACAACGTAGCCTGACGAGATATCGTGCATCTTACAAATCTCCCGTACGAGTGCTGATTTATCACCGGAACGAATGTCTTCAATGCTATAGACATGATCGATATACGCTTCAAGTCCATACGTCGTCACGATTGCTGACAGGTAGGATGGCCACCCATTACTAGCGATATAGACGGAGTGACCCGCTTGTTTCAAACGAGCGAGCAACTCGACCGTTCCTGGATATAAGCGACCGTGCCCCGCTTTGACTGCCTGCTCTAAGCTACGTCGAAACTTGTGATCCGCAGCCTGTTGGTCTGTGGCTGAAAAGTCCGGTAGTAACGTCTGCCAGACTTCCGGTAACGAGACGCCCATGATCTGCTGATAGAGGGCGAGTGGGGGTTCCCCCTCCCAGCGTCCCGTTTGACGCAACTCTTGAAAGACCTCTTCTAGCGCATGCGACAGCACGGCATTCGTTTGAAACAACGTTCCATCCATGTCAAAAATGTAGTGTGTCATTCGCTCTCCCCTTTTTGCTCTTGATTTATCATTTGAATTACGGATTCTATCGATCTATCCTCAGCAATTAGACGATCTGTCGGGCGGTGATCCCGATCAATCCACCAGCGTTTCATATCCGTCACAGAAAACTCCGTGGGCTGGCGCATTTCATGGCGACGAACCGTTTCTTCAAATGAGACGTCAAAATAATACGCCGCGTATCGTGAAGTAAAGCGTCGTTCCAACCGGTCAATCATCTCACCGTACCAGTCCTGTGCAAGAATGCCTTCCAGCAGAATCGTCGCGTGGCGTCCGTCAGCAAGTCCGATCAACTCTTCGATCCAGCGAATCGCCGGATTTCCTGGTCCATCTTTTACGTTCAACATCTCCCTGCGGATGACATCTTGCGAGAATAAGATGCTATCCGGTAAGACCGATCGTAACGCTTTTGCAAGCGTCGTTTTTCCACTACCAGAATTCCCACGGATGACGATCAAGCGCGACTTCATGTCGTGAACCAGTCCCCGTTTAAGGCAGCAATGTACCGCTCTGCAGAGCGTGCTACTGCTTCAGACGCGCCGGTTTCGATTTTCCGATGAAAGGCGTCATATAATTTTTCAAAGTGAAGCGGACGTAACGTTTCTGCCATTCGCGCGACCGTCTTTGCCGGAAGCGGAATCACATTCGGATAACTGTACATGAAACTGACCCACGTCCGATCAGCAACGATCCGAATGATGTCCCCTGTCAATAATAGCCCCGCCGATGCGTCTTTTCGTTCACAGATGACTGCTCCTTTGAAGTGACCGCCGATGCGATGTAACATCACATCTTCCGCCAATTCCAAGCGTTCACCACTCCAGAAGACGATGCGTTCGCTTGGTCGCGTCACGAACGACGCATCATCTTCATGAATATAGATCGGCACGTCAAAAGTCTCCGCCCATTCGACTTGTGTCGCGTAATAATGCGGATGTGATAAAGCAATCGCCTGAATCCCGCCTAATTCGTCAAGTTGCTCTTTCGTTGTAGAATCAAGATATGTAATGCAGTCCCATAACAGGTTTAACGATTTTCCTTGGACAAGATATGCCGTCTGACCGATACCGAACGCCGGTGTCGTCTGAATCGCATAGACGCCTGCTCCGTCGTCACTAATGACGTTTTGATACGTTCCTGACGTTTGCATGGCAGCGAGCGTCGTCCACGTTTGACCAGTTGGATTGACATACTGTCGTTCCTCTAAGCAAATCGGACATGTTTCGCGTTGCGGATTGATTTGTTCAACACCACACGTCGTACAGATGATGGTTTCCATATCATCATTCCTTTCCAATTCGTAAATGATTTTCCTGATATATCATACCATATTCCATTTATAGGGATTGAAGGAGTTAAGAGGCGGTTATCGAAAGGAACATGTATGAAAACAAAGGAGGAGATTCTGATGTCAATTTCGACCCACCTCATTGCGCCCCGCTTGAACGCTGTTTTTTTGCATGTTCAGGATGTGAAACGTGCCGCCGCTTGGTATCACCAGTTACTGCAGCTGCCGTTTGATGCGTCGCGCGTCTCGTCACCTGTCTACAATCTTCCACTTGAGGGTCCAACGAGTTTGACGCTCGATGATCATACGAATGACGCAACGTATCGACATCACCCTTCTCCCCATGCCTTGTTTAATTTTTATACGACGGACATCAATGCATCCTATCAGTTTGTGCGGTCACTACACGCACCCATCATTCGAGATATCGAACGTTTCGATGACTTTGCTTACTTTACGTTTGCAGATCCCGACGGCAACGTCTTGATGCTCTGTACAGGATAAGACAAAAGCAGGTCGAGCCACATTAGTGGTTCGACCTGCCTTGTTTAACGAGATGTTCGATCGTCATTTATGACGCTTTGAAAACGTTCTGTGAACCGATTGATTGCCTCTTCCGTGTCTAAAATACCTAAAAACCAGATCTTTTTGTCTTCCGAAAATGTAAGATGCAGTGACCCTTCTATTGTGGACTTCACTTCAAGCGTAGCAATCGTATCCGACTTCATTAAAGTCTTTTGTGATAGAGTGACCAGTTCATTCGTCAACGTTTCGCGTGTACCTTCTGATGTCTTTTCACGAAGTAGATGAATCGTTTTGCGGAGCAGTTCGGTCTTTGAAACACTTAAAAGATTCAATTCGCGGATTTCGAAAGTATAGGCGTTCTCGTCTACCCCGGATTGTTGAACGATGAATCGCGGGGATTGCACTAAGCGTTGAATGAAGTGAACGAACATTCCGATGGTCATTTCGGACATTGCAAAAACCTCCCTTTTACATGGATCAATGGACGGATTCCTTTAATCCTTTATCTGAATGGGATTAAAGTCCCTTATTATAATCTAGACAGTGAACAGAATGAAGGTACAATTCCCCTTCAATATAGCTAATACAATAAACAAGTACAAATTGAACATGTTTTAGTTGTAAAAATAAGATTCGAATAGCATCCGAATCTTGTTTATAGTAACATAAGAGATACTAGTTTTTAGTATAAACGGATCATAATTAATTATGAGTGTCTGTTTTCATTATGTACAAGGATAAAGAGCCAGAGAGCAATCCTTTGTCTCTGACTCTTTACTTCAATCATTGATCGATGGCGCAATTAAGTCTAGTAACGTATAGGCTTGAAGTGCGTCCGTGAAGGACGTGAATGCTTGATCGAACGCTTGTCGTGTGTTCTGTAAACTACCATTTTTATTTGGAACTGTCACATTTTCGAGATAAGACACTTCTTCGAATAAATGGACGATTTCTCCTAATGTAATCGTATCTGGCGATTTCGCTAACTTGAATCCACCATTACGACCTTGTACGGAGATTATGAGACCGAACTTACTTAAAGAATGGACAATCTTCATTAGATGGTTTTTAGAAATATCGTAATGTGTTGCTACTTCTTGAATTTGTACAAGTCTAGTCGGATGCGACGCTGCATAAATTAGCACACGAATAGCATAGTCCGTAGAGCGAGTCATTTTCATCCATTTCACCTTCTTTTTAATTCCTCTTACAGAAATAGTACAAAAGCTCTCTCGCTTTCACAATTGATAGTGTGGTTTCAAGTGCAGCAACAAATAATCAACAGTGATTTTGCACATAATATATAGCCTATCTTATAGGATAAGAAGTACGAAAATCTAGTTGTTTTTTCGTAAAAAGGCAAAATGATATTTTAGAAATTTGTAACTCTTGTTTCCTATCACGAATATCTAAACGAATTGAATGGTCGTCCACTCTTAAAAATGAAAAGCGTTTAGATTTTTCTGCTGTTTACGAATCGATGAATAGTGGAACACAATTAATAACATGTATGAAAATGATATGAATAATATAGAACTAGGAAGTGAAAAAAGTGGAAGGTGATTTAAATCAAATCGTCTGCTGTTTGAATCAAGATTTCAGACAACAGCGAACTGTGTTTAGTGCATTGACCTTGAAAGAAACCAATCCCTGTATCGTCTTAATGGAAGATCATCTTCATAGGCAAATGAATGATGCGCTGTATCAATATCCAGAATTTATTGTAGAACTAGAAACGTTGATTTACCGATGTTTGATCGATGTGCGAGGAGCACGTGAATCCGTCTCACCTTCCGAGATTTTTATTTCCAAAGCTCAGTTATACTCGCCTTATCATTATTTAGTCACATTTTTATGAACAAGTGTAATCCGACCGTTCAGATCAGAAGAAAGATCCAATATTAAGCTGAATAGTTGATTTTATATCACTCGGATCTGGCCCAACCAAAAATATAGTATTTATTTTAGTTAAACGACAAAAAACCGCGATTTAGATGAAGGCGGTTTTTTCCTATTTCAATCATGAAATCGAGCACGCGTCTCTGATGAAGGGAGCGCACAATGTTGTTTTACACCGAACCACTGATGTCGATTTTTGGCGACAACATCATACACACAATCTCGGAATGACCGTGGAAAAATACGTAAAATAGTCAACAGTTTCCATCCACCCTGTAAATGACGAGCAATCCGTAACGCGGCGTCCGATTTGATATAGGGTACTCCTCGTTCAATTACGACGACACTGTCAATCGTTGCCGGGAGATGATGACGCTTTACGAATTCTTGTCCGGTCTTTCCTTGTAACGATGCAAAATCATGGTACCCTTGGTCTCGTTTTAAGATGAACTGGACGCTTGCGTCACAGAGATTACACTCTCCATCAAATAAGACGATTGCTTTCATGAGTGATTCATCCTTCCCGTACTGTTTATCGAATTACTGTGTTACTTACACTTTACCTTTACTACACTCTTTTTTGATAGGCGTGATGTCATGATGTTAAATATTGATAGCGCTTTCTTTCTCAGTCCTCCATACGCTATACTAATTTCTGTAAACATCTGGTTTTTATGAATGTATTTACATAAAGGAGAATACATATGACTCGACCTATTGCCATCGTAACCGGCGCCAGTCAGACACGCGACATCGGAGCTGCCATTTGCCGCCAGCTTGCCTCGTCCGGACATGACCTGGTCTTTACTTATTTTAAAGCAACAGCGGATTGGGCGGCTAGTTTTACGACCGAACTCGAAAATCAAGGTGCCCGCGTCCTTGCGATCGAGCTAGATTTAGGTCAAGCAGATGCTGCTGACGATTTATTCAATCAGGTAGAAGACTTTGGAACACCAAGCATCCTGATCAACAACGCTGCCCATTCGACGATGACGGATTGGAAAACGCTTGATGCAAAAAGTCTCGATCAACACTATGCCGTCAATCTCCGAGCACCGCTGTTGCTTGCGACACGTTTCACGAAACGATTCGCTGAAGCACATCTAACGTCCGGTCGTATCATTCAACTGACGTCCGGACAAGATCTCGGTCCGATGCCTGACGAGATTGCTTACGCTACGACAAAAGGTGCCTTGTCGACATTTACAAAGACTTACGCGGCAGCCGTAGCACCGCTTGGCATCACCGTTAATGCGGTCAATCCGGGTCCGACAGACTCGACTTGGATGGATGAAGCAACACGGACAGCGCTTAAACCTAGTTTTCCGTTCGGGCGAATCGGTGCGCCAGAAGACGTCGCACGATTGATCCAATTCCTCGTGAGTCCTGACGGTAGCTGGGTGACTGGACAGATCATTCATTCCGAAGGCGGCTTTGAACGCTGAACATAGAGAACATAAAATCTCCCCTGATTTTTACATCAGGGGGGATTTTTGCGTTATCGAAAAACCGGACCCAGTTCCGTCAAAAAATCGTTCCAGGCTGTTTGATGCAGTTCGCTATAGAGTTCTGGCATTTGGTCTCTTTCAAAAAAAGCAATATCGAGTGATTCATCGGAATCAATCGTCAATTGCCCCCCATTGATTCGGCAAACGAAAAAATGGACGATCGGTTGGGCGACATCCCCGTTCGGATACATCTCTTCGTACTTCGAATAGACACCACTCAAACGTTCAATCGTGACATGAAAACCGGTCTCTTCGAAAATCTCACGCTGTGCGGCTTCGACAATCGACTCTCCCAGTTCCAGTGCGCCACCGGGAAAGCCCCATGCTTGTTGCTCTCGCCGTTTTTGAAGAAGAATGCGCCCCTCCTCGTCGAAGACGATGCCACCCGCAAAGTTCAACATCACTTTTTCTTGACCGACCTTACTGCGAAGAAAACGTATGTAGTCCATCTGTCGCCCCTTGAAGTTTGACGTGCTTCAGCCATGCAATCAGTTGCTTGACCATGGCATCGGTCACGGTATGATTGACACCTGGAAAAACGTCTAATACGGTCGTTTGCGCCATACCTGCTTGAACAGCTGTCCCGTGATAAAACTGCTGGATCGATAGTGGAATGATGTCATCGGCATCGCCGTGCAGGAGCAATCGCGGACGCTCATCCATCACACTGATCGGATCGAGCTTCCATGGTACATCCTCCTGTTTGATGGCAGGTCGCCCGTCACGAACGCGGAATTGACGTTCCGCTTCAAGATAGGCACCGCCCCCATTGATCGCAACAAGCGCTTTAATCGGCTGACGTGCCATGATCCCATGGGCAATGAACCCACCCATCGAGACGCCGATTGCCATCACATCTGAAACATGCTAGCCTGATTGTTCGATGGTAGCTGTCGCTTCCGTAATCGATTGTTCGACGACCGTCCAAAAATAGGTCGTCGTTACTTCTGAATCAAACGGATGATCAAACGGTTTACGTTGATCATGCCGAATAAGTTCCGGAATAAAGACATCGAATCCTTCTTCAGATAATTGTTGTGCAAACTCTAGATAAGAAACAGCCGTTCCGCCCCAACCATGGTAGAGCAGAATGGCTCCCGTTGGTTGAGAGGAACGGACACTATGGACATGAAAATCAAGCTTCATTTTTTAGCTTCTCCTGGTTCAAGCGGACGATCGTTTTCGCGAAGTCATCCTCCGGTAATCGTTGTCCGTTCTTGAGAAACGGTTTCCAGTACGGTCGAATCTTAAATAGTGAGACCGTATCACGATAGACTGTTCGACGGACGATTTGTTTTGTCGTCAACGGCAATCCATTCTCGCTTTCAACCTGGATGCCGCAAATCTGACCACCAATCGTTTTTCCGTTCAACAGTTTCAATTGCGCGACTTCTCCTAGAAAACTGATCGTCGGTTGTGTCACGACAGCGTGAACGACTTCTGACTTCACACGTCGTAACACCGTTTTTTCGATGACGACAGAAAGTCCGAAATAAACAGCTTGGTTGATGATATACGCACCGATTCGTCGTTTTGTCGTTGAATGCATGGATGGTCCTCCTTATACGTTGAAATAGACGACAGCGCCAAGTCCACTGACGGCAATCAAATAAAAGACGATCGCGAGTCGTTTGTTTGCGGCAGAGATATCCTTTCGGACGAGGATCTTACTATACCGATACGTCAAAAATGCGAACACGAGCAATGCCAAAATCAATAATGGTGCCATTTGATTCCCCCCTTTTCTTTCTTATTCTACATCATTTCTGGTTTCGAATTGTTATATTTTACAAGTAAAGTGGTATATGCTTGATCCATATATCATCAATCCAACAATGAAATGAGGTTTACATGTTGAACACTACAACGATTTGCTGTCTTGTGGAGTCGAAGACGCCTGGTTATCTTGTTCGGGAACTGCCGCCGCTTGGCATCCATGACGTCCACGTCCGCACTCTAGCCGGTGCCATCAGTATCGGTGCCGAACTTCCCCAATGGCTGGAACAAGACATGACCGAAACCAGCTATGACTATCCGCTCGAGACAGGATATGAAAGTTATGGCGAAGTGCTTGCAGTTGGTGACGCCGTCCAAATCGTCAAGCCCGGAGATCGGGTCGTCAGCTTCTATGGTCATCAAGATCAAGCGATCGTTCCTGAATCGAAAGTCATCCCGGTTCCTGCTCATATCTCACCACGTGAAGCCTTACTACTGATTCTGTCCTGTGACGCGGCAAAAGGCGTCCGAAAGCTAACATTGACACCCGACACAAGCGTCTTAGTTTCAGGAATGGGTACGATCGGTTTGCTGACGGTACATTACTTACGGCATTACGTTAACGTTCGTCAGATTGATATCCTCGAGCCGCTTACGTCCCGAGCGGAGTTAGCGCGTCAATTAGGTGCACGTGTCGTCACACCGGGTTCAAGTATGTATGACGCCGCCATCGAATGTTCCGGACGTCAAGCGGCCTTTGCCGAGCTTCAATCCGCTGTCCGTCCTCATGGTGCAATCTGCGTCTTATCGGACGGCAACCGGGAATCCTTGACGTTGACGCCCGCGTTTCACGCAAAAGAACTTCAGATCGTTGCATCGAGTGACGGCTGGGACTACCGCAAGCATGCAGACTGGCTCTTTGCAGACGAGCGTCACGCGACATTGTCCGCTTTGTTCGAACACGAGACTTCGTTTTCGAAGCTTGCCAGTTGCTTCGCTAGCTTAATGGAAACACCAGATCTCCCAATCAAAGTATTCGTTGATTATGAGCAGACGAGCTGAACACCGTTCGGATCCGTACCTACGAGCGATACGTCGGAAAAGACTGCTTCTTGCAAGACGGTCTTCTCTCCGCGGACGGTTTGGATTTGTGAAATCGGTCGATCGAACAGTTTCGTTAAATCCGCCTCTAATCCTTCGCGCGGTGTAGTTAGAATTAAACGCTCAAGTGTCGTTCCATCAGTACCCGCAATCGCATCTTCATGGACTTGCAGTTCAATCCGTAATCCGTATGGTGCCTGCAAGAACGTCCGCCGCTCGTTCGCTTGGACCTTGAACGATAACGTTTCTGCGCGATCAAGTATCGTTTGCACGTCACCAGGCTGAATCAAAAATCCGATGTGATCGAAGCGAACCGTTTTTCCGAATCCGATCGTCACGTTGACCGCCCCCCGTTTCATTTCGATGATTCGGAATAAAATTTGATCCGCTCGAAAATCATTCCATGTCAGAGGTGGATTAAACGAAGAAAACTCTCCGTCCTTTTTCCCGATCCGCTGGGAAACGTGAAATCCGCGTGCCGTGTACCAAGCTTCTGTTTCTTCCAAATGTGGTGTCCAGATATGGTAGTGAAATAGCATTTACATACACTCCTTTACGTTGTTCCAATCGTTCCACGTCATCACTTCGACTTGGTTCGATTCATTCAAATATTGTCGTAATAACGGGAGGTGCGCAGCACCGTATAAACAGACGATTCGTTCGTTCGTCTGTGCGAGGTGCAGTAAACGATTTGCGATCTTTTGATTACGGACTCGCCAGTAGCGTTCAACCCAAATCCGCCCGCTCTCCAGTCGTTCGATTTGATCATAGATTCTAGCCGACGCTGCAATCGTTTCTTCAGCGTGCAATCGGTCGAGCCATTCTGAGAATGATGACTGCTCCATCGCGTGCTCTAACTGTGCTGTCCGCTTCATCTCAGCCGCGACGATCGTCTCAAAGGCTTCCGGATGATGTGAACGGACGATTCCTAAATCCGGTACGCCAGGTACGACTTCGTTCCAATCGACCCCATGGAGATGTGCTAATCCTGCCATCCGGGCTAAGCGAAAACCAATTTGTTGCCGTTCATTATCGGTTAAGTCGCTCTCGGATTGACAGGTTTCATATGTATGTTGCAAATCATTCATGCGTTCGGCTACCGTCTCAAGAGCAACGCCTGTCGGTCGAAATGCATTCAATCGAGCAACGACTTCTTGAATTTCTCGTTGCCTTCTCTCTGACGCGACATCAAAAATTGCTGGACGAATCATGTCACCATTGGTCGGGCGATCGAGATGGAACATGCCTAACAGTAAAATCTGAGGTTTCATCTATCCCCCTCCTTTTCCTGATTTTACCTTATACTTAGTAAAGGAAGCGACTTTTACCTATCAGGAATTTACGTTATTATTCAACAATTACTCATATAAGGAGGTTCCGATGAAAAAGATAATCGTCATTGTGTTCATTGGATTTTTATTCGGATGCAGTCAAACCGGTACAGAGGACGAAGCTAGTCATGCCATGATCGTCATTGTGAATAACAAAGAGTATAGTGGAACAGAAGCTGAATTGGATGCATCTAAGCGACAAGGAGAAAAAATGAGTACGATATTAAAGAAAACAAAAGCATATGAAATGCCCCAAGCGAACAGTCAATCGAATCTTTTTTCAGTCGGGTCCACCATCTATTCTGTTAAAGGAACAGAAGATTTTATCATCGTAAAAGACAAAGAAATTGAACTTCCACTAGGTTAAAGCCGTAGTGGATTCCTGAGTTATCCGACCTAGCGGTCGAAAAATGATCAGGCTAACCCCGTCGTCCCGACGGTTGAAGAAGCTAAGATACGTTCTGCTTCTTGTTTGAGATTCAGTCCTGCGTTCATATCGCGATCATGATGGACTCCGCAACTCGGACATGTCCATTCCCGTAAAGCGAGATTCTTAACGTCTTTGTGTTGATGACCGCAACCGGAGCACAGTTGACTTGATGCGAAGGTCTTGCTGACCTTAACGACGGTCTTCCCGTACCATTCCGCCTTGTACTCCAGCATGCGGAAGAACGCCGACCAGCTGACCTCGGAGATGGACTTGCTTAACTTGCGGTTCTTCTGCATGCTCTTCACCTGTAAGGTCTCGATTCCGATGACGTCGTGGTTTTTGACGATCTCGGTCGATACCTTGTGCAGGAAGTCGGTGCGTTTGTTGGCAATCTTTTCGTGGATACGGGCGACCTTCCGCTTCTGCTTCTGGTAGTTATTGGCCTCGGACAGCTTCACCTTCCTGTTCAGGGCGATGTGCTGACGTCGTGACAGCTTTCTCTGCTCGCGCGCCAGTTTCTTCTCAAGCGAACGGAGGTAACGGTCGTTCTTGTATACTGTGCCGTCCGACAGGATGGCAAAGTTCTTGAGTCCGACGTCGACGCCAACAGATGAACCGGTCTTCGGCAATTCGTGGATCGCCTGCTCGACGAGTAGGGAGACGAAATATTTCCCTGAAGCGTTACGTCGGATCGTAGCGTTCAAAATACGTCCTGCAATCTGTTTCGAATAGGCGAAACGGACCCATTTCAGCTTCGGAAGTTTGAGCTTGTTCTCGATGATGGAGACTTCAGGAAGTTGAGACTTGCCTTGGATGTTCGTCTTGTACGATTGCACAGGGTTTCGCTTTGATTTAAAACGAGGACGTTCATTCTGTTTCTTGAAGAAACGGTCATAGGCATCGGCAAGATGTTTGACGCTAGTTTGCACGGAAGTACTATCGACTTCTTTCAGCCATTCAAACTCCTGCTTCAGGATAGGAATTTCTTTGGAACAAGAACCGTAGGAGAGTCCTTTTCCAGTCGCTTTGTAAGTCTCATCCCACTTCGCCAAGAAGTGGTTGAAGACGAATCGTGAACAACCAATCGTCTTCGCGATCAGGATTTCCTGCTCTTTCGTGGGGTAGATTCTGAATTTGTAGGCCTTGTACTTTTTCATATTGATTTCCACCTCCTTTTGGCATGCGTTTAATATCTACAATATATATACATGTTAAATAAGGGATGACGTCAAATGGAGCGCGTATCAAAATTAATTATATTTCCAAAAAATTTAGTAGAGTCAATAGAGAAATATCAAAAAGAGAATTATATTTCTTCTTTTGCCGAAGCGGTGTATGAACTGATTCGCAAAGGTTTAGAAAAGTAATGGAGTGATATCTCCTGTAGCATCGGAAATGTCAGCAAAGAAATCGATTCAAAAATACATCCAGACACAAGGAAGTTAAGCTTACATCCCCTAGCTTAAAGGCATAGGGGTTTTACGCCCGCTTATATAAAAAATGGCTTTTAAAAAAGGTAAGGGATATCAAAAACGAATTGAATGATGTAATCTAGAACACCTTTATATTGGTACATCTTTTAGAAGTACTAACAGTGGAGGTGTTTTAACATGTACTTTTAACTGAGGTATGATGAAAAATCATTAAAAAAGCGGACAGATGTCACGATCTGCCCACTACCTTCATCCTGTTAAACTTGATTTAACGAGTAAAATTTTCCCGCTTTCCTCTGCATCGATATAAGAAACGGCTTGTACATCGAGATGGATATCACGACCGAATAAACGGTACAGCCGTTCCATCAGAATTCGTTCGTCTGATTGACTGAACCGCTCTGCGTCCGGAACGTAGTAGATCGATACGCTATCTGTCGTCATTTGAACATATTGAATACGCTCGATACTGTTTGGCAAATGTTTGACGAGACTCGCCAGTTGCGCTTCAAAAATCTTTTGTCCATCCGGTTTTTGAATGAATGCCCGCCCCCTGCCGTCAATCGATTCGATGATTGGTCCCGGGTGACCACAGGAACAGGTGCGCTGACTGAGCGTCATCCGATCTCCGACCCGGTAGCGAATGAGGGGGGTTCCGTGTGTATCAAAACTCGTCACAAGAATCTCCCCGTCTGTATCGAGTTCGATGATCCCCATCTCATGGTGCAGATGTTTTTGACCAAACCGGCATTCAGAAACGATAGGTGCCCCTTCAGACGATGCATATTGATCAAAGACTGGTCCGTGAAACACTTCTTCGATGACTTGGCGCTCTTCCGCGTCGATCCGTTCTGCCGTCGGGAAAATCGCAACCGGTTGACACGTCAAGCGGATCCCTTCTCGCTTCGCGAACCGCGCGAGCTCAATCATCGCTGACGGAAGACCATCAATCGTTTCTGGTTGAAAACGTTCGATGGCTTCAAGATACGCTGCCATCGTCCGTGGGGATAACCGTTTCACCGTGAACAAGAGTTGATTCGCCGCTCGATTTATCCGCCAGTAGACGTCCACCTGTTGACGCTCGGGTACAAGATCCTGTGCCGTAAAGCTGATTCGTCGCATGCCACGGTAGACACCGTGGGTCGCCTTGAAATAATCCAGATGGGCCATGCGAATTTGCATATCCGGTATCGTATATCGTACTTGCAGTGACGTGCCTGTCGTTCCGCCCGTTTTCCCTATGATTGGCGCAGCGACATCTGTTTGAATGTCCTCCATGTGTGTTCGTAATTTTTCTTTTGATAGTACAGGAATATGTTTTAGTTCGGATAAGTCCGTTAATGGTAGGCGAATGCCATGTGAAGCGAAGAGTTGACGGTAATAGGGACTGTGTTCCGTACAGAAGCGAAGGAAGTCATTTAATCGATCAAGTTGTTCCGCTTTGACGTCGATCGTCGTATGTTCTCGTTCGAGGAGCATCCGGAACCGTTCTTGATAGGCCGGTCCATAACGTTCGCGATGCAATTGATACCCATAGAGGGTTGTGAAGATGTGCTGGAGAAATAGAGGAGAGCGATTGTAGATTTGCTCTTTGATACCCATGTCATCACGTCCTTTCGCAAGGGAAGTAACGGTTTCGATGTCTCTACGATAGCCTATGTACCTGACAGGAATATGACAAAAATAAGGGAACATGTATCCTGACAAATTACTATCGCCTTGGACAGGTCCGACGATCATCGCTCTACTATACTGAAAACAAGGAGGTGACAAGATGTGGCTCGAATCAATTCAACGCGTTATTGACTATATCGAAGATCATTTAGAAGATTCGCTCGATCTCAACGTTTTGACAAGGGTGGCGCAGATGCAAACGTATCCTTTACAACGGACGTTTTCGTTACTTGCGATGATGACCTTACCGGAATACATCCGGGGACGACGTCTGACGCTCGCAGCGCAACAATTGACACAGACGGACGAAAAAATCATCGATCTCGCCTTACGTTTTGGTTATGAGACGCCGGAAGCTTTTACGAAAGCTTTCAAACGTCAGCATGGTTGTTCGCCGACGTTGATGCGAAACGAGCGACGTCCGATTCACGCCTATAACCGCCTGAGCATTCAGGTGACCTTGAAGGGACTGGAGCAAATGGATTACCAACTCATCGAACGACCGGCTTTACAAATTTCAGGATGGCGAAAACATTTCCCGACGCAAGATGGTGCCCAACAACAACTGATTCCGTTGTTTTGGAATGACGTGAATCATTCCGGTCAAGATGCTACCTTGTTCAAACAAAATGACGGTCAGATTGAAGGGGTGATTGGTGTCTGCTCCAATTTCACCGAAGCATCGATGGATTATTGGATTGCGACGACGGCAACGGAAGTTTTGCCCGGTCAGGAAACGATGACGATTCCGGCGAGTCTTTGGGCGACGTTTCCGGTCGTTGGTCCGATGCCGCATGCCATTCAAGAGATGTGGCAGCGTATCTATCAAGAGTGGATCCCATCGCATGGATATGATCCTCTACCTCACGCTGAACTCGAAGTTTATTCGGCAGGCGACCCGTCTACCGCCGATTATCAATCTGCCATCTGGATTCCGGTGCGACCACGCGACTGACGGTTTCAGGACACACGAAAAAGCGAGATCACCGGTGATCTCGCCTTTTCGTGTGTCATGCATACTGTTGTTTAATCAGTAACGTTTTTCCGCTGATTTCTTTCGGAATTTCCGGTACCGCGCGCATGACGACATTCAATTGTCCGTCAAACAGTCGGTCAAGAACGAAAAAGAGTTTCTTCTCATGTTCTTTCTCGAAGCATCGTTCATCCGGAACATATAATAAAACAATCTCATCCCGCGTCTCTTGAATGTATTGTACGCGTTCGATACAGTTCGGGAACGCTCGAACGATTCCCGCAAGTTCGCCTTCAAAGACACGGTGCCCGTTTCTGAGTTGAATGAAGCTTCTCCCCCGTCCGTCGATCGAAGCGATGATCGGACCTTGATGACCACAAGGACACGTTTCCTGACTAAGCGTCATGCGATCGCCAACGCGGTAACGGACAAGTGGTGTACCATGCGTATCGAAGCTCGTCACAAGGATTTCGCCGTCCTCATCGCGTTCAATGATTCCCATCTCATAATGTAAATGTTTTTTCCCATACGGACATTCGGCGACGATCGGTGCCCCTTCTGACGACGCATACTGATCATAGATCGGCGCATGGAAGATTTCTTCGACGAGCGTTCGTTCTTCTGCCGTCATCATCTCAGCCGTCGGGAAGATTGCTTTGGGACGAAACGTACAGGTCATACCATATTTTTTAGCATATCGTGCGACTTCGATCATTCCTGAAGGCAAACCATCAATCGATTCCGGCTGAAACCGATTCAGTTGTTCGATGTATGCAGCGGCGGTTTTCGGATTGATGTTTTTGATCGAAAACAACATCTGATTGATGACTTTATTCGTCCGCCAATAAACCGGTGCCTTTTGTTGCGGGGAAGCAAGCGTTTGACCGGTAAAACTTGCACGGCGCATCCCTTGATCGACTCCATGGGTCCACTTGAAGAAGTCAAGATGTGCCATCCGGATTTGCATGTCTTCCTTTGTATAATGCACTTGAATCGATTTACCGGTCGTACCGCCCGTTTTTCCGAGAATCGGGGCATGGACGTGCGCATGGACGTCCTCATTTTGTTGGCGTAAGATTTCTTTCGTCAAAGGGGGAATCTGTTTTAGTTCGTCAATCGATTTTAGCGGGAGCTCTATTGCAATGGTAGAAAACAATTCCTGATAGTATGGACTATGTGTTTGGCAAAAAGAAAGGAAGTCGTTTAATCGATGCAATTGTTCTGCTCGAACGTCATGCGGTCGTCCTAACTTCTGTTTCAGTTCTTGTAAACGTTGCTGATAGGCGGGACCGTATCGTTCATGGAACAGGCGACGTCCTTGTAAAGTCGTCAACAAGTTTTGGATGAAAATCGGTGAGTGAAAGTAGATCGATTCTTTGAGCTGCATGATGTCACTCCTTCCATAGTTAGACCACCTTTTACTGATACTTTCATCTTATTTCCAGTCGCCGCCCATCTCAATTAGTTCTTCGTGAATAAACTTAGCTTTTATTTTCATGGCGATTTATTTTAATGAACTCTGATTCACGAACATCTTCTTACCGATTCTTGAACTTACAACTTTTCTTCCCTCACAAAAAATCCGATTGATGAAGAGGAGTTTCTTCATCAATCGGATTCATACGAGTGGCATTACGATTTCGCACCTTTTTGTAGCATCTGACATCCGTATGCCCGCAATTTAATCGCTTCGAGTACGAGCGACATCTGTTGCTCATCCAATCGTTCAATCAGCTCGATGATCGTGATCGTCGTTCGTCCATTATACAATTGGACGATCAAGTGGATGATTGCTTCTAACGCTGGACTCGGATAGGGTTCAGCCAGAAATTCACGATCAAAAAATTCACCACTATCCGGAAAGAAGTAATCCGAGAACCGTTCGAGCACTTGTGGCTGTCCTGTCGCAAGGTACAGCATCGAGACCATCGCTGCATCTTCTCGTTGTTTCGGCTTTAATCGTCTCCACAACAGATCGAATCGTCGTTCATGTCCCTCTTGCATGAATTGTATCGTCTGCATGGTTGAAGCCCCCTTTGTTTTCATACTTCCTGTTGGTTCTTTTCCATATGTTACTATTCCCTATTCCATTCAACTGAATCGTCTCAGCATATCCTCTTGCGATTGAACCGACTCGATTGGGGGTACATTACAACAGATATAAGAGAGGAGTTTACATCCATGCCAACGCGCCTAGCTTTAGCCGGAGCCACCGGATACATTGGTCACAATTTACTGAACGAACTAAAGAAAAAATATGACGTCATCGCCCTTTCACGAAATGGTGACGACAAGGACAATGAGGAACGCGTCGAATGGCGATCGTGCGACCTCTTTTCTCTAGACGATACGATCGCTGGTATGAAAGGAGCAGACATCGCTGTCTACCTCGTCCATTCGATGATGCCATCTGCTAAATTGACACAAGGATCGTTTGAGAATATGGACTTATTGTTAGCCGATAACTTCGCCCGTGCCGCAAAAGAAAACGGCATCCGGCAAATCATCTACTTAAGTGGTATCATCCCCGAGGAAACAGAAAATCTATCGCGTCACTTAAAGAGTCGACTTGAAGTCGAACGCGTTCTCGGTGCGTACGGAACACCGGTGACGACGATCCGTGCTGCGTTAATCGTTGGTCCTAAAGGTTCATCGTTCCCAATCTTATCGAAACTCGTCAAACGCTTACCCGTCATGGCACTCCCACGATGGACACGTAACAAGACACATCCTGTCGCCTTACCAGACGTCATTCATGCTCTTGGTGAAAGTGTCGATCGCGATGATGTCAAAGACCGGGCCATCGATATCGGTGGTCCGGAAGCGATGACCTATAAAGAGATGATCCTTAAAACAGCCGACATCATGGGTAAACGACAACCGACGATCGATATTCCTTTATTGACCGTTAAATTATCCCGCCTTTGGGTGACACTCGTGTCCGGAGAACCAAAAGAAACCGTCTATCCACTCGTTGAAAGCATGGTACATGAGATGGTCGCAGATCCTGAAAAAATGGTTCCCGGCATCAGTGACGGCAAAATCACATTCGAACAATCAGTCCGAGATGCGTTAAAAGAGGAGGAGGAACAAAAAGGATCTTCTTCCTCGTCGTCTTCGACACCAGACGTCCTTGACGTCCGATCGGTACAACGTGTTCTTTTGCCAAAGGATCGCGATGCCGACTGGGCAGCTGACGATTATATGAACTGGTTGTCATCATTTGCCCGCCCTTTCCTATCGTCAACCGTGAAAGATCAAGTCGTTCGGATCCACATTCCGTTTTACGAACAACCGCTGCTTGAATTGACGAAGGAACCGGTTCACGATCGACAAATGGCGACATACCGGATTACCGGCGGATTGTTCGCAAAAGTCGAGCATGACAGCCGTGGTCGGATTGAATTCCGGCAAATTCCCGGTACGCAGGAATGTATCATCGCCATCCATGAATTCGTCCCTGCGCTACCGTGGATACTCTACAAGGCAACACAGGCGAATGTTCACCTGCTCGTCATGTATCTCTTCAAATTACACTTGTTGCGCCGGATTCATTCGACGGAACAAGAATCGACACGCGCGGACGAAATCGTTCCGTCGTCTTGACCCCGATCAAAACGATTCGCCTCTTCCTTGGCGAATCGTTTTTTGACGTTTGCAGAAGGATGACGAAACGGAAAAAATCGTGATACACTGGACGATGACTGAAAGAAAGGGGTTTCATTGCATGCGCTCATTTGAGGAACGATTATCGAACCAACTCGAGGCGACGGCTTCACTCGTCACATTGATTCAACCTTCAACGGATCAACTCCGTTTAGATAAACTAGATAAATTTGCTAGCAAACTATTAAAACGAGAGTTCACGATTGCGTTTGCTGGTCATTTCTCGGCTGGAAAGTCGAGCATGATCAACGCCTTGACGGGTGAATCGGTCTTACCGACGAGTCCGATTCCGACGAGTGCAAACATCGTAACACTTCAGCAAGGTGAGATGGATTCAGCAATCGTTCACTTTCATGAACAGCCGTCTGTTCGTCTGACAGCAACAGAGCAAGAGGAGCATCTTCAATCGCTTGGGAAAAGTGGTGATGTCCGACAAATCGATTTGACGCATGCCGCGTCCGCGCTTCCGCCTGGTCTCGTCTTAATGGATACGCCAGGCGTCGACTCGGTCGATGATGCCCACCGTGTATCAACGGAGTCTGCCCTTCACTTGGCTGACATATTGTTTTACGTCATGGACTACAATCATGTTCAATCCGAATTGAACTTCATGGTGACGGATGAATTACAAGCTGCCGTACCGGAATTATATTTAATCGTCAATCAAATCGATAAACATCGTAACGATGAACTATCATTCGACGCCTTCCGCCGCTCGGTTCATGCGTCCTTCGCTGAACACGGTGTCGTGCCGAAAGGAATCTTCTTTACGAGCCTACGGGACCCAGCCCATCCGCATAACGATTTCACGGAAGTCGAACAGCTCGTCAAACAAAGCATTCGCGACGCTCAACCGAAGTTGTTGACTTCTGCCGCTTTGACACTCGAAAGTCTTCACCAGGAGCATACACGTTATCTCACACGTCTCGTCTCAGAAACACACGAGACGATGGCTGAGCAATTGAATGACGCTGAACGACGGGATCCGGCGAAAATCGAAACCGAATTAACGCGTGTCTCGCAACAATTAGAAGCACGCCAACCGGACCGCTGGGTACAGACGTTTTCGCTTCATCGGGATCAACTCTTGAAAAATGCGACATTGATGCCATTTGAGTTACGCGAGAAGATGCGCCGTTTCCTCGAGTCACGTCAGCGTGATTTCAAGGTTGGATTATTCCGTAGCGCGAAAAAAACGGAAGCGGCTCAAGCGGAGATCGCACAAGACGTGCTCCGTGCCTATCAGACAGTGACCGCTTCCGAAATTTCGCTTCATTTACGTAACTTGATGAAACAATCGTTACGTGACCTTGGTCTCCTGCAGGATACGCATATCGTCGCAATCGATCAGCTCTCACTCGACCCACCGCTTTCCGTACTCGAAAGTGCCTTGCCAACCGGTATTACGATCACAGGTGAATCAGTGCTCCAGTTCACGAATCGTGTCGCCGAACAGACACAATCGTGGTTCGTCAAGGAAACGAACGCGTGGCGTGAGCTTGTTCGTCAAGAGTTGACGGCAACTTTCCCGAAAGAACAAGCTGAACTATTGCAACAACAGACGTCACTACAGCATAAATGGAATAGCGTTCAAGCATGGCAACAGGCTACCGTAGCACTCGAGCGATATGAGCATGGCGTTGCTAGTCCATCCGACCAACAACTCAAACAGGCTCGGACGCAAGTCTCAGTTTGGGAGGAGCAATTGATTCAGCAAGAAGCGGCGATCGTTTCCTTTACCGGGTATGAATCGGTGACAGAAACTACTGCGTTTGAAGTTGCGACGACGATCAGTGAGCAACAAGCCGTCCGTTATGCACCGGAAGACGTCGCTCAAATCCGTCAGCATCTAAATGGTCTTCAAGGTTTTGAAGATGCCGTCGCTTATTTGAATGACAAATTGGACCGACTGACACACCAATCGTTCACGATTGCCTTATTCGGTGCCTTCAGTGCTGGGAAATCGTCGTTTTGCAATGCCTTGCTCGGAGACAAGGTCCTCCCGGTCTCTCCGAATCCGACGACCGCATCGATCAACCGGATTCACCCTGTTGACGCTGCACACCCGCACGGCGTGGCAGAAGTCACGTTCAAGTCGGAAGCAGCGATGCTGGAAGACTTAAATGAAGCGATGGTCGGAACGATGACGTTCGAGTCAACGAAACAGGCATACGATATGCTCTTATCACGTGCCGCGTCACTGACGGACCCGTTCTTGCGTGCTTTCTTGAAAGGATTCCCTACCGTTCAATCCTTCATCGGTACCGCTCAGACGGTCGATCAAGACGCTTTTAAACAGTATGTCGCGCAGGAAGAACGAAGCTGTTTCGTAGATGTCATCGATTTCTATTACGATAGTCCGTTAACACGTCTCGGCGTGACGCTCGTCGATACGCCAGGAGCAGATTCAATTAATGCCCGTCATACTGATGTCGCTTTTGATTACATCAAGAACGCGGATGCGATCTTGTTCGTCACGTACTTCAATCATGCCTTTGCCCGTGCTGACCGTGAATTCTTGATTCAACTCGGTCGTGTCAAAGACGCCTTCGAACTCGATAAGATGTTCTTCCTCGTCAATGCGATTGATCTCGCTGCTTCAGATAGCGAACGTCAAGATGTCTTGAACTATGTCGCGACGGAATTGCAACGCTTCGGGATTCGGTCGCCCCGACTCTATGGAGTCTCGAGCTTACAAGGACTCACCGAAAAGCAACAAGAGCGATCGGATTCAACTTCCGGTCTACCCGAATTCGAGGAGGCATTCCATCACTTCCTTGCAGAGGACTTGACCGGTCTTGCCAAAATCTCGTTGTCTGAGCAGACGGAAAAGACCGTCCAGCGACTCGAACGATTTATCGCTGCGACTGAAGCGAATCTGTTGCGAAAAGAAGAACGGTTGGCTGAGCTGTCTGCTTTAGAACAGCAGGTCACGGATCGTTTCGAAGACAATCGCGCCGCTTTGATCGAACCTGCACTCAAAGCAGAGATCCATGAGCTGTTGCACCATGTCGTACAACGCATTTATTACCGTTTCCCTGACTTTTTCAAGGAAGCCTATAACCCTGTTCGTTTTGCTCAAACTGGCAAAGGAGCAGCATTACAAGATGCGTTAACGGAACTGTTGACGTTCCTTCGGTTCGATTTTGAACAAGAGCTCCGGGTCACGCATTTCCGTGTCGACCAATGGCTCGAAGCGTCCTTGATCCGGCGTCAACAAGAGGAGCAACAGTTGCTAGAGCAATGGAACGAATCCTTCCAACTCGCACCTGTTACGGTCTCTCGATTAAACGAAATGTCGTTCGACGGACCCTTCGAAGATGCAACGCCTTATATCGGCGTCAAACGTCATTTCCGGAATGCGAAAGCCTTCTTTGAGAAAAATGAGAAGGAGCAGTTGAAGGAGGAGCTTGCGACATTAACCAAACAAGAAGCACTCGCGTATACTGCCACTCAAGAAGAACGCTTGCTTGCAGTCGCGTCGGCACATCTGGACACTTCTTTGACAGCCGTTTCAGAGCACCTATTACGCCAAACACTCGAGCAACTTGAGAGTGAACGCGCGACGTTACAGGCACAAGAGACGCTGACCCCTTATAAACAAGCAGCAAAGCAGATTCGCAGTCTGACGCAACACGTCACTTCATAAAATACAATCGTTCAACACAAAAGACCGGAGCGCGATGCGTTCCGGTCTTTTTTCCTCATCGCGCAGGCGTTGGCCAATACGACTGAAAATAGTGAACGATGTATTGGTGGACGTGCCGGACAACAGGACGTAATTCCGTCCCGACGAGTCGGTTCAACGAGACATCCCATAACATCGGTGGGTCGAACGGGATGATTTTAATGTCATCCGCATGATGAAACCGTAGTATCGGCTCCGGTAGGATTGAGATGACGTCAAGTTCTTGGACCATCCCAATCAACAAGTCCCATGCTCCTGACATGAAGAAGATATTCGGCTCTTGCTGCACTTTACGAAACTCCGATAGTATTTGATGATGTAACATGAATCGATCGTTCAAGATGACAAGTGGTTCATTTCCGATATCACGATACGATAACGCTTCTTTGGCTTGAAACGGGTGATTCGGACGCACGGCGACGACGACCTCATCTTCGATCAATCGAAAACGTTCGATACCATAGGATTCGCCCGGTTCAATCAATATGGCCAAGTCGAGTTCTTCAAGTAACAGTCGACGCTTGAGTTCAAACGCTCCCTCTTCGATGATTTCGAGTTCGATGCCTGGATGTTCCGCCATGAACTTCGGAATCAATTGCGAAAATAAAACTGGTAATATGACGGGTGGGATGCCGAGACGGACCTTTCCTCGGACGACGTTCGAACGTTCACGCAGATGACCCATCAATGCTTGATGACGTGTCAGAACGATCTTCGCATCCTCATACAATTGACGTCCCGTTTCCGATAATCCTGTCAACCGTCCGTGCTTTCGAATGAACAGTTCTACTTGCTCCAGCTGTTCGAAGTCGCGGATCATCTGACTAAGCGCCGGTTGCGAGATTGACAAGTGCTTCGAAGCACGCGTTAAATTATAGCCTTGCTCGACGATCGTCGTAAAAAAGAGCAATTGTCGAATATCCACTTACATCCCCCCTTATTCATCAAACCAGCGATTTTTTTTGAAGAACAGAATCATTCCTAAGGCAAGGAGTCCCATTGCCCCTAACGTTACGAAATAACCATACCGGGTCGTCAGTTCTGGCATGTGTTCGAAGTTCATGCCATATATACCTGCGATGAACGTCAACGGCATGAAAATCGTCGTGAAGATCGTCAATGTCTTCATGATACTATTCATCCGGTACGAGTTGAGAGAGATGAAATTATCCCGAAACTCAGACGTCATCAATCGATTGTATTCGATCATTTCCGATAATTTCAGTAAGTGATCGTATAGATCGCGAAAGAATGCCTGTTTCTTCGGATGAATCGATAACCGCTTCGATTCGACGACACGGTACAATAAGTCCCGCATCGGCATGACCGTCCGCGAGATTCGAAGTAACCGCGCGCGTAGTTCGAAAATCTCCTCCATCAACCGACGATCGTTTCCACGCGTCCGGTAGCGTTCCTCAAGCGCAAACAATTCATCTTCCGTCGCATGAACGATCGGAAAATAACCATCGACGATCTTGTCCATGATTTTATGGACGAGGTCGACCGTTTCTTGTTTGTCGAGGCGTCGGCTACACTGTTCAAACACGATATCAATTTCTGGCGAAGATTGCTCATGGTAGCTGACGAGATGCCGGTCGCTTGCGAACAAATTGATTTCACGACTCGTCAACGTTCCTTCATCGAGCGCATGAAGGACAAAAAAGCTATGTTCTGTATAATATTCAAGCTTTGGGCGTTGCAAGTAATGAAAACAATCTTCAATCGCCAGTGGATGAAAATCAAAAACCTCAATCAATTTTTGCTTCTCTGCTTCTGTCGGTTGATCGAAATCAACGAAATAACGTTTGATGCCCGACTCCTGTATCCGACTTACATCATCGGTCAAAATGATTGTGTCATTCGCATCGATCAGTATACAACGAATCAACTTTTTCTCCCCCTTTTCCTATGTAAGCGTACTATATTTTTTCGTATGCAACAAAAAAAGGATTTCCTCGAAGAGAAATCCTTTCAGATTGTAGACAAATGAACTGACTCAAAAAATGACACACCTTTTCACGCCCTTTCCTC
>NZ_DCDO01000005.1:0-234018 GCF_002316465.1 Exiguobacterium sp. UBA1053 | reverse complement strand
TTGAACGCCGAAAGTAGTTGGGGGCTTCCCCCTGTGAGGATAGGACGTTGCCAGGCAAACGGTGGTTCTGGAGCATACGCTCAAGGGCCGCCGCTTTTTTGTGTCTTTTTGTAGAAAGACATGTATCCATTTTAATGAAGGGACTGAACAGGGATATGGCGAAAAAAACGAAACTACGCGTAGCCGTCGAAGAGAACGAGACGATTGGTGCCTGTTTGGATCGTATCGATGCCATGGGATACCGCCCGACGGTCCGACGAGAAGAACCGATCTTTGGATTAGACGCTAATGGCGAACCGTATCCAATTCGTCAGCAAATCGTCTTCGATTGCAAAGTGAAAGAGAACGAATAACTGCCTAGAGCATCCTCCGAATCATGTGAAGGGTGCTTTTTTTAGTGCTTGATTCCATGTGATGCCTTTCAAGAAAATAAACTCCGAATGGACACTAGATGAAATCAGAAAAACTACTTTTAAAACCGAACGATAAATTTTCAGACAATTAAATTGTTCGCCTTTGGTTGACGCCTTGGGATGGACTTGTTAAGATGAAGTCGTGACAGGATGATTGAATATAAACACCTCGTATAATAGCAGGGATATGGCTTGCAAGTTTCTACCCAACGACCCTAAATCGTTGGACTATGGGGTATATGGATGTTCGTCGATATTTCTTTGGCGTACCTTTTTATACCCTAAGCCACCCTTTTAGCCGTGGTTTGGGCTTTTTTTATGCACAAAGGAGGAAACAGCGATGGGAAATGCAGAAGTCGGCGTCATCATGGGAAGTCAATCGGATTGGGAAACGATGAAACATACATGTGATGTGTTGGAGCAACTTGAGATTCCTTACGAAAAGAAAGTCGTTTCCGCACACCGGACACCGGATCTAATGTTTCGTTATGCTGAATCAGCACGTGAACGAGGACTGAAGGTCATCATTGCCGGTGCAGGCGGTGCTGCTCATCTACCGGGCATGGTAGCCGCTAAAACGACATTACCCGTCGTCGGTGTTCCTGTGAAAAGTAGAGCGCTCCAAGGAATTGATTCCTTGCTCTCGATCGTTCAAATGCCAGGTGGTGTACCGGTCGCAACGGTTGCCATCGGAGAAGCAGGCGCAAAAAACGCCGGATTGCTAGCTGCTCAAATTCTTTCGATTCAAGATGAACGACTTGCCCGCAAGCTCGATCATATGCGAGTCGAACTAGAAGGAGACGTCATTGCATCTGGAGGAAACCTGTTATGAAACGAATCGGGATACTAGGTGGCGGTCAACTTGGTCGGATGATGGCACTGTCCGCCCGTGAGATGGGCTTTGAGATTCTGACACTCGATCCAACGGACAACGCACCATGTGCGCAAGTGGCGGATCAACATATTAAAGCTCCCTTTACGGATGTCGAGGCAGCGAAACAGCTCGCAGCTGAATCAGATGTCGTCACCTACGAATTCGAGAACATCTCGACGGAAGTCGCTGAAGCGATCGGGACGAAACTGATTCACGGAACGGATCTCCTCTTTCAAACGCAGCATCGGGTTCGGGAAAAAGAGATGATTGAACGCATTGGACACTCTGTCGCTCCGTACTATCCGGTGACGCATCCTTCTGACTTAGAGGAAGCAAAACAGCGACTCGGGTTACCGTTCGTCTTGAAGACAGCACGATTCGGCTATGACGGAAAAGGACAGACCGTCATCCGGACGGAAGAACAGTTCCAAGCGGCAATCGAACGATTCGAACCGACAGAGTATGTTGCGGAGCAGTGGTTACCGTTTGATCAGGAAATTTCCGTCATCGTCACTCGAAGCGCAACAGAAACACGTGTCTTCCCAGTCAGTGAGAACATTCACCAAGAGAACATTTTGCATCTATCGATCGTACCGGCACGCATTTCCGAATCACTCGAACAAGAAGCAATTGCGCTCGCTGAATCGATCGCGGATGCCGTCGGGCTGATCGGTACACTCGCCATCGAGTTGTTTGTCGTTGGTTCTCGACTAATCGTCAATGAACTAGCACCCCGACCACACAATTCGGGTCACTATTCGATTGATGCTTGCGAAACATCCCAATTCGAGCAACATATCCGTGCCATCAGTGGTCTCCCACTCGGTGATACCCGTCTGACGACACCGGTCGTCATGGCGAACATCCTGGGTCAGCATGTCACAGCATTATACGAGGAACTGCCGAGACTAAACGCTCGGACGAAAGTTCACTTATATGGAAAAGCAGAAGCCAAGACAGGTCGCAAGATGGGACATTTGAACATTCTTGCGGAAACGGTCGACGATGCTTTGGCAGAAGTCGAACGCCTGTCGATATGGAAGGAGACAGTTCAATGATCGAACGGTATACACGTCCTGAGATGAAAGCAATCTGGACCGAACAAAATAAATTCGAGGCTTGGTTAAAAGTCGAGATTCTTGCATGTGAAGCATGGAGTGAACTAGGTGTCATTCCGAAAGAGGACGTCCAGTTGCTTTGGGACAATGCCTCCTTTGATGTCAACCGCATCCTTGAGATCGAACAAGAGACACGTCATGATGTCATCGCCTTTACGCGTGCCGTCTCTGAAACACTCGGAGAAGAACGCAAGTGGGTGCATTACGGACTCACGTCAACGGACGTCGTCGATACAGCACTCTCGTATTTGTTGAAGCAAGCAAACGACATTCTTGCTGCGGATCTTGATCGGTTCATCGAAATCTTAAAAGTCAAAGCGAACGAACATAAATATACGGTCATGATGGGACGCACACATGGCGTACATGCAGAACCGACGACGTTCGGTCTGAAACTAGCGCTTTGGTATGAAGAGATGAAGCGGAATAAAGTTCGTTTCGAAGCAGCGCGTGAGACGGTCGAATACGGCAAGATGTCGGGTGCCGTCGGAACATTCGCGAACATCGATCCGTTCATTGAAAAGTATGTCTGCGAAAAGTTAGGAACAAAACCAGCTCCGGTCTCCACGCAAACGTTACAACGCGATCGTCATGCACACTACATGTCGACACTGGCTTTGATCGCGACATCGATCGAAAAGATGGCAACGGAAATCCGAGGTCTGCAAAAAACGGAAACACGTGAAGTCGAAGAATTCTTCGCTAAAGGTCAAAAAGGATCATCGGCGATGCCGCACAAGCGAAATCCGATCGGTTCAGAGAACATGACAGGTCTTGCTCGAGTCATCCGTGGACACATGGTGACGGCATACGAGAACGTCTCACTCTGGCACGAACGTGACATCTCGCATTCTTCGGCAGAACGCATCATTATTCCGGATGCGACAGGACTACTCAACTATATGTTGAACCGTTTCGGAAACATCGTGAAGAACTTGACGGTCTTCCCGGACAACATGAAGCGGAACATGGACCGGACGTTTGGTGTCATCTTCTCTGGACATGTCTTACTCGCTTTAATCGAAAAAGGCTGGTCGCGTGAAGCAGCGTATGATTTCGTTCAACCGCGTGCGATGCAGGCGTGGGAAGAACAAATCATGTTCCGTGACTTATTGTGGCAAGAACAGGACATTCAACAGCTTTTCACAGAAGAAGAGCTCGATGCGTGTTTCGATCCGACGTATCATACGAGTCGTGTCGATGAAATCTTTGAACGGTGTGGCTTGAACTAATCAACCTGAGACGGGGCACGTGCCCCGTCTACATCTTAGGATCATGGGGGACGAAAGCGATGCAACCACTTTATGAAGGAAAAGCAAAACGATTGTACACGACGCAGGAGCAGGATGTGCTCCGGATCGTCTATAAAGACGAGGCCACGGCATTCAACGGCGAGAAAAAAGAAGTCTTTGCTGGAAAAGGCGAATTGAACAACCGGTTGACGAGTCATTTCTTTGAAATCCTCGAACAAGCGGGCATTCCGACACATTTCATTGAACGTGTCTCGGAGCGCGAACAGCTCGTACGTCGTGTCACCATCATTCCACTCGAAGTCGTCGTCAGAAACGTCGTCGCGGGAAGCTTGAGTAAACGGCTCGGTATCGAAGAAGGTACGGTGCTCGAAACACCAATCGTTGAGTTCTACTATAAAGATGATACGTTAGGCGATCCACTCGTCACCTCATCACACATCAATTTACTGAAGATTGCGACTTCTGAAGAGTTGAAACAGTTGTCGGACAAGGCGCTTCGCGTAAACGAAGTATTGCAACCCTACTTCCGTCAAAACGGAATCACGTTGATTGATTTTAAACTGGAATACGGAAAGACGGCAGACGGAACGATTCTACTAGCTGATGAGATTTCACCTGATACATGCCGCCTGTGGGATCAGGCGACAGGAGAACATCTCGATAAAGATGTCTTCCGCCGCAACATCGGTTCACTGACAGAGACCTACCAAACACTATTCAATCGCCTAGGAGGAAACACACAATGAAAAAAGTCATCGTATCGATCGCATTACGGGAAAGCATTTTAGATCCACAAGGAGTTGCTGTAAAAGGCGGATTGCAACAGCTTGGTTTTACCGGTGTCGAGAGTGTCCGAATCGGAAAACAGATTGAACTGCTCGTTGAAACGGAAACGACAGAAGCGATGATTCATGAGATGTGTCAAAAACTACTCGTCAACACAGTGATGGAAGATTACCAGATTACGATCGAAGAGGTGACGCCAGCATGAAGTTCGCGGTCATCGTCTTTCCGGGATCGAACTGTGATTTAGATATGTACCATGCAGTCAAGGATGCCCTCGGAGAAGAAGCGGAATACGTCTTCCATACCGAAACATCACTTGAAGGCTACGACGGCGTCCTACTGCCGGGCGGATTCTCCTACGGAGATTACCTCCGTTGCGGCGCGATCGCGCGCTTCTCACCAATCATGGAAGAAGTCAAACGTTTTGCGGCAGAAGGGAAAACGGTCCTCGGGGTATGTAACGGATTCCAGATCCTTGTCGAAGCGGGACTCTTACCAGGTGTCTTGCATCGCAACAACGGCTTGAAGTTCATGTGCCGGACGGTTGAACTGAAGGTTGAAAATACGAAGACACGCTTTACATCGGATTATCTGCCAGGCGAGACGATCTCGATTCCAATCGCGCACGGTGAAGGAAACTACTACTGTGACGATGCGACTTACGCGATGCTCCAAACGAACGGACAAATCGCCTTCACGTATGTCGATAATCCGAACGGCTCACGCGGTGATATCGCCGGGATCACGAACAAAGCCGGCAACGTTCTCGGGATGATGCCACACCCGGAACGAGCGGTCGAGTTATTGACTGGCGGAACAGATGGACTAAAACTCTTTACTTCACTCGTCAAACAGGGGGCACACCATGCTAAAACAACAGTTTGAACCAACACCAGAATTGATTCAAGAGCAACGCGTCTATGCCACGATGGGCTTGAGTGATACGGAATACCAGATGGTCGTCGATTTACTCGGACGCCAACCGAACTATACGGAAACAGGATTGTTCTCGGTCATGTGGTCCGAGCATTGTTCATACAAGACATCTAAACCCGTCCTCCGTCAATTCCCAACGACTGGACCACGTGTTTTACAAGGACCAGGGGAAGGTGCAGGTGTCGTTGATATCGGCGATGAGCAGGCAGTCGTTTTTAAAATCGAAAGCCACAACCATCCATCCGCTGTTGAACCGTACCAAGGGGCTGCGACGGGCGTCGGCGGAATCATTCGTGACATCTTCTCGATGGGCGCACGACCAGTCGCACTTATGAACTCGCTCCGCTTCGGGCATCTCGGTACACCGCGTGTCAATCAACTGTTCGAACAAGTCGTCGCCGGAATCGCGGGTTATGGCAACTGTGTCGGGATCCCAACGATCGGTGGCGAAATCGGATTTGATCGCTCGTATGAAGGCAATCCACTCGTCAACGCGATGTGTATCGGTTTAATCAACCATGCGGATATTCAAAAAGGTCAGGCAAAAGGTGTCGGGAACTCAGTCATGTACGTCGGTGCAGCTACTGGACGCGACGGAATTCATGGTGCGACGTTTGCCTCTGAGGATCTCGGAGAGGATACGGAAGCAAAACGTCCGGCTGTTCAAGTCGGTGATCCATTCATGGAGAAGCTATTGATTGAAGCTTGTCTTGAAATCGTCGGGCATCCGGCACTCGTCGGGATGCAGGACATGGGTGCTGCCGGACTGACATCGTCTTCAGCAGAGATGGCTTCAAAAGCCGGTATGGGCATCGAGATGCACCTCGATGACGTTCCGCAACGAGAAACAGGGATGACTGCTTACGAAATGATGCTCTCGGAATCACAAGAGCGGATGTTACTCGTCGTCAAGCGTGGTCGTGAGGCAGAGATCGAAGCAATCGTCAGCAAATGGGGACTCCATGCCGTTCACGTCGGAGAAGTCATTGAAGAGAAAGTCTTACGGTTGATTCATCATGGAGATATCGTGGCAGAAGTTCCGGTTGATGCGTTAGCGGAAGAAGCACCAGTCTACGAAAAACCATCCCGCGTTCCTGCGTATTATGAAGAATTCCAAGCGATGGAAGAGAGGCTTCCAGTCGTCGAAGATGTCGTTGAGACATGGCGGGCGTTACTCCGTCAGCCGACGATCGCTTCAAAACGTTGGGTCTACGATCAGTACGATCATATGGTCCAGACATCGACCGTCGTCGCACCAGGATCAGACGCAGCCGTCATTCGTGTCCGCGGCACGAACAAAGCGCTCGCGATGACGACCGACTGTAACAGCCGCTTCGTCTACTTGGATCCATACGTCGGTGGACAGATTGCGGTTGCGGAAGCAGCACGTAATATCGTCGCGAGTGGGGCGACACCACTCGCCATCACGGATTGTCTGAACTTCGGAAATCCGGATAAACCAGAAGGCTTCTGGCAGTTGCAACAAGCAACAGCCGGTATGGCCGAAGCATGTCGTGTCCTTGAGACACCTGTCATCGGTGGAAACGTCTCACTCTACAACGAGTCAGCCGGTCAAGCGGTTCACCCGACACCGGTCGTCGGAATGGTTGGCTTACACGAGCAAACCGAATGGATCACGACGCAACACGTCAAACAAGCTGGTGACCAGATCTATCTATTAGGAGAAACAACAGCCGAGTTTGGTGGTAGTGAGCTTCAATATATGCAATTCGGTAAATCATTCGGTCGCGCACCACAGATTGATTTAGCCGTCGAACACGCACGCTTACAATTGTTACAGCAGGCAGTACAAGCAGGTGAAGTCAATGCGATGCATGATGTATCAGAAGGTGGTCTCGCAATCGCTCTCGCTGAGATGACGTTTGGGACGAACCTCGGGTTGACGGTTCAGTTTGACGGACCAACGTTACACCTGTTCAGCGAATCGCAATCACGCTTCATCGTCACTGTGCCACAAGCGCACGTCACAGCATTCGAACAACGGACTGGTGCTCAAGCGATCGGTGTCGTTACGAACGATGAGCTTCTCGTCATCGAAACGGCAGAGACACGGATCGAAGCAGACCGTTCGACCTTACAGGGAGACTGGGAAGGAGCAATCGCGTGTTATATGACATCAAAGGACTAAATGAGGAGTGTGGCGTCTTCGGGATCTTCGGACAACCGAATGCAGCGCAACTCGCCTATTACGGCTTGCATAGCTTGCAACACCGGGGACAGGAAGGGACAGGCATCGTCACGAGTGACGGTGACGACCTCTTCCCGCACCGCGGGCAAGGACTCGTAACGGAAGTCTTTTCGGAAGAGACACTGACGAATCTGAAAGGACATCACGCGATCGGACATGTCCGGTATTCGACAGCAGGTGGAAACACGCTTGAGAATACTCAACCGCTGCATTTCAAATCGCGGACGGGAGATCTCGCCCTCGCACATAACGGAAACCTCGTCAACGCCGATTCACTGAAGCACCTGTTAGAAGCAGAAGGTGCCATCTTTCAGACGACGAGTGATACAGAAGTCGTCGCCCATCTCGTCAAACGCAGTAAGCTCGACACACTCGAAGACCGGATTGCCGACAGTCTCGCCCGTCTCGTTGGGGCATTCGCTTTTCTTTTCTTAACGGAAGACACGTTATTCGTGGCGGTTGATCCACACGGACTGCGTCCACTGTCACTCGGGAAGACACCGGATGGCGGCATCGTATTTGCGTCAGAGACATGTGCCTTTGATATCGTCGGTGCGGAGTTCATTCGTGATATCGAGCCAGGGGAGCTCGTAACGATCACAGAACACGGCATGTCGTCTCGTCAATACATGGAACCACGTGAACGGGCGATGTGTTCGATGGAATACATCTACTTCTCACGTCCGGATTCAATCATTGATGGCGTCAACGTCCATACGGCTCGCAAAGCACTTGGGAAAAAGATGTATGAAGAAGCACCGGTCGAAGCAGACGTCGTTACCGGAGTGCCGGATTCAAGTATTTCGGCAGCGATCGGTTACGCGGAAGCGAGTGGAATTCCATATGAAATGGGATTGATCAAGAATCGGTATGTCGGACGGACGTTCATCCAGCCGTCACAGGAGTTACGGGAACGTGGGGTCAAAATGAAGTTGTCCGCGCTACGCGGCGTCGTACAAGGAAAGCGTGTCATCATGGTCGATGATTCAATCGTCCGAGGAACGACGAGTCGTCGCATCGTCGGTTTGTTACGTGAAGCGGGTGCGACGGAGGTGCACGTCCGCATCACGGCACCACCGATCACGAATCCATGTTATTACGGGATTGATACTTCGTCGAAGGAAGAACTGATCTCTGCTCGGTTGATGCCGGAAGAAATCCGTCAGGAAATCGGTGCAGATTCACTTGAATTCTTGACTGTACCGGGCATGGTCGATGCGATCGATCGCCCGTTCGATGGACCGTTAAAAGGACAATGTACCGCTTGCTTCACAGGAGAGTATCCGACACCGCTCGGTTCGCTCGAGTTAGAAGCTAAACTTTGATAGATGGGGGAAGAACATGAGCAAACATTACGAAGCAGCAGGTGTGAGTCTGACAGCAGGATATGAGTCAGTCACCCGAATGAAAAAACACGTCGCCCGTTCGATGCGCAAAGAAGTATTGACGGGACTCGGTAGCTTTGGTGCGATGTTCGACCTCAGCCAATTGCAGTTGAAAGAACCGGTCCTTGTCAGTGGGACAGACGGTGTCGGTACGAAGCTCAAGCTCGCCTTCGCACTGGAACAACACGATACGATTGGGATCGACTGTGTCGCGATGTGTGTGAACGATATCATCGTCCAAGGCGCGGAACCACTTTATTTCCTTGACTATATCGCGCTCGGTCAGGCGATTCCGGCGAAGATCGAACGGATCGTCGCAGGTGTCGCAGAAGGTTGCGTCCAGGCGGGATGTACGTTAATCGGCGGCGAGACAGCGGAAATGCCAGGGATGTATGCGGACGGCGAATATGATATCGCCGGGTTCGCCGTCGGTGCCGTCGAGAAACAAAAATTGATCACAGGTGATAAGGTCGCAGCAGGAGATGTCATTCTCGGTCTCGCTTCGTCCGGCGTCCATTCAAATGGGTTCTCACTTGTTCGTAAAATCGTCGCCGACAGTGGTCTCCGATACGAAGATGAAGTCATGATGCTCGGTCATACGCTCGGAAATGCGCTGCTCATGCCAACACGTATCTATGTCGAAGCGGTCAAAGCAGCCCTTGAGACGGAAAAGATCCAAGCGATGGTTCATATTACGGGTGGGGGATTCTACGAGAACGTACCACGCGTCTTGCCAGAAGGTCTCGGCGCATCGTTCGACCCGAAAAAGTGGCCGACGTTACCAGTCTTCGACTGGCTCGAGCAAGCGGGTGACCTTCCACGACATGACATGTATAATGTCTTCAACATGGGGATTGGTTTCATGTTGATCGTCAAACCAGAAGATGTAGCGGAAGTAACAGCACGCCTCGCTCGTGAAAATGAGACGGCGTACGTGATTGGTCACGTGACCGATCAAGAAGGTGTTCGAATTCAAGGAGTCGACGCATGAAGATCGCCTGTTTTGCATCAGGAAGCGGTAGTAATGTCGAAGCACTTTTTGAAGCAATCGAGGCAGGAACGTTACATGCCTCGATTGAACTGATCGTCTGCGATCAACCGGACGCAGCAGTCATTGAACGGGCGAAACGACGCGGATGTGACGTCTTCGTCTTTCGGGCGAAGGACTATCCGGATAAACCGAGTTTTGAGCGGGAAATCATTGCCCGTCTTGAAGCAAAAGGCGTTGAACGGATCATTCTCGCCGGCTATATGCGATTGATTGGGGAAGAGTTGCTCGGACGATACGCAGGGCGGATCGTCAACATCCACCCGTCGCTACTGCCGGCCTTCCCGGGAAAAGATGCGATCGGACAAGCATTTCGTGGCGGAGTTAAAATCACAGGTGTTACAATTCATATAGTCGATGAAGGCATGGACACAGGACCGATCATGGCCCAAGAAGCCGTCCGGATTACAGAAGAGATGACGCGTGAAACATTGCAACAAGCGATTCAGCGTGTCGAACATAGACTGTATCCGCAAGTCATCGAAGAGTGGATGAAAGAGGAGGCAAACGTATGAGAGCGTTAATTAGTGTGTCTGATAAAACAGGAATCGTCGAATTAGGACGAGCGTTCCATGAAGCAGGGATCGAGCTCGTCTCGACAGGCGGAACACATCAAGCATTAGAGGAAGCTGGGCTTCCGGTCATTGGTATCAGTGAAGTCACACAATTCCCAGAAATGCTCGATGGGCGTGTCAAGACGCTCCATCCAATGGTTCATGGTGGATTACTCGGTCGTCGTGATCTTGAATCCCATCGTGAGCAGATGGCTGCGCAACAGATTCAACCGATTGATTTCGTCGTCGTCAATCTGTATCCGTTCAAGCAGACGGTCTTACAAGAAGACGTCGCCTATGCCGATGCGATCGAGAACATCGATATCGGTGGACCAAGCATGTTGCGTTCAGCAGCGAAAAACCACGCAGCTGTCACGGTCGTCGTCGATCCAGCTGATTACGAAACTGTCGTTGCTGAGATTCGTGAAGGCGGTACGACGTTTGAGACACGTCAACGTCTTGCAGCGAAAGCCTTCCGGCATACAGCGGCGTACGACGCGTTGATAGCGGATTATTTCTTGACGCAAACAGGCGAGAAGTTCCCCGATCAGTTGACGATCACGCTTGAGAAAGTTCAGGATCTCCGTTACGGAGAAAATCCACACCAAGAAGCAGCCTTCTATAAAACACCGATTTACCGTGGGGCTTCCCTTGCTTCAGCGAAACAGTTACACGGTAAAGAGTTGTCGTATAACAACATTCAAGATGCGAACGCTGCACTTGAAATTCTCGACGAGTTCCGCGAAGCAGCAGCTGTCGTCGTCAAACACATGAACCCATGTGGTGTTGCCGTCGGTCCAACGATCGGAGAGGCATTCCGCCGCGCTCATGCAGCCGATCCAGTGTCGATCTTTGGTGGCATCGTCGCCTTGAACCGTGAAGTCGATTTAGAGACAGCAGAACAATTGAGCGGTATCTTCCTTGAGATCATCATCGCTCCATCCTTCACAGAAGAAGCATTCGCCTTGTTGTCAGCGAAAAAGAACATCCGTCTGCTTGAACTCGACGTCAAGCGTGTCCAAGCGATCCGTTATACGGCAGTCGCTGGCGGCATGCTCGTCCAAGACAGTGACGATGAGACGCTCGATGATGCAGCAGCACGTGTCGTGACAGACCGCAAACCGACAGCAGCGGAATGGGAGGACTTGAAACTCGCATGGCGCGCCGTCAAACACGTCAAGTCGAATGCGATCGTTCTCGCGAAGGACGAAGTGACGGTCGGTGTTGGTGCAGGACAGATGAACCGTGTTGGTTCAGCGAACATCGCGATTACGCAAGCCGGAGAAAAAGCAGTTGGCGCGTCCCTTGCTTCCGATGCTTTCTTCCCAATGGGTGATACGGTCGAAGCGGCAGCAGCAGCTGGCATTACAGCAATTATTCAACCAGGCGGCTCGATTCGTGACCAAGAGTCGATCGATGCGTGTAACAAACATGGCATTACGATGGTCTTTACGAACGTTCGACATTTCAAACACTAAGTGGAGGCGATTTGAATGAAGGTATTGGTGATTGGTAAAGGAGGGCGTGAACACGCGCTCGTCTGGAAGCTGGCACAGGATGAACGGATCGAGACCGTGTATGCTGCGCCTGGGAATGCCGGGATGACACAAGCCACATGTGTTCCGATCGCCGAAGATGCTATCGATGAACTCGTGGCGTTCGCACAAGACGAACAGATCGATTGGACGATTGTCGGACCAGAAGGACCACTCGTTCTCGGAGTCGTTAACGCCTTTCAGGCAGCGGGACTGCAAATCTTCGGACCAACACGGGAAGCGGCAGCGATCGAAGGAAGTAAGCAGTTCGCGAAAGAATTGATGGAGCGTGCCGGTATTCCGACCGCTGCTCACGCCGTCTTTACTTCAGCAGCAGATGCAGAGGCGTATGTTCGCAAAGCGGGTGCACCGATCGTCATCAAAGCCGATGGACTTGCTGCTGGAAAAGGAGTCACGGTCGCAGAAACCGTGGACCAGGCGCTTGTTGCAATCCACGATACGTTTGCCGGAGAATACGGTCAACAAAGCCGAGTCGTCATCGAAGAATGCCTGATCGGGGAAGAGTGTTCGTTGATGGCATTCGTGCACGAAGAGACGGTCATCCCGATGGTATTGTCGCAAGATCATAAACGGGCGTTTGACGGTGACTTAGGTCCGAACACAGGAGGCATGGGCGCGTATTCTCCGCTTCCTCAGTGGGACGAAGCAGCGTTGACGACAGAAGCTGTTGATCGCATCATTCAGCCGCTCGTCGATCAGATGGCAAGCGAAGGAATTCCGTTCACCGGCTTCCTCTATGCCGGTCTGATGCTGACGAAACAAGGACCATTCGTCATCGAGTTCAATGCCCGGTTCGGTGATCCGGAAACAGAGGTCATTCTTCCGCGCTTAGAGACGCCGTTGCTTGATGTCATCATGCCGCTGATGGACGGACAGATACCAGAAGTCGTTTGGACGGATCAAGCAGCTGTCGGTGTCGTCGTCGCAGCAGAAGGATATCCGGAAGCGCCAAAAACGGGACAAGCGATTCCACTTGATCAGATCGGGAACGGTCTTCTCGTCTTTCATGCCGGCACGGCAGAACGAGACGATCAACTTGTCTCAGCTGGTGGACGTGTCCTCGTATGTGTCAGCCGTGCCGAGACGATCGAGCAGGCTGTCGAACAGGTCTATGCGAACTTACCAGACGTGACGAATCAACCATTCTTTTACCGAACTGATATCGCTCAAAAAGCCTTTCGTGCCTCGCATGAATCATGATATCTGAACCAGACGTGCTCGAAGGAGCCGCGTCTGGTTTTTTTGTTTCTTGGCGAAGTGCACGAAAAGATTTGTCTTCCATGGCGAATTTGTGTTATTTTGACCAAATGAATCCGGAACGGGGCAAAACTTCTTGAAACTTACTTAGCAACATTTTAGTATAAGAACTATAAGAAAGCGTTTTCAATAAAACAAAGGAGGTCGAGCTTTCGTGAAAAAAAATTGTGGAAGATCCCCTTGGACGAAATCTGAAGTACGAACACACCAAGCGGTCATCAGCGGAAAGCTTGCACCGACACTTGTCATACAGAATGCCACTTACCTGAATCATGGTGTCAAAGCATGGCGGACGGCGAACATCTGGATCAGTGGCGACCGGATCGTCTATGTCGGTCCAGAAATGCCGGAACAAGCTGATGCGTATCATGATGCGACAGGTCAATATATCGTACCCGGTTACATTGAACCCCATGCCCATCCGTTCCAACTTTACAATCCAGCGAGTCTTGCAAAATTCGCAGCAGAGCGGGGAACATCGACGCTCGTCAACGACAACATGTTGTTATTATTAGAGCCGACGGAGCAAGCGTTTGCTCAAGTCGAGGCGCTAGCAGACTTACCGACCTCAATGTACTGGTGGGCACGACTCGACGCACAAACCGAGCTTGATGCCGACAGTATCTCGATCGATAATCGCCGGATTCAAGCGTGGCTCAAGCATCCACAAGTCATCCAAGCAGGTGAGTTGACGGGATGGCCACGTCTCTCGCAAGGGGACGATGAATTGCTCCATTGGATGCAGGATGCGATCAAACTCGGAAAACCGATCGAAGGTCATTTCCCTGGTGCTTCAGCGAAGACGCTGACGAAGATGGCGCTGTATGGCGTGACGAGCGATCACGAGGCGATGACGGTCGAAGAAGCGATGACACGTCTTGAACTTGGCTACACGACGACAATTCGTTATTCATCGATTCGTCCAGATCTACCGGATATCTTTAAAGGTCTCGTCGAAGCAGGGTTGACGCAGTTCGATAAGGTACTCGTGACGACAGATGGTTCAACGCCGTCCTTTTATAAAGCAGGCATGATGGACGAGACGATTCGATTGATGCTTGAGGCAGGCATCCCGGTCGAAGAAGCGTACCGGATCACGTCGTACAATGCAGCGCGTCATTTTAATCTCGATCATCTACTCGGGAGTATCGCACCTGGACGGATCGCGCATCTCAATTTCCTTGAGGCAAAAGACGCACCGACACCTGTCGCCGTGCTTGCGCGCGGCACATGGGTCCGTCAAGCAGACATCCCTTGTTACCCGGCAGAAGCGCTTGATGCAGTCTATGCGCTCATGCCACGTTCAGAAGTCCAGGTTTCGTTAACGGAACAAGATTTCTCATTCAGCATGCCGGTTGGTCTTGAGATGGTCAATTCCGTCATCATGAAGCTCTATCAAGTCGAACACGATACAAGTGTGCCTGTGCTACCAGCAGGATGTGATGAATCCTTCCTGATGTTACTCGACCGGGAAGGGAAGTGGCGACTGAATACCGTTCTGAAAAACTTTGCGACACAAGTCGGAGGTCTCGTCAGTTCGTACTCGATTAGCGGTGATATCTTGATGATCGGTAAATCGAAACGAGACATGCAAGTCGCGTTTGATCGCATGAAAGCGTTCGGTGGCGGAATCGTTCTCGTCGAGGACGGAGAAGTCATCGCTGAAGTTCCGTTGACCTTGATGGGGCAGACGTCCGACTTGCCACTCGAAGATTTGATCGTTCAGGAAACCGCTTTACGGGAAGCCTTGTTTGAACGCGGTTATGCGTTTGAAGATCCTGTCTATACGTTGCTATTCCTAGCGTCCACTCACTTGCCATATGTGCGGATCACACCGCAGGGAATATACGAAGTCCTTAGGAAAAAAGTCCTTTTCCCAGCGATTTTGCGATGACGCTTGAATTTTAAAACGTCGCGCTTTAAACTATTAAAGAGCAATTGAATGGGAAAGGGAGTCACAAGATGCAACTCGATAAATTGCGTGGAAAAGAATTGGATCAGTTATTTACAGCCATCATGAAGATGGATTCATTAGAAGATTGTTATACGTTGTTCGAAGACTTAGCGACCGTCAACGAAATCCAGGCGCTCGCCCAACGTCTTGAAGTCGCACGTCAATTACGTGAAGGCAATACGTATCACAAAATCGAAAAGGCGACCGGTGCTTCAACAGCAACGATCTCGCGTGTCAAACGTTGCTTGAACTACGGTTCGGGCGGTTATGATCTGGCGCTTGCCCGCCTAGGTCTTATCGAGCAAGAAGTAGCGGATAACTAATGTTATCCGCTACTTCTATGAAGGGGGGCGTGTCATATTGGATTTTGCGTTACAACATAAAATTCAGCACTTCATTCGAAGGCTGACGCCCATCCAGTCGCTCGTCATCATCTACTTCGTTGCGGTCATCATCGGAATCATCATGCTCGGTCTGCCGTGGTCGACCAAGGGAGACTACAACTGGGATTTCACGGACCTCGTCTTCATGGCGGTCAGTTGTGTCAGTGTCACTGGTTTGACGACGGTCTCGGTCTCAGAAACCTTCACGACGTTCGGCTACTTCATGATCATGATTTTAGTGCAAGTCAGCGGAATCGGTTTGATGTCGCTTCATATCGCGATGTGGGTCATTCTCGGAAAACGAATCGGCTTTCGGGAACGCCAACTCGTCGTCCGAGATCAAAACCAGACGACGATGCAAGGGGTCGTCAAATACATTCGGGAAGTCATCTTGATCATCGTCTCGATTGAATTGATTGGGGCATTGATTCTCGGGCTGTACTATACGAAATATTTTCCGACACTAGGTGAAGCGATGCTCCAAGGACTGTTCGGATCGGTCAGTGCGACGACGAATGCTGGTTTTGATATCACGGGTGAATCGTTACTACCGTTTCGTGGTGATTTGTTCGTCGTCTTCATGCAAATTTTGTTACTGACACTTGGTGCGATCGGCTTTCCGGTACTCGTCGAAGTCCGGCGCTACATCTCGTACCGGGCGACACGCCAAGCGACACGTCAACCGTATCATTTTTCACTGTTTACAAAATTGACGGCGTCAACGTTCTTCATTCTCGTCCTATTCGGAACGGTAGCATTGCTGCTATTTGAATGGAACCAATCCTTTAAAGGTTTACCGATCGATGAGAAGCTCGTCGACGCCTTGTTCCAATCCGTCACGACCCGAAACGGGGGATTGACGACGGTCGACATCACCTCCTTCTCACAAGCGTCGATTTTCGTCCTGTCGCTCTTGATGTTCATCGGGGCGTCACCGTCTTCCGTTGGTGGGGGGATTCGAACGACGACGTTCGCGGTCGCCGTCTTGAGTGTCATCGCCTTCATCCGAGGCGAATACGGCATCAAAATCTTTGGTCGTGAGATTGGTCAGTCGGACATCTGGAAAGCCTTCGTCGTCATCGTCGTCTCGACTGGTGTGACGATGGTCGGATTGATCGTCTTGTTGCTTGTCGAGGATGCCCCATTCCTCGTGCTGTTTTTTGAAGCCTGTTCGGCGTTCGGAACGACCGGTCTATCGCTCGGCATCACGGATCAACTATCGGATATCGGAAAATGGACGTTGTCCGTGCTGATGTTCATCGGTCGAATCGGTGTCATCTCGTTCGTTCTTCTCTTGAAGGCGAACCAACCGAAACGTAACTACAACTATCCGAAGGAATCCGTCATCATCGGATAAGGAGGCTCTTTTATGAAACATGCCTTTTGGATCAACTTCGCCTATATCTTTGCTGTTCCTGTCTTACCGTTTTTGGCGCTCGTCAATGGGCGAGCACTCTGTTCACCGGATTCACCGTTACTGGACGTTCCGGTACTCGGCTTCTTTTTGGCAGAACCGTGGGCGTTCGTGCCGGTATATGCGGTCTTTGCGTTGTTACTGGCGTCACTCTTGACGAAACGACGGACACACGTCTAACCATCTCGCCCTGCGCGAGATGGTTTTTTGTTTTATACTGAATGTGGAATGAGAAAGAGAGGATGGGACGAACCGTGTTATTACCTTTTAATGAATGGCGACATGTCTTTAAACTAGATCCAGCAAAACCAATCGATGATGCTAGCCTGCAGGCGATTGCGACGTCCGGAACGGATGCGATTCTTGTCGGTGGAACGGATGACATCACACTCGATGCGACGCTTGATCTCTTGATGCGTTTGCGCCGGTATCCAGTCGCAGTGGCACTCGAGATTTCTGAACTCGAAGCCGCAACGATGGGATTTGATACGTATCTGACACCGACGGTCCTGAATGCGGGTACATTAGAGTACGTCGTCGAAAAACAAGTCGAGGCGTTAGAACAAGTCGGTCATATGCTGGCTCACGCTGATCTTGTCGGGGAAGGGTATATCGTCCTGAATCCTGATGCGAAGGTCGCGCGTGTGACACAAGCAAAACCGTTAACATTAGATGAGACCGTCGCTTATGCGCAGTTAGCGGATAGCGTCTTCCGTCTACCGGTCGTATATCTCGAATACAGCGGCGTTTACGGAGAACCGGAACGAGTCGCAGCCGTTCGCGATGTCTTGAAACAGGCACGCCTGTTTTACGGTGGAGGAATCGACTCCGAAGAGCGAGCGCGTGAGATGCTGCAGTATGCGGATACGATCGTCGTCGGGAACGTCATTTATGAGGATTTAAAAGCAGCGCTTGCGACTGTCGCAGCGACACGATAAAATATAGGAACAAAAGTTCGGAATATAAGAAATGAGGCTATTGATATGTTTAATTTGAGTGAACAGCTCGTCAGTGGACTAAACCCTGAGCAAGCAAGAGCAGTCAAGCATACGGAAGGTCCACTGCTGATCATGGCAGGAGCCGGTTCCGGGAAGACACGCGTCCTGACACATCGGGTCGCTTATTTGATGGCGGCTAAACAAGTCGCACCGTGGAACATCCTCGCGATTACGTTCACGAACAAGGCGGCGCGAGAAATGCGAGACCGGATCGGTCGTTTGGTCGGTGGTGTCGCGAATGATATTTGGGTCTCGACCTTCCACTCGATGTGTGTCCGGATGTTACGTCGTGACATCGATCAGCTTGGGTACGACCGTAACTTCACGATTCTTGATTCAAGTGATCAGCAGTCGGCGATCAAGCTCGTCTTAAAGGAACAAAACTTGGACCCGAAAAAATGGGATCCACGTTCGATGCTGACGATCATCTCGTCACAGAAAAATGAATTACGCAGTGCTGAATTCTACGCCTCGATCGTGACGAGCCCGTATGAAAAGACAGTTGCTGAAATCTATAAAGGATATGAAGCGGTCTTACGCCGGAACAACGCGCTCGACTTTGATGATTTGATCGGAAAAACGACGGAATTGTTCAAGAAGAGTCCGGATGTCCTTGCTTACTATCAGAAGAAATTCCGCTACATTCATGTCGATGAGTATCAAGATACGAACAAAGCCCAGTATGATCTCGTCAACCTGTTAGCATCGGGACATCAGAATCTCTGTGTCGTCGGGGACTCGGATCAGTCGATCTATCGCTGGCGTGGTGCTGACATCGCGAACATCCTCTCGTTCGAAGAGGACTATCCGAATGCAGCTGTCATCTTACTCGAGCAAAACTACCGTTCTTCGAAACGAATCTTGGAGGCGGCTAACCATGTCATCCAAAATAACTCGACACGCAAAGACAAGAAACTTTGGACGGATAATGATGAAGGCGAGAAGCTGATCGTCCATACGGCAGAGAATGAGCGGGAAGAAGCCTTTTATATCGTCCAAGAGATTCGGAACTCGCTTCGTTACGGGATGAAACTGAGCGATATCGCGATTCTGTACCGGACGAATGCACAATCGCGTGCGATCGAGGAAACACTTCTGAAATCGAACGTTCCGTACAAAATGATTGGCGGCACGAAGTTCTACGATCGTAAAGAGATCAAGGACGTTCTCGCTTATCTCCGTTTGATTTCGAATCCGGATGAAGACCTGTCCTTCGCGCGGATCGTCAACGAACCAAAACGTGGCATCGGCGCAACGACGATTGATAAGCTGCGTGATTTCGCCGACTTACAGGGTGTGTCATTGATGGAAGCGATTCGCGATATCGAATTGTCGAGTATCGCACCGAAGACGGCAGCGAAGCTGACGGATTTCCGGACGATGATTCTTGGACTCAGTCAAATGCAAGAATTCATCAGCCTGTCGGAACTGGTCGAAGAAGTACTCGAGAAATCAGGATATCGTCAAGTACTGAAGGAAGATAAGACACTAGAAGCACAAAGTCGTCTCGAGAACATTAACGAGTTCATCACCGTTGCGCAAAACTTTGAGAAGGAAACGGCGAAAGCCGATCCAGAAGATCGGACGATCATCGCCTTCTTGACTGATTTGACACTCGTCGCCGATGTCGATTCACTCGACGAGACGGATCCGGAAGAACAAGTTACATTGATGACGCTCCACTCGGCAAAAGGACTCGAGTTCCCGGTCGTCTTCTTGATTGGGATGGAGGAAGGCTTGTTCCCACATAGCCGCTCGCTTCAGGATGAAGACGAGATGGAGGAAGAACGTCGCCTCGCGTATGTCGGGATCACACGTGCTGAGAAACGCCTTTACTTGTCACATGCGCGGATGCGTTCTCTGTACGGACGGACAAATGCGAACCAAGAATCACGGTTCCTAGCGGAGCTGCCGGAAGTCGTCATCGAGCGGACCGGTAAAAAAGCGAAGCCACTTCCATGGGAAGACCGCCCTGTTCCGCAAGGCAAAGCCGTCATCGGTCGCTCGATCAGCAAACCGACAGCAATGAAGACGTCAGGTGCGGAAACGCTCGGTTGGTCGGTCGGAGATAAGGCAGAGCACGGGAAATGGGGACTCGGTACAGTCGTCCAGACTCGTGGTGAAGGGGATAATCTTGAAATCGATATCGCATTCCCAGCAGTCGGAATCAAACGATTACTCGCGAAATTCGCACCGATTAAAAAGGTATGACGGGAGGTCCACAGATGGACGCAAGCCAGCGTATAGATGAGATTCGTCAAACATTGAACCGATACAGCTACGAATACTACGTACTGGATCAACCAACGGTACCGGATGCGACGTACGATCAATTGCTTCGTGAACTGACGGAGTTAGAAACAGAGCATCCAGAACTGATCACACCGGATTCGCCGACGCAACGCGTCGGCGCGGCACCGCTCGAAGCGTTCGAGAAGGTGACGCATGATTTACCGATGCTGTCGCTCGGAAACGTCTTTGATGAGACAGAAATTCGCGAATGGGTCGCTCGGATTGAGCGGTCGCTCGGACGTTCGACGACGTATGTCGCCGAACTGAAATTCGATGGACTTGCGATTTCGCTGAAATACGAAGACGGCCGATTCGTTCGTGGGGCAACGCGTGGCGATGGAACCGTCGGCGAAAACATCACGCAGAACCTACGGACAATCAAAGCGTTACCGCTTCGTTTGCAGGCAGAAGAGACGGTCGAAGTCCGTGGTGAGGCTTACATGCCGAAGCAATCGTTCGAACGCTTGAATGAAGACCGTGCAAGTCGGGAAGAGACATTGTTCGCGAATCCGCGTAATGCGGCCGCAGGTAGTCTGCGTCAGCTGGATTCGTCGATCACAGCGTCGCGCAATCTGTCGTTGTTCGTGTATGGCGTCGGTGTCAATACGTTGACGGCCCGTTCACATAGCGAAGCGATGGCACAACTCGCTTCACTCGGGTTACCGACCAATCAACATATGCAGACGTGTGAGACGGTGGAAGAGATTCTTGCCTACATCGCGCACTGGACAGAAGCACGCGCGAGCCTGCCATATGAGATTGACGGAATCGTCTTGAAAGTCGATCGATACGATGATCAGGAAGAGCTCGGCTTCACAGCAAAAAGTCCCCGCTTCGCGACAGCCTATAAGTTTGCGGCGGAAGAAGTCATGACGACGGTTGAAGACGTTGATTTCAGTGTCGGTCGGACCGGGAAAGTCACACCTCGCGCCCGTTTTGCACCGGTCGTCGTCGCAGGATCGACAGTGACGTATGCGACCCTGCACAACGCCGACTTCATCGCTGAAAAAGATATCCGCCTTCAGGACTCAGTCATCATTAAAAAAGCAGGCGATGTCATCCCGGCAGTCGTACAAGTCGTCACGGCAGAACGGACAGGGGAAGAGACACCGATCGTTTTCCCAACGCATTGTCCGGCCTGTCAATCGGAACTTGTCCGTCTCGAAGGTGAAGTCGACATCCGCTGTGTCAGTCCGGAATGTCCAGCGCAATTGATGGAAGGTATCATTCACTTCGTTTCGCGTCAGGCGATGAACATCGATGGTCTTGGTGAAAAAGTCGTCCGTCAATTGTATGATCATGAAGCAATCCGGACGATTGCCGATTTATATCGACTCGATCGTGAAGAATTATTGACGTTTGATCGAATGGGTGAGACGTCCGTCGATAAATTACTTGCGGCAATCGAAGCTTCGAAACAGAACTCGGTCGAGCGTCTCTTGTTTGGTCTCGGAATCCGACTCGTCGGTCAAAAAGCGGCGTATCTTCTAGCGGAACGTTTTGATTCGTTAGCAGGGATAGCAGCAGCAAGCTACGAGGAGATTGTCGCAATCGATGGCATCGGTGGGAAAATCGCGGATTCGATCGTGAAGTACTTCGAACATCCGGAAGCACAGGCATTGATTCGTGATTTGGAACAACTGGGCGTCAATCAACGTTTCCTTGGGGAACGGGTTGACCAGACGAATGCACCACTCGGTGGCAAAACGATCGTCTTGACGGGGACGCTCGAGAGCTTAAAACGGTCAGAGGCTGGTAAACGACTCGAAGCACTCGGTGCCGATGTGACAGGAAGCGTCAGTAAAAAGACGGACGTACTCGTCGCAGGGGAAAAGGCAGGCTCTAAGCTGACGAAGGCGGAATCGCTTGGTATCGAAATTTGGGATGAAGCGCGTCTGTTAGAAGAACTAGCTAAACACGAAGCGTGAGCAGGATGAATGAGAACGATCAAATAAAAAGGAAGGCGGAATTCCGCCTTCCTTTTTTCGTGTTCATCCTTGTCACGAAGCAATCGTTTCGCTCCGAATCAAAGTACCTTGTTTGATGAGACGATTCGTTGCCGTTTCTGGTGGATCACAGGTGATTAATGTGATGGTTGGGGAAGCGACGGATTGATCGAGGACGGACAATGTCGTCGGTGTGACAAGACGACTGGATGTGATGCGGTACGTATACCGATGTGTTTTTGTCGTGACGACGACGGTATCGCCTTTTTTGACGTCAGGCAGACGATTGAAATGAAGCCCTTCCGTGAAACTTCGGTGTCCGGCGAGCGCATAATTGCCTTTTCCGGGTGATCCGGTTTCTGGAATATGACCGATACTACGGTCTAAGACCGCTGTCGTCGAGCCTTCTAAGATGACTTGCTCGAAATCTATGCTTGGAATCGAGAGCAGTCCAACACCTGATTTTGCGAGCGGTTGTTTCGTCTCTTTTGCATCGACGGTCTTTAGACTTTTTGTCCATTGTTCTTTTAAATTGGCTGCCTCTTGTTCACGCTGATAGTCACTAATGAAGGGCCAAGCAATAAGGGCGATGCCTGCCAGTAAAAAAAGCAGACCGATGAATTTACGACGTGTCATGAGAAAAAGTCCTTTCGGATACGCTAAGGCGCATCATCTTTTTTGAAAATCAGGGGAAAACTTGTCCTTCCCCGATGGAAAACGATTCTGTTATGATAAAGAGAACGATTTAAAAAACATGGGGTGCAAATAGAGATGAACTATAAAACAGCAGTAGCGTTGACGTTATCGAGCACGTTATTTTTAGGTGCTTGTTCGTTCGACCTTTCGCCAAGTAGCGATACAAAAGAAGTCATTACTGAAAGTGAACAAGGTAAGGAAGTCCAAGCCGTCGTCAGTCCAGCCATTGATACGACAGATTCGTACTACCGGACGGTCTTACCGTTTCGTCCAAGCGTCGCACGTGGAATGACACAAAAACGTGTCAGTTCACGTCTTGAGCTTGATGAAATCGAAACGGGTTTAATGCGTCATTCGACACAGTTTTTTGATCCGGAAAAATACTATTACCAAGAAGGTCAGTTACTCGAAGCCGACCAAATCGCGAAATGGTTGTTGCGAAAAGGAAAAGCAGGCGATGGCGTCAGCGATCCTGAAGGTCTGAACCCAGCCTATACGTCTGGTAAGTCGTATAAAGAAAAAAACCAAAAGTCACCTATGATTCTATCGCATATCTTAGAGCAAGACTACATGCTTGAAGAAGATAAGAAACTCGAACTCGGTGGCACGTCGATTGCGCTTGTCTTAAATAGTGAGTATGTGTTCCAAGATGAAAACTATGGACCGACCTATACCGTTAAACTTGATGAAAAGAAAGTCGTTGCTGAAGGAAAGCGGATGGCAAACGAGTTAGTCAAGAAGATGCGTAAGACACAAGGGATGAAGACGACACCGATTCACGTCGCTCTCTACCTCCAGGAAAAAGAAGGATCACCGGTTTCCGGTCACTATCTCTCGTCTGCCTTCATCGGTCGCGGGAATCAAATCAGTGCGAACGACTGGAAAAACTACAATGAGCGCTATTACTACTACCCGTCAGCACGCGCGACGAATGATGTGCGGGATGATGCGGCGAAGTTCGATTTATTTAAAGACCGTCTAGAAGACTACTTCCCGAACTACACCGGTATGATAGGGGAAGGCTTCTATCAAGAAGACGAACTGAAAAAGCTTGAGATGAAGATTCCCGTTCAATTTTACGGAAAAGCAGAACTCGTCGCATTCGTTCAGTACGTGACGTATCTGCTTGAGAATCGTTGGGAGTATAATCGAAACATTCCAACGACGATCACTGTGACGAACTTGAACGGGGATACGGAAGCGATGCTGTTCCTCGATCCGGATACAAAAAAACCAATCGTCAAGATTCGCTGATTTCTCGATTCACTTTATGAAGCGACATTCCTCCAATGGACGGAATGTCGCTTTTTTTGTAGAACGGACGCTGGAAGAGAAAAGCATATGAATCAGAAAGGAAGGGTATGGAAGAAGAATGGTATTTTGTTTCACTTTCCCATTTTTTAGATTTACGAAAGCCAGTAGGAGAGAGCATAATGAAAGAAGAACAGTTCTACACACAGGAACGACGCGGTAAGTGATAAATCGTTAGTTCTTTTAAAAAGAAGAGGATAAAGGGGAGATGTAGATGAAAGGCGGTATCTATTCACAAATCGGTGCAGTTCGAGAGGAACTACCATCGTCCTCACGAAAAGTCGCAGACTATGTCTTGACGCATATGAACCAAATTGCGCGCATGACGATCCACCAACTCGCAGAGGAATCGGATACAAGTGCCGCTGCAGTCGTCCGCTTCTGCCGCGCGCTTGGATTAAAGGGATACCCGGAGTTGCGGATGCGTATCTCTGCCGATACAGCACGGACGGATTTAAAAGGGTATCACGATATCGAAAAGGATGAACGTCCTGTCGACTTGATTGAAAAAACGCTTAGTAACAGCATTCAAGCGTTACAGGATACTGCGAAGCAGTTGAATGATGAACGGATTGCGGATGCGATTGATGTGATTGATCAGGCGCGTGCGATTTATTTTTATGGGATTGGGGCATCGCATGTCGTCGCCGAAGACGCTGCTCAAAAATGGACGCGTGTCGGAAAACTAGCGATTCAAGAAACGGACCAGCACCTACTTGCGACGATCTTAGCGAATGCACGTAAAGAAGATGTCTTCTTTGCGATTTCCTATAGCGGAGAAACAGAAGAGGTTGTCGAATTGATCCGTTTGGCGAAAATCCAAGGGCTGAAGGTCATCAGTCTGACACGTTTCGGGGACAACCGGATCAGCCAACTAGCGGATATCGCGCTTTGGACATCACGCGCTCCGGAAGCACCGCTTCGTAGTGCTGCGCTCAGTTCGCGTCTCGCCCAACTATTTGCGATCGATGTCTTGTTCTTATCGTATGCTGCGGGACATTATGAAGACACGCTCGAACGCCTTCAATACACGCGGGAAAGCGTTAAGACACTGCATCAAAAGAAATAAGGGGGATACATATATGTCAGAACGAACTGCCGGACTAGAAGCGTTGTATCCAGAAATGGTCGAGCGCCGTCGCTATTTACATCAGCACCCAGAGTTGTCGTTTCACGAAGTCGAGACCCCGCGTTATATCGCGCAACATTTAAAAGCGCTCGGAATCGAAGTCAAGACGGAGGTCGGCGGACGTGGTGTCGTCGGGTATATTCGTGGAGGAAAACCGGGAAAGACCGTCGCGTTACGCGCCGACTTTGATGCCTTACCGATTGCTGACGCTAAAGAGGTCGCGTATCGGTCGACGGTTCCGGGTGTGATGCATGCATGCGGTCACGATGGTCATACGGCAACGCTGCTGGCCGTCGCAGAGACGCTCATGCAACAGCGGGAATCATTACCGGGGAACGTCGTCTTGATTCATCAACATGCGGAAGAAGTCGTTCCGGGCGGTGCACGCGATATGATTGCGGACGGTTGTCTCGAAGGGGTCGATGTCATCTTCGGAACGCATCTTTGGTCAACGATCGATTTAGGACATGTCGGTGTTCGGACTGGTCCGATCATGGCAGCGGCTGATAAGTTCGAACTGATCTTATATGGAAAAGGCGGACACGGTGCGAAACCACATGAGACGATTGATGCTGTCTTACTCGGGGCAACGATCGTCAAAGAATTACAATCGATCGTCAGTCGTCAACTCAATCCACTGGAGCCGGCAGTCGTGACCGTCGGAACATTACATGCGGGGAATACGTTTAATGTCATCGCGGATCAAGCGACGTTGACAGGAACGATCCGGACGTTTGATGAAGCGACAGCAGACGAGATCATCGAGCGGATGGAGCGAACGATCAAAGGAATCTGTGAAGCAGTCGGAGCAACGTATCACTTTACATACGAAAAAGGCTATCCAGCTGTCATCAACCATGCTGCACCCACCGCATTGATTGAATCTGTCGCACGAGAAGTTCTAGGAGACGCGCGTGTATTTGAGATCGAACCAACGATGGGTGGCGAGGATTTTGCTTATTATCTGCAACACGTACCGGGCGCGTTCTTCTTTACAGGAGCGGGAGATGCTTCGTATCCACCGCATCACCATCCACAGTTTGATTTTAAGGAGCCGGCGATGCTCGATGCAGCGCGTATTCTCGTCGAAGCGACATGGCGTTACTTAGAACAAGCTACTGAATCATGAAAAAATCGCTCGTCTTGACTCCGAAAAGGAATCAGGACGAGCGATTGCTGTCTTTTTATCCTAAAATTTCTTGAACACGACCGACTTGACCGTCTTCTAAGCGCACTTTAATCCCGTGCGGATGTTGCGGAGATTTCGTGAGAAGGTCTTTGACGATTCCTTCTGTTCGTTTACCCGTTCGTTGATCTTGCTTCAACACGATGCTGACTTTAAGACCGGGCGTGATATTTTTACGTGTTTTACCATCCATCTGTAGATCCTCCCATCGTTCATTTCCTGCTTGGCTATCAGTATAACATGGTTCAGTCGGTGAAACTTGTTTGTCGCAAGGACGTAAAGTGAAAAGAGAACAGAATGTCAGAAAAAAGTTTGACTATATTTGACCAATTAAGATACGACTTTTATAATTAAGGTAATGAAGTATAGGAAAAGGAAGTGAATTCGAATGGCAAAAGACTACTACCAAACACTCGGTGTCACAAAGGATGCATCGAATCAAGATATTAAGCGCGCGTACCGCAAATTGGCGAAGCAGTATCACCCAGACGTCAATAAAGAGGCGAGTGCGGACCAGCGTTTCAAGGATATCCAAGAAGCCTTCGATGTGCTTGGAGATGAGGAAAAACGAGCGAAGTATGATCGATACGGCAGTAACTTCGATCAGATGGCAGGTGCTGGAGCTGGTGGCGCTGGAGATTACGAAGATCTGTTCCGACAGTTCGGAGGTGGTGGACGGACACGACCTGGACAATCGTTCGGATTTGAAGACATGTTCGGTTCGTTCTTTAGTCAGGAAGAAGTGTCGACCGATGAAGAGCTTGAATTGACGATCCCACTCAGTCATCTCAGTACGAACGAAAAAGTCACGGTGCGTCTTGCGACGGGTTCGATCCAGCTGACGCTTCCGAAAGACGTCTATGACGGTAAAAAAGTTCGCTTACGTGGAAAAAGTTCGATGCGTAACCGACAAGGTGTCGCGGGAGATGTTTACGTGACGATTCACTTGAAGGATGACGATCAGTTCCGACGGGTCGACCAAGACGTCATTTCAACCGTCCGTGTTCATCCGACGACGCTTGTGCTCGGAGGCGAAGTCGTCGCAGATACGCTTGAAGGGAAACGAATCAAACTGAAAGTCAAACCGGGCACGAAACCAGGAGCGCGACTCCGGATTCCAAATCGTGGTCTGAGTCAAGCGAATGGTCATCGTGGGGCGTTACTTGTCCAACTCGAAGTCAAGTTACCTGAGATGGACCGTGCCTTTTATGAAGAGTGGGAACGTCAACTTGCAGTGAAGGAGTGATCAAGGATGGATTTTGAACGTTTAACGGATCGGGCACACGAGGGAATCGTCTCTGCCCAAGCGATCGCGAAACAACGTCGTCATAGTGAAATCACAGAATGGCATTTGTTACTTGCCTTACTTGCTCAAGAAGAAGGGATTGCACGAGTCGTCTTTGAAAAGCTGAATCAACGGATTGAGACATTGAATGGAGCGATTGACGAGGCGATTGGTAAGCTTCCTGCCTTGTCCCAGGCGACGACGCCTCGGATCGGTAGCTCGTTGCTGAACGTGTTGACGGAAGCAGAGACGGAAGCGCGTCTCATGCAGGATGACTATGTCTCCGTCGAACACTTATTGCTAGCATTGATCAAACAATCAAGTCCAGCAGCTCAATTTTTACGTCGTCAAGGCATTACGGAAGAGACACTCCGGGAAGCGATCGTCAGTATGCGAGGCAATCGGAAGGTCACGACGAAAAATCCCGAAGAGACGTTTGATGTGCTGAAAAAATATGGACGTGATCTCGTAGCGGATTTCCGGTCTGGGAAAACAGACCCGGTCATCGGCCGTGATGATGAGATTCGACGTGTCATCCGGATTTTGAGTCGGAAGACAAAAAACAATCCCGTCTTGATTGGAGAACCCGGCGTCGGGAAAACGGCAATCGTTGAAGGACTCGCGCAACGGATCGTCCGAGGAGATGTACCGGAGAGTCTGAAGAACAAGCAGTTGTTCAGTTTAGACATGAGTGCGCTCGTCGCTGGTGCGAAATACCGGGGTGAGTTCGAAGAGCGACTGCAAGCAGTCTTGAATGAAGTCAAGGAAGCCGAAGGACAGATTCTCTTGTTCATCGATGAGCTGCATACGATCGTCGGTGCCGGGAAGACAGACGGCGCAATGGATGCCGGAAACATGCTCAAGCCGATGCTTGCACGAGGAGAATTGCACTGTATCGGTGCGACGACGCTGGATGAGTACCGGAAGTATATCGAGAAAGATCCAGCGCTCGAACGTCGCTTCCAACAAGTACTCGTCGCAGAACCGGATGTCGAGGATACGATCTCCATTCTGCGTGGACTAAAAGAACGGTTCGAGATTCACCACGGTGTACGGATTCATGATAATGCGCTCGTCGCGGCGGCGGTGTTATCCGATCGGTATATTACGGATCGGTTCATGCCGGATAAGGCGATTGATCTCGTCGATGAAGCATGTGCTATGATTCGGACCGATATGGAGTCGATGCCAGCTGAACTCGATTCACTCGTCCGTCGAGTCATGCAGCTCGAAATCGAAGAAGCTGCGTTAAAGAAAGAGACAGATGAAGCATCTCGGAAACGACTTGCCATCTTACAACAAGAACTCAGCTCTGTTCGAGAAGACGAGAGTGCGCTTCGGACACGATGGGAACGGGAAAAAGAGAGTTCGCAAAGTGTCCAACAGTTACGCGCGGATCTTGAGAAGGCAAAACTGGCATTACAAGAAGCGGAAGGGCGCTATGACTTGAACCGAGCATCGGAAATCAAGTACGGTCAAATTCCGGATCTTGAGGCACGTCTGAAAGTCGCGGAAGAGTCATCTGAACACGTCTCACACGAACTCGTTCGAGAAGCGGTGACGGAAGAAGAGATATCCGACATCGTTTCGAAATGGACCGGCATTCCAGTGACGCGGCTTGCGCAGGGCGAACGCGAAAAATTACTTTATCTTGAAGATACGCTTCATGAGCGTGTCTTCGGTCAAGACGAAGCGGTCCGTCTCGTCGCGGACGCTGTCATTCGAGCGCGAGCTGGCATCAAGGATCCGAACCGCCCGATTGGCTCGTTCTTGTTCCTCGGTCCGACAGGGGTCGGGAAGACAGAACTCGCCAAAGCCTTGGCAGCCGCGATGTTCGATAGTGAAGATCACATCGTCCGCATCGATATGTCGGAGTATATGGAAAAACACAATGTCTCCCGTCTTGTCGGTGCGCCTCCGGGATACGTCGGTTATGAAGAAGGCGGTCAATTGACGGAAGCCGTCCGACGGAGCCCGTATTCGGTGCTGTTATTCGATGAGATCGAAAAAGCGCACGGGGACGTCTTCAATATCTTGCTTCAGTTGCTCGACGATGGTCGTTTAACGGATGCGCAAGGACGTGTCGTCGACTTCAAGAACACGATCGTCATCATGACGTCAAACATCGGGGCACCGATCCTGCTTGAAGCCGCCAAAGATGGTGTCATCGATGCGGCGGAAGAGGAAGCCGTTCGCCAAGAACTGAAGCGTCACTTCCGACCGGAGTTCTTGAACCGGATCGATGATACGATTTTATTCCATCCACTCCACCGGACGGAAATCGAACGAATCATCGACAAAGCGGTCGAGAAAATGAGTTCACGTTTATCTGGACGTGGCATTACGATTGATGTTACGGATGCTGCGAAGACGTTGATTTTCGAGGAAGCATTTGAACCACAATACGGCGCACGTCCAATCAATCGTTATATGCAACGGACGATTGAGACGAAACTTGCCCGTGCCTTGATCAGTGGGGCGATTCAAGATGGTGCCCGGATTGCGATTGACGTAGAAGACGGCGAACTAGTCGTACACGGATGAAGCGGATGCTAGAAAAAGGAGTCGACTCGGCTGAAACGAGTCGACTCCTTTTAGCGTTTACAGAAGAACCATATCCGTATTCGTCAGATGCGTGATAAGCTAGAAAAAAAGAGAAAGAGGGAACGCCATGAATGTTACACAAGCACAACTCGAGGAGTTGATTGAAGAATGCCGTCCGTATACAGTGCTTGGACAAGTCGCCAGTTATATTCCAGAGCTTGCGAAGGTTGATCCAACACAACTAGGAATCGCCGTCTGTAATGCCGACGGGACGTTCGTCTCGGCAGGTGATGCGGATACGATGTTTACACTACAGAGTGTATCGAAGATCATCACGCTCGCATTCGTTCTCGAGACATTCGGAGAAGATTATGTTTTTTCAAAAGTCGGGATGGAACCGACGGGTGATGCATTCAATTCGATCGCGAAACTTGAAGAGACGATTCCAACAAAACCGCTCAATCCAATGATCAATGCAGGAGCACTAGCCGTGACGAGCATGTTACCGGGAACGGATGCTGCCGATAAATTACTCCAATTGCGTCAATTCATCGCAAAACTATTGGATATTGAAGTAGAAATGGTAAAATATGACGCAGATGTTGCTGAATCGGAATTCGAAACGACAGATTTGAATCGGGCACTGCTCTACTTCATGCGCTATCACGGTGTGATTGAGGGAAATGTCGAAGAAATCATCGACGTCTATACGAAACAATGTGCGATTTTGACGAACTGTAAAGGACTTGCCATGATGGGGAAAATTTTGAGTACATCTGGAAAAACACCATCAGGACGCCAAGTCATTTCACGTCGGAACGCACGAATCATTCGAGCAATCATGACGACGTGTGGCATGTACGATGCATCTGGAGAATTTTCCGTCCAAGTCGGGCTTCCAGGAAAAAGTGGTGTTTCCGGTGCAGTCGTTGCTTGCGGTCGAAGTGATTTCGATATGGCCGATCTCGGAATCGGTGTCTTTGGACCATCGCTTGATGCCAAAGGGAACTCGATTGCCGGAACAAAGATGCTGGAATTACTCGTTCAACGTCATCCATGAGCGATTTCAATCTGATCAAGCGCAGAACGTAGTTCGTCCTCTAACCGCTTGATCTGACGCAAACGCTCTTCTTGATAAGCAGATGGAACCTCGAAAGAGCGCCATCTTTCTAATCGCTGATACGTGTCATTGATGTGTCCGAGTCGTGTCTGGGTTGCCTTTAGACGATCGACAGCAGACTTCGGTTGATGCGTGTAGGGACGAAGATACTCGACCGTATAACGGTATGCTTTTGTAGCAAGCCGTAATTCATGCATCCGTTCGACACGCTTCGTTCCATCCTTTCGTTGCACTTTTTCAAATTGTTCACGTTTTTTTTCATAGCGTTTCTCGGCGGCCTGAATCAGCTCTTTTTCTGACATCCGTTTGAGGCGCTTTGTCATCGGACCGGCTAAAAAGCGACGAACGGATCGATCCAGTTCATTTGAGATCAAGAGATGCATCGTCTCGATTAAAGTCGAACGTTTTCCTTGAAGTTGCAGAGCGACATGGTTCGCGAACAACTGATCGATTTCTGTTTTATTTGAGGTTGCTTCGAGTTGTACGTCGAGGTCACGGACTTCGCCGAAAGCATGCATCAGTCGCTTCCAAATCAAATAAACGGGTTCCTCCGTTAAATCGACCAATCGGGCGAATGTGATTAGTTTCCGTAACCGAATCCGCGCTTGATGGACATCTTCCGGATTTTCAAACGTTTGAGCCTCTTTGGCATAATGATTGAAGGTCGACCATGTCTCAAGCAGTTCGAAAGTCAGCTTTTCAGTATCTCGATGGTTCATGAGATGAATCCCTCCTCGGATTATTTTCGTAAGAGTTCAAGAGTGCTAGGTTTTAAAATTAAGGAGGACTCCTCCTGAAATGTGGTGGAAACATGTTAGAAACAGTTACGTTCTCAGGAAAGATGAAGCAATTCATGAAAATTTTCTTTCCCATCCTCGTAACGCAAGTCGCGTTTTACTTAATTAGTTTTTTCGATACGGTCATGGCCGGTCGATATGGTTCTGCTGATTTAGCAGGAGTCGGTGTTGGAGCAAGTCTCTGGGCACCCGTCTACACAGGACTGACCGGTATTCTACTTGCCGTCGCACCGCTCGTTTCCCAAGCGATGGGAGCAAAACGCGAGCGGGAAGTCAAACGGATCGTCATGCAGGCGTTGTACGTTGCTGTCGTGATCATTGGTTTGACTGTCGTCATCGGACTTATTGCTGTCAATCCGATTCTCGAACGGATGGAGTTATCAGCAGAGGCGCGTGAAGTCGCGCGAAATTACCTCGTGATGTTAGCACTCGGAATCGTACCGATGTTCGTTTTCTTCGTGTTACGAACACTCGTCGATTCATTAGGCAAATCAAATATCACGATGGTCTTACTACTAATCTCTTTACCCATTAACGTCCTTTTCAATTATCTATTCATCTTCGGAAGCTTCGGTTTTCCGGAACTTGGTGGAGTGGGCGCGGGAGTTGCGACTGCCATCACGTACTGGATTCTTTGTTTAGCGATCATCGCTGTCGTCTTTAAAGGAGAGTTATTTCAACGCCTTGGGATTCTGCGGCGCTTTTACCGTCCAGACATGAAGCGAATCAAGGAATTGATTCTACTCGGTGCCCCGATTGGTCTTGCGATTTTTTCTGAAGTCAGTATTTTCTCGGCGGTCACGTTGCTGCTCGGAGCGTACGGCGATGTCATCATCGGTGCCTATCAAGCAGCCATCAACTTCGCTTCGTTCGTCTATATGATCCCATTATCTGCTGCGTCCGCTTTGACGATCACAGTCGGTTTTGAGGTCGGCGCCAAACGAATCAAGGACGCTGTCCAGTACGTCGTCATTGGATTGACGATGTGTGTTGCCGTCTCCTTGTTCTCCGGGATCTTGTTGTATTTAAAGAATGAAGAACTTGCCGCTTTATATAGTCGTGATCCTCAAGTCATCGAAGCAGCCGCACACTTCATGATTTTAGCGATTTTCTTTCAACTGTCGGATGCCGTTGCTGCACCGACGCAAGGTGCATTACGTGGATTCAAGGATGTCAACGTCACCTTCTTGTTGACGATTGCTGCCTACTGGGTCATTGGACTACCATTAGGTTTTTATCTCGAACGCTATACGACGCTCGGACCAGATGGTTACTGGTGGGGATTGATCATCGGTCTTGCGGTCGGAGCAACGCTACTACTTGTTCGTCTTATGCATTTAATCCGTAAATCAAGGAGGCTGGCAGCTTGAAATTCTCAAAACAACGCATCATGACGATTGCGAAGATCATCTTGCCGATCGTCTTGATTGGATTCATTTTTTATCAAGGACAAAACGAATTGCGTAGTTTGTCGCTACAGGAATCGATTCAAGCGATTCGTCAAGTCCCATCTTGGCAATTCATCCTGTTGATTCTCGCAGGTCTTGCGGCAGTCTCGACGATGTTCTTTTATGACTTCTTCTTATTACGTTCATTGGAGGCGAAAGCACCGATCGGACTAATTTTCCGAGCATCCTGGATTGCGAACTCCTTTAACGGGATCATCGGATTCGGTGGTCTCGCTGGGATGGCGATTCGATCCGCTCTTTATCGACCATTTGTTGAAGGCGGTCGTTTGTTGAAGGCGATCGGCTGGATGGCACCGACGTTGATCAGTGGATTGTCCATCTTATCTGCCTTATCGCTTCTGCACGTTTTTCCAGCGTTCGAAGTGCTCGATTTAAAAAAATGGTTGTGGCCCGTCATCATTGGTGTCGCATTCTTCTTTCCACTCTATTTGCTGTTCTCGTTTCGACGAGGCAATAGCAGCATCCATCCGAAATCGATTGCGTTATATTCACTCGTCTCACTCGCAGAATGGTTCAGTGCTGGCGTTGTCGTCTATCTGATTTTGGCGGCGCTCGGAACGGATGTCAGTTTCTCAAAAGTCATCGGTGTTTTCATTATCGCTGCGACAGCCGGTTTGATCTCGATGGTACCGGGTGGGTTTGGTTCGTTTGACTTAGTGTTTTTGATCGGCATGCAGCGCGCGGGTGTCGAGGAAGGCATCGTCTTGACAGGATTATTGATCTATCGTCTTGTCTACTACTTGATTCCGTTCCTGATCGGTGTCATTTTCTCAGCTCGGGAGTTCAGCGGTCCGGTCGTCAAGATGATCGAAGACAAACCGATCGTTGGTCCATCGATGGAGGTCGGGGGTGTCATTTGGCGCTTACAACTGCGATTCCTCAGTAAAATTCGTCATTTCACACTCGCGTTGATCACACTCGTTGCCGGAATCACGATCTGGGGACTGGCGATTTTACCACCTGTCTCGACGCAATATGAATATTTGGAATCGAAATTACCGCATGAAGCGCTGTTACTCGCGAATAGTTTCTTCTTGATGGGCGGCTTATTGTTCGTCCTCTTATCGACAGCACTGTATCGTCGAACAAAACGGTCGTTATATATGATGTACGGGGCATCTTTTTTCGCGTTGATTGGAATGGCACTTCGTGGTTTTAACTTGATTTCCTTCCTTGCCGTCATCATCGTCCTCGTCTTGCTACTGATGTCGCGAAAAGCATTTCACCGAGAACGAACGCTCATTACGACGACACGGTTCATCCGGGTTGCCTTCGCTGGTCTATTGTACATTGGAGGATTCGTCTTTTTTGGATACGCCTTCTATACACTCGGATCAGCAGACGGAACAAAAGTGTATCCAGCACACGAAATTTTCATGTTTGCAGCGAGTGCCTCTATCTTTGCGCTCGTGTATGTTCTCGTCTTCATCCGCTTATTCAACACATTCAATCAACCGGTTCTCGGTGAGCGATTCGATGCTGAAAAGATCGAATCGGTATTGCGTGAGCAGGGTGGGAATTATTTAAGCCATCTCGCGTTTCTAGGTGATAAACGTTTCTTCTTCTCCAAAACAGGGCGTTCATTCATCCAGTTCAGTCAGACCGGTAATCGGATCATGGTCCTTGGCGACCCTAGTGGAGATCCGAAGGAGCATTCACAAGTCATCGCGTCTTTCTTACGTCGCGTCGAAGATCTTGGATATATTCCGAACATCTATCAAATTCAAGCGCAAAATATGTCTCTCTATCATGATTTTGGCTTCAACTTCTTCAAACTCGGGGAAGAAGCGATCGTTGATATCCCATCTTTCACTGTATCAGGGAAAAAACGAGCTGGACTTCGGTCGATTAAAAATCGCTTTGAACGAGAGGGTATGACGTTCGAAGTAGTCGAGCCACCTATTTCAGGAACTCTATTAGCAGAACTACAAGAGGTCTCCGACGAATGGTTAGGCGGTAAGTCCGAGAAAGGCTTTTCGCTCGGTTACTTCCACGAACCTTATTTAAATCGAGCGCCGATTGGCATCATGCGTGAAGCGGAAGGACGATTGATCGGGTTCATGACATTCATGCCTGCTTACCAAGAAGGGGTCTTATCGATTGACTTGATGCGTTTTCGACCAGATGGACCGAATGGAATCATGGATGCGATGTTCATTCGACTATTCGAGTATGCGAAAGATGAAGGCTACCACACGTTCAACATGGGAATGGCTCCGCTTTCGTCCGTCGGAGAGGACGAGACGTCCTTCTGGCAAGAACGTGTGGCAGCGGATGTCTTCAATAATATTCGCTACATGTATAGTTTCACCGGTCTACGACGATACAAAGAAAAGTACGATCCAAAATGGGAAGGACGATATCTTGCTTACCGAAAGCGTCAATCGTTACCGATGGCAATCTTAAAAGCAACGCGTCTGATTTCTCGAAAGAAAGACCGGATTTTATTACCATGATCGACTGACGCATGAAGTCGGCAATCGACGGGTATACAAAGGGCGACCCTATATCTACGGATATGCGGGATCGTCCTTTTATAATTTCGTTTAAATGTACAAAGGTCTATACAACTAGAATTAATCGCGTTATACTAGATACGGAAGCAAGTCATGGAACGGATAGAGAAAGGAAGATGCCAGATGACAGTGATCATCAATGCTCGGATTTACACGGGGGAGCAGACGATTGAAGACGGCTTCATTCGTTTTGACCGAACAATCGAGGCGATGGGACCCATGTCGAAATTCGAGGAAATCGCAGGAGAAGAGACGATCGATGCGCAGCATCAATCACTCATTCCGGGAATGATCGATGTGCATATTCATGGGGGATATGATGTCGATGTCATGGATGGAGATGTCGAGAGGTTGCGTCATTTCAGCCGACAGATGTTACAAGAAGGTGTGACATCATTTTTAGCGACGACGATTACTCAGGACTGGGGAAATATCACACGCGCGCTTGAGACGGTCCGAGAAGTCGTAGCGCAAGACGATACGACGATCGTCGGCGTTCATCTTGAAGGACCATTCATCAATTCGGATTATGCGGGTGCACAGCCTCACGAACATATCGTCGAACCGGATGTCGAGCAGTTCTTGAAATGGCAAAAAGCAGCAGGGAACACGATCAAGCTCGTCACATACGCTCCGGAACGCCCGGGAGCACGGGCGTTCGAAGAAGCGGTGCGCTTGACGGGTGCGATTCCGTCAGCCGGACATACGGACGCGACGTATGCCCAAAACCAAGCCGGTCACGTCACGCATGGTACCCACCTCTACAATCAAATGCGGGCACTTCATCACCGGGAACCAGGCACGGTCGGATATTGCCTCCTGACACCAGACGTCTATGCGGAGATCATTCCGGATGGGATTCACAGTGCGCCAGAAATGGTCGACTTCGCCTACCGAATGAAAGGCGCAGATCGACTGATTGTCATCACGGATGCGATGCGTGCAAAAGGATTAGCTGATGGTGAATATGAGTTAGGTGGTCAGGCTGTATTCGTTCGAGACGGTGCGGCACGTCTTGAAAACGGTAGCTTAGCTGGAAGTGTCTTAACGATGGACGCCGCCTTACGGAATATCATCGCCTATACAGGCTGTTCGCTCGAAGAAGCGGTTCGCATGACATCGGTCAATGCGGCAAAAGAACTTCAATTGACTCAAAAGGGAAGCCTCTCGGTCGGCAAGGATGCGGACATCGTCCTGCTCGACGAAGCGCTACACATTCAAGAAACGATTCATCGTGGTACGCGACACCGGATCACGAACGGAAAGGAGTCTACCTCATGAAATGGATGATCGTAGAAAAAGGAGAAGAATTAGCACAGGTGGCCTATCAATTTTTGAAACAGGAAATTGAGCGTCACCCGGAAGGTTTGACGGTAGGACTGGCAACGGGAAGTTCACCGGTCGGCGTTTATGAAGAATGGCGGAAGGATTCGCTCGATTGTCGACATGTGACGACGGTTAATCTAGACGAATATGTCGGTCTCAGCCCAGAGCATCCACAAAGTTATCATACGTTCATGCAAGAGCATCTATTCAAAGATGTCGCGTTTAAGGAATCATTCGTTCCAATCGGGGACACAGAAGATCCCGTGCGCGAAAGTGAACGATATGAAGCGCTCGTCCGCAATCGAGGAATCGACATTCAATTACTTGGAATCGGAGCGAATGGACACATCGCCTTCAATGAACCAGGTACACCGTTCGATGCTAAGACACACGTAACGGAATTGACAGAGTCGACACGAGAAGCGAACCAACGATTCTTTGATCGATTAGAAGAAGTACCGACGAAGGCGATCACGATGGGAATCGGTACGATCATGGAAGCGAAGAAAATCCTTCTCGTTGCTTCTAGTGAACGAAAGGCAGAAGCGGTTCGCGACATGATGGAAGGTGTCGCAACAACGGATTGTCCAGCGACTGTACTCAAGCGTCATGCTGATGTCATGGTGATCTTGGACGAAGAAGCTGCATCTTTATTGTCAGATGACGCTAAACGTACAGGACGGGCGGCTTATCTGAATTTCATGAAAGTATGACGATGGAAGAGCGATGAATCAAAAGGGATAGAGACAATCATTGGATTGACTCTATTCCTTTTTTTGATTCTGTTGAGCCTAGTCTCAAGCGATTTTTTATTTTGATAGAAAGGCATCAACAGGACATATACCAAGATCATTCAATCTCATGATACAGCGCACTAAGGGTCCATGATTTTTTCAGTGCAACGATTCCATACAATTTCTTTAATCGAAACGTAAATTGACATTTCATTAAATGTACGGATAATGGAGATTAGCGAACTTTACGGAAAATTTACATGAAAATGAGGGTTTACATGATGGAAACGCGATCCGCACGAAAGAGACAGCCAAGTGCTGGCAAGATGTTCATGAAAGTCATCGCTGCACTCGTCCTGCTTGTCACAATCATCGGTTCTGGATATGCTGGAGCTGTTTTTATTAAAACGCAAGAAACATTGGCAAAGACGCAGATTAACATTCCCGGCTCGAAGGTGAGCTCTAAATATGATGATGTTCCGTCTGAATCGTTCTTGATTCTTGGGACGGATGAAACGAAAAAAAGTAAAGAACGAAATGAACCGGCGCGATCAGATGTCATGATCGTCGGAATCTTAAATAAAAAAACGGAACAATTAGTGTTGACGAGTATTCCGCGTGATTCACTCGTGAACATCGATTATTCGAAATACGATGTACCTTATGGTAAGACAGGTGTTGAGCAAGATAAAATCACCCATGCCCATTACTTCGGTTCGATGGATAAATCGAATTCCTATAATGGGATTAAATTAGCGCGTGAAACGACAGAAAACCTGCTCGGTATTCAAATCGATCACGTCGTTAAAGTTAATTTCCAAGGATTCGTTCAATTGATTGATGCATTGGACGGCGTAGACATCGATGTACGATATGCGTTCAAAGAGCAAGATTCAAAACGTAAAGCCGGTACTGTCACTGTTGATAAAGGGATGCAACATTTAACAGGAGAGCAAGCACTTGCTTACGTCCGGAACCGTCATGATGATCCGCTCGGTGATATCGGACGCGGTCAAAAACAGATGCAAGTCATTCAAGCGGTCGCCAAAGAAGCGGCAAGTTTTCGTTCCCTCAGTGCATACCGTGATATTTTGGATGCTGTCGGTGATAACGTCGAAACGAACTTAGGTCCGAACGATTATACACGCTTAGCAGATTTCACGGCAGCGTTACGTAATACGACGGAGTACCAACTCGCTGGAGAAGGCTACATCGGTATTAGCGGGAAATGGGAATATCATCTCGATCCGAATCAATTGGAGCAAGTGAAAAGTAATTTAGCAAAAGCGATGCAAGGTCAAGAAGTCGAACCGATCAAGGAAGAGACAGACCCGGCACAAAGTACGACAGAAGAACCAGTGACAGAGACGGAAGCCGTCCCTGCACAGTAAGACACACTAAAAATCCCCTTGTATCATCGTCACTGTACGACGATACAAGGGGATTTTTAGCGTTGGCGTTCCATTTCAACGGTGAAGGTATAGCGGTCGCCGCGGTAAGCGGAGATGACGTATTCAAACGGTTGCTCTGTTGTCAGGTACGTTAGTTGCTCGACAGATAAGACAGGCGAAGCGGTCGATAGACCAAGATGGCCCGCCTCTTCCTTCGTTGCAAGACGTGATTCGAACGTTTGACTCGCACGTCCAAGATTTAATCCGCTCGCTTCTGCAAATGCATAGAGCGATGCGGTCGCGACGTCTTGATCGAGTCCAGGTAAGAGCTGTTCCGGGATATAGACGGTCTCAAGGGCAAGCGCTTGCTCATCTGCGATTCGTAAACGTTTCAATTCATACACGGATGCTCCTTCGCGAATCCGGAGCTTATTGGCAATCGTCATCGAGGCGTCGATGATTTGATAGGAAAGTAGCGCACTCGTTGGTTCTAAACCTAAGTGCTCCATCTCTTCCGAGAAACTCGTCAATCCAGACAGTTGCATGACGATTTTTTTATTCGCGACGAATGTTCCACGTCCTTTTTGACGAATCAAGTAACCGGCGTTGACCAAGTTTGAAATGGCTTGTCGGACCGTCATTCGGCTGATTTGGTGCGCTTCGGCAAATTCGCGCTCGGACGGGATCAGATCGCCAGGTTGAAGAACACCGCTTTCGATTTGTTGTTTTAAGGCAGCTTCGATTTGATAGTAGATGGGGAGTGGTGAATTTTTATTGATATGCTGAATCACGGCATTTCGTCCCTTCGCGATCGGTAGTCTTTCGTCTAGTGTACTAGGAAAAAGGCAAGCCGACAAACGATTCTGGATGAAATATGGCATAATACAGAGTGAAACTGACAGAGAAAGGTGGTCGAGGCATGCGCCCCGAACAAATAGAATCCGATGTCCGAACCTTTCAGACATCCATTCGCACGACAAAACAAATAGATGGCTATTGGGTTGCTTTAGAGAAAAGTTACTTCTATCCGGAGAGCGGTGGACAGCCGGCAGATCGTGGAACATTGAACGACCAACCGGTCCTTGACGTTCAAATCGAAGACGGTGTCGTCTGGCACCAACTGGCGACGCCGCTCACAGGTGACGTCACCGGTATCGTAGATGACGCAGTCCGGATCGATCATGCGGCGCAGCATACGGCACAACATGTCATCTCTGCGATCCTACAAGATGAATCAAATATCAAGACACTCAGTTTTCGGACGGGAAGTGAGGTCTCGACGCTTGATATCGAGACATCTGAATGGACAACTATGCAACAAGAACAGCTGAATCGACGATTACGCCAGGTGATTGAACAAGGATTACCGATCACGGCGACAGAGTATGACGAGGCGGAAGCGCTATGCTTACCGTTACGAAAAACACCACAAGTCGAAGGACGAATTCGCGTCGTTCAAATCGGCACACTCGATTATAGTGCCTGTGGTGGAACGCATCTCGATTCAACGGCACAGCTTGAGTCGATTCTCTTTACCGGAGTCGAGCGGATTCGTGGAAATATTCGTCTTTCTTATGTCGCAAAGGAACGGGCATACCAACTCGTTCAGGCAGAACGACGAGCCTTACGGGAAGCGGCGCAAGCCTTGTCGGTCAAACCAGTTCAAATGCTAGAAGCCGTCCAAGCGTTACAAGAAGAGCAGAAACGCTTAACGAAACAGGTCGAACACGCCCAGGAACAACTCGCAACGTTCACACTCGCTCACGCTTTAGAACAACAAGAAGGCATTCTTGTGTTTGAACATCTGGATGAAGAAATCAAAATATCCGAGCAACTTGCTAAAGCGATTCAAGCAGCGGGACGCGTCGGCGTCGTCTGGAATGCGACGACGAACAAGCTACTGATGAGTAGTCCAGGTGAACCCCATCTCGGGAAGTTCGCTAAAGCATATGTTCAAGCATTCAATGGGCGAGGCGGAGGAAGTGCGGTTCAGGCACAGGCACAATTTACGAATCGGGATGATGCGATGGCATATGTCGATCGATTACGGGAGGAATATCAGTCATGACAGTCATTCAAGTACGTACAGCAGAACAACATCAAGCCGTCCGGATGATCCGGGAGCGTGTCTTCGTCGAGGAGCAAGGCGTACCACGCCATCTTGAATACGATACACATGATGAAACAGCGATTCATCTGCTTGTCCTCGATGAAAAGAGTCGACCGGTCGCAACGGGACGTACCCGCCCATATGACGACCAACGGATGAAGGTAGAACGTGTCGCGACGCTAGCGACAGCACGAGGAAAAGGATACGGTGGTGAGTTGATGCAGGCGATGGAGCGTGTCGCACGGCGTGAAGGGAAACAACTTCTGACACTCGGTGCACAAGTTCAAGCCATCCCGTTTTATCAAGGACTCGGGTATACGATCGTCTCCGATGAATTCGATGATGCGGGCATCCCGCACCGGACGATGGAGAAAAAAATGTAAGTCATTTTGAAAGAAATCCTGCAAAAAGGGTTTCTTTTTTTTGTTTTCTATGTATATATATAATTCATAATGAATTTTTATACAGACAGATGAATTTAAAACCAGGAGGGAATTATACATGTCGAAACAAAAATTGATCTTAGCGTACTCTGGGGGACTTGATACATCGGTAGCCATCAAATGGTTGAGCAAGGACTATGACGTCATTGCCTTATGCATGGATGTCGGAGAAGGAAAAGATTTATCCGTCATTAAAGAAAAAGCACTCCTCGTCGGTGCGATCGAATCGATCGTCCTCGATGTTAAAGAAGAATTCGCACAAGACTTCGTCTTGCCAGCACTTCAATATGGCGCGCATTACGAAAATGCCTATCCGTTGATTTCAGCGCTTTCGCGTCCGTTGATCGCAGAAAAGCTCGTCGAAGTCGCGCATCAACATGGTGCAACGGCGGTCGCTCACGGATGTACCGGAAAAGGGAACGACCAAGTCCGGTTCGAAGTTTCGGTCGCAGCACTTGATCCATCACTCGAAGTCATCGCACCGGTTCGGGAATGGAAATGGTCACGGGAAGAAGAGATCGCCTATGCGAAAGAAAACAACGTGCCGATCCCGATCAACCTCGACAGCCCATACTCAATCGACATGAACCTCTGGGGACGGAGTAACGAGTGTGGCGTCCTAGAAAACCCTTGGACAGAGCCACCGCAAGACGCTTACGCGTTAACAGTAGCGCCAGAAGACGCACCGGATCAGGCAGAAGAAGTCATCATTGGCTTTGAAGCAGGTGTTCCGGTCTCGATCAACGGAACGACGTATCCACTTGCGAAACTGATCACGGAACTGAACATCATCGCTGGTGCACATGGGGTCGGACGGATCGACCACGTCGAGAACCGTCTCGTCGGTATCAAATCGCGGGAAGTCTATGAGTGCCCAGGAGCAACGGTTTTACTCAAAGCTCACGCTGCACTCGAGACGATTACATTGACGAAGGACGTCGCACATTTCAAACCACTACTCAGCAAACAATACGCAGAAACGATCTATAACGGTCTCTTCCATGCACCATTGACGAAAGGCTTGAAAGCATTCCTGACGGCGACACAACAGGACGTCACAGGAGAAGTTCGCGTTAAACTGTTCAAAGGAAACGCAACCGTGACAGGTCGTCAGTCCGCTTTCTCACTCTACGATGAGAAACTTGCGACGTATACGAAAGAAGACGCGTTCGATCATGAAGCAGCAAAAGGCTTCATCAAATTACACGGACTTGCCGTTTCGACTCATGCGAGCGTACATCGTCAGGCGGGTGTAACGAAATGACCAAACTCTGGGGTGGACGTTTTACGGAAAGTGCTTCCGCTCAAGCGGAAGCCTTCGGAGCATCGATCACGTTCGATCAAAAATTAGCGAGCGTCGATTTAAAAGGCAGTCTCGCACACGCGCAGATGCTATTTGAACAAGGGATCCTCGCTCAAGACGAGTGGACAAAAATCGAGCAAGGACTGAAGCAACTGGAAACGACGTTAGCGGATCATGTGTATACGCTAGCAGATGAAGACATTCACATGAATCTCGAGCGTCTATTGACGGAACAGATTGGTCCGGTTGCAGGAAAACTGCATACGGCACGGAGCCGAAACGATCAAGTCGCAACCGATTTACATCTATGGATGGAGCAGCATGTCGAAGCGTTGACGACGGCATTACGCGAGCTCCAATCGGTCATTACGGAACAAGCTGAGCAACATATCGAGACGGTTATGCCGGGGTATACGCATTTGCAACGGGCACAACCAATCTCGCTTGCGCATCACTTGCTCGCTTATTTCTGGATGTTCGAACGTGATGTCGAACGGTTGACGGACAATCAAAAACGAATTCGGAAATCACCACTCGGGGCAGGCGCGCTCGCGGGGACCACGTTCCCGATCGACCGTTTCCGTTCTGCCGAGTTGCTCGGTTTTGAGTCGGTCTATCCGAACAGTCTCGATGCTGTCTCCGACCGCGACTTTGTCATTGAATATCTCGGAATCGCCTCGACCGTCATGATGCATCTCTCACGTTTTTGTGAAGAAATCATCATCTGGGCGTCGCAAGAATTCGGCTTCATCGAGTTGTCTGACGCCTTCTCGACAGGCTCAAGCATGATGCCACAAAAGAAAAACCCTGATTTTGCTGAATTGATTCGTGGAAAAACAGGTCGCGTCTACGGCAACCTGATGGGCTTCTTGACGACGATGAAGGCATTACCACTCGCTTACAACAAAGACATGCAAGAGGATAAGGAAGGGGTCTTCGATACAGCAGATACCGTTCTCCAATCCGTTCAAATCTTCACCGGAATGATTGAATCCGCGACGTTTAAGACCGAAGCGCTCAAGAAGGCGACAATGCAAGACTTCTCGAATGCAACGGAACTCGCCGACTACCTTGTAACGAAAGGCATACCATTCCGGGAAGCGCATGAAATCGTAGGGAAAGCCGTCCTTTACTGTGTGCAGAACGGTTGTTTCCTGAAGGACTTGAATCTCGAGACGTATCAAACGTTCCATCCTGATATCACAGAAGACGTCTATCCGCTCCTCGATCCGGTTCAAGCAGTGGCACGCCGGACAAGCTACGGCGGTACAGGGTTTGCTTCCGTTTCGGAGCAACTCGAACTCGCGAAACAGCATCTTGCGAATTGACGAATTTTGAAAAAAATCAGTCAAATGACTGGATTTAACAAAAGATGTCTGCTATAACTGTAACTAACAACCGACAGATAGAGGCGCGGATGACATGAGTAGCATCATTCTTGAAGGCAAGCATGCTGAATGATGTGAAAGGGGAAGTCCGCCGAAGTGAACGAGAAGATGCTTCTTCTTATTTGCTGGTACAACGGTTAAGATCCGTTGTACTGCCGAAACCGATGTTTCGGAGCGCTATCTTACGTAAAAGAACGAATGACTTTGTCTTCGTTTGTCCGATCGTGATAACGACGGGCCGTAGGAACGCTCCTACCGGCCCGTCGTTTTTTTCTGTATCGGGACAAAGGAGATAGGATTGTGACAACTGTACTTAAATTTGGTGGAAGCTCGGTTGCGACTGTCGAACAGATTCAGTCTATTGCGAATTATTTGAAGAGTCGCGCAGCCGAAGGTGAAAAACTCGTCGTCGTCGTTTCGGCGATGGGCAAGATGACAGATTCTTTGATCGCTCAGGCACAAGCCATCACGGATCGCCCTGAGCGGCGAGAACTCGATCGGTTGCTTGCCATCGGAGAAGAACAGACGATTTCATTACTCAGCATCGCTCTCAACTCACTTGGCGTCAAAGCGTTATCGCAAACGGGCGCGCAAGCAGGGATCAGCACGATGGGCGTGCATACGAAAAGTAAAATCAAACAGATCGATGGAGATCTATTACGACAAAAACTCGAAACGTACGATGTTGTCATCGTCGCCGGATTCCAAGGTGTCAACGAACTTGGTGACGTGACGACACTCGGACGAGGCGGATCGGATACGACGGCTGTTGCTCTTGCGGCAGTCCTTGATAAACGGTGTGAAATCTACACTGATGTCGACGGTGTGTATACGGCTGATCCACGAATCCATGCCACTGCTCAACCGATTCCGCACATCTCATATGATGAGATGATGGAGATGAGCGCTCTCGGGTCGAAGGTTATGGAAATGCGGAGTGTCGAATTAGGAAAAAAATACGGCGTACACATCTTCGTCGGGAAAACACTTGAATCAAAAAGGGGAACATGGATCATGGAAGCGACGGAAACAATGGAACAAAAAGCGGTCACGAGTGTCAGTGTCACGAAGAACGTCTTGACGGTATCAATTAAACACGTACCGCAAACGAACGCAGCAGTAGCCGATATCTTCGAACTCTTATCGAACCGTCACGTCAATATCGACATGATCAGTCAAACGACGTTCGACAGTGACATCTTCTTATCGTTCTCTTGTCCACTCGACGAAGAAGAGTTCCTCGATGAAGCATTGAAAGACATCATGGATCGCTTCACGACAGTCAAGGTCGATCGCCATAATCAACACGCGAAATTATCTGTCGTCGGAATCGGGATGCGGGATGCAACAGGTGTCGCTTCGAAATTGTTCGCAATCTTCCGAGCAGAGAACATTCCGTTCTATCAAGTTACGACTTCAGAAATCAGCATCTCATACACGATTGCACAAGCAGATATTGAACGGACGGTTGCAGCGATTGCAAACGCGTTCGAGTTATAAGGAGGAAAACAGGATGTATCATGTAGCAGTCATTGGAGCAACCGGCGCCGTCGGTCAAAAAATGTTACAAGTACTAGCCGAACTGGACTTCCCGGTCAGCCGCCTGTCCGCTTACGCTTCTGCTCGTTCAGCAGGGAACACGGTACAGTTCAAGGGAGAAGCCATCACGATCCAAGCGCTGACACCAAATATCACGGAAGACGGGATCGATGTCGCGTTGTTCGCGGCGGGCGGAACGATCAGTGAACAATATGCCCCGTTACTAGCTGAAAACGGAACACTCGTCGTTGATAATTCAAGTGCTTTCCGGATGCAGGAGACGATTCCGCTTGTCGTGCCAGAAGTCAATCCACAAGCGATTCAAGCGACGGACCGCTTGATCGCAAATCCGAACTGTTCGACGATTCAATCCGTCGTCGCCTTAGCACCGCTCCAGTCACTGGGATTCGAGCGTGTCAACTATACGACGTATCAGGCCGTATCCGGTTCTGGTCAAAAAGGAATCGAGGATCTGGCACGTGGAGCACGCGGAGAAGAGCCCGTCAATTATCCGCATCCGATTCACGATAACATCTTGCCACATATCGATGTGTTCCTTGAGAACGGCTATACGAAAGAAGAGCAGAAGATGATTGACGAAACACGGAAAATTTTCAATCTTCCAGCACTACCAGTCAGTGCGACATGTGTGCGTGTTCCAGTCACGAATTCTCACTCGGTTGCGATCAACGTCACGTTTACGCAGCCGACGACGGTTGCAGCGATCCGTGAAGCACTTGAAGGCGCACCGGGCGTCGTCCTCATCGATGATGTCGCGAATACGCGTTATCCGATGCCACTCGATGCAAGTGGTACGGACGACGTCTACGTCGGTCGGATTCGACAAGATGATAGTCTCGCGAACACGTTCCATCTCTGGTGTGTAGCCGACAACATTCGAAAAGGTGCCGCCTCGAATGCCGTACAAGTCGCACGCCAAGCAATCGAACAGTCGATTCATTCATAAAAAAGGAGGAGTTCTTCATGTTCAAAGGAGCAGGTACAGCGCTCGTCACACCATTTAATGAAGCAGGCGAGTTGGATCTACACGTATTCGAACGCTTGATCGAGCAACAACTCGCAGCAGGAATTCAGGCGCTTGTCGTCGGAGGAACGACAGGAGAAGGATCGACACTGACGAACACGGAATTCGAACAACTACTGACGACTGCCGTTCAAATCACGGCAGGACGAGTACCCGTCATTGCCGGAACGGGTTCGAACAACACGGCAGCAACAATCGAGAAGACGTTACTCGCAGAGCGCCTCGGTGCGGACGCAGCGATGCTCGTCACACCGTACTACAATAAAACATCGCAAGCGGGTCTCGTCGCACATTTCACGGCGGTCGCTGATGCAACCGAATTACCAATCATGCTGTACAACGTTCCGTCGCGGACAGGCGTTGCGATCGCAGTCGAAACAGCAGTGACGTTAGCACGTCATCCACGAATCCAAGCGTTTAAGGAGGCGAGTGGAGACGTCAGCTTCATGGGTGAACTGATGGCGGCGATTCCGGAAGATTTCGCGGTCTTCTGTGGAAATGATGATCAAATCCTGCCGTACATGGCATGGGGGGCACAAGGCGTCATCTCAGTTCTTTCGAACCCGTACCCAGCAGAGACACAAGCACTTGCTGAGGCGTTACTCGCACAAGATCTCGTCACGGCTCGCCGGATTCAGGCAGACTTGTTACCGGTCATCGGTGCCTTGTTCAGTGACGTTAATCCGATTCCAGTCAAAGCATCGCTTGAAGAACTTGGCTTTGCTGTCGGTGCGCCGCGCTTGCCGCTCGTCCGTCAATCGGAAGCGGGACATGCCCACTTACTCGAAACGATGCGGGCTTACAAAGGAGTGGTTCGATGAAACTCGCGTTACACGGTTATGGGGCGACAGGACAATACGTCGTCGAACTCGCACCACAAAGTGTCGTGGCGATCGTTGACCGGACGAAGTCATCCGATACGATCGCTTCATATGCCGAGCTAACAGAGATGTCAGAAACGGTCGATGCGATCATCGACTTCTCGCATCCGAGTTTGCTACCTGATCTGCTCGCATACGGGCTGGCGACAAAAACACCACTCGTTATCGCAACGACTGGTTTTTCTGAGGCGGAACTGGCATCGATTAAGGACGCCGCAAAAGAAATTCCGATCTTCCAGTCGTACAACATGTCGTACGGTATCGCGATGGTGCAGCAACTGCTGAAGACACTCGTACCACTAGCAGGAGCGTATGACATCGAATTGCTCGAGAAACATCACAACCAAAAAGTCGATGCGCCAAGCGGAACAGCGGAGTTGTTATTGCAAACGATTCAGACGGCACGTGACGTCACACCGGTATATGACCGGTCACAGACGCGGCAAAAGCGAGAGACGAACGAGATCGGGATGCACGCGATGCGCGGTGGAACGATCTTCGGAGAACACGAAGTCTTATTCGCAGGTGTCGACGAATTGATTGAAATCAAACATACAGCGCTATCAAAAAAAGTATTTGCTTCTGGTGCGATCAAAGCAGCTGAGGCACTCATTCAAAAAACAGCGGGACTCTATACATTAGAGACGCTCTACACACAGGAGGATTCACATGTTACTCACTGATGCTTACGAAATTGCTAAATTCATTAAAGATGCTAAAAAACAAACACCGGTAAAACTTTACGTCAACGGCGATTTGGCGGGCTTGACGATCGAAGGCGCTACAGCATTCGGATCAGATGAATCAAAGATTTTCTTCGCGGATGCAGGACTTGCGGCTACTTTCTTAGAAAAGTATTCAGATCGCATCACGGATGTTCACGTGGAGTATGACCGTCGCAACAGTGCGGTACCAATGCTTGATACACGTCACTTGAATGCGCGCATCGAACCAGGTTCATGGATTCGTGATCATGTCGTCATCGGTGACAACGCAGTCGTCATGATGGGTGCAATCATCAATATCGGTGCATCAATCGGAGATGGTACAATGATTGATATGAACGCTGTCGTCGGTGCACGTGGGACGATCGGGAAAAACGTTCATGTCGGCGCAGGTGCCGTGGTTGCGGGTGTCCTCGAACCACCTTCAAAAACACCTGTCATCATTGAAGACGGTGTCTTGATTGGTGCAAATGCAGTCATTCTTGAAGGCGTCAAAGTCGGCAAAGATGCCGTCGTCGCTGCTGGTAGTGTCGTCACAGAAGACGTACCTGCTGGAAGCGTCGTTGCTGGAACACCTGCACGTGTCATCAAACAGAAAGATGCGAAAACAGAAGAGAAGACGCAATTGGTGGATGATTTACGTTCACTCTGATTGACGTCGAAGAGGAGGAAAACACATGGCAGTGGATACACAGTATGGAGAAGCAATTTGGTTAGATGGAGTCTTTCATGATCCGAAAGATGCGAACACGAGCGTCATGTCACATGCGATTCACTACGGTAGTGGATTCTTTGAAGGAATTCGTGCATACGCGACACCGGACGGACCGGCGATTTTCCAATTGAAGGAACATATCGAGCGTCTCTTCCGCAGTTGTGCGTACTACCATGTCACGATTCCGTATACTGTCGACGAACTTGTTCAAGCAACGATTGATTTAGTTGCGAAAAACGGATTTGAATCGTGTTATATCCGTCCATTCGTGTTCCTCGGTACGCCATGGCAAGCATTGATGGCGAAAGATACGACGGTTCATGTCGGCATCTCTTGCTGGGAGCTTGGGGAATACTTCGATAAAGGTGCTGGCATCCGTGCCAAAGTCGCATCATACCGCCGCGTCTCATCAACGATGATGCCGATGCAAGCGAAAGCGGCTGCGAACTATATGAACTCACAACTCTTAAAAGGTGAAGCGATCCGTGATGGATTTGATGAAGCCATCGCGCTCGACATGAACGGAAACGTTAGTGAAGCGAGTGTTGCGAATCTTTTCCTTCTTAAAAACGGAACGATTCATACACCGTCACTTGATTGTTCAGTACTCGACGGTATCACACGCCAAGTCATCATCCGTTTGGCACAAGATCAAGGCTATCCTGTCGTCGAACGTCACATCGGACGCGATGAGTTATATGTCGCAGATGAGATCTTCTTAACAGGAACAGCTGCTGAAATCACGAGTGTCGGTGAAATCGATCATATCTCCATCAACGGCGGAACACGGAACGTCGCAGATGAGTTGCTCGATCTTTACCGTCAAGCCGTCACAGGTCAATTGCCGCAATATGCGGATTGGTTGACGTATGTGACACCAGCTGTCGCAGAATGACGACGCGTACACTCGTCACGATCGATCGGAAGGCGGTGCGACAGAACGTCGCATCGGTCTTCGCTCGGTCACGTAAACGTATTTTTGCCGTGGTCAAGAACAATGCGTACAACTTAGGCATGCTCGAGATGGTCGAAACGCTGATGGCGTCTGATGTGCATCACTTTGCTGTCGCCGAGTTGTATGAAGCCATTGAAATCAAAACGAATTTTCCAGACAGTTATGTACTGGTGATGAATCCGACGGAGGATTTTGAAACAGCACGACGTTTCGGAATTGCACTCGGTGTCTCATCGCTAGAATGGCTCGCCCTAAACAGTAAACAGCTGCAGGGAATCGAGTTACATTTGAAGATCAACGTCGGGATGAATCGTTTTGGTGTCAGTTCGCTTCAAGAGGCGGAAGCTGTTCTTGCGCTTGCGCAAGCAGATTCGCTCGCTTTAACAGGTTTATATACACACTTTCCGCTTGCCGATGAGCCGGATGCGGATCACGATGGACAAGTCGAACGTTTCGTCGCCATTGCCGATGTGTTACGAAAGCGCCATACGTTTACGTATATGCACTCGGAAAACAGTGCGACGATCGTCAAACACGATCCGCGTCTCGCATTTTGTAATTATGTCCGCCCTGGAATCTTCTTATTCGGCTATTCACCGATTGAAAAGATGGACTGGCTCGTTCCTTCGCTACGGATGACGACGGAGGTCGTTGAAATTCGCGAAATCGGACCGGGTGAACACGTTGGGTACGGGACGAACTTTACGAGTACAGAACCGATGCGGATTGCCATCTTACCAGTCGGCTATGGAGACGGTGTCGTCCGTGGGCGTGCCGCTCTGCCTGTTCATATTAAAGAAAAACCTTATCCGGTCATCAATAAATTATTCATGAGTCATACGTTCGTCGCTGTCGATGGGACGGTTGAGGTCGGAGACGAGGTCGTGCTATACGGGGATGGCGTTGAAATTGACGATATTACTCGGACAGGAGCAGCGAACAATTCAGAGCAGATGTGTGCCCGGTCTTGGCGTTTGACGCATCAGTATCTATAAGGAGGAACTTATTATGTATGGAAGTCAATACCTGACAGAAGAAAACAATACGTTGCACATCGATGGTGTCGCAGCGACCGATCTTGCAGCACAGTACGGAACACCGTTGTATGTGATGGCAGAGCGGGAGCTGACGGATCGACTGGCGACCGTCCGGGAACACTTCCTTGATAAGTATCCGAACACGTATGCTTCCTTCGCTTCTAAAGCATTGACTGTCAGTGCGGTGTATGAACAAGTCGTGCGTCATGGTCTTGGAATTGACGTCGTCACGGGCGGGGAACTCTTCATCGCCCGTCAATCGGGCGTTCCAGCAGAGCGAATTTATTTCCATGGTTCGAATAAATCAACGGCTGATCTTCAGTATGCTGTCGAAGAAGGTGTCGGACGAATCGTCATCGATCACTTTGCAGAGATTGCACAACTGGAAGCGATTGCGGCACAAGCTGGTCGAACGGTTCATGTCTTGATTCGGATCGTGCCACAAGTCATCGGTGGAGCGCATGCGAAAATTCAGACAGGTGGTGTCGATACGAAATTCGGTTTCTCGACACATGCGTCAGATTACTTGGACGCAATCGAAGCGATTTTAGCATCAGAACATCTATCGTTACTTGGCATCCATTGTCATGTCGGTTCGCAAATCCAAGATCCGTCGCTGTTCGAACAGACGGCTCGGACGATGATGGGCTTCGTCGAAACAATTCGTGTACAACATGATTTCACAGTCAGCGAAGTCAACGTTGGAGGTGGGTTCGGAATTGCCTATACGCAGGACGACCAGCCACTTGACTTTGAAGCGACGATCGCACGCGTCATGGATGTCATTGAGACGGAAACGGCACGACTTGGCATCGAACGTCCGCGAATCGGTATCGAACCAGGACGCTGGGTCGTTGCGAATGCAGGGACGACACTTTATACAGTCGGGGCCATCAAAGAGATCGAAGGCGTCCGGACATATCTTTCGGTCGATGGCGGAATGACAGATAACATTCGCCCAGCACTTTACGGTGCGGTGTATGAAACGGTCATCGCTAACCGGATGAGTGGCGAAACGACCGAAGTGACGGTCGTTGGAGCAGCTTGTGAATCAGGGGATCTCGTCGCTGAAAAAGCACAGTTGGTTACACCGAACGGTGGCGATACACTTGCTGTCTTTGGGACAGGAGCGTATAACTTTTCGATGGCAAGCAACTATAACCAGTTCTTACGTCCGGCACTCATTTTCGTTCGGGACGGGGAATCCCGTGAAGTCGTCCGTCGACAAACGTATGCGGATTTGATTCAGTATGATCTTGGGATCAATGGGGTCCGTTCAGAGTCGTAAGAGGTGCGGGGTCAAACTAGAGGACAAAAAAACCGACGCTATCGCGCCGGTTTCATGCATACGATCTAAAGCGATTCTTCTCTTGAATAGAGAGGGATCGTTTTTTTGTGTTGCGATTAGCATATTCATTTTGGAATTTTTAAGACTTGTCCAACGAGCAAGAGGTTCGGATTCGTAATGTTGTTTGCCTGCATCAATGCTGTGACGGTGACGCCGTAACGTGTCGCAATCGAGTAAAGTGTATCACCCGCTTTAACCGTATACGTCGTTGTCGGGATTTTTAAGACTTGACCGACATTGAGTAGACTCCAATTCGTGATGTTGTTCGCACTCGCGAGGGCAGAGACCGAGACATTGTATTTACGGGCAATCGAATAGAGTGTATCGCCTGCTTTGACAGTATACGTCGTACCGGTTGGGACCGTAGAACGCAACAGTTCTGAAATCGTGACGAACGAATAGCCTTTTGCTTTTAGTTTTGAAATCATCGTTGGCAAAGCGGTTGGTGTTCCTTTCGCACCAGCCCCAGTGTGCATGAGGATGATTGATCCAGGAACGACTTTTGGTAACACACGATCCAAGATGGCTGTTGAAGAGATGCCTTTCCAATCCGTCGAATCGATATTCCATTGAATCGTTTTCGTATAACCAGCCGCTCCGACGACACTCAATATCTTACTGTTACTCGCACCGAACGGCGCCCGAAAAATCGGTTTCGTCGTTTTTCCGGTCAAGGATCGGATGAGCGACTCCGTCCGGGATAATTCACTTGTCATTTGGCTTGCTGATAAAGTCGTGAAATCCGGATGTGAATACGAGTGATTGCCGATTTGATGTGTTGGAGAGGCGGTTGTGATGTTTTTAATCGATTGAGGATGGTTGTTTGCACCACTGCCTGTTAAAAAGAAAGTAGCTTTCACTTGATTACTTTTTAAGACACTTAATATTTTGGCAATGTTCGTTCCATCTGAACCGTCATCAAATGTCAATGCGACGACTTTTTTGGTCGTCGTTCCTTTTGTGACAAACGTAGAACTCGCTGCATCGACCTGTGAGGGAATTGAAAGTGGGGTTAGGAGAAGCAATCCGATCATCATGATGGTGGGTTTCTTGATGTTCATCGTCTAGTACCTCCTTCATCAAAAACATGCTTTACAAGTACTCTTTATTAAGGTATTCCCTTTATTTTAAAAAAAGAACTAAGAAATTCCCGTTTTGCAAAGAAATAAAACTAAACTACAGAAAATTTGTTTAAACCGTAATCTTTTTGGGAAACTATAATATATGGAAATAGTAAAAAGGAGTGAGAAGGAATGATCGAATTCAAAAACGTCGGTAAGCAGTTTAAGGACAATGTCGTCTTGAAAGGCTTATCGCTCGAGATTCAAAAGGGTGAACTCGTTGTTTTCATCGGACCAAGTGGCTGTGGGAAAACGACGTCACTTAAGATGATCAATCGACTGATCGAACCTTCTTCAGGCACGATTTTGGTCAACGGGAAGGACATCATGAAGACGGACACGATCGAATTAAGACGTCATATGGGATATGTCATTCAGCAAACCGGCTTGTTCCCTCACATGACGGTCCGGGAAAACATTCAATTGATTGCTGGGCTTGAGGGGAAGAACCACGATGAGATGGATCAACGGACAGAACAACTGTTGACGATGGTCGGGCTTGATCCAAAGCAATTCATCGATCGTTATCCAAGCGAACTCAGTGGTGGGCAGCAACAGCGTGTTGGTTTCGCACGAGCTTTAATGAATGATCCTGATGTCATTTTGATGGATGAGCCGTTCAGTGCACTCGATCCCGTTACCCGTAACGATCTACAGGAAGAACTTTTTAACTTGCAGGAAGAAGTGAAAAAGACGATCGTTTTCGTCACCCATGATATGGATGAAGCGATCAAGTTAGCGGATCGGATATGTATCATGCGTGATGGGGAAATCGTCCAGTTCGATACTCCAGAAGAAATCTTGCGTCATCCAAAAGATGAATATGTCGAATCGTTCATCGGAAAAAATAAAATCTGGAGTAGTCCAGAATTCATCAAGGCAGAAGATATCATGATCGAGGACCCAGTTTCAATCAGTGGCAAACGGACGTTGTTACAGGGAATTGAAATCATGCGTGGACGCAAAGTCGACAGCCTGTTGATCACCGATCGTGACCGCGTCTTACAAGGGCTGATTAAGTTGAAGAACATCCAGACGATTCCGGATAAGAGCCAACGGATCGAAGAAGTGATGGAGGGCGAAATCATCGCCGTCAATGAACACGATTCATTACTCGATGTTCTTGAAGTCATGAATCAGGAAGAGACTGGTTATCTACCAGTAACGGATGCAACAGGAAAACTCAGAGGGTTGATTACACGTAGTAGCTTACTTTCCGTCTTGAGTGAGCAATTCATTCATGAGGAGGAAGTCCAATGAACGGATTCTTTGATTATGTAAAAAATAATACCGATCAGATCGGTGATTTATTGCTAGAGCACTTACAGCTGACGGTCTTTGCCGTCGTCATCGCGGTCGTTCTCGGGATTCCGATCGGAATTCTGATCACCCGTTACCAAAAGTTCGCGAAACCTGTCCTTGCGCTGACGAGTGTCGTGCAAGCCGTTCCGAGTCTTGCCTTACTTGGTTTCTTGATTCCGTTCATTGGTATCGGATCGACACCAGCGATCATCATGGTCGTGCTTTATTCACTCTTGCCAATCGTTAAAAATACGTACACGGGTCTGTCGAGCATTCCCGGGGACACGCTCGAAGCAGCTAAAGGAATTGGTTTAACGGATCGGCAAATTCTCAGTAAGGTTCAGATTCCACTTGCCTTGCCGATCATGATGGCAGGGATTCGAATTTCAGCCGTTACAGCTGTTGGTTTAATGACGATCTCAGCATTCATCGGTGCCGGTGGTCTTGGTTACCTCGTCTTCTCAGGTATTCAAACAGTTGATAATAACCAGATTCTTGCCGGAGCAATTCCAGCCGGTATTTTAGCACTCGTCATCGACTTCGTCGTCAGTCGGATTGAATATTCCGTGGCGCCAAATGGGATTCCACTTGCAGATGGGCGGATCAAGAATAAGGCACGGAAGCGTCGTAAGGCGATGCCAGCTGGACGTAAGATCGCGATTGCAAGTATTGTCTTCTTATTAATCGGTGGAACGGTCGCTTACTCTTTCCTCAAGGAAGATAAGATCGTCATCGGATCGAAGAACTTTACGGAACAATTGATTCTCGGAAATATGTTAGCGGATTTAATCGAAGATAAAACGGATTTAGAAGTCGAACGTCAATTGAACCTCGGCGGAACAAAAGTCGCTTACGGGGCGCTTGAAAAAGGGGAAATCGACGCGTATGTCGAGTACACAGGTACTTTGTTGATCGACGTTCTCAAGCAAGACGTCGAAACGGATCCGGAAACAGTCTATGCAAAAGTCGGGAAGATGATTCCGGAAAAAAGTCAGGTCGACGTCCTTGACCCAATCGGTTTCAACAATACGTATGCCCTTGCCATGACGAAAGAAGATATCGAAAAATATGACTTGAAGACGGTATCAGATATGTCAAAAGTCAGTGATCGTTTGATTCTCGGATCAACAATCGAATTTGCGAACCGTGAAGATGGTTACCTTGGTTTGAAGAAAAAGTATCCAGATATGAAGTTCCAAGATGTACAACCAGTCGATGGAGGACTCCGTTATACAGCATTGACGAATGGTCGAACGAACGTCATCGATAGCTTCTCAACAGATGGTTTGTTACAAAAATTCGATTTGACAGTGCTAGAAGACGATAAAAAGTTCTTCCCACCATACTATGCGGTACCGCTTGTTCGTCAAGAAACACTTGAAGAACATCCGGAGCTGAAAAAAGTCCTCAACACGTTAAAAGATAAAATTACGGATGAGAAGATGCAAGAATTGAATTACAAAGCAGATGTCGAGAAACAGCGCCCTGAAAAAGTCGCGCGTGATTTCTTAATCGAAGAAGGATTAATTTCAAAATAAACAGGTAGAGCCGAGGCGGGAATCCGCTTCGGCTCTTTTGGTATGCGCGCTGACGCGCTATATCGTTTTGGAAAATACGTAATCAAGTGATTAAATTATTTTTTGATGCGACTAGCGAGCCAAGCGCGAACAGTGCGTTGCTGAATCATACACGTTCTTCCTCTCGGTTTAATGTTCCAAGGCGGTGCTCGGCATCTTTAACGATACGTGCTTGAATCTCGACTGTCAACCAATCTGTTTCTGATTCGGGTAACGTCGGCAAACCGTAACTTGGGTTATTCGTAGATGAAAACAAATCAGACATGATGCGTTCTTCGTATACTGGAATCATGTAAAATCCCCTCTCTGTGTCTTGATTCATCTCTTACACCTCTAGTGTACGAAAGAATTGTAAAGATGGAAGAGGGGAGGTATTAAGAACCTGTGAACTTTGTAAACGTTATCACAAACTTGTCATATCCTCTGTAATAGCTTCACAACTGTCAGCATACTGCTGACCTCGTTTCACGTATTTTCGGACTGTTCGTTCCATGATGAATCGATCATGGTCACTGATATCCCGGACGATTTTTGCAGGAACACCCATGACCATCGCGCCGGCAGGTACCTTCATTTTTGGCGGAACAAGACTCCCCGCAGCAACGAATGCCCCTTCTCCAATTTCGGCTTCATCGAGGATCGTCGCCGACATTCCGATTAACGCTCCTTTTCGAATGATTCCGCCGTGAATCATCGCCATATGACCAATCGTCACTTCATCTTCAATGATGGTCGGATATCCTTCATACTGATGAATCATCGAACCATCTTGGATGTTGACGCGTTCCCCGATGTGAATCGGACCTTCATCTCCGCGTATGACCGTATTGAACCAGACAGATGAGTCTTTTCCGATCGTGACCTCTCCGATGACCTTTGATCCGTCCGCTAAATAAACGGATGGATCGATGTTTGGAACAAGTGAACCGACACGATATTTCATGCGTTTTTCCCCCTCAGACATTAAATCAACACTCTTTCATCTTGACGTTACAAAAAATAAATTGCAACAGCTTCCAAACTAATTGTAAGATGGTAAAAATACGCTTACAACAGGAGGAGACAGGATGGAACAAACAGTGCGTGAACGATTGATCGCGATCGCTGCAAAAAAAGAGAAAGCAGCCGTCGTCTATCAGAATATTTCAGTCATTGATGTCATGACACGTGAGACATATACAGCAGATGTAGTGATTGATTCAGGCTATATTGCTGCTGTCGGAGAGGGGTATGAGGGAATCGAGAATCGTCCGGGAGAAGGACTTTTCATCGCACCAAGTTTCGTCGATGCCCACGTCCATATTGAATCATCGATGGTGCCACCGAGTGAGTATGAGCAAGCGATTCTACCATTAGGTGTCACGACGATCATCGCCGATCCGCATGAGATCGCGAATGTAAAAGGAGCAGAAGGATTATCCTTCATGCTAGACGATGCTGAAGGTCTCGCCCTTGATATCCGCATGATGCTACCGAGCTGCGTACCGGCCACTTCGTTTGAACACGCGGGAGCATCTCTTGATGCGGCGGCACTTGCACCGTTCGTCGATCATCCTGGTGTCCATGGTTTGGGAGAAGTCATGGATTATCCAGCGGTCGAACGAGCCGATCACGATATGCTCAAAAAAATTAAACAGATCGAAGACGCAGGAAAACTGGTCGATGGTCATGCGGCGGGACTCGGACCACGCGAAATTAACATTTATGGTGTCGCCGGAATTCGAACGGATCATGAATCCGTCAGTAAGGAAGATGCGATCGCCCGAGCACGTCGTGGTCTGTATGTCGAAGTACGGGAAGGTTCGGCAGCTCGAAACTTAAAAGAAGTACTCGATGCTGTGACGGAAAGCAATGCGAGCCGTTTCCTCTTCTGTACGGATGATAAACATTTGGACGATACATTACGCGAAGGTACGATCGACTATAATATCCGCTATGCGATTCGTCATGGGATTAAACGCGAGACAGCATATGCGATGGCATCGTTGCATGCGACGAATGCCTATCGTCTGGACGATCGTGGAGCTATCGTGCCGGGACGCCGGGCGGACTTCGTCCTGTTATCCGATGCCGATAACGTCGTGATTGACGAGGTTTATATTAAAGGTGAGTGTGTCGCACGAGCAGGAAAAACGACCCGAACAGTACGGCGCGCGCATGTTCCAGAATCGTTACGAGGTGCATTGAATACAAAACCGATTACGCCGGAAGTATTTGCGCTGCCACTTGAATCATCACGGGCGCATGTGATCGGAGTCATTCCAAAAAGCATCGTCACGGAACATCTGGTTCTCGATGTTCCACTTCAAGACGGACATTTCGTGCCTGTACCGGAGCAGGATCTTTTGAAGATCGCTGTCATTGAACGGCATCACGGCACATCCTTCTCGGCAGTCGGTATCGTCAAAGGTTTCAAGATGAAACGCGGAGCGATTGCGGCGACTGTTGCCCATGATTCGCACAACCTCGTCATCGTTGGTGCGTCGGATGAGGAAATGCAACTGGCTGCGGAACGTCTCGTCCAAGCGGGTGGGGGAGTCATTGCCGTCAATGGGCAAGAGGTACTTGCTGAGTTACCGCTTGAAATCGCTGGACTGATGACGAATCGTCCCTTCCAAGAAGTTGGAGATACACTCGAAGCATTGAATGATGCACTCGATGTGTTAGAGGCGGATCGTTCCTTTAATCCATATTTGACGATGTCATTCCTTTGCTTACCGGTCATTCCGGAGTTAAAGCTGACCGACAGTGGATTATTCGACGTAAAACACTTTCAGCATATTTCAGTACAAGCAGACTGATGTCCGTCGCGAGTCTGAGTCTCATTCCGGGACTCAGACCGTTTTTCTGTCAATCAAGTTACGTTAAAATCAAAAAAAGCCACTTTACAAAACGGTTAGAAATCCTTAATGAAACTTAATAGTTTGGATATTGAATCATTTTGGAAAGCTTGTTATAGTAGGTTCTATATCATTTGTGAGAAACCTCACTTTCTATGAAACTTTTATCTAGAAGGATCGTAGAAAATAGTAGGACAACAAGATTAGAAAGGAGATCATTATTATGGATAAGACTTATTTTGAAGGGCATGAAGCTTTGATTGCCGATGTCTATCGTTCATTCACGCGTCAGTTCCATGCGTTACCAACACATCGACGAACGAAACGTCAATTGCGAAATCTTGCATTCTCCGTCATTCGTCAAGCTCGACCGACGTATGAGGAACGCACCGTTCTTTATGCTTACTTCGCTGAATTCTTCCGAGCAGTTGAGGAAGGACAGGATGAAGAGATTGCTTTTTATAAACAAATTGCACAGTAAAGACCCCCGATGGCTCCGTCAGAAGGGGTCTTTGTTGTTTTCTGAGAATCACGTCTGGAAATAAAAAAACAAGTAGGGAACGAGGTCCGCTACTTGTTCATCAATGTTTTAAAGGGTTATTTTACTTCCATCCATTTAAAGCTCATATCGGCACCGAATGGGTGACGGTATAATTTATCAATGTTTGTACGTTGTAAGTAAGCTTCCCCTTTTTGGTAGATTGGTGCGATGGCATAGTCTTCTGTCAACAGCATTTTTTCAGCTTCTTGCATGTCCGACCAACGTTTCGCTTCATCTGCTTGTTGTTTTGCTCCCTTGATGAGATCATCGAATTTTTTGTTCGAGTATTCCATTCGGTTGAAGCTTCCATCCGTTAACCACATATCGAGGAACGTCATTGGATCCTGGTAGTCAGGTCCCCAACCAGCCGCAGAGATATCGTAATCTCCCTTCGATTCGAGTTCGAGGAAGTTCTTGAACGGTTGTTGTTTGATTTTGATCGTCAAACCAGGCAGGTGCTTCTCAAGATCTCCTTTTAAGTACTCAGAAACCTTTTTGAAGGCATCTTCATCTCGTGAGAGCATGCTGAGTTCGACTGTCTTCACACCGAGTTCTTTCAAGCCAGCATCCCAAGCTTTTTTCGCAGCGTCAGCATCGTAGCTTTGTAGATCCGGATACTTCGCGCGGAAGTCTTCCCCATCTGGTGTAAACGTGAAGTCTTTCGCGACGATGAAGTTTGCAGGTTTTGATCCATCATTTAGGATGACATCTGTAATCCCTTGTTTTTCAAAACCAAGCGCGAGCGCTTTTCGAATGTTTTTGTTTTTCAACGCTTTATTCTTTTGGTTAAAGCGAAGGAAGTTGATCCGAGCATCTGGACGCGTCTTGTAATCATCTGATTTTTCGTACTGCGAAACGAATTCAGACGTAATTGGTGCAAAATCGACTTCTTTCGCTTCGAAAAGGTTGACACCAGTTGAGATTTCTTTGACGACCTTGACATCGATTTTGTCCATCTTAACATTCGCTTTATCCCAGTAATCTGGATTTTTCTTGTATGTCCAACCAGCATTCGCTTGCCATTTATCGAGGACGAAAGGTCCGTTGAAGACCATTGTATCAACACTTGTCGCGAACTTATCGCCTTTATCTTCGACGAATGATTGTTTTAATGGTAAGTACGTCGGGAAACTCGTCAAACCAAGGAAGTAAGGTGCTGGAGCTTCAAGTTGGACTTCAAGTGTCTGATCGTCGACTTTCTTGACGCCCAGTTCATCAAGTTCAGCGTCTCCAGCCATGATTTTGTTGGCATTTTTTAAATCTTGTAGAATGTACGCGTATTCTGCTGCTGTCTCTGGATTGAGTGCACGTTTCCAAGCATAGATGAAATCATCTGCTGTGACGGCCGATCCATCTGACCACTTCGCATCTTTACGCAGTTTGAACGTGTATGTTTTTTTATCGTTCGACACTTCAACGCTTTCTGCGATTCCAGGTGTTGGTTTGTTATCACCATCAAGACGATACAGCCCTTCGAAGACGTTGTTCGTGACGATGATGGAAGTCGAGTCCGTCGTTTTCGTCGGATCTAGCTGAGGTACATCCGTCGTCGAAACGAGTGTGACTTCCTTTTTTTTGTTTTTCGAATCTGATCCGCTTGTGTTTTCGTCATTTCCTTGCCCGCATGCAGCGACAGCAAGAAGCGCGATACTGGAAAGTCCAGCAAAAGCGATTTTCGATGGTTTATTCATGGAACGATGACCCCCCGAGAGTTAGTGTTAAATATTTCAGAAAAATGTGAACATATTGTTAATTTAAGTGAAAGTGATTAAAAATGCAACATAAATTTTCAGATAATTCTTACTGATCAAGGTCTATCTCCTCAATTCCAAGCGATTTCAAATAGTCATAAAGTAGGAATAAGGTTAACGCATGCGGGGAATACATTCGTAACGTCAATCGAACGGGATCACCACGTAAACGCATATTCGTAATACGTACACCTTTACGCTCAAGAGCAAGAACGATGTCTGTTGGATCAAGTCCAGAAGGAAGTAACAGATGCGCGACGAGGACATTTGCTTCGAACCGACTATTGTTGATACGACTCATTATCCGAGTTAAGCCTTCCAATAAGAAAAAGAGAAAGAGGACTAGAAAAATCGATTCCCAGATGAAACCTGCACCGATAGCGATCCCAATTCCGCTCGCACTCCAGATAATCGCGGCAGTCGTCAGCCCGCTGACGATATCATGCGGTCGACGTAAGATGACACCAGCGCCGATAAAACCAATTCCAGTAATGATTTGGGCGACGAGACGCATCGGATCCATCTGAACATTCGTCGCCATGTCATGGTAGAGTAAGACCGATTTGATGGAAACGATGGTTAACAGACAACTGATCAGGGTAATTACGAGGCTAGTGCGTATCCCAACCGGTTTATTTTTGATTTCACGCTCGAATCCGATGAAAATTCCAAGTGTAGCGGCTAATAGGAGTTTTAGAAGGTCTTCAAGCTGAAATACATGGATCCAGTTCATTCGTCTCAAATCCTTTCTTTACTTTAAAAGGTGATTTGTTATAATGACTTTTGTGTCTTTCGAATGAATATACGTAAGATGTAATAGATATACGAAAAAGGAAGTGTCTCATCATGAATCAACAAAAAATCGGGTTCTTTGCTCTCGCTGCAATGGTCATCGGTTCCATGGTCGGTGGAGGAGCTTTTAACCTTCCTGGTGCAATGGCCCAAAGTGCAAGTGCAGGACCTATCCTCATCGGATGGAGTATCACGGGGATTGGGATGATCATGCTCGCGTTAGTATTCCAGCATCTCGCAAATAGTAAACCAGAGCTCGAAGGCGGTATCTATGCCTATGCGCGTGAAGGGTTCGGACGTTTCGTCGGTTTTAACAGTGCTTGGGGATACTGGGTATCGGCGTGGATTGGAACGGTTGCGAATATCACGCTCGTGTTTAATGCGATTAGTTATTTCTTCCCGATTTTCGCAGCAGAAAATCGAATATTCCTTCTCTTTATGAGTGTAGTCGTCATTTGGGGATTGTTCTGGCTCGTTTCGAGCGGTATCAAGGAAGCGACACTCGTCAATTTGATTACAACGATCGCAAAGCTCGTCCCGATCTTAATTTTCATTCTTCTAGTAGGAATAGCCTTTAATATCAAAACGTTTAATTTGGATATTTGGGGAGAGGGAACAGAACTCGGTTCGATCTTCGATCAAGTAAAAGGAACGATGCTCGTCACACTTTGGGCGTTCGTTGGAATTGAAGGAGCGGTCGTTTTATCAAGTCGTGCTAAAAATCGAAGTGATGTCGGGAAAGCGACAGTGACGGGACTTGTTGGAGTATTAGTCATCTACATTTTGATTTCCGTCCTATCACTCGGAGTGCTTAGTCAAGAAAAACTAGCTGGATTAAAAGAACCAACGATGGCGTATGTACTAGAGGCGGCGATTGGACCGGTCGGTGCGACGATCATCATGATCGGTTTGATTATCTCACTATCTGGCGCACTTCTCGGATGGACGATTCTCGCATCAGAAATTTCGTATCTCGTTGCGAAAGACGGTGCATTTCCGAAAGCATTCGCAAAAACGAATAGGAAAGGTGCTCCAGTCGGCGCGCTGTTGATTACACAAATCGCGACACAAGTCGTTGCAGGAATCGCGCTCTTCTCAGCACAAACCTATCTTGTCCTATCGAGTATCGCTGGGATTTGTGCGTTATTACCATATTTATTATCAGCGTTGTATAGCATTCGGACATCGCGAGAAGAGCGCAATCAGAAAATGTTGCTTTTCTCCATCATCGCATCTGCGTATTCAATTTGGCTCGTTTATGCGTCGGGCATCTGGTACATCGTCATTGCGGCATTAGTCTATGCTCCAGGGATTCTCGCGTATGCGTTAGCAGAGCGAGAACAGCAACGGACGGGCATGTCACGTTATGAGTGGATTGCCAGCATGGTCCTTGTTGTATTAGCAGGAGTAGCCGTTTACGGAATGGTCGTCGGGGAAATTCAATTGTAAGAAACGCTATGAAAAAGAAGTCACGGTGGTTTTCATCCACCGTGACTTCTTTTTTGACTAAGGTGTTAAGAATCTTTTTTCGACATCCTGTACGGATAGAGGTTCAGAGAAGATGAATCCTTGCATGTGCTGACACGATGTCGTTTTTAGATAATTTAACGCGTGTTCTGTCTCAACACCTTCAGCGACAAGATTCAACTCTAGATTGTGACCAAGTTGAATGATGGAATCGAGCAAGGCGTGGTCATTTGTCGCCAGACCATCAATGAATACTTTATCAATTTTTAATTCGTCGATTGGAAAAGCACTGAGATACTGCAAAGAAGAATAACCGGTACCGAAATCATCGATCGATAAACGGAAGCCGAGCGACTTGATGAGGTGCATGCGTTCGACTGTTCGTTGCGTCTGGAGAATCGCGATGTTTTCCGTCATCTCCAAAGTAATCGAAGATGGCGATACTAATCGTTCTGTTACGATGTGTTGTAATGTACGAATGAAGGAGTCGCTTTGGAACTGATGCGGTGAGATATTGATTGCCATCGTCAGTTTAGGGTCAATTGTCTGTTGCCACTTCGCGAGCTGTTCACAAGCTTCAATGATGACCCAGTTATTAATTGGTGTGATTAGTGAAGCTTCCTCAGCGAGTGGGATGAACTCATCTGGTGGAATACTCCCGAGCGCCGTGTGATTCCAGCGTAATAAAGCTTCGAAGCCTTTAACGGCTTGTGTCTGAAGTTCAATGATTGGTTGATAAGCAAGATAGAGGGATTGATCTTCGAGTGCTGTGAAAAGGGAGCGCTCGAGTTGGATTTTCCGTGTGAATTGTGTATCCATCTCGTGCGTTAAATACTGAATCGTTCCAGTACCAATCGATTTTCCCGCATACAGAGCTGTTTCCGACCGGCGATATAAATCTTCAAGTGTTTTGGCTTCGGATGGATAGACAGTGATTCCGAATGTACAAGAAACAATCAATGAGTGACCATTGATATAATAAGGCCGTTGCAGTGCTTGTTGTAATTTCCGAGCATATTGGAAGAGGAGATTGCTCGAAGGCGCAGGTAGTAAGACACCGAATAGATCACTCGTCGGATGAAAAGCGAGTATGCCTGTCGTGTGTTGTAAAAGGCGTGTTGCCATTGCTTGAAGTAGTTGATCACCGACATGTGTTCCAAACGAATCGTTGATAACTTTAAAACGGTCGATATCGAACAAAATGAGTGCAATCGGATCATGCGACGCAGCAGAGCGGAATAAGGCTTCACCTTCGCGTAAAAATCCACGTTTATTCAATAGGTGTGTCATCTCGTGATGGTGCACTAAAAAATCAAGTTTTTCTTCAAGTGCTGTTGTTTCCGTGATGTCGTTCCCGATGAACAAATGTTGGAAGCGAACACCGTTCGCATCATAGATTGGAATGAGCGTCGCTTGTAGATGTTTTCGTTCGCCAGTTTGCGAAGTGAGGCTAAGGCGACCAGACCAGGCTTTTCGTTCACGAAGTTGTGCACGAATCTCCGAAACGACGGAACTGGATTTATCTAAAATGAGTGACCAAGGCTGGTTGAGAAGCATCTCAGAGCAATATCCTGTCACATCGATGAGTTGATCATTCACGTACGTGATCGTTCCTCGTGCATCGAAGACGGCGACAGAAGCAATCTGATCGAATGCATGACGTAAATCCATCAACCCTTGGAAGAGTGGTTTCATGTTCGTTTGTTGCTCAGCTGAAGGTAAACAGCAAACAAAGGCGGCAATAACGGTTCCTGTATCATCAAGTAAAGGAGATAAAAGAAGTGTTGACGTTACAGAAGTGCCCGTCTTATGCAACAAGGAGGCATTCGGTAATTGGACAGATTGACGGCGCTCCAAGAAGGCATGCCAAATCTGTTGGCTGAATGCTATGTCTTCCCGTTCGAGAAGTGGGACGATCTGGCCAACGATTTCCTGTTGTGTCCAGCCCCATTGCTGTGCGGCTAGCTCATTCCAAGAGCGGATGGTCAAGTCAGTATTCAATATGAAAGCGGGTAAAGGGAATTCTTGAATGACGACTTCATAGGAATCAATGGTCGAACGGTCCATTACGTGCGCACGCTCCTTTATAATGAAAAGAGATGACGGTTCACTTGTCTTGTCTTTTCCCAATATATTCAATTCTTACGCATCGTAATCCTCTAGGTTATACATTTTTTAGATGAAGATTATACAAGAAAATCTGCTATAATGATTTTGAAAGCGTTTTCTAAAGAGCTATAAGGGGGAATCTCGATGAATCAAACAGAGAAAATCATTCAACAGACAGAACAGTTCGGAGCACATAACTACCATCCACTCCCGATCGTCATCTCAGAGGCTGAGGGTGTCTTCGTTACGGATCCTGAAGGACGTCGCTATATGGATATGCTAAGTGCCTATTCAGCCGTTAACCAGGGACATCGTCATCCAAAGATCATCGACGCTCTAAAACGTCAGGCAGACAAGATTACATTGACGTCACGTGCTTTCCACAATGATCAACTGGGCTTTTTCTATGAAAAAGTAGCACAATTGACGGGTAAAGACATGGTATTGCCAATGAATACAGGTGCGGAAGCTGTCGAGACAGCAGTAAAAGCAGCACGACGCTGGGCATATGAAGTCAAGCAAATTCCAGGTGATGCTGAAATCATCGTTTGTGAAGGAAACTTCCATGGTCGGACGATGACAGCAGTCTCGATGTCGACGGAAGCAGAATACCAACGGGGATTTGGACCGCTTCTTCCTGGAATCAAGACGATTCCATATGGCGATCTTGAGGCATTAAAGCAGGCAATCACTGAAAATACAGCGGCATTCATCTTGGAACCGATTCAAGGCGAAGCGGGCATTTTAATTCCTTATGATGGTTTCTTGAAGGACGCGCAAGAAGTCTGTCGTGCGCAGAATGTTTTGCTCGTATCGGATGAGATTCAATCTGGACTCGGTCGTTCCGGTAAATGGTTTGCTTCTGATTGGGACGAGGTAACACCAGACATGTACATTCTTGGTAAAGCACTGGGTGGTGGTGTATTCCCAATCTCATGTGTTGCTGCGAATAAAGATGTCCTTTCCGTCTTCAATCCAGGTTCACACGGCTCGACGTTTGGTGGCAATCCGCTCGCTTGTGCCGTCTCGATTGCTTCACTTGAAGTATTAGAAGACGAAAAGTTACCGGAACGTTCACTCGAACTCGGTACGTATTTCATGGAAAAATTAAAACAAATCAACAACCCGATGATTAAAGAAGTACGTGGTCGTGGATTGTTCATTGGTATTGAACTCACAGAAGCAGCGCGACCATATTGCGAAGCGTTGAAAGAAAAAGGCTTACTCTGTAAAGAAACGCACGAGACAGTCATTCGCTTTGCACCACCGCTCGTCATTACAAAAGAAGAGTTGGATTGGGCGTTCGAACGGATTGAACAAGTATTAGGCGTTTCCGTCGCCCAATAAAAAGAATAGCTTTAGATTAAACAACAGTGAACAGGACGTTCACTGTTGTTTTTGTTTAGGTAAGTGTTGGTTTTGATACAGGAAACGTTTGAAAATCAGAGACAAGGGAACAGACAACTATCGCAAAAAAAACTTTTAAATGGGGGTAATGGTTATGTCAAACAACAGTGGTCTCAATAAAAAAGTAGATGGTCTTGTCGATAAAGTAGCAGGTAAAGCGAAAGAAGCGCTCGGGAAAGCAACAGGCGATAAATCAACAGAACGCGAAGGTAAAAAAGATCAAGTAAAAGGCGAGGCGAAGAAAACAGTCGGTAACGTCCAACAAAATTTTGAAGATACAAATCGCCGCTAAGACCGTTGAAATTAAATAGAAAAACCGGACTGGAGAATGACTCTAGTCCGGTTTTTAGTGTCTGCTATAATGAATTTTTATATCAATAAAAAAAGATAATGAATAATTTGTATAAAGGTCTAGTCATTTAGATATTTATATGGAATAATTAAAAACGTAAAAGCGTTTACATTGTTCTGTCATTATCGTTTTATTCAGGAAAGGGTGAAAGGTATGTTGCAGTTTCTACAACGAATTGGTAAAGCCTTGATGCTACCAATCGCAGTATTACCGGCTGCGGGTATCGTGCTCCGGTTAGGTTCGTCGGATATGCTTGATATTCCGTTGATGGTAGCAGCAGGAGGGGCTATTTTTGATAACCTTCCACTGATTTTTGCCATTGGTGTCGCGATTGGTCTATCAATCGATGCGAGTGGGGCAGCGGGTCTTGCCGGGGCCATCGGGTATCTCGTCTTAAAGAATGGCGTCGACTCGATGAACAAGGATTATTCCAGCGCACAGATTCAGGCGAAGTATGATGCGATCGCTGCGATCGTCAATGATTCCTCGACCAAGGTCGACGGAGCGACACTTGGTTCGATCGCGAATCAGGCGACACTCGGTTCGACCGTTAATATGGCGGTATTCGGTGGAATCATCGCGGGTATCGTCGCAGGACTTCTATACAATCGGTTCTATAATATTAAGTTACCGGATTGGTTAGCATTCTTTGGTGGTCGTCGTTTCGTTCCAATCATTACATCAGCGGTCATGCTTGTACTTGCTTTCATCTTTGGTTATGTCTGGCCGTTCATCGAGCAAGGCATCAACGGTGCTGGTGAATGGATGGTTGGCCTTGGTGCAGGAGGCGCTGCTCTGTTTGGATTCTTTAACCGTCTCTTGATTCCTGTCGGCTTACACCACGTCTTAAATAATATTTTCTGGTTCGTCTTCGGTTCATATGAAAAAGCAGATGGTACGGTCGCGAACGGTGACATCGCGCGCTTCTTCGCTGGAGATCCGACAGCTGGGATTTATCAAGCGGGCTTCTTCCCAATCATGATGTTCGCCTTACCGGCTGCAGCTTTTGCGATTGTCATGGCTGCGCGTAAGGAAAATCGAAAAGCAGTTGCTGGAGCGATGATTGGTCTTGGACTGACGTCCTTCTTGACAGGTATCACGGAACCAATCGAGTTCTCGTTCATGTTCTTATCACCTGTTTTATATGTCATTCATGCAGTTTTAACAGGTCTATCGATGGCCATTGTTAACTTACTAGGTATTTTACATGGCTTCTCCTTCTCGGCTGGTTTCATTGATTATGCCTTGAACTTCGGTATTGCCACAAAACCATTACTTCTCATCCCGGTTGGTCTCGCGTTCGCGGTCGTCTACTACTTCCTGTTCTACTTCATGATCACGAAATTTGATCTGAAGACACCAGGTCGTGAAGATGAATCGCTCGTCACAGACACGGGAGTCGTTCTGACAGATTCAGACGATAAATATGAGCAACAAGCAGCTCAAATTTTTGCCGGATTGAAAGGAACAGAAAATGTCACGTCGATTGATAACTGTGCGACACGTTTACGTCTTCAAGTCAAAGATCCAAGCATCATTGACGAAGCGGCGATTAAAGCGGCTGGAGCAAAAGGTGTCATGAAGATGGGCGCGACCAGCGTGCAAATCATCATTGGAACAGACGTCGAATTCGTTGCGGATGCGATGAAGCGACAGAAGTAAAGAAAAAACGACCTTTCCTGAACTCAGGAAAGGTCGTTTTGTTGTACGTTCGCAACAGGTGCTGTTTTGCTTGAGCGATAGATTGGATAAAAGATTCCGATCAAGATGATGACGATCCCAATCCATTGGGAACTCATCAGATGTTCTCCTAAAATTAAGACGGAACAGATGACTGCTGTCGGTAGTTCAGCCGCTCCGAGCAAAGAAACGCTTGCTGGAGACAGATGAGGGGCGCCTGCAGCAAATAAGAGCGGTGGTAAAATCAATGCGAACAGACCGAGCGGAATCGCGTATAACAGAAGTCCATTTTCGAAGTTTGCAGAAGACAAGAATGTCGTCGGTGGATACATGGTCATGACGAAAGCAAGACCACCTGTCATCATATAAAAACTTTTCTTGATGACGGGTAAATGATTGGCGATGCGTCCACTAGCGAGTAAGAAAATTGAGAAGCTGACAGCTGCTCCAAGACCGAATAATGTTCCACGTAAATCGAGTGGACTCGAGTAAGCGGCACTCGCAAGAATGGCTCCGCCAATTAGTAGAATCGCGGACAGAAAGTGCGCACGACTGGGTAAACGTCTGAATGCGAGCGCATCGATGATGACACCAATCCAAGTGAATTGGAATAAGAGAATGATCGCAACGGACGCGGATACGGTTTGAAGACTTTGATAGTAAAGATAACCGGTTGTACCACTTGAGATACCGATCAGCATGAGCAGACCAGCTGTCTTGAGATCGAGACGAAGATTTTTCGTAAATAAGGCAAGTCCGAAAATCATGAGCCACCCGAAGAAAAATTGACTACCTGAAACGGCTGCTGAGTTAAATCCAGCGGCATAAGCGAGTTTGACGATCGTTGAGAGGACACCATAACTGATAGCGCCAATCAGAACGAATAAGGTTGCTTTTGAACGATGCATGAATAAATTCCCTCCATTTTTAATAAAAACCACACAAAAAAGGTTGCAACAGGGCCTTGTCCAGGTTTTTTGGACAGGGTTTGGTTGCAACCTGTGTGATTTATTGAGTTGATGTGTCGAGCAAACGATACAGCCGGGTTTTCGTTTGATTATACTGAACGGTCAGCGCATTCCACTTCTTTAATGACGCGGTAGCTTTCCGTGTTAAACGATTTAAATCCGCTGTTGACTCATCAATCTTAACGAAATCCGGTTTTTTCGTCAAGCGTGAAAGCACTTTCTTTTCAGCGTCCATCGCTTGTCGATACGTTTTCGAGAACGTTTGAAATGTCTGCTCGCGTTCCTTGATGATTGTCACGAGGGCGGTTCCTTCTGTTTTTGCTTTACCATCAAGTTTGTTGACAGCATCCTTCAATTCTTCAAGATCGAGTGCAGCGTACGTTTCCTTACGTAACGTTTCTTCTTGTTTCAATAAAGCAAGCCGTTCGTCATTTAAGGATTCTAATTCCTCTCGTTCATTTTGAGAGCGTTTGATTTCTTCAGCACCTGCATCAAGAACGGCTTGGTACGTATTAACTGAAATTTCATCCTTACGAGCACGTTGATCAGCTAGCGTGAATGCTTTCTCTTCACCTTTCACTTGTTGCTCTAGCTGTTCATGAAGAGAGGCTGGTGAATCGTTGGAACAGGCAGCGAGTCCAAAGCTCGACAGGAACAGTACTGCTACGAATGTTTTTTTCATCTGGATAGTAACTCCTTATAAATTCGAGTGTTGCGCGAAGTTGTACGGAATATGGAAATCTTCATCATAAATCGCGAATTGATAGCCTTTTTTCTGAAGTCCGGCAACAATGGATGGAAGTGCTTTGATGGCTTGTGGTTGTTCATGTAAGAGAATGATTTCAAACGGACGCTCTGCTCGCCGAATGACCGTATTCGCTACTTCTTTTGCACTATCTTTGTAATACCAGTCCATTGAATCGATTGACCAGTCCCACACGCGGAAGTCTGCTGAATGAATGGCAGATGCCATTTTTTTCGTGATGCCTGGATCAGAGCCATAAGGTGGTCGTGTCAAATATGGTGTTAGCTTCGTCAACTCATGGATTTTCTTCTGAACACTTTGCATCTCTGAGACATACTTTCCTTTTTCGTACAATGTATCGTAATCGTGTGTTTCCCCGTGTAATCCGATATAGTGTCCAGCTTTAGCAGCAGCTTTGACTTCTTGCGGAAAAGCATCTATTTGTGTTCCGAGATAAAAGAAAGTGGCACGAGTCTGAAGTTGATCCAATGTTCGAAGTAAGTCCGGTGTTAATGCGGATGGACCATCCTCGAATGTTAAATAAGCGACTTTTTTCGTCACACCATTCCATTTTTCCACGCGTGCTTTTTCCATATTGACGACAGGGACTTCAGTAATGGATTTACCTGTCGTAATGGATTGTTGTTCAGGAGTAAATACGTATCGGTAAGCGACATATCCCCCAACTCCGAGAAAAACAAGGGTGAGAAGTAAGAAAAACCGAGGGAAAAACTTTCTTTTTTTTGTACGCGGTCGTGGACCGAGTTCGCTAGCATGGCTTGAGGTAAATGGATCCATCGTTGTCTGTCGCTCCTTTTGTCAAAAATATCATATACAGATAATGTAACATTCTGACTGTTTCTTTTGTAACAAACAGATGACAAAAAGATGACGGAAAATCGATTTTTCTAAAAAATATCGATTTATTTAGAAAGAGTTTGCAAGAAATAAAAAAACAACCACTAAGTAAGTGATTGTTTCATGTATTATTTAGTGTTCTGTTACAGCACACTCATCGCATTCCGTTTGATAGGATTCACATTGTTCATCCATCTCTTTTCCGCAATGGGCACACGTTTTGACGGGAAGCTCACGATAGAATGCAGCAGATGCTTCTTGGTAAAGGGGTTGTTCCATGTGTTTTTCCTCCTTCAAAAATAAACGCAATGGTCTTTTTTCTTGTTTTTATTGTATTAGTACAGAAGTTTAATGTCAACTATTGTTTTATAACAATAAATTCGTTTGAAGTATTGATAGAGGACAATAAAAAAGAGACATGCTACGATATCTAAGTAATCTGATAATAATAAGGGGGATTTACACATGACACAGGCAACACTTGATACAATGCGTGTCTTAACAGAAAGACGTTCGGTTCGTCATTACGACGAAACGTTCAAACTTTCAAAACAGGAAGTGGAAGAATTATTAGAATGGACGACAGCGGCGCCGAGTGCTTGGAATTTGCAACACTGGCATTTCACGGTCTTCCATTCAGAAGAATCGAAGCAACAGCTTGCACCGATCGCATACAATCAGCCGGCTATCACTTCGGCTTCAGCAGTCATTGCGATCTTAGGTGATGTTCAAGCTAATCGAAACTACAATCCGGTGTACGGTCCAGCAGTAGAAGCAGGTGGCATGACAGAGGATTTATTTGATTCGATCAAGGCACAGGTAGAAGGCGCTTATCAAAGTGAAGCCTATGGGCGCGATGCGGCAATGTCGAATGCGAGCCTTGCTGCGATGCAATTGATGCTTGCGGCAGAAGCGCGTGGATTATCAACACTCGCAATGGGTGGATTCGATCATCAACGTTTTGCGGAAACGTTCATCACCGAGTCACGGTATGTACCGGTCATGTTGATTGCTGTCGGAAAAGCGGTTGAAGATGCGAAAAAGCGTCCGGCACTACGTTTACCGATTGATCAAGTATCGACCTTCCTGTAAGTCATTCAAAATGGAGGAAGCGGGGTTCAATTCCTCCATTTTAATTTTTTTATTTTTTTTCAGAAAAAGACTTGTCAGCCTTTTAGTTTCTTGATATATTAATACATGTCCTAGCAAGTACATAACGTACTGCAAACACGATTCTGTAGCTCAGCTGGGAGAGCGCTACCTTGACAGGGTAGAGGTCGCTGGTTCGAGCCCAGTCAGAATCATACCGAAAGCCCGCTTTTCCTTTATAGGAAAAGCGGGCTTTTTTTATTATTTCTTTATCTCATCCTCTGTGACCCATTTATGGTTTTTCACCATCTCTCCACCGTCCGTCGGTTCATAGTTCACCATATAGACCGTCGTTTCCTTTACTTCATCAATCGTCGCTTTTGCTCCATCCATACCTTTCATATGATCCGCTTTGACAGTTGTTTCATCACCAACTTGCAGTGGCTTAGTTGGAACGGGATCGAGTTCTTCCTGAATGACCCATTTATGATTTTTCACCATCTTTCCACCAGTAGTCGGTTTGTAACTGATCGCATAGACGACGGTGTCGTAAGCTCCCGCAATCGTTGCTTTAGCTCCGTCCATACCGTCCATATGATCCGTCGTCAACGTGACGTTGCTTCCTTTCGGATAAGTCGGATCACTGGCTTCCTTTAAACCGGATGGTAGATTTCCGTCGCTCGAATGCATCATATCTCCATGAGACATATCGTGTGAGTCACTATTACTTCCATCGTTATTGGCGGATCCACATGCACCGAGCCAAAGCGTAGAACTAAGAGCAAGTGCGGTTAATGTCAATGATTTTTTCATATAAAACCCTCCTGAAGTCACTAGTCTTCTTTACTATACCCAGCGTATATGCAAATCGTGTGCAGATGAGGTGACAGTTTCGTTTGCCTGCGTCGATCGCGTTTTTTTTAGCTATACTAAAAGTGGGGAGAAAAAGGAGGAATCGTCATGCGTCGTATTTCATACTCAGTCGGAGGAATCGTGCTTGCGGCATTTTTAATTTGTGGCAGTGTGTTGTTTGGGACATTGTATTATCAGTTGTCTCAAACACGAACGCAGGAAGTAGTAGACGGTTTACTGAACCGAGGAAATACACACCGTGATGTCCTTGTCGATTCCTATGACCAAACGACGATGCGCCATGTCAGCATGATGGAAGCAGATTCATCGTTTACTGTGGTGATCACTGATGCAGATGGAAAACAACTCGAAGCGTCACGACCTTTGTCGAATGAGATGAAGAGCATGTTAGAGCATACGGATTTTGATTACCGTCAACAAGGAAAAATCGTGACGATGCGTGACTTTTTAATGACGGACAGTCCCATCACCATTGACGGGGAACATCGTGGTCATGTATTCATGTTCGCTTCTAAAGCAATCGTAGATCACGTACTTGATCCGTTGAAACAGCAGTTTCTCCAAGTGGGTCTGCTAGCGCTTTTATTAGCAGGTGCGGCAAGCATTTGGACGACCCGACTCATTTCTCGTCCGTTGATTCAGATGGAAAAAGCGACAGCGCGTCTATTGGATGGAGAAGGTGGAGAGTTGCCGATTGATCGAAAAGATGAACTGGGACAATTGGCGCGTTCGATTCAGCAATTAAAACAAGATCTCGATTTTTTGAATCGGGAACGATCCGAATTTTTAGCAACCGTATCTCATGAACTACGAACACCATTGACATATATAAAGGGATACGCGGATATTCTCGAACGCCAAACGTTGACGCCGGATGAGCAACAACGCTACATTACGATCATTCGAGAAGAAAGTCAGCAAATGAATGAATGGATTGAGCAATTGTTTTGGCTAGCACGAATTGACGCCAATGCTTTTATGATGGAGCGAAAACCTGTCGATGTCGAAGACTTGATTCATCAAGTGATACGATTGATGCGTCAAGACATCGAACAAGAAAATGTTTCGTTCGAGATAGAAGGTGAGCGATTAGAAGTGATGGGTGACGCTCAGCAGCTCCGTCAGATGATCGTGAATATCATTGAAAATGCACGACGACATACGACGTCGGGAAAAATTATCGTTCGTTATGGTGTCAACGCAGTAGGGGCTTTCATTCAAATCGAAGATACAGGAGAAGGGATCGCTGCAGAATCTTTACCTCATGTAACGAAACGGCTCTACCGAACGGAAGCATCTCGTTCTCGAAAACATGGAGGAACTGGAATCGGACTCTCCATCGTTGAAGCAATTGCTCAGACACATGGAGCAGAATTGAACATCAAGAGTCAGCTTGGACATGGAACACAAGTGACACTGCAGTGGAAGGAGAAATAAAATGCCGCATGTATTGATCGTAGATGATGAACCAAGAATGCTTGAACTGCTCAAACTGTATATTCAGCCGTATGGGTACACGTGTCAGCTTGTGGATTCTGCGCAACAAGCTCTTGATCTCTGCCGTCAGCACGTATTCGACCTGATTTTACTAGATGTCATGATGCCGGATATGGATGGCTGGACATGTTGTCGTCTCATTCGAGAACACTCTAACATCCCAATCTTGATGGTTACGGCTCGGAATCAGCGGGAAGACATCATTCGGACACGAGAAGTAGGAGCGAATGATTACATATCAAAACCGATTCAAGAAGGGGAACTGATCGGGCGAATGGAAGTTTTATTACAGCAACAGTATGATGGTCTATCCTATGACCGGGAAAGCTATCGTTGTAGTTACCTCCAACAAAAGATTTCGTTAACGAAAACGGAATTTGAGTTGTTAGGTGTATTTTTAGATTCTCCACGACGTGTTTGGACACGGGATCAGCTGACAACAATATTATGGGGAGCGGAAGCGTCTGTAGACGAGCGGACGATCGACTCGCATATCAGACATTTAAGAGAAAAACTACGTGTTTGCGGTTTTCCGATTGAACAGCATCTCGAAACAGTTCGCGGAATCGGATACCGCTGGACACACCAATAAAGGGGAAAATCAAAACATGACGACACTCTATTTCTTACGGCACGCACACTCGACATATTCACCAGATGAACGGAAGCGGTCACTTTCCGATGCAGGACAGACAGATGCGATACGTTTACTTGAAACGTTTCAAGAAATTCCAATCGACAGGTTCTACAGCAGCCCGTATCAACGGGCGATCGAGACGATTGCACCGCTCGCGAAGGCACGTCAACAACCAATCATTGAGGTAGAGGAACTACGAGAGCGATTGTTAGCACCGGGAGAGCTTGACGATTTTCAAGCAGCGGTCACATATGTATGGCAACATCCGAATGAAAATCCGTATGGAGGCGAAACGAACAACGAAGCGTCGCAACGCATTCGGCAATTCATCGACGAACTAGTGGAGAAGCATCCTGACGAAACAGTCGTTCTTGGAACACATGGAAATATCATGGTGCTACTCTTAGAAACATTTGATCCGACATTCGATTACGCATTTTGGAAGTCCTTACCGATGCCAGCCGTATGTCGAATGGATGTGAAATCAGGAGAAAAGGCAGACATTCACGTCGTACCACTTTTGACGAATACAAAGTAAAAAAGAGACGGAACTGATGCGTGAATCAGTTTCCGTCTCTTTTGTAATTGGAGAAATCTTAAGGTGTAGGAACAGCACCTTCATGTTTTCGGATCAAGTCAGCCGTCAGTTGACCGGACAATGTGACCATCGGTACACCGCCGCCTGGGTGTGTCGAACCACCGACGAAATAAAGTCCTTCGTACAAGTCACTCTTCGATGGAATCTTAAATCCACCATTTTTCTTCCGATCGGCTGCGACACCATAAATCGATCCACCGTTTGGACCGTATAATTCCTTCAAATCTTCTGGGGTAAAGCGATATTCAAACTCGATCGATTCTCGAAGTCCATGAAGTCCCATCCGCTCCAGTTTATCGAGAACGACTTCGCGGTACGCATCCCAGTCGACCTCACCTTTTTGAAGTGTTAGCGGTGGAACATGCGTTAAGACGAATAAGTTATCCTTCCCTTCAGGAGATTGAGAAGCGTCGGATTTTGACGAGACTCCGACATAAATCGTCGGATCCTCAGGAGGAGTACCTTCTTTGAACATTTGGGCGAATTCACGCTCTGGATTTTCAGAGAAAAAGAAATTATGATGCGCTAGCCCGCGATACTCACGATTTACACCGAGCAGCAGGACAAGACCTGAAACGGAAGGGGCAAACGACGCTTGTAATTTTTTTGCCTGTTTCCGGGCTTTTTTCTCCGGTACGATCCGTTCGTAAGTCGGGATGACCTCAAGGTTTGAAACGACGATGTCGGCTGCATGAAACGTTCCGTTTGATAAGACGCCAACCGCTTTTTTATTTTCAAGGACGATTTGTTCAACGGGTGAGTTGAGATGAACCGTGACACGGAGCTCATCAAGCAACCGTTTCATGGCACGCGCGATTTGGTACATACCACCTTTGACATAATAGATGCCGAGTCCCATTTGAACGTAAATCATCTGATTGAAGACAGCAGGTGCTTGATACGGGTTGGAACCAACATACATGACCATATAGTTGAACAGCTGTTCGAGATACGGATCATTGAGATGTTTCTTTGTTCCGGTCGCGACCGTATTCATCGGGTCCATCTTTAATAAATCAGACATCGTATGGTATTTTTTTAAGTCCTTTAAATCTTCGAGACTGTATTTATAAAAACTGTCGAGGCACAAGTCGTACATTTGTTTGGAGTACCGGAACAATTCAACGAAATCAGCCCGTGACGAGACTTGTTCGACTTCTTCAAGCATTCCAGGTAAGTCACCTTTGACATCGATTTTTGTTCCATCCTCAAAGAATGTACGCCATTGCGGTTCAATGCGCTCGATTTCTAAGTAATCATCCAAGTTACGATGAACGCTTGAGAAGAGTTGTTCGAGTACCCAAGGCATCGTTAAGATGGAAGGACCGGTATCGAAAGTAAATCCCTTTCCACTCCGTTGATTCAGTTTCCCTCCGACGTTTGCATTCTTTTCAAGCATTGTGACTGCATAACCATCTCCAGCTAAACGAATGGCGGCAGACATACCAGCAAGACCTGCTCCAATGACAATTGCGCGTTTCTTCAAATGAATCACTTCTCCTTTAGTAGATGAATGGAATCAATCGTTTTCGTTTTGCAGCCCATACCGTATAGGCAGGTCCAAAACCTTTCGTTAACATCGCTTCCTCGATTCGAATCCGGTAGAGCAAGAAAATGAACATCAGAAGTCCAGAGAGAATGAAAAGTCCGAACCGACCGGTGAACAGGGGGAAGCTCATCGTAATCAACAACAATCCACTATATAACGGGTGACGTAAAAAACGATAGGGACCGCTACTGACGAGCTGATCACCAGACGCCACGACGACATGACGAGTGAACTGTTGCTTTAAGTGGAGAATTCCCCATAGACGTAAGGAAACACCACACCATAACAAAATGCATGAAAAGATGCGCATGATAGAAGAAACGGTTTCATTCGCAAAGAGGAAAGCGCAGACGATCGTTCCGCTTAGGACAAGGAAAATCAAATAAAAACTCACTTGTTCTGCTGCCCCTGACTTAGACTCGGAGCGATTCCGAAAACGAATCATCTCACCAATCCAGCAGATGCTACCAATACTGAAAATCCATTCCCAAAGTGACACGTACGCTACTCCTTTCTACATCAGAATCATGTTTCGAAAACGCATACATCGTTATTTACCCATTGTAATTCGTCCTTAAGCTACATTTAGAAAACTTCAGAAATACTTCATTTTCATGACAAGCATTCCGAAAGAACCCTGTTTGAAAAAAAGAATGGTATTCTAATCTAAAATATGGATGCAAATTAGAACATGCATAAAGGAGATATACGATTCATGAAATACATCACGACACTCATCACGACGTTGACATTAACAGCGGCCTGTACATCAGTGTATATACCAACGGTCGAAGCATCGACTTCTATTTATCGGCAAGCAAAGACATCCCTTCATTTGCGTAAAGGAGCATCGATTGATCAACCGAGTCTTGCGGTTATTCCGACAGGGATCTATGTGACGGAACTTTCGAAAGTCGGTACATGGTCAAAAGTACAATATGGTACGAAGATTGGTTATGCGAGTACGAAGTATCTACTGACGGATGAACAAATCGGTGGAAAGCGGATTGGTAAGACACTCATCGCGAATAAGAACTTAGCGCTCCGCTCGACGTACGCTCCTGGTGAGAATCAACAAGCAAGAGCTGCGTTTGAGAAAATGCGTGTAGCGGCTAAAAAAGAGGGAATTACGCTCGTTGCGTTTAGTACATATCGCTCCTACGCCTATCAAAAAACGTTGTTTGATAAATATGTTGCGCGGGATGGATATGAGAAGGCGAGTACGTACAGTGCGGAACCTGGGAAAAGTGAACATCAAACAGGTCTTGCGTTTGATATCGGAGGCGCTGATTCAACAAAATACGCCACGTTTAGCTTTTCAAAAACAAAAGAGGCAAAATGGTTGTTTGCGAATGCTCACCGCTACGGCTTCCATCTCCGCTATCCATCTGGTAAAGAATCTTGGACGGGGTATACGTATGAGAGCTGGCACTATCGGTATGTCGGAGCAACGCTTGCCGCTCGTCTAAAAGTCAGTGGACTAACAATGGAAGAGTACTTCCACCTCGCACCATGGAAACCGGTAAAGGTTTCGACTCCTTAAAAACATGGTAAATAGAGGATGTTGGCTTAGTCGGTTATTCGTCTCAGGTGAAAGAGGTGGAACGAATGGCCAAAAAAGATGCGAAACATCACATCATGACGTTTACGTTCAAAGAAGAAGCGACATCCTATCAAGTCTTCAGTGAATTGAAGAAATATCATGCGCGAGGTCAAGTCGATTTCGAACAGATTGCCGTCATCAAGCGAAATGAGAATGGTGCTTTTTCGTTTGAAGATGCTGTAGACCTAAGTGGATCGAATCGCGCCGTCAAAGGGTCGTTAATTGGAATGGCGGTTGGTATTCTAGGAGGCCCATTCGGCATCTTACTTGGTTCGATGACGGGTATGCTGATTGGTGGATCGAAAGACATGAAGGAAAATCAAGAAATCCAAGAAACATTCAAACGAACACTCGACGTCATTCCGCCTGGGCAAACAGGAATCATCGCGATCGGTGAAGAGTTTGAACCATCCGTCCTCGACGGATTAGTGGCGCAACATGATGGTACGTTGGAACGAACGGATGAACAGTTAGAGTCGTAAGCCTGATAGAATGAAAAGAAGCCTATCGCGATCCAAGCGATAGGCTTCTTTCATGTGCATTTACTTAGTCGTACGTTCTTTTTTTGCTTTTTTGAAGAAGAACAATTCATAGACGACAGGAACGATGATAAGTGTCAACAACGTAGAGGTCGTTAATCCACCGATGACCGTCAAGGCAAGGCCTTTGGAAATCAGTGTTCCTGAAGAAGTCGTTAATGCGAGTGGTACCAATGCCATGATTGTTGCAAATGCGGTCATCAGGATTGGGCGTAATCGCGTTTTACCCGCTTCAATCAATGATTCGCGAATCGGCATACCGCGTCCGACGTTTTGACCGATGCGGTCGACGAGAACGATTGCGTTCGTGGTGACGATTCCGATCAACATCAGGAAGCCGATCATGACACTGACCGATAACGGTTCATTCGCAAGGAAGAGCGTGACGAGCGAACCGATTGGAACAAAGATCAGAGAAGACAAGATGATGAATGGAATCCGAGCTTTTCCGAACGTAATCAACATTGTCAGGTAAACAAGTCCGATTGCAACCACGATCGCAATTCCAAGTGATTGGAAGATTTCAACCGTATCGTCATTTCCGCCACCACTTGTCAATGAGACACCGTCTGGTAAATCGATTTTTTCGACGTCAGCTTTTACGGCATTCGATACGTTTTGAACGTCGTCTCCTTTGACTTGTCCAGATACGCGAGCATATACTTTTCCGTCGAGTTTCTGAATCGATGTGAAAGTCTCGACTTCATTGACGGTCGCGACATCTTTCAATGCGACAGGACCGTTTGCTGAGAAGAGTTGGACGTCTTCGAGATCTTCTTTCGAGACGAGTCCTTCTTCATAAGATAATTGTACGTCTTGATCCTTATTGTCGAGATTGAGCGTTCCGACCGTAACTGGCTTCGTTTGATCGTTAACGGTACCGAGAATCTGGAAACCAGATAGTCCGCGATCACTTGCTTTCTCAGGATCGATTTCTACGAGATACTGCTTTTGTTTTTCGCTGAAGTTGTTCGTGATATATTTCAAATCATTATTTTTCGACATGTTATCCTCGACGAGTTTTGCCGCCTCTTGAAGGGCTTCGAGGTCGTTCGAGAACAAGTCGACATCGACGTTGTTATTCGACGGAGGACCACCTGTTGATAGTTCAGCCACACTGATTTTGACATCGACGTTTTCATCTTGAGCGATGTCTTCCATCTGTGTTTCAAGTGACTTGATCGTTTTTTCGACGTTTACACCGTCTTTTAGATTCAAGAAGTAACTTGCTTTATTATCGAGACGTAAGCCTGTCGTGAAGTCACGCGCTCCGACAGAAGTCGTCACGTCAGCAATGGCTTTTTCTTTATCAAACATTTTTTCCATCTCAAACGAGACGTCACTTGTTTTTTCAAGTGATGTGGCAGCCGGAAGTTCAAGCGATGCCGTCAAGGTCTTCGATGCTTCGTTCGGAATGAACGTAAAGCCGAGACGCGGTACGATCGCTAGGGAACCACCGAGAAGGATGAACGATACGACCAAGATGATCGCCTTGTGCGAGAGTGATTTTTCAATCAGCTTGCCATACCAACGTTGGAGAGCACCTTCTTTTTCTTCTGCTGGTACCTTTTTGAAGGCAAATTTCGCGAGAATCGGTACGATCGTGATCGCAACGAGTAGTGAAGCAAGTAATGAGAAAATAATCGTCAAAGCGAACGGTAAGAAGAACTTACCAGTAATCCCACCGACAAATCCGATCGGCAGGAAGACGACGACGGTCGTCAGCGTCGATGACGTGATTGCTTTTAGAATCTCTTTTGTCGATTGTTCGATGATCTCATCCGTCATACCGGATTCGGATTTTCGGACGCGCCGGAAGATGTTCTCGATGACAACAATACTATCATCGACGACACGACCGACTGCAACAGCCATCCCACCAAGTGTCATGATGTTCAGGGAGATATCTTGCCAGTTCAAGAAGATAGCGGCGATGAGTAATGACAATGGAATCGAGACGATGGCGATGATCGTCGCGCGGATGTTCCGCAAGAATAAGAGTACAGCGAGTGATGCGAAGAGGGCACCAAGTAATCCTTCTTTGACGAGTGTCGCAACGGACTCCTCGATATCCTTCGCTGAATCAATCCCAATCGTATAGTCGACTTGGTCGTCATATTTATTGAGGATCTTCGTGACTTCATCTGCGATTTCGACCGTATTGGCATCTTGTTTTTTCGTGATCGCCATTGATAAGGAATCTTTTAAATCGTAACGTGTTTTTTCACTTTGTTGTGAGACGGCTTCGATTTTTGCGATATCCTCTAGGCGAATCGGTTCTGCAGGTTCAGACGCCTGATCTGCAGCTGCACCACCTGTTGTACTTGGTGGTCCTTGCGTTGCACCTTGTGGTGGACCGCCAGCAGATGAACCACCTGTTTGACCGTTACTTGATGAACTAGTCGCACCTGCAGCAGGTGTCAATTGTAGATTTTTTAGTTTATCTAGATTTTCTAGTTTTTCCTCAACGCGAATCGGAATTTTCGAATCGTTTTCTGATAGCTGACCAGATGGGAACGAGACATACTTTCCATTGATTTGTTCCTTGATGCTCGAGAGCGAGAGACCCGCTTCCGTCGCTTTCTCCTTATCGACGGTGATTTGAACGAGATCATCCTTATAGCCACCAACCGAAACGCTGTTGATTCCTGGAATCTTATTAAGTTCAGGTTCGATATCTTCCTTTAGGATTTTTTCGATGTCTTTACCATCCTTACTAAAGAAAGAGATGTTATAGATCGGGAATGAACCAAATGACAAACGATTCAATTTCGTCGTTGCTTCCTCCGGTAGATTCGCATCTTGGATTGCAGCATCGATTTGTTGTTCCACCTTATCCATATCAGTATCGAATGGGAATTCGATGTTTAAGATACCGATACTTTCATAAGAAGAACTCGTTAGCTTGGTAGCCCCTTCAATTCCCTTAAGGGAAGTTTCAAGCTTTGAGACGACTTGTTTATCGACATCGTCAGGTGATGCACCAGGGTAAACCGCTTCGATTGAAATCTGAGGAAACTCGATTTCCGGGAACTGATCGACTTTTAATTGTGAGAAGGAATACACGCCTCCTAAAATCAATAGGATTGCAATGATGAAGACAGCAACCGAGTTCTTCAAACTAAATCGGGTTAAAAAGTTCATATGAACGCTCCTTTCTTTTTATATGTGCTTATTTACATAGTAGAGGACACTCATAGAACCCGCAACTTTAAAACTGTTTTTATTTAAAAAGATCTTTTTGAAAAAAGATAAATTTTTTTTGTTAAAAAGGCTTTACACTTTTCGATATGCTGCTATAATAAAAACATACCCAGTAACAACACAGCATGATTCTGTAGCTCAGCTGGGAGAGCGCTACCTTGACAGGGTAGAGGTCGCTGGTTCGAGCCCAGTCAGAATCATACCGAAATCGTTCCTTTTTGAAGGAACGATTTTTTTTTGCGTTAAAAAAACTATTCCCGAAATCAATCAGGAATAGTTGGAAGGGAGGTAAATTGTTTTATTGAATTTCGAGATGAAGATCGCCGCGCTTCGTCCACCCTGCGACGGTCGTCAATCGATAGAAGACGAGCGTCAAGACGCCAGGTAGAACGACACCAGTCAAGAAGAAGACGAGGAACGCCTGAGGACCTTGGTTGACGAAGATATTGAGTGGGGCAATCATCGAATTTAATCCAAGTCCTGCGAGTTCGTACGGTACTTTCAAAGAGAGAAGAAGCGTCGCGACAGGAGCTGAAATCATCGCTGCGAGAAACGGTGCAACGACAAGACGTGGATTTTTAACGATATTCGGGAATTGTACTTTAGGTGTTACAAAGAATGAAGCAATCAAACCACCTGGATCCGTCTGACGATATGCCATCAACGTAAAGCCGACGAATTGAGCGGAACAGCCAATGAGCGCAGCGGCACTTGCTACAGGATCAAGTTGCAAAGCGATAGCCAGTGCAGCGGACGAAGCAGGAGACATCAATAAGACACTAAAGATGAGTGCAATGACAAGAGATGTAGCAATAGGAGAAGACTCGACTGAAGCCGTGATCATGGCACTGAATTTTGTAAGGAGTGGTGTCGTGACGGCAGCAGCACCGATTCCAGTCACGCCGCCAGCAAGGACAGCACTCATCGGGATGACCATCATGTCAAATTTCGTTTTTCCAGTCATGCGTTTTCCGACGTATACAGCGACAGCAGCTGCGAGTAACGCACTGATTGGCTGACCGGGTACAAGAACGAGTCCAGAAGCAGTCGATTGAAGAGCGGCACCACCAATCGTCGCTGCGATCATTGCGCTGAACAGGACAAGTGTGTTTCCTCCGAGCTGAAAGGCAATACCGGCACCAAGCGCAGGGGCGAGTAGTACTTTTGCGACACCACCAATCGTCAGTAGCATTTGGATATGTAGAAGATTTCCGAGCGTCTCAATCAGGAGTCCGACACCGAGTGTTACAAGAACGGCATTTGCCATTCCAGCTGATACTTTTACCATTCGATCCATCGCATATTCTTTCAACGTTGTCATCCTCTCTATCTATCTCTATTTTTTGCCATGAAAAAAGCCTATCCGTTTTTGGGATAGGCGCCACTCATTCTGTGCGGGCGCCTCATTCGATGCATCGAAAGAAGGGCCCAAAAATCATTTCCGTTTCATCATCGGAAAAGTTTTCAGTCCCTCATGCATAGAATAATCAGTCGTCCAACTTGGTTAAATGGCTGTTGCGTCGGAATCATTCGATCGTGCCCCTCTCTGTGAATTTTTCTAAGCCTAACACGCTCTTGAATAATAATCAATATTTTCTGACAATTTATTTTTTCCTGAAATCTGACAGGAATTCACGGTATCATCGGGAAATCCTAATTTAACAACAATGGAGGCGTTTACATGAAAGTGATGCTTTTTACAGATATTCATGGCAATGCATCAGCATTACGTGCGGTATTGTCCTATCTTGATCAACAACCAGATATCGATGCCGTCTATTGTCTCGGTGATCTTGTCGGCATTGGACCAGAGCATAATGAAGTCATTGATCTATTGAAGCAACGACTTGATATTCAAACGATTTCTGGGAATCATGATGAATGTGTCCTTGCTTTAATCCATGGGGAGAACTATCCCGATAGTTACCGCCATGCTAAAGAGCACCACCAATGGATTGCGGATACGTTGACGCAAGAAAATCAAAAGTATTTGGAACGATTACCGCGTGTCTTAAATATCATGCATCAGGAACAAACGATGCACCTGACGCACTATGCTTATGCCGACCAGACGAAGAAGATTGGTGAAGAGCCGTTAAAGCAAGCGGTGGATGGAACGAAAGAAAACTTATCCGTCCTGTTTGCTGGAAGTGAGGCGCGGATCATTGGATTCGGTCATCATCATCCATCGCAACAAGTCGAGACAGAGCAAACGCTCTTTATTAATCCAGGTGCACTTGGATGTCAGGAAACAGCTATTGCTCCAGTAGCAATTATCGATTGGGAGAAGGATCAAGTCCGTTCAGAAATCCTGAAGCTTCCATATGATGATCGACCATTTTTAGACGTCCTCAATACGACGGAGATGCCGGAACGTGAGTTGATGCGCCGTCTCTTCTTCGGTAGTAGGACATGAAAAAACCTTCATGAGTAGTTCATGAAGGAAGTCGATTAAGCAGATAGCTTCGTCGTAATTGAGATGAGGCACACGACAATCAATAACACGATACCGATGTTTCGTTTCAATGGATGGTGTGACCAGTAAAAGAATAGCGCAAGGACAGGGGCCACAAAAAAGGCAACGATGAGACTGATCAATGTTGCAAGAAATAATACAAACATCCAAAGCTTGCTAGTAGTCCGATATACCTGCCACATGTCGTAGAGCGACATGAGTGTATAGGCGAGTAACACGAAGATGATTCCGGTCGATAAACTCAAAGCGATCATCACTCCATTCCCTATTTAGTATAAGGGAAAGAGTGAGAATGATTACACGACTTGAAGTAAAAAACATGACGAATCGATGAACGTACGATTAGACGCTGTAACGAAAAAAGAAAGGAGAGGGCATCTATGTCAGACATCTATCGCCGTTTTTTTCTATTTCCGGATATTTTGATCATGCTCGTACTACTGATTGGAATAAGTAGTTATACCATTGCTCAGCCGTTTCATTGGTCGATTTTACTGTTCTTTTGTCTTGGACTGATCGTCTTTAGTTTCAGTGAATACCTGACGCATCGTTTTTTGTTCCATTTACCACCGCCTAAAAATATGCTTGGACGAAAGTTGTTGAAGCGACTTCATTACGATCATCATGCGCATCCGAATGAACTGCATCTGTTGTTTTTACCGGTCTGGTATTCCTTGCCGAATCTTGGTTTCTTTGCGGCTCTGACCTATCTTCTGACGCAATCTGTCGTTTCGACAGCTGCAGCCGCGAGTGGATTGATCGTCATTTTGCTTGTGTATGAATGGAAACATTACGTGGCACACGTTCCGCTGAAACCGAGAACACGCTTTGGAAAATGGATGAAAAAGACGCATCTATTACATCATTTCAAAAATGAACACTATTGGTTTGGTGTATCAAATCCGATGGGGGACTGGTTGTTTGGCACTTTGAAAGATGAGAAAACAGTTACTTCTAGTCAAACGGCACGGAATTTAGAAAAAAATCGAGAATATGAAAAACCGCCAATCAGCTGATCGGCGGTTTTTTGATTCATAAAATGCGTAGCATGGCACGACGAATCGTATCTAATTCCAACGGTCGAGCAATCAATGGCCATTCGGCAATTAACGCAATGTACGTCCGGAAAATCAGAAAGGCGGTGACATCGACTGGTACGTCACGATCATCTTGTCCAAGGCGAGTCTCGAGTAGCGTTTTAAGATATTCGACGACATGCCGTTCGATCCGTGTCCGTAGTTCTTGCATTTCTTGTAATTTAAGATTACGTGTTTCTTCGATGATTTGAAGAATGAACAAATGTTGTTGCTGATGATAGACGATAGCGTCGATCATTGCTTGTTTATTTTCTTCTACCGTCGCATGTTCGCCGTAAGCGCGTTCTGCTTCTTCTTTCATTTCTTGCAGCACACGTGTTACGAGCGATTCGAACAGGTTGAGTTTACTTTCAAACAGTTGATAGACAGTCGGTTTTCCGACGTGAGCGCGTCGGGCGACACGCTCGATCGTCGTACCTTTATAACCAAGTTCAGAAAAGCAAGCCATCGCTGAGTCTAGTATCAGTGTTTCTTTATCAGACTGTGTCATGTTGTTTTCGTCTCACTTTCGTTGAGAGTAAAATCCGCTTGGCTCCGAGCCCTCCAACGAAGCTGATGATCAATGCGACGACTAAGATAGTCGCAAGGACTTGACTGTTTGAGATGAGGGCGTCTGTCACACCAAGTCCAAGCGCTTCGCGGAATCCGCCGACTGAATACGTCATTGGTAAGAACGTATGGATGGCTTGGAAGAAGCTTGGCGTCATCTCGACTGGGAACGTACCACCACTACCACCGATTTGTAATAGGAGTAGTAGGAAGGCAAGGAACTGTCCGACGCGACCGAGTAGCATCGCGAGCGTGAACAGAATCGTAATGAACGTCATCCCTGTTAAGGCAGCAAATCCATAGAGCGCAGGAACACTCGCGACATCAGCATCGAGGACATAGACGATGGCTGTGGCCGCTGCGACACCTTGTAAGGCTCCAATCGGTAAGATGAGTGATAATTTACCGACAAGGAAGCGCCATGTCAGACTTTCGCCATGTTCTGGACGAATCTGATAGACAGACGAGAACATCAAGGCACCTGCGAACAAGGCGATACTAAGGATGTAAGCTGATAAACCAGAACCGTAGTTGTTGACCGTCGAATAGTCATGTTCTTTTAAGACGACGGGTTCTGCCAGCATATTATCCCGCTCTTTCGTCGGCTTGACGGTTGCGTCTTTAGCCCCTTTGCTGAGCTCATCCTTCAATGTTTTAGCCCCATCTTCAAGTTTAGTATTGGCATCCGCGATTTTCGAAGCCCCATCGGTCGTTTTGCCGATTCCGTCCGTAATCGTAGTTGAACCAGAAGCCAATTGTCCTAACCCGTTATTTAACGCGCTAGCACCTGTTTGGAGTTGATGTGTGCCATCTGAAAGCTGATTAGCCCCGTCAGCCAGTTGTGCGCCACCTGTTGCAGCTTTATGCACACCAGCAGTGTATTGACCAAGTTTTTCATTGAATGTTTGTTGACCGCTTGCTAATTGTTGTGCGCCAGATTCGACTTGTTTCGCACCGTCAACGAGTTTCAATTGACCGGCGTTCAGTTGTGATACAGCTGATTCGACTTGTTGACCACCTGCAGCGAGTTGACCGATTTTCTTCGTTGCTTCTGTTGCTTGAGCAAGACTCTGATCAATTGCACCTTCTTGGGCAGCAAGGTTTTGAATATTTTCTTCTAATGAACCAATAGAACCGAGCAATGTTTGTTTTTCTTCATCCGATAACTGTTCAGAAGCAGAAATGACTTCTTTTAGTTGTGCGACGTTTGCTTCAAGTGCTTCACGACGCGCTCGTAAATCTTGTTTCGCTTTTTCAGCATCTTGATTGAGTTGTGTTAAAAAGGCGTTGGCAGCTTGTGCTTTTTCATCCAATTGATTTAATCCATCCGTCAATTGAGGGATTTTTTCATTAAGCTGGGCCGTACCTGCAGCCAATTGCTCTGCTCCTTGACGGACTTGTGTCGAGCCACCACTGAGTTTCGTTGCTCCGTCTTCGAGTTGTGCAGCACCGGCTTGTAATTTGCCACCATTTTCGTCTAGCGTGTTCAACCCAGAAGACAACTCACCCGTTTTTTGGGCGAAGAGGGCAGTCTTTTCGTCAAGTGTCGTGACGCCATCACTGAGTTTTTTAGAACCTTGATTTGCTTCCCCGAGTTTTTCGGACAGTGTCAGACTGCCATCCGCAAGTTTTCCAAGGTTCGTTGCCAGTGTTTTCGCACCATCCGCTGTTTTGTGGTTGCCATCTTCTAGTTTAGAAGAACCGTCCGATGCCTTTTCCATACCGTTTGCGATTTTCTTTAACGCACCGAAGATCGCACTACTATATTGTTTCGTCACGGATTTTCGGATCTTTTCGTTTAATTGTTTTGCAGCCGTACTCGAAATTTGTGTCCCCGAGTAGTTTTTGGCTGGATTCAAGTAATACTCCAACTCAATCTTCTTCGGATGATCATCGAGTAGTGTCGTTGCATTTTTAGAGAAGTTCTTCGGAATGACGACCGTCATATAGATTTTGCCGTCACGTAGTTCTTTTTCGGCTTTGTCCTTAGATAAGAACTGCCAATCAAAATCATCATTTTTTTTGAGTTTGTCGACGAATTGATCCCCGATGTCGACTTTCTCTCCTTTAAACTTCGTCGCCTTGTCTTCGTTGACGATAGCGACCTTAATATCTTCTGTTTGACCGTATGGGTCCCAGAATGCAGATAAGAAGATGGAGTTGTAGAGAAATGGTACGAGGATGAGGGCGAGAATGACGACAATCATCATCGGACTCTTCAATTTCTTCCATTCTGAGCGAAACATAAATACAAATCCCCTTTCTAAAACTCAAAACTTATTTGAGTTTTAGGTTTTGATGAGATTTACTTTACTCTCTTCATTAAAAAAAATCAATCGATAATTCTAATTTCACATAAAAAAGACGACTCGCAGGGAGCCGTCTTGGAAAAAACGAGTTAAGGAAGCAAAAGTAGTTTTCCTGTACTGCGTCGACTTTCTAAAAAGTCATGTGCTGCTTTGCCATCAGATAATCTGAATGTTGTAGGAGAAGACAGGGTGAGATGATTGGATAGAATCCAATCAAATAATTCACCGGATCTACGGATTCGTTCTTCAGAAGATGTTAATACGTTCCAAAGGTCACCACCCGTCAATGTTTTGGATGTATCCATCAAGAAGCGAGGGTCGACAGATACGGGATCGCCGCCTGCCATACCATAGAAGACAACCGTTCCATGGACTTTTGTCACATGGAAACTATCCATTAAGGTAGAACCAATAGATTCGTAGACCACATCAACCCCTTTACCAGAAGTTTGCGCGAGCACATGCTCGACCCAGTTCTCAGAATATAAATAGACAGATTCACAGCCCGCAGTTTTAGCGATCTGTGCTTTCTCAGGAGAAGACGTCAATCCAATCGGAGTTGCTCCAAGTAAACGAATGAGCTGTGTCAACAACTGACCAACGCCACCGGCAGCTGCATGCACTAAGACGACATCTCCCGGTTGGACATGATAGCTATCTCGAGTTAAATAATGCGCTGTTAACCCTTGTAATAAGACAGAAGCTGCTGTTTCGTATGAGATATCGTTAGGAAGCGGAATCAATTTATCGACGGGTGCTGCGACGTACTCAGCATTCGCAAGCGGAACGTCCGCAAAAGCAACTCGTTGACCTACGTGGAACGTTGAAACAGCTGTACCGACCGCAGTGATGATGCCTGAACCTTCGTAACCTAAAATATAGGGAGGCTCACCTTCTAAATGATAGTTTCCTTTTCGGCGATAGATGTCTGCAAAATTCAGACCGATCGCTTTCATTTCAATCAGAACTTCCTGTTCAGTAATTGTTGGCGTTGGTACGTCTTCGAAGCGTAATACATCAGAACCTCCGAATTCGTGGAAAGTTAATGCCTTCATCTCAACACATCCTTCTTTTAAATCTGCTTTTAGTATAAGGCAGAACATCTGAAAATGATGACCAGATGCGTTACACTAGAAAAAAAGATGAAAGAAGGGACAGTATGAAGCGTGTCTTAATGGGAGGAATTCGTTTTTATCAAAAAGTCATCTCTCCCATGAAACCAGCTACATGTCGATTCTATCCAACGTGCTCCCATTACGGTATGGAGGCGATAGAACGTCATGGTGCGGTAAAAGGTAGTTATTTGACGACGCGTCGATTGTTACGGTGCCAACCGTTCCACCCAGGTGGTCTTGACTTCGTTCCAGAACCCGATCAATTTAGTTGGAAAGCACCGCTGCAACGGGAAAATCCACGGGAGAAGGCGGAAGAAACGAAGGAGTAAGTCATATGAAGGTTCTCTCTTGTTTAATGAAGTAAGAACAAAAAAGGGAAGTATGTTACCGGACATTACCGATAACATACTTCCCTTTTTATTCTACTTACAGACCATCAAAGTTTGCCCGTTAAAAACTGTGCTTCGCCAAGACCGAAGCTCCAGTCGGCCGCATCATTTTCGACGATTGAAACCATCAAATCAGTCGGTGCGAGTCCGCAGTTTGCTTGTAAGCGTTCGGCGAGTAATTGGTAGAGACGTTGTTTTTTCTCTTCCGTCCGCGTTTTACTCGTCACACTGATGAGGACGATATCTTTACTCCGTTCAAACCCGAGACCTGTATCTTGAATGACCATCTCATGCGCTTTATGCGTGTGCACGATTTGATAACGATCGCGCTCCGGCACATCAAATGCTTCGACCATCGCATCGTGTGCGGTGTCGAGTAACGTTTTTAACTCTTCTTCTGAACGTCCTTCAATGACGTCGAATCGTAATAACGGCATGTGAAATCACTCCTTAACAAAATTATGTAGAGTAGGGGGAAAACCCTACTCATATATTACTCAAAGAATGGTTTGTATTGACGACGATCGTGCATGACAGACAACCATTGGACAGTCGAGAATTCTTCAAGTACCCACTCGCCGTTAAAGCGACCGAGCCCTGAATCTTTTTCACCACCAAATGGCATATGCGGCTCATCATTGACTGATTGGTCGTTGATGTGAATCATACCTGTCTCGACTTCAAGTGCAAAAGCAGTCGCGCGTTCGATAGAAGAACCATGGACAGCACCACTCAATCCGTATGGAAGTGAGTTTGCGATTTCGAGTGCCTCTTCATCCGTATCGAACGGGATGATGACAGCGACCGGTCCGAAGATTTCATTTTTAGCGAGTGGCATATCATTCGTAACACCAGTCACGACAGTAGGTGCGATGACGTTATCTTTTGCTTCGCCGCCGACACGAACGGTTGCACCCGCAGCTTTTGTTTTCTCGAGATCTTCAAGAATCCGTTCAACTTGTGATTGGTTGATGAGCGGTCCGACTTGTGTCCGATCATGTGATGGATCACCGTATTGTAGCTCTTTTACACGAGCGACGTATTTTTCGACGAATTCATCATGAATCGAAGAAGCGACGAGAATTCGGTTCGTCGACATACAAATTTGACCTTGGTGATAGAACTTACTGTAGACAGCAGATTCGACCGCACGATCGAGATCAGCATCATCAAGTACGACGAAGACGTTGTTTCCGCCAAGTTCAAGCGCTGTTTTCTTCAGGTGTTTACCAGCAAGTTCACCGATATGACGACCAACTTCAGTTGATCCTGTGAATGAAATCAAGCGTGGTACAGGATGTTCGACGATAGCATCACCGATTTCTGAACCGCGACCGACGATGACATTCAAGACACCTTTTGGCAATCCAGCTTTTTCAAATAGACTAGCAAAAATCAATCCGCCTGAAACAGGTGTGTCCGTAGCTGGTTTAACAACGACTGCGTTCCCGATAGCAATGGCAGTAGCGATCGACCGCACAGCTAAGTGGAACGGGAAGTTCCATGGACTGATGACACCGATGACGCCAAGTGCTTTACGGTAAATCCGGTTTTCCTTGCCTGGTACAACCGATGGACGAATTTCACCGTGCATCCGAAGTGGGAATGTCGCAGCTTCCTTGACGATCAAGACAGAAGCAAGGAATTCACCTTCCGCTTTGATGCGTGTACTTCCGGACTCTTTAATCAACCATTCGATAATCGTTTCTTTCTCCTCGTACAAGACTTTCAAGAAGTTTTCGATGAGACCTTGACGTTTTAAGGCAGGAACTTTTGCCCAGTCTTTTTGAGCGACTTGAGCCGCTTCATATGCGTCATCTAAATCTTGTTGATTCGCTGCAGAGATCGTGAAGAGTTCTTCACCCGTAAAAGGATTCGTGTTCGTCATGTTGCTGTCACTTGCGCCTGTGCGCCACTGACCGTCAATATAAATCTTCGTGAAATCTGTATGCAATGTTGCTTCGTTTTGTTGAGCCATATCATTTCATCTCCCATTCGTTTTCATAACAATTAAGTTATTCACGTTATGAAAAGAAGTAAAACACATCCGTGCACTTCGACCAAATTTATTGCTCAAAATCAGATAAGGAATGCTGGTTTTAAAGAGCTCTGAATCAGGAAAACAATCAATATAGTGCTATAAAAAGGAGGGATTTTATTTTGAAGAAGCTGAAAGTCCTGTCTCGAGAAATCAATTGGTGGTGGCCACTACTTTATGGGCTCATCGGTATAGGACTGACCGGGATCGTTATTTGGATCGATTCTTATGTATCGAAGTGGTTTCCCGTCACTTGGAAGACAACACTTGATTTAGCACAAGCGATTCATAGCTCAGTCTTCACAGGACTGCTCGCTATGATGACATTCACTTTCTCAACCATTTTGGTCGTCCTAACAACGTATTCTTCACAATTTTCACCGCGCACATTACCTAATTTTATTGAAAACCGACAAGTGCAACATATTTTTGGTATCTTCATTGGTGCTGTCAGTTATTCTATCACGATGCTTTTTTTCCTTCGACCTGCTTTGAAAATGAGCATCGTTTCTTCTGCTGTGGCCGTAATAGTCGTATTGATTTCGATTGCCGCTTTTGTAGCATTCATTCATATCGTTAGTCAGTCGATTCGCGTGACGACATTACTTGATCGATTACACGAAGAAGGGAACGAATTGTTAAAACGTCAAATCGAACATCTAGAATCAGGAGAACAGAAGATTACTGAAAGAAAGATGACGACAAATTATCCACATCTTATTCAGGCAACGCGAACCGGATATATTCAAGCAGTCGATTATGATGCTTTTGATCAGAAAGACCGCGTGTATATTGATCGAACGGTCGGCTCATTCGTAACAGAGGGAGAAGCCATCGGACGGGCAACTTGCCGGGATATCAATGAAAGTATCTTGATTGGGCCGACGAAATCTTCAGAACAGGATTTTGCATTCGTTCTTGAAAAATTAAGTGAAGTTGCTTTACGTGCTATTTCTCCAGGGATCAATGATCCAAATACAGCAAGACATGCGATTCGGATCATTGGTGACTTAATGCGACAGTATGCCGTAATACCAGATGGTGTGCTGGTTGTTGGCGAGGACAAGCAGCACGTCATCGTCCGGGAAACTTACCAACAATTGTTGTACACGACGTTTTATCAACTACGACATTATGGAGCAGAGGATATTTCGGTTCTCGCGACGATGCTCGAATCGCTTGGAACAATGAAGCGGCAATCCTTACCTGCTCACTATGAAACGATTCAACGGTTCATTCCATATATCTGTTCGGAAGTGCGTTTTGAAACAATGAACGACTGGGATCGAGATTTTTTAAAAAATCAAATCCATCGGGCGTTGAATGAAACTTTTGTCTCCCCTTCATCGTAATAAGGGCAAGAGAATCAAAAGAAGGGAGGGATAGAAAGTGACAATCTTGTTATGGAGTCTGATCGTCGTCTGTTTTCTAGTCGCTTTTGCAGGTCTCGTTTATCCGATCATCCCAAGTGCACCGATTTTAGTAGTGGGCTTTTTGATTTATGGATTCGGATTCGGGTTCTCTGAATTATCGATTAGTTTTTGGGTGATTCAAGCGATATTCATCATTCTCTTATTCACACTCGATTATCTCGTTAGCGCCTACACCGTCGATCGACGGGGAGGCTCACAAGCAGCTAAGATTGCGACGACAGTCGGATTGATTGCGGGACCATTTATTTTGCCAGGAATCGGATTATTAATTTTCCCGTTCGTCTTTGCCATCTTGACGGAAAAAATCATTAGTAAAAAGACATGGCAAACCTCGGTTTCAGTCGGGATCGGAACAGTCCTTGGTATCTTATCAAGTGCATTGTTAAAGGGAATCGCGATGTTACTCATGATCGTGATCTTTATTCTCTATGTCGTCTGATGAATTGAAATGATGTCTTCAAGTACACATTTTATGAAAGTTCCGTTATAGTATGAATATGAAAAAGTAGGGAAGCTTTGAAAGTTTGAAGCTTCTTTTTGCTGTAAACCACCAGATGCCTCGGCATCTGGCTTTATATTAATGGAGGTGAATCCCCTTTTTTCGGGGAAACGATTGGACAGTACACACTCAATGGAGACATTCGACACGACGACGATCATCATTCGACTACTCGTCATTGCACTACTCATCGTCTTAACAGCTTTTTTTGTAGCTGCCGAATTTTCGGTCGTCAAAATGCGAATGTCTCGAATCGATCAGTTGATTACAGAAGGAAGCAAGACTGCGAAAGTGGCGAAGAGGCTACTTGAGAATTTGGATTATTATTTATCGGCCTGTCAACTTGGAATTACCGTGACAGCGCTTGGTCTCGGATGGTTAGGAGAATCAACGGTAGGTGCGATTCTCGGTATGTTGTTCGAAGAAATTGATATTCCGAACTCCGTCTCGACGATCATTTCGTTCGTTCTTGCATTCTCGATTGTAACGTTTCTTCATGTCGTACTTGGAGAGCTTGCTCCAAAGTCTTTGGCGATTCAAAAAACGGAAGCCATCACGATGCTACTCGCGCCACCACTATATTGGTTCGGTAAAATCATGAAACCTTTCATCTGGACATTGAACGGTTCAGCACGAATCATTCTTCGATTGTTTGGCGTCGAGCCAGCGGGACACGAAGAAGTTCATTCTGAAGAAGAGATTAAAATCATCATGACACAGAGTTATAAGAGTGGAGAAATCAACCAGACTGAGCTTTCCTACATGCAGAACATCTTCTCGTTCGATGAGCGGATCGCGAAAGACATCATGTTACCGCGGACGGACTTAATCACGATTTCGAACGATGCATCGATGGAGGACATCATTCGCCTCGTTGAAGAGTATCAGTTCACACGTTACCCAGTAGCGGAAGAAGGAGATAAGGATAAAATCCTTGGCTTCATCAATGCGAAACAATTATTTACGGATCATATGGCGAACAAAGGAAAATCATTAAGCTATTACATCCACAACTTGCCGATTGTATCCGAATATTCGCCGCTTCAAGATGCCATGCTGAAAATGCAGGTGGAACGTACACCGATGGCACTCGTCATCGATGAATATGGTGGTACGGCTGGTGTCATCACGATGGAAGACATATTGGAAGAAATCGTCGGAGAAATCCGAGATGAATTCGATAAGGATGAGAAAGCAGATATCGAACAAATTCATGAGCGATTATACCGCATCTCAGGACGTGTCTTGATTGATGACCTGAATGAACGCTTTAGCTTAGGAATCGAAGAAGAAGACATTGATACGATTGGTGGCTGGGTCATGGCACAGGATACGGAAGTGTCGAGTGGTCAAGAATTCCGCTATCAGGAATACACGATCAAAGTCATGGAAGTCGATAATCATCAAGTGAAATCGATTTATCTTCAATTGCCTGATCAAGAAGAAACTGCAACAGAAGAGATTGGATAAGAAATAGAATGTGCAAGACGATGGACTTTGAGTTCATCGTCTTTTTTTGTCTACTAAAAAATGATTAGCTAAGGTGATAGACACCTCTTGTGTTTATCTCCCTCAGTGACGGGTATTACTGTCTATGTGGCAAAAAAAGCATTTTTTAATTCAACAGGAAAAGGGGTTTTCTATCATGTCAAACGTCATTCTTACTTCACGTGCATCTGCAGTCGGTGGTCGCGACGGGAAAGTCGCTTCAGACGATAACGTCATCAATCTCGATTTAGTCATGCCAGGAACAAAAGGCAAAGAAGACATTCCGACATCAAACCCGGAACAGTTATTCGCAGCAGGATATGCCGCTTGTTTTGATGGTGCCTATAATTTAATGGCGCGCCAAGCAAAAAAACGAGTCGAGACGCGGACGAATTCAGAAGTCAGCCTCTTACAGGACGAAGCGGATAACGGTGTAAAAATTGCAGCGAAACTCGTCGTCGAGGTCGTTGGCGTATCGCAAGAAGAAGCCGAAGATTTACTAGAGAAGACACACAATTTCTGCCCGTACTCGAAAGCGACACGTGGCAACATTGATGTCGATCTTTCTGTTAAAGTCGTCGATTCACTATAAGCATAATCGACGAATCATAAGGAGGGTTTTCCATGGCACCGAAAGAAACCGATCGTCCAAATGAAGAGTTTGAAGATGAACGGGATCGTCTGTCGGATAAAGAACGAAAACTGACAGAGGAGCAACAAAAGGAAATCCTAAAAGGAAAAGACGAAATGCCAGATGATACGGTCTCTCCACGAGATCGCGGAGAAGATCCGATTTAAATCAAACAACTTGGGGGATGAATCACATGTCTAAAAAAGTAGCCGTTGTACTCGCCGATCATTTTGAAGATGTAGAATTCACAGGACCGGTTGATGCATTAAAAGAAGCAGGGCACGAGATCACGGTCATTGGTGCTAAAAAAGGTGTAGAACTCGTCGGCAAACAGGAAGAGGCAAAAGTAAATGTTGATCTCTCGATTGATGAGACTTCAGCAGCAGACTACGATGCTCTCCTGATTCCAGGCGGATTTTCACCAGATTTACTTCGAGAAGACGAGCGTTTCGTCTCATTCGTCGAAGAATTCGATATGTCGAAAAAACCGATTTTCTCGATCTGCCATGGACCACAATTGATGATTAATGCAAAAATCGTCAAAGGAAGAAAAATGACAGGTTATAAATCAATTCGAATTGATTTAGAAAATGCTGGTGTGGACTTTGCAGATGAAGAAGTCGTCGTTGACGATAATTTCGTCTCAAGTCGTCAACCAGATGATATTCCTGCATTCAATCGGGAAATCGTAGCTAAACTCGGCTAATACCATGAAACGAAAAATCAGCACTGCGCTATCGCAGTGCTGATTTTTTTAGGGATTCTCTGGATAATCACAGAGTTCTGTAATGACGCCGTGTGAATGCCGAGGATTCATATAAATCAATCGTCGTCCGAACGGCGTCGTTCGATACGTATCTTCTAAAAATGTTAATCCTTGTTGTTTTGCTTCTTCAATCGCTTGATCTAAATTCTCTACACGATAAGCAATGTGGTGGACACCTTTCCCGCGTTGTTTCAAAAAACGAGCGATCGGACTATCCGGACTTGTTGGCGTCAACAACTCGATGTGCGCATCATCGAACTCGATGACCGCAATATTGGAAGCGACACCAGGCGCAGGATTCGAGTACTCTTTTGTTAAGATTCCTCCAAGTACGTTTGTATAAAATGAAATGGCTTCCTGCATGTCGCGAACGGCAATTCCAGTGTGGTCTAATTTCATATGATATCCTCCTTCTGTTCGCTTCAGTTTCCCAAAAACACTCCAAAGTTGCAACGATGAGTTACCTTCCAAATGTTTCTATTACATAGAAGAGGAAAGATTTATTTAAAATGAAATATCACTGAAATATTATGGAAGAGGAATGAATGCTATAATCAAAAACGTTCTTATAAAAAAGAAAAACTATTACAGAATTTAAATTTAACTTAAATACTCTACGATAAATCATAAAACATACACTACAGAAAAAGAGGGAATACTACATGAAAAAAACGTTCGCGTCGCTCATCGTTTCCGCACTGGTTCTTTCATCAGCACCTCATTTTGCAGCAGCTGACGATTTAAGTGAACAGAAAGCCAAGAACGAACAACAGCAACAAGACAATGCTAAAAAGCAAAAAAACTTAGAGTCTTCTGTTAATCAAGAAGGTCAAAAAATCTCTAAAACACAACAAGAAGTCAATCGACTAGACGAAGCGTTGAACGAAAAAATCTTTGCTGTCGAAACAAAGGATCGTCAAATCAAAGCAACAGAACGTGAAATCGTTGAACTTGGAAAAGAAATCGAGAAATATAAAGCGAAACTAAAACGCCAAGAAAAACTACTTGGTGATCGTCTTCGTGTCATGCAAGAGAATGATGGAAACTCAATTAAATGGGAAGAAGTCATCTTTGGCGCTAAAAACGTTGGTGATCTCGTAAGCCGTGTCATGGCAGGGAAATCCATTTCAAAACAAGATGATAAAATGATCACGGATTACCAGAATACGCAAAAGCAATTAGCGGATGCGCAGCAAAAAGTAAAAGAAAAGAAAGCGCAGTTGGTCGTTGAGAAAAAAGAATTAAAACGTCAACAAGCGGACCTTGAATCACAATTAAAAGAGCGGAACAAACGCTTAAAAGAACTACGTAAGAAAAAAGAAAAGTTCGAAACACAATTGATGGATGCAAAAGAAGTCCAGCAAATTTTGATCGCTCAAGAAAAAGCGATTGCAGCTGAAAAAGCAGCGCGTGAACGTGAAGCGCGAATCGAAAAAGAACGTCAAGCTCAAGCTGCACGTGAAGCAAAAGCACGAGCAGAAGCTGAAGCAGCGCAAGCAGCAGCTCAAAAAGAAGCAGAAGAGCAAGCCGCTAAAGAAGCGGCAGCTCAGCAAGCAGCACAAGAGAAGGCAGCGCAGTCAGCGAAACCTTCTGGTTCGACGAAACAATCGGCACCAAAACCATCTACACCAGCACCAACTGCGCCAGCTCCAGCGCCGTCAGCTCCAGCGACACCTAAACCGTCACCATCATCAGGCGGACTCTTCATTCATCCAACTGCTGGTGCTGTGACACAAGGGTATGGTTCTGCAGGCGGAGAAAATGGTTATACGTTCCATAACGGGATTGACTTCGGTGGTCCAGTTGGCACGCCAATCGTGGCAGCTGCAACTGGTACAGTCATTACAGCATCAGGTGGCGGACCTTACGGAAATCACATCATGATTGCTCACCAATTGAACGGGAAGACATATACGACAGTCTATGCACATATGAGTTCATTGAACGCTAGTGCAGGTCAACGCGTCAGCCAAGGTCAACAAATCGGAACACGTGGTAGCACAGGAAACTCAACAGGTCCACACTTACACTTCGAAATTCACGTTGGTGGATACAGCTACAGTGCAACAGGTCCAGCTAACTCAGTTAATCCAATGTCGATGTTTTAATCGTAAAGAATCGTTGCATATGCAACGGTTCTTTTTTTGTCATTTTCAAAAAATAAATCATATATTACAAAAAACCGTTTTCATTTGAAATGTAAATGAAATTTTTTTGAAACGATTACGGTGCTATAATCTATTTCAGATATGAGAGAAACTTGAATACTATAATAAAATATGAAAAAACATAAGTGAGGAAAACGATATATGCTAAAAAAACTAATTTCTACCATTGTTTTAGGAGCATTACTTATAACAGGAACACAACCGATCGCAGCAGCGACTATTAAAGAAAAAAAGGCTGAAAATGCTGCTGAACAACGTAAACTTGAAAAAGCGATCAAAAAACAAGAAGCTAAAATCTCAAAAGAGCAACGTCAAATCAATCAAATTGACGCAGCAATCAACGAAAAGATTTTCCAAGTCTCCGAAAAAAATAAACAAATTGAACAGTTGAACGTTCGAATCGATGAGTTAAAGGCTGACATCGTCCGTTACGAAGAAATGTTACAGAAACAGGAAGAACTACTCGGTGATCGTTTGCGAGTCTTCCAAGAGAACGATGGAAACTCGATTAAATGGGAAGAAGTCATTTTCGGATCGAAGGATTTAGGTGATTTATTCAGCCGTGTCATGGCGGGGAAAAAAATCGCTGAGCAAGACGATAAAATGATTTCGGACTACATCGCAACGCAACAAAAATTAGCAGAAGCAAAACAAGCGCTCGTTGAGAAAAAAGCGGAGCAAATGCAAGAAAAGAAAGTATTGATTGAACAAAAGAAAGCGTTAAAGCTTCAAATGAAAGAACGTAGTGCTACACTGAAGAAATTACGAAAAGGGAAGACGAAGTTTACGACAGAACTATTAGACGCAAAAGAACTTCAAGCAACTCTCGAAGCGCAAGAACGTGCAATTGCGGCAGCGAAGGCAGCCGCTAAAGCAGCGGCTGAAAAAGCAGCAGCGGAGAAAGCGGCAGCCGAAAAAGCCGCTAAAGCGAATGCTCAAGCAGCAAAACAAGCAGGTAAGAGTTCGGAATCAACTGATTCTGTTGCCCCGCCCGTTGTTTCGAGTGGAGGGAAATTCGTTCGACCATCTTCTGGTGGAGTGTCGCAAGGATTCGGACCAGCAAGCGGCGCGAATGGTTATACGTTCCACAACGGTGTTGATTTCAGTGGTTCGGTCGGGTCTCCAATCGTCGCTGCAGCAGCTGGAACGGTCATTACAGCATCAGGTGGTGGACCTTACGGTAATCATGTCATGATCTCTCACTTCCTCGATGGACAAGTGTACACGACTGTCTACGCACATATGAGTTCATTATCGGTTCGTGCAGGACAAACGGTCTCTCAAGGTCAGCAAGTCGGAACACTTGGTAGTACAGGGAATTCAACAGGACCACACTTGCATTTCGAACTACATGTCGGAGGCTATCAATACAGTGCTTCTTCTCCTCTGAATGCAGTCAATCCATTGGCATATCTGTAATCAAAACGGGCTTCGGCTCGTTTTTTTTTCTTCTCTATGCTACAGTTAAGGCGAAACGAATACTTGAGCAACTAGGGGAGCTGGAGGAATCCGGCTGAGAGGAAAACCAATCTGTTTTCGACCCTATTACCTGAACTGGATAATACCAGCGTAGGAAAGTTGAGCCGAACGGATACCGGAATGCGTGTATAACGCTTTCGTATAGCGTCGACTGCTTTTTTACAGCGGTCGACGCTTTTTTTGTCGGTCACGACTCCCTTACATTGCTCGATGGGAAGGTGAAAAGAACATGAAACACGTACTGACGATTGCAGGATCCGACTCCGGTGGTGGAGCTGGGATTCAAGCAGATTTAAAAACATTTTCAGCTTTAGGCGTTTATGGAATGAGCGTCCTGACAGCCGTCACGGCGCAAAATACGTTGGGTGTTCAAGCGGTGGAAGAGTTATCCCCAGAAATCGTAGATGCCCAGTTAACGTCGATTTTTTCAGACATTCGTGTCGATGCGATCAAAATCGGAATGGTCTCGAATGCGCAGACGATTCGTGTCATTGCTACACATCTCCGCAAACAGACAGTTCCGATCATATTAGATCCCGTCATGGTCGCTAAAGGTGGTCATGCCCTATTGAGGACGGAGGCTGAACAAGCATTGATTTCAGAACTTCTACCACTTGCGACACTCGTCACACCGAATTTACCGGAAGCGGAGCGTTTAACAGGACGATCAGTGACCAATCTAGAGGAAATGCGATTGGCGATGCATCAATTGGCTACACAGACAGGGGTAGTATTACTAAAAGGTGGACATCTCTCAGGAGCTGCGACGGATTTGTTGTTTGATGGGGAAGTGGAACACCGCTTCACATCGGAACGGTTAGACAATCAACATACTCATGGAACTGGTTGTACCTTATCTGCGGCGATTGCGGCGCGGATGGCGCTTGGAGAAGATTTAACAGATAGCGTAAGACAGGCAAAGAGCTATGTCACGGAGGCAATTCGTCATGGATTTGCCCTCGGACAAGGTATTGGACCGACACATCATTTTCATTCACTTTGGAGGGATACACATGTTTACGACCATTCTTGAACACAAACCACTCATTCACCATCTGACGAACACGGTGACGATCAACGACTGTGCGAACGTCACACTCGCTGTTGGAGCATCACCCGTCATGGCGGAAGATATTCGCGAAGTAGAAGAGATGGTTAGACTCGCGCAAGCCCTCGTCTTAAACATTGGTACGATCGATGCAGACATGCAAGCAGCTCAACGACTTGCAGCCCGTGAAGCGGGACGTTTGAATGTCCCGATCGTTCTTGATCCAGTTGGAGCAGGAGCAACGACATTACGTACTGCCTTTTCTAAAGAACTTATTGATCTCGGGTGTACGGTCATTAAAGGAAATGCTTCTGAAATCAAGACGTTACTTGGGGAGGATGGGCGAACTAAGGGAGTCGATGCTGCGGGAGATGCCATTATGGACCGAGAAAGCATTCGTGCATTCGCTCGCAAACACCAAGCTGTCCTCGTCGTGACAGGTCCGATCGACTATATCACGGATGGAACGCGCGAAATGGAATTACATGTAGGAACATCTCGTCTAGGGGACATCACAGGTACGGGCTGTATGACGGCTTCATTGATTGCGAGCTTCCTCGGTGCAGGATATACGGCATTTGAGGCGGCTGTTCACGGAACATTCGTCATGGGAAAAGCAGGAGAACAAGCAGCCTCCGCGCAAGGTCTTGGTGATTTTAAACGAGAGTTGTTCAATGCAATCAGCCTCATGACGGAGCAAGACCTGGTGGAGGTGACAGAACGTGTCAATTGATTACTCCATCTATGCAGTGACGGATCGTCGGTACCATCCTGGCGTCGCGATCGAGATGGTCGTTGAGGAAGCTGTTTTAGGTGGTGCGACGATCGTGCAACTACGGGAAAAAACCGCACAAGGAAAGGAATTCTACGATCAGGCAGTTCGGTTGAAAGCACTCACGGATCGCTACGACATTCCTTTGATCATCAATGACCGGATCGATATCGCATTACTCGTCGGAGCTGGTTTGCATATCGGACAAGAAGACATTCCTTTAACCGCAGCACGTCGCCTTTTACCAGATGCTGTGATTGGTGTGTCGGTAGCCACTGTTGCACAAGCGATTGAAGCAGAACGAGACGGAGCATCTTATTTAGGCGTGGGTTCTCTATTTGCGACGTCATCCAAAGCGGATGCTGATTCTATGTCGCACACGATGCTTCAGGCGATTCGGGAAGCCGTACGATTACCTTTAATCGGTATTGGTGGAATCACAGCAACGAATGTCTCCTCTCTGCCCATCCCGCTAGAAGGGTATGCCGTCATCTCAGAAATTTTTGCTAAAGAAGATCGGCAACTCGCTGCGCAGCAAATGACAGATGCTGTGCGTGAATGGCATCAATCACTTCAGAACAGGGTATAATCCGTTCAGAGGTGATTGTATTGAAATGGCAGACGATCCGTTTTCGCGGCTATTGGATTCGATATCGGTTAGAACCACAAATCATTCGAGTCGATAATCAGGGGATCTACCATCTAGGAAAAGTCTTATTTCCACATCCTAATCGTATATCTTATGAGATGGCCCTTTTATTGAAAGAAAAGTATGAAAGACGCTACAAACGTCCGTTGTATATTAAAACGAGCTCGATTGCGACGGAAATTTGGGGACATACTCATTTAGATATTTATTACCGGGCACTTCTTCGTCTACCGATTCCGACTCGGCTTCGTCAACGTTATACGAACCGATTAGAAAGCACGAAAATCATTGACATCGGCGTACGCGCTGTCGATCAAAATCGAATTGTCTGGGATATTGGAGATTACGTAGGAGGATGGTTCGTGTTTTGGCTCATTCGCAGACGAATGCGCTGAACTTGCAATGTCCCGTTTCTCATGGTGCAATATAGATAGAAACGAGGTGACGGACATGGACATTCCCCGTTGTGAAACGATTGCGATTGATGAACAACGTGCGTCTGAAATCGGACATATCGTTGATACGATTCCGACGCTTGAAATCGGAAAGCTATTTAAGATTCTTTCGGATGCGACACGACTGCGAATCGTTTATGCGCTGACGATCGAAGAAGAACTATGCGTTTGTGATGTCTCGGCTTCTGTCGACTGTTCGATCGCGACAGCGTCGCATCATCTTCGATCTTTGTTGAAACAAGGACTCGTCAAGTTTCGAAAAGACGGTAAAGTCGTCTATTATTCCTTGGATGACCATCATGTGTCATCGCTTGTACATATGGCGATGGAACATGTACAAGAGGGAAAAGCGATGCCTGAATGAGTCTTTAGAATAAACGAAAAGCGCAGCTTTAGCTGCGCTTTTCGTTTATTCTAAAGACGATTGTTCTAATCCTTTTGGAGCGAAGTGGTGGAAGAAAAAGACCGTGGCACTAATCAATAAAAAGGACAGGATGGAGAGAGCGAGACACATCCATTTATATGTAGCGATTAAAGTATCTGATTGTTGTAATTTGGCTTGAAGCGTTTTATACAAATCATCTTTCACACGGGATAAGTCTTCGAGAATCGTTTGAGTCGTCTGAGTCGATTGTCTAGCAAGACGTTTTGCGGCTGTTGGACTTTGACGTTCATAGACGACAAACACGCGTTCAATCTCGGACTCCCAGACATTGTTGCGGCGAAGGAGATCCTTAATCGTCCCTGGAGTAGTCGACGATTGGTTCAGACTATTGCGCAAATCATGGATTTTAGACGTTGAAAAGTAATATTGTTCGATATAACGATTATCTTCATACAATAAGAGACCACGAACCGCATTGGCACGATCTCGATTGTGTTCGACCAACTGATCTACCTGATTGATTAACGGTATATCATGATCCTTCATTTGCTCGGTCATCGTTGCAATCGTCCGATAACCGGATAAAGCATAGATGATCGGGATAGAGGCGAATAAGCTGATCAAGAAAATCAGCAGAATACGCTGACGCCAAAGAGAGTGCATGCAATCATTCCTTTAAATAAAAGACATGTCATAAGCTTAACTACTATCGTAAAAAAAGTGAAGCCTGTCTATTTTTTGAATAGGGATAATGACTGAAAAACTGAATAATACTAATAAAAAAGCAGGAAAGATGATGCAATACGAGAAGCTGTTCTAAGAAGATGAAAAAAGCACAGCTAAGCTGCGCTTGGTGTTAAAACGAATACGAATGTTCCTTGTAATTGCCGAAAACAGTATGGATTTCCGAAAATGTAACGAATGCATTCGGCTCGACAGAAGAGACGATTTCTTGCAAACGGACGATTTCGTTATTTTGAACGACGACATAGACCATTTTTTTCGTTCGGTTGGAGTATCCTCCACGTGCATCGAGAATCGTGACACCACGACCGAGTTCTTTTGTAATGACTTCATTGATTTCATCTGCTTTCTCACAAATGATGATACATTGCTTAGAAGCAGAATAGAAACTGTAAACCGTCTGAAGGGCTTTGGCGCGAACAAAGCTCATGATGAGAGCATACATAACGTGTTTAAGATCGAATACCCACCATACAAGGATGTAAATGACAAGATCTTGCATCAGAAATATACGAGGAAGTGGCCAGTTATGAAAACGAGCAAAGAAAAACTTTCCAAGAATATCAAGCCCTCCAGTTGAAGCACCACCGAAGAAGATCAATGCCATTGCAAGACCAGAGACTAGACCAGCAAAGATGGAAGCGACGAGCGGATCGTTTAGAGATTCCGGAACGATTTGAGTCGGGATCCAGTCAATTAAAAAGGAAGAAACAATGACAATAATTCCAGATAAGAACATGAATCGTTTGCGTAGGAAACGGAAACCTAAAAGGAAGAGGGGAATGTTTAAGAGCAATTGCGTTAATCCGATTGGCGTGTGGAAGAGCTCTTGAATAATGAGCGTGATTCCCATGATACCGCCTGATCCGATATCATTTGGGGATAGTAGTAGGCTGATGTAAAGGGAATACAGCAACGTACCAATGATTAAGAAACTGATTTTTTCAACTCTCTTTTTCTGTGGGTGTGTTGTAGTCATGGCAATATGATGAGTGACCTCATGCTCCTCCTTCTGTGAGTATCTGCCTGCAAGAGTACGCTCATATGCATAAAATTTCAACCCTTCTTATGAAAAAAGATGAAAAAGGGTACGTTTTTTTAGGAAGGTGATGAAAATGAAGAAAATGCTATGGATTCTTGGTTGTATCTGTTTAGGAGTACTGGTCGGAATTCGTCTTTTTGAACAACCCAATGAAAAAAATCAATCATCCATTTGGCATGATGGTGATCTTGTAGCGAGACAAGTGGGTGCCTCGATGATGAATACGGTAGCGGTTCGTCAATTAGCCGAACAACTTCCGTTCTCATCAGAATTAAAACAGGTAGATGTCGAAGGAGAATCGTTACGTCTTGCCTATGAAGTGACAGGAAAAGAGCGACAAGCTTGGATTGGTACCGACACCGGAACACTACAAGTGAATCAGGATTTTTTAAAGGCTCGGTTATCTAAAGTTCTGATGCATCATACGCTTGTTTTATTTTCAACGATTCCTGATTTAACCGACCTTGAAATTCACTACACGGATCCGTATTCAGGTGCAGATTTTACGATGGACCGGAAAACATTCGACGCCTACACTCCGACCGATATCGAACGAGCTACTTCATCTTCTAGACGCTTTAATCGTGTTGTCATTGATGGTTATGTACTCAATGCATCAAGACGAAATACTTTCTTTGAACGCTTCGCATCACGACTGCAAATCCAAACTAATTAGTTGTATAAAGCAAGAAAAGGCATTTTTCACAATCTCGACACAATGATATCGTTTACATCTCGTTCTTTTATAAAAACGATAAAACAGGTCTATTCAATACTTGAACATCTTTTAAGATGGAAGTATGATAATAAATGAACAAACATTGTGAAGTGTTGAACAAAAGAAAGAGAGGTTTCTACGATGAACGAGGTAGAAGCATTAGAAGGATTACGGAATAAAGCAATCAAGTCGACGCGCATGCTACAAATGCGTCCTCTCGAGTACTTAGTTCGTGCCATGCTAGCAGGGATTTTCATTGGATTTGCAATTATTTTTACCTTAAAAGCAATTAACGGTCTATATATGGCGGAGTCACCTGTTGCGACACTTGTCGGTGGACTGACTTTCGGAGTGGCGCTTGTCCTGATCGTTTACGGTGGGGCAGAGCTGTTCACAGGAAATACGATGTATTTCACGACGGCGACGATGCGTGGCTATACGACGAAGATGGATACGATGAAGGTCTGGTTGATCTGTCTAATCGGAAATGGACTTGGAGGATTAGCGTTTGCGCTACTCTTTTCCCAAACAGGAATCATACAAGAGCTTGGTATGAACAACTGGTTATTTTCTGTCTCAGAGACGAAGATCCACCATACGACGTGGGAAATCTTCACACGAGCTATCTTCTGTAACTGGATGGTCTGTTTAGCGATTTTCATTCCGAAAAATATGAAGAATGAATTAGCGCAAATCATGATGATGATGGTACTCGTCGCAGTATTCTTCGCATCTGGATTTGATCACGTCATCGCCAATATGGCATTGTTCTCCATTGCGTTAGTCGTGCCACACCCGGATACGATCACATTTGCAGGAGCGATGCATAACCTGTTACCCGCTCTAGCTGGAAACATCATTGGTGGAGCTGTCTTCATGGGAATGATCTATACGTGGTTGAATAAAGAAAAACTAGAGGTAGATGAATCACGTCAATCCACGACACCTGTTCATATCGCTTCGAAGCAAAACGCATAAAAAAGGGCAGCTGTTGCGACAGCTGCCTATTTTTATTCCATATGTTGAAAGCGATCGACGTCTGCAGCCAGTTCTTCATAAATCGTTTCGACGATCTGTGCGTCATCGAAGAGCCCGAGGACGTTATCGTCCGGTAAGGCGTCAACAGGAGACGTGAAGTACAGAACGGCCGTCAATAACAATTGTTCCTGCTCCGCATGCATTTCGAATTTTTTCTGATAGAGAGCACGAAGCATTTCAAGCAGTTGTTTTAATTGAAAATAAAGGACGAGTTCTGCCTCGCGTTCGATGTCCGAGCTTTCTGTAGACGCGATATCTTGCGTCAAGTGCGCAAGTCCGATTTCTGCTCGAACTAACAATTCTTGCTGTGCTTTTTCATCACCAACGAGGTCGAGTGCCTGTCGGTGAAAATACGTATAAGCCGATTTAAAATCGCCGGGTGTGAATTCCATGGTGATGCCTCCTTCTCTTCTCTTTCTAGTTTCGCCTTATTTCTTGCAAAATTGCAACTATTTCGTGAAAATAAAGATACAAGAAAGGGGATTACATAATGCCGACACAAGCAGAATTACAACAATACGCGTCTTTAGCCGTGCGTACGGGAATTAATCTACAACCAGGACAACAACTCGAGGTGCGTGCAGGAATCGAAAATTTGCCGCTCGTTCGTGAAATCACGCGTGTCGCCTACGAAGTAGGAGCTACGCAAGTGTATGTACAATGGTCAGATGATGAGATGACGAAAATCCGTTATTTCGATGCACCGGAAGAGTCGTTTGATACGTTCCCGGATTGGTTAAAAGCACGTTACGACCAACTGGCAGAAGAAAAGACAGCGTTCTTATCGGTCGTCAGTGAAGATCCAGATTTATTGAATGGCGTGGACTCGAGCCGAATCGCACGTGCGAATAAAGCAGCCGGTGTCGCTCTTGCTAATTGGCGGAAGTTCGTCATGAGTGACAATGTCAGCTGGTGTGTCGTAGCAGCACCTTCTGAAAGCTGGGCGAAGAAAGTATTCCCTGATTCAGAGAATGCCGTTGAAGAGCTCTGGTCAGCTATTTTGAAAGCAACACGTGCCGATCAAGCGGATCCGGTCGCTGCATGGGCGGATCACGATCATAATCTGCGTTCAAAAGCAAAATTCCTGACAGAGAAGAAATACAAAACATTGCACTACACAGCTCCAGGAACAGAATTATCAATCGAATTACCAGAACGTCATGTTTGGTTAGGTGGCGGTGGTCCGAATGCAGATGGTGTTGATTTCATCGCGAATCTGCCGACAGAAGAAGTGTTCACATTGCCGAAAAAGACAGGAGTCAACGGACACGTCTCAAGCACAAAACCACTTAGCTATAGTGGGAACTTGATTGATGAGTTCACACTCTGGTTCGAGAACGGAAAAATCGTTAAAGCGGAAGCAAAACAGGGTCAAGAAGCATTAGATGACTTGATTTCACTTGATGAAGGTGCACGTTATCTCGGAGAAGTTGCGCTCGTACCACACCGCTCGCCGATTTCTGACTCGGGTATTCTATTCTATAATACATTGTTCGATGAAAATGCTTCATGCCACTTAGCGATTGGTCGTGCATACTCGACGTGTCTCGAAAATGGTCCAAGCCTTTCAGCAGAAGAACTAGAAGCACAAGGCGCGAACGACTCGATGACGCATGTCGACTTCATGATTGGATCAGCGGATCTATCGATTGAAGGAGAACTTGCAGACGGAACGCGTGAATCAGTCATGCGTGACGGAAACTGGGTAATATAAACTATACAATATAGACTGACTTTATAATTAGAGGGAAAATTTAGAATTAATTAAATAAAATTTACATGATGAATAGTTTAAGTATACTTTTATATTTATTTAGGTATACAAAGTGATTCCGACACAATGTCGGAATCACTTTGTTATAATCAATATTTCTTTTAATTTTGATTTATATATTACTTTTTTATTAACTGAGATAATATTAAAAGGTAATATTGTATATGAAGTCACGTAGGTTTAATTTTTTAATTGGGCTAACCTAAATTTTTGAGACAATATAAAACACCTTAATGAATCTCAAATCAAAACATGGATGAGATGGTATCGCTCTGACAAACATTATCGATTTGATCAGCCGATTGGAAAACAATATACCTATGGACATGGTTCAGATTCTGCGAATGAAGATGACAAGAAAGAACGACAAATGTCTCATCAGGAGATGGAAAACGAGATCTTAAAAAAGTACATGGAGATCGAAATAGAGTTGAGAAAGAAGTAGTCATAAAAATTGTAAAGTTTCTTCAGGGGAAGTATACAATCACCGCCATTCTTAGCGCTTGGAGTGTACAAAGAGCAAACTATTACCGTTGATTAAAAAATCTGCGAAAGCACCCTCGGTGCTCGAAAAAGCCATCATTGGACTAAGTAAACAGATGAAGTATCAAAATATGCATCTAAAAATAAAAGCATTATTACAACAAATCTATCAATTGAAAGCCAATCGGAATACCGTACAGAAAATCATACAGAAACACCATCTCCAATGTCGGATCAAGCCGAAACGAAGGTGGAAGTCTCAAGGTGAGCGCATTATAATGGCACCGGATCTTATCAAACGTGACTTCACAGCAAGTAAACCGAGTCAGAAGTTGGTGACGGATATCCAATATGGCAATACGACGAAATATCTTTCAATTATCATGGACTTATTCAATAACTAAATCATTGCCTACAAGTTATACGAGCATCAACAAACGCCTCTTGTGATCGAGACGTTGAATATAGCGCTTAAGAATCGAAACTATCCCGAAGGGATCATCCTTCATTCGGATCAAGGCAGTATCTATACGTTATATGCCTTTCAAGAATTCGTTAAGAGAAATCACATAACAAGTAGCATGTCTCGTAGAGGAAACTCTTGGGACAACACAGTTATCGAATCATTCCACTCTAATTTAAAATCCGAAGAGTCCAGTACGTCAAATTTAACTAGCTAAGAGACCATGAGGTCTCTGAACGCGTTATTAATTACTTAAACTATTATAACGAAGAATGAATCTCCAAAAAATTAGGCTACCTGATACCGAAAAAATACGGTGTACTGGCAGCCTAATCAAGGTGTTTTATATGTGTCTTATATTGCTAGGTCAGTCTAAATTCAAGGGTTCTTTTTGTAAATAAGATGAATTTTATACTAGTATTTATTTTTTGCGTGTATAAAATGCGCTACATCATATGTTTTAGCGATGATAGATAGCAATTAAGATTTTATAAGTCGATTTTTTTCTCCTCAGTGTAAATAATCTCTAAAAATATAAATTTACTGTTTAAGAGATATAATGGTATTAAAAGAAATTACTATAAAAAATTAATTTTAAATATATACAAAGGCATTTTCAATGCATTTTTTATAATTAAAGAATAATATGAATAATTATTTAAATTTTTAACAATTTATTTATAATAAAAAAGTGAAATATAATTTTATTTTTTTTATGTAAAAAAAGAAAAATAAAATTAAATTTGTTATTTTATGTTGAAAATGGTTTTTTTTTATAATATTATTATTTCCAGAAGGAGGTGAAAAATATGACATATTCAGTAAATAAACGAGCAGTTAGCTTCGGGGTACTTCTCACAGCAGGAATGATTTTATTAGCTTCTTACGCTTTCTTACTTGGTATGCTTCCTGAAATGAACCTTGTTAAAGAGTTCAATTTATCAGTAGTAGTAGCTACTCAAGTTTTAAGATGGCTTGATGTTATCTCTTGGGGAGTTACTTTAGTAGCCTTGATCGGTTCTATTGGAACTGGTGGTGCTTCTCTTATTGCAGCAGCTGGTTCAGCTGGTGTTAAAAAGTACTTAACTGATTTGGTTAAAGAAAAAGGTAAGAAAGCTGCAATCGCATACTAAATTTATTTTTTTGTAAAATATAAGAAGAGACTGTTTATTTTTCAGTCTCTTTTTATATTTTCTATAGAAAAAGGAGTATATTTTGAATATTTTAAGTTTGTTTTTCATAGAGTTTAAATTAAGGTATATTACTCAATATTCGTCTATACTAAATAGATTTTCAGTCACTAAGAATATTTCGAATGTATGCTGGATTTTAATCAATATCTTAATTAAAGTATTGACCGGAGTAGTCTTTTATTTCTCGATAGGCTTTGCTGTGAATAATCATTCACACAAGTTTTTATATTCACTTGCTATTTTCTTAATGGTTTCTACTTTACTAAAAGCAATATCATCTTATAAAGAGGCAGCTGTACTCAAATCAAGCATATATGTATACAGTCCGTTGTCGACGAGGAACGTATACAATATAAATATGATTTCTATGATGATTTGGTCATTGTTTGGAAACATTAGCATTTTATCTATGTTTATTATCACTAGTTTCAACATTTTTGGAGCGTTTTTTGGAGTGTTAGTTTCTTTCAATCTGATCTTACTTTTAACAGCAATTTTCATGGCTGTTAATAAAGTAACGACATTGTATTTCGTAAACAAAATTAATAAACCAATCGGAATAGTTCGTTTAATGTTTTATATCACGTTTTCAATTGTTTATTTTACTATCGGATATAAATTGGTGGATATATTAAAACACCCTTTTTACATAATCAGAAGCCAAATTGCCACTACGAAAACATTTATAGATGATGTTTACGCTAAAAAGGTGACTATGGATTTGTTAGATTCATTTATTAATCCATTATTTGGTGCCATCAATAAATTTTTCTCGCTAATTGATCAACTCGGTATATTTTCGTTATCATCTTTATACTTAACATTTTTGTTACTAGCTGTTAATTTATGCGCATTGATAGTTAAGGGAACAACGAGTGTTAATAGATTGTCGTTCTCTATAGAGACCAAATATGATTTTCTGCACTATGCTTCATTGTTTTATGAGTATATCAATAGGAAATTTTTTAAAAACGAACTACTAAGCTTTGAGATAAAATTACTAGAAAGAGAAAGATTTTTAGTTTCACCTAATTTTTTTCAATTAACAATTTTTACGTATGAATCAATATTTTTTATGGGCTTATTTTTTAATATTTTTATTACATCTACAAGTGGAAATCTGAGTTATTTACTGTTCACAGCATTGTTGTTATTGATTTTGTTTAACCACTGTTTTGAACTAAGGACGGAGAATCCTCAATTATTTTTATTAGGTGCCAATAAAGAGAAAGTTTTACTATTTAGATACTCAGGAATAGGAACTTATGCGATATATAAGAGTAAAATTCTATTAATGTACTGTTTACTAATAATACCAGCTTTTTTATTACTTTTGATTAACATTATTCTAATATCGTATAACGTAGTGTACATCTTTGGACTTTTTCTTTTAGCTATTACGTTTGTTATGGTACCGATTGTTCAAATGTGGGCTAGTTCATTTTTGATCAAAACTGATTATGCCTCTTATGTAGACATTGGAAATACAGAAGAAGAGGAGATAATTGAAAAAATACAGGCGATACCGCGAAGAATACTAGTTTTACCACTTTTGTATTTGTTATATGGAATGCTTTTTATTCGTATTCCGGAAGACATATTAGGATTTCTATTTTATTTTTATTTAGCTTTCTATCTCTTGGGAACAACTTCATATTTACTGTTTTTCGCGAAGCATGCAAAAGAAAACATTAAGAAATTTGATTCTAAAAATATAAGGATGTAATTATGAAAAGTTCTCATACAATACGTTTTTGGATTTTATTGATAGGAATACAATTGATGTTGTTTATGATGGGCTTCTTAAGCGGGGTTATATCTGCAGGAGATCAAGTAACAGAGTTTAATCCTAAAGAATTACAAACACTTCAGGTATTTAAAAATAACATTTTTGTGTTGTTCAGTATGTTGGTCGTTGGAACCTTGACTGGATCTGTATACTCTCTTTTCGTTGTTTTTTTCAATGGGATGATTGTTGGAGAAACGTTATTTACTGTATACAATAGTGTAGGTATTAAACCAATCATTTCAGGCTTTTTACCACATGCTGTATTCGAGACGTTATCGATTCTCTTAGTTTCCGCGATTACTTGTTATCCACTATTAGTCTTAGTTAGACAAAAGAAAAATCCAATACGATTCGGTAAGTCATTTTTAGAGGTAACTACGATACTAATTACTGCATTTTTACTATGTAGTCTAGCTTCGATAATCGAAGGAAATTTTAGCACATTTTAAGGAGAGAGTATAATGAACGAAACTGTAAAAAACTCTGATAATATCTTTCTATTTAATTCAAAGAAAAAATTAATTTTGTTTAACATTGCCATAATGATTTTATTCAATGCACTAGTGTCCACGATTATTTTTAATCTACAGGATTCAGCAGAACTAAAAGAGTGGTTTATGATGTTTGCTTTATTTTGTGTAGTCTTAACGCCATTCATGCTAATAGTATCTTTTATATTTACGATGTTCTGGTCATTAATTAGTTTGTTTAATAAATCGGATTTGTCAATCAAAAAGATGTATTCTGTTGTTCTATCGAGTACATTGATTCTCTTTATCTTTCAAATATTGAATTTCTTATTGATTCTTAACTTTAGAGATGTGATACCGAACGCTTTTTTCACGATGTTCTCTTTAATTGGTGTGGCATTAGTTTGTTTAATTATGCATTTTGGATTTACTAAAACCGTAGGTCTTAGTTCCAAATTCTCTAAAATTCTTTTGACAATGACTTTTATTATCGCATTAGCTGCGAATGTTTTTCAACTTGTTAAGGGGATCGAGCTCTAATGTATGAAATCCAAATTCCCAATATAAGATTTGATGATATCGAATTATTGAAACCGACTAGAATATCTATTCAAAAAGGAAAAGCTTATTGTATAGTCGGAGCGAACGGATCGGGAAAAACTACATTGTTGAACTATATACTTACTGATCAAAATACGGAGGTGAGTTTAGCTGATGAAGTAATCAGTCAGAAGGAATTCAAAAAAAAAGCTGCATTCATCCCGAACAATCCACCGTTGTTTGATTTGCTAACTGGTTGGGAGAATATCAATTACATTGCTTCACTATGGGGAATCAAAAATAAGAAACAATATATCACTCAAGTGAACACTTACTGCAAACTTTTTGAATTAAGTACAGCGGTCCTGAAGAATCAGGTACAGACTTATTCTTTAGGAATGAAGTATAAATTATTTTTAATTGCGATGATTAGTAGGGAAATAAATTTACTCTTACTAGATGAACCTTTTACTGCTCTTGATAAATCTTCTCAGCAAAAGGCCTACGACATATTAACTAATTTTTTAACGGAAAAAAATAGTATAATATTTGTAACTCATATCGAAGAATTTCGAGTGCAGTTAAGTGACCATATCTATGAAATCAAAGATCAAAATCTAGTGAAGGTACATTGAAGGTACATTGAAGGTACATTGAAGGGAGAAGATGGTTTTGAATAAGTATTATGTGGCTGCTATTGTAGCTATCGTTTTATCGGTTGTATTATTCTTTACAAATGTATATGAGACAAAAGTAGGCGCAGTACTGTTAGCTATTTGTATTGGTGCATTTATAAAGTTTACTGCGGATGGTGTATTATCTACTGCTAAAAATAAGTCTTGAAAAAGAATTTGAATTAGGCGGATTTAATTTAAATCCGTCTAATTTTTTGCACTTTTATAAATAACTCAACTTCGATTCGAGGAGGAAATATGTTGAATTTAAAAATAAAAAAAATTATTTTAAATAAATGGATAATATACACATGTGTGATAATGCTCATTAGTTTTATTGTATTTAACTTATTTTTGTTGAAAAATCATGATAAAAAAAATGAAGTAGAAATTAATAAGAGTGACATAGTAGATGTTGTGAAAATGAAAACTAAAGACACAGTCCTTATTCCTGGGAAAGTGGTTTCTAAAAATTTAGTAAACTATTATCCTAGCAATGAAAAAGGGGAAATTATGGAGTTTTTTGTGAAAAAAGATCAAGAAGTAAATAAAGGAACTCAACTTTTTTCATATGATAGTAAAGAAGTCGATAATGAAATCCAACAATTGAACTTAGATTTAAAAATGATTAGTTTAAAAAGCACACAAAACCAGCGGAAAACAAATTTTTTATATAAAGAGTTCGAAAATGCTAAAAGAGAAAAAATGAATAAAAAAGCACTTAATACAATTTCGGAACAAATTGAAGAACAAGCGATTTCACAAGAGTCACTTGTTCTTGAACAAAAAAAAACAGAGATGCAATTAGAAACGGCACTTAATAAAAAACAAAAGATGATAGTCTATAGTGACATTTCAGGAAAAATAAAAAGCATTGATACGAAAAACTCAAGAGGTTTAGAAGAAAATACTTTAAATGATGTCTCACCTAAACCGTTCCTTCAGATTATTTCGGACGAGCCTTATGAAATAGAAGGAAGTTTGACAGAACTTCAAAAACCTCAGATTCAAGCAGGACAAGATTTTACCGTTACAGCTAAGGCTAATTCAAAAGGAAAATGGACAGGGGAAATAATTGAAGTAGAGGAGTATCCAGTTGATGCGGACGAGTCGTCAATAGAAACCATTCCAGACGTTTCTCCTAATATGTCTCATTATGTATTCAGAGCGAAATTGAAAGAACAAAAGGGATTATCTCCTGGTTATCACGTCTCTTTGATTGTCACCGTTGATGAACGGAAAATCATTACAATCCCTGAATCCTCTATATTGAAAGAAAATAATCAAGCATTTGTGTATATTCTTGAAAGCGACAATAAGGCGAAAAGAAAAAAAGTCGACATAGGGAGTTCTGAAGGAAAATGGGTTGAAATACTGAATGGAGTTACTATGGGACAAAAAATAATTGACAAACCATTGAAAGGTTTTTCTGAAAGTGTGGAATTAAACTATCATGATTAATTTAAAGGATATAAACAAGGTATATCGTCAAGGTGATAATCTAATTCCCATTATTAAAGGCATCAATCTAGAGATAGAGAAAGGCGAATTCATATCTATTATGGGTTCATCGGGATCGGGTAAGACAACTCTTTTAAATATCATAGGTTGTTTGGATCAATCGCCTTCTGGTGAATATATATTAGAAGGTATAGATGTTCTTAATACTAGTGAAAGAACACTCACAGCGATTAGAAATCGAAAAATTGGATTTGTTTTTCAACACTTTTTATTACTTCCACGTCTTACTACAATAGAAAATGTAGAATTGCCTCTAATCTACGGTGGATATAAAAAAAAGGAAAGAAGAGAAATAGCATATGATTCGCTTGAAAAAGTAGGATTAAAAGATAAAGTAGATTATTATCCTAATCAACTTTCTGGAGGACAGAAGCAAAGAGTTGCAATTGCAAGAGCGATATCGAGCAGTCCAGAAATCATAGTGGCAGATGAGCCAACTGGAGCTCTAGATTCGAAATCCAGTAAACAAATAATGGGGATTTTTCGGGAATTAAACAAGGAAGGTAAAACTATCGTGATGGTCACTCATGAAGAAGAAGTAGCAAACTATTCTTTTCGGAGAATAGTATTGAATGATGGTGAAATAAAGACGGATAGAAGGATTATACTATGAATTTTATGGAAAGTTTAAAAATTGCGTTTCATTCTATACTAGCCCATAAATTAAGATCGACTTTGACTATGTTGGGAATTATAATCGGTGTCGGTTCCATAATTACTGTTGTAGCTATCGGGAGGGGTGGAGAAGCAGTATTAAAATCTCAATTAGTAGGTCCGGACAACAAAACAGTATCTGTTAGTTACACACCGAATATGGATGAGTTATTTCAATCCGAAATTACTTTTAATCCGACAATAACTGATGAAGATTTATTCGAGTTAAAGAAAATCGATGGGCTTCGGCAGGTTTTGATTACTAACTCAGAGACAGAAAGCTTTTCTTTAAAGAATAAGTCTGAGTTGATGAACATCGTAGGCTTGGAAGGTAACTTCTTTGCAGTGAACAAAGTTTCGATTATAGAAGGACGTTTGATTCAAAATACCGATGTGGAATACGGAAAGAACGTTGTAATGATTAATAAGAAAGCTAAAAAAAAATTTTTTGATGATACGTCCGCTCTAGGAAAAATAATTGAAGTAAGATCACAACCGCTACAAGTCATAGGTGTGTTCGATTCTAAGAAGTCTTCGATAGGGGAAGAATCAGCAGAAATCTATATCCCTCTTACTTTATGGTCCACAATCTATGGTGAAGACGAAGTACAAAACATTTCTTTGCAAGCAAAAGAAGTAGACAATTTGGCGATTATAGGGAAAAAGGCAGTACGTATATTGAACAAGCGTAAACCTGCTGAAGCAAGTGGGAAGTATGAGGTAGTAAATCTTAAACAGATTCAAGAGGGAATCTCGCAAGTCACCAAAGTAATGACTTATATCATTGGTGGAATCGCAGGTATATCTTTGATAGTAGGTGGAATAGGTGTTATTAATATAATGCTTGTTTCTGTAGCAGAACGAACGAGGGAGATAGGTATTCGTAAAGCACTTGGAGCTTCTCGTGGAAAAATCTTGTTACAATTTTTAATAGAGGCTATGATCCTCACTTCTCTTGGCGGTGTTATCGGCATCATGCTAGGCTATGCTGGTGCTAACATAATTTCTATTCTGGCCAACTGGCCCCCATTAGTTTCTATAGACGTTGTTATTGGAGGGGTTTTATTCTCCATGATACTTGGTATCGTTTGTGGTCTTATTCCGGCAAACATGGCTGCGAAGTTGGATCCGATAGAAGCACTTCGTTATGAATAAATTTATTTATTTCCTTTCAAAATAAAATTTTCATATTCAATTTAATTTGATATTTACAAGTTATTATAAAACTTGTCCTTTTTAGTTATGGGATTGATTTTATAGAACTATAAGGAAGTTAAACTATTTTTATGAAATAGACATTTTGAATTATCCTAAAACTATAAAACAGTATAGAATTCCTTCGAAGAGGTGCAAATAAAAAAGGACCTGCATTTTGAATTCTGAACTGCTCCCCGTCAAGTAGACAGGATAAATAATAAAAATCACTTAAACGGCTTGAGCTCTGTATTCTAATGGAGCCAAGCCGTTTAATCATTATTGGTACCGTTCTACATTGTAGAAATGCATATACTTTTGAATCGCAAGCTGGAGTTCATCGAACTCCGTAACCTTATGTAGATAATAACTTTCGCATTTCAAGGTTCCCCAAAAGGACTCGATCGGACCATTATCAATACATTTACCAATCCGAGACATACTTTGTATAATGCCTGCCACGCGTATCATGTGACGGAACGCATGCGACGTATATTGGAACCCTCGATCACTATGAAGCAAGGGACGGCTTCCCGGTGTGCCCTGAAGGGCGAGTTCAAACGTATCGAACACGAGCTGATTATTGTTAGAGTGCCCTAAAACGAAGGCACGGATGGATTCATCATATAGGTCCAGAATGGCACACAAATACGCCTTCTGAGAAGCACCATACTTCAATTCCGTGAACACCCGTCTCACCCATATTTGATTCGGTTCTGACGCGTGGAAATCACGGTTCAGAATGTTCTCGGCGGTCTCTTGAGGGCGATTACGAATGTACAAAGGATTTTCCGGCGTATGACGCAATGAATACTGGCGACATGCATCAGGCGACGGACACGCTTGGCGTTAACGTTTCTTCCGAAACGATGTTTCAAATTTTTTAATGTCACTCGTCGATAGCCATAGATTCCTTTCACCGAAAGATGAATCTCGTTCATCTCTTCGATGATTTTTATGTTCTCAGTCTCACGTCTCCGTAGTATACCTATTCGACGTAATCACTTGTAGTAGACAGCACGCGAGACACCAGCGAGATGCATAGGACAGTAATTGGATAACCGCTTTGTATACAGTCCATAACTGCTTGAATATGCACTTCGAATACAGTAGTTAAGTTATACCTTTAGTCATAATTGATCGCTCTTTCAATGATTTCCCTTGAATATTATGACTAGTATACTTCTGAATCCATCTTGCAAGTACGCCTAAACTCGAAAATATTAAACTGTACCGTAGCAATAGTGAGTGATTCCTCTTGAGTTAGCACCGCACGTGCAGCATTCATTCTGGATAACATGTCCATTCTGTTCGATCACGGAGTGTGAAGGAGGCGTATGTGCGATATTTTGCTCTCCATCTATTTAAGGTCGTAACTGAAAGCTCGAAGAGCGAGACGGTTGACTTGATTGAGTCTGTTCCATCCTCATACATCTTAATGCTGCGTGATTCATCGAAAACTTAGATGTAGCCATAGAAAAAGCTCCCTTCAAAATGCGGAGCTCACCTTTTTCGTAAAATGATGGATTATGCTTCTTCACCTATGATTTTCACTTCTGTCTCAAGTAAGATACCGAATTTTTCTTGAACGGTTTCTTGTACATGACGAATGAGCGCGATATAGTCGGATGCTGACGCATTCTCGACGTTGACGATGAAACCAGCGTGTTTCTTGGACACTTCAGCGCCACCGATGCGTGTTCCCTGTAAGTTGCTATCTTGAATCAGCTTCCCTGCAAAATAGCCTTCTGGACGTTTAAAGACGCTACCACAAGAAGGGTACTCGAGTGGTTGTTTCGTTTCCCGCTTATGCGTTAAATCATCCATGACTTCCTTGATCAATGCTGGGTCACCCTCTGTTAACGCAAATCGACCTTCGAGGATGATGTATTCTTTCTTTGAGAAGCAACTTGTCCGGTATCCCAGTTCGAGTTCATCATGCGAAATGTTCAACAGTTCTCCTTGTCGTGTCAATACAGTAGCGCTATGGAGGCAATCCTTGACTTCACCACCGTATGCTCCCGCATTCATGATCAATGCGCCACCAATCGTTCCTGGAATCCCACAAGCGAATTCAAGACCGCTGAGCTGATGCGCGTAAGCTACACGAGACGCTTCGATGATTGCTGCGCCACTTTGAGCGACGAGCTCATGTCCTTCGACCGAGATATCGGTTAACTTCTCAAAGGAGAGGACAATGCCGCGAATGCCGCCATCACGTACGACAAGATTCGATCCGTTTCCAAGCAACGTCAAGGGAATACCTTGTTCGTAAGCATATCGGACGACAAAAGCTGTTTCTTCATAAGAAGTTGGGATGATGAATAAATCCGCGATTCCTCCCATTTTTGTATACGTATGATATTTTAAAGGTTCATTGATTAGTACGGACTCTTTTGAAATGCCTTCATACAGTCCCGTCATTACTTGTTCAGTCATTATGGTCTCAGTCCTTTTCGTGAATTCCTACTCAGCGCTCATGCGCTCAAAATATATTTTAACATTAATCGTGCGGTCGTTGTTCAACATACTGTTCCCAAAATACCGACTTATGCCGGGAATTGCAAGCACTAGGGAGTGAATGTCATCGATTAGTAATGAAAAATGTCACAAGGAAAGCAGAGTCAGGAAGAGGAATGAAGCGAAAAGAACTCGGGAAAAGAGAAGTATAGAAGGAGGCGATGACGATGGAAAGTGAACGTTTATGGATGCGACCGTTCGAAGAAGAGGATTTCAGTTTTTATAAGTCGCTTGTCCAAAATGAGCAAGTCATGCGTTATATCAATGGAGGTACTGCCCTGAGTGAAGATGAAGTACGAGAGTGGTTCGAACGGCAATTGGAGCGATACTCGGATGAACGACAAACTGGTTTTTTGCTGTTATTCAAAAAAGAAACGAATGAACCGATTGGTTTCGCCGGATTATTGATGCAGGAAGTGGATGGAATTGAAGAATTAGAAGTCGGTTATTGGCTCGAACCGAAGCACTGGAAAGTAGGTTATGGTCGTGAAGCAGCGAAACAACTAATGATGGAGGCGTTCAACCGAGGGCATGATCGAATCATCTCGATCATTCATCCCGATAATCGTGCTTCGCAAAATGTCGCTCGTGCAAACGGGCTGAACTGGGAAAAAGATACGATTTTTAGAGGTATTCCCGTCACGATCTACGCAGGACAATTATCACGACTTTGTCGTAACTAAAGAGGAGAGCTTTTTATGTACGAATTTGAATTCGAGTCTTTTCATCACATGACACCTGATACCTTATATGAACTTTTGAAATTACGCACGGATATCTTCGTCGTCGAGCAGGAATGCGCGTATCCGGAGCTAGATGATCAAGATCAACAAGCGACACACCTGGTCGTACGGAGTGAAAGGGGTCAAATCGTCGGATGTCTTCGGATATACGATCATCCGACAAAAGGAATAGCGATTGGACGGGTAGCCGTTCATCGTGCACACCGGTCGGTTGGGTTAGCGAGACAAATGATGGAGAAAGCGATGGTTCATTTGCAGAAAGAAACTGCGATCTACTTACAGGCACAAGCACACCTAGAAGGGTTTTACGGATCGTTTGGTTTCGAAACCGTATCCGAACCTTATTTAGAAGATGATATTCCACATGTGGACATGCAGTTTCACGTAAAGGATTCGAAAAAAGACTTCACGTCGACGATGGATGAACCGATGAATAAGTAGAATGAACTTTTCTCGGAGGTGGATCAGTCATGAAGAAAGTGCTGGTCATTTTCGCTCTTAGTCTAATCGGTATCCTATCTTTAGGAGTCGGTATTTCGTATGCTCAATTGCAGGGAAACTATCGTAACTCTGAAAAAGAGTTGATGACGATTTTAGAGCGGCAACATGATTTATCAGCTTCCTCCTTTCTTGAAGTGCGCGCATCATTCTCTTTACGACATCGACAAATCATACACGTTCGACTTCGGGGTGAACCTGCCATCACATATGAGTTCATTCAACCAAAGGATGAAATCGAATACCTGGGGTCTGTCGGAACAAGTGTTGAAAAGACAGGAAAACAAGATGCCGTCTTTCGAAACGCTCATTTAAAAGTCGGTAAAAAATAAAAAATGGAGGATCTTCCTGAAACGACGGAAGATTCTCCATTTTTTGCTTTCAAGACGATAGGATATTGCGTACACTACGAAGAGATACTGGAATGAGGAGGTCGAGGGAATCATGTGGAAACCCTTTATAAAAAATCAATCAATTGCACCGGCGTTACAAGCCTTCCGGGAACTTGACATCGAAATGTTTCGGACACATGTTGCCCAACTGAACGATGCGGAACAACAGGCCTTACAGTTCATTAAGCGGGCGCTAGAGCAGGATTCACCTGCTCATTTAAAAATAGCGCTTGAAATGAAACAACCACTCGTCGAAGTCGATCGTCTGTTTCAAACACTCGTCACTTGTCAAAATCGTCAGCAGTTACTCGAAATGCTGCTAGCATACGGTCTAGACGTCAATCAAGTCTATACACTTGAAGGGCATCGATCGATCGTCCGCCAACCCCTTCACTTTCCGGTAGGTCTATATGCGGCGCGCCATTCAGAGTTATGGGCACTTGTTGCTGAAAAACTGGACTTTACTTACACGATGCATCTTCAACGCAGTGATCAATTCATGGAGACGCATGAATTGAATCTGCTTGACCTCGTCTTATTGCTCGATATCGAAGAGGAGTTGACGGTTCGAGTGCTTGATCAGCTGTGCGAATGCAAGGCGACCGTTGGACTTGCAGAACGATTACAACGTCCCGCTTCACCATTGTTGCTAAAGACGATTGAGGCGGATGCCTATTTGCCGACGTTTGTTTATGCTAAACATTATTTCCCGTTTTATGCGCTGATCGGACGACAAACCGTACTGTTCCAATCTTTGTTGAACCGTGTGATGCAAGCATCTATTGCTTCTGAAATTATTGAAGATGCCTTGCTTGCTTTTCATAACCATCAACCTGGACTTGCCTTGACATGGGGAGACGCCTACATCGAACAATTATACGAGATGGGGCTAGTGCTTCGTAAAACGGGTCATGTTGATTTTCGAGAAATGGATGCGGAGTATGTGTTGCCTGAATACAGGGGGATCGTCAATCGACTAAATGATTAACGGAGGTTGATCCGTACTGAACGTGTGCCAATGAGAGGTTAACTGGATATCGCAAAACATCGAGGGGTGATACAGGCGTAGTACATCTTGTTGTGTTGAGAGAAAAAAGACTTCAAACGTTTGGATGTTTGCACGTCGTAATTTTTCTTGAAATGTATGAAGGATGCGGCTACCGTATCCTTGACGTCTCAGCTCAGGTAGGCACGTGATTTCAAGAAGACGGATATTCTGTCCCTGCTTTTGAAATAATAGTGTACCGACGACCAGTTGCTTATCATAGACGAGGTAAGGAAGCGCTTTTCGTTGAATCAACTTGTCTAAATCAGATACCTGATAAGGAAAAAAGTGATGTGTTCCTTTAAGGGCATCGTTACGAAGTGCAAGGTAAGTATCTTGATTCTGTGCATGAACAGCTTTCAAACGCAGCGTAGCAGGCTGTCCCTCTGAGAGGCCGATTAAACGAAACTGTTCGGCATATAAACTATAACCAAGCTCTTTCCAAATCGAAGTTAGAGAAAGATCATGCGGCGGAGAGACTTGTACATGAATATGCCGGCATCCTTGTCGAACGGCATGTAAGTGTAGCAAAATAGCCAGACTACGAAAGGCTTTGATATCATGGAAGGCGCCGTTCATAAAGTGAACGACGTCATGCACGACATGATATCCAAGCGTCGCTTTCACCTGACCGGATTCGAGGTAGACCCATTGACAATCTTCAAGCGGCTGAAAAAATGAAAAATCATATGCCTTTTGATGGTGCTGTAGAAGTTGATGGACGTGTCGCCTTTGAACATGAGACAATTGATTGTAATACACAATAGGCAAATTAAGTTCCTCCTTTAGCAAAGTGAAGTTGAAAATACCTTGCTTTTATATTACAGGAAATAAAAGGTATTTATATCTTCTGTTTCAAACAAAAAGTAGATGGATTCCTGAAGATAAGAAAGAATCGAGGCAAAATTATCATGAAGTATCTCTGGATCGTCATCGGTTTATCGGGCTTTTTACTCAGCGCGGATACATTGGTAGCCGAAGCACGTGATTACGATGAACCGGGTGTAAGCAGTTCGACGACATATGGCAATTACGGTGCGGAGGATCATATCATCGTTGATCGGAAGGAACCGATTTATGAAGGATTCGATTCACCGAACGACATGGCATTCCTATTCGCTTGTATTGCATTACTCGCAACAGTTGGACTTGGAATCGTCAATGCCTCCGATTAAGATGAATCTGCTCTGAGCCATTAGAAACTAACAAAAAGCAAGTGACGAATCCATCGTCACTTGCTTTTTGTTGTCTACTACGTGGGATCAAGAAGAATCTACTCTTAGAAATGAATTCGTTTTTTTCGACCAACGCGTGCCATTCGTTCGTGTTCTTGTTCGAGTCCAGCACGTTCGAGGAGATCGAGGTAATAGCGAAACGGAGTCGAGCGATGCGAAAAATATGGGATATATTCTGTGAAAAGCATCGTCTCCGCTCGATCTAACGCGCGTAGGGAAATGAGAGCATGTAGCTCTGCGAAACGAATTTCTTGATAGGTGGATAAAGCGTCTGCATCAATCCGAACATGCGACTGTAGTTTTTTTGCATGCGCGTTCAAGCAATGGATATATGCTTCTTGATGTTCTGGTTTCTCGCAATGGGCAAGTACGGCAAGCAAAAGATCACTGCGCTCAGTATCAACGTCCATCGGAACCTTCAACGCTGTATAGAGGGCGCGTTCCATCCATTCGACGCCATGACTATCATTTTTATAATAGCCGACTAATTCTTGAAAAAAATCGACCTGCGAGACTTTCAATAATCGAAACGGATCATTACTTAAAAATAAAGGTTCTTCCCCGGCAGCCGACGAAAGAAGAAAGAAAAATTCCTCAAAGGCAATACGGGTTCCGTTTTTACGATGAGCATAGTGGCGTAAATGCTTAAGCAGGCGTTTGGCGGTGATATACCAATTCTTTTGTTCGCGAAGCGGTACGATCGGATTCGGCTCAAGGTACTGGAGATCGTATGCTAATTGAATAAACCGTTCCGTCTGAGCAATCGTCTGTTCGACGGTCGGTTGTTCCTGTTCTTTTTGCAAATCCTTATACTTCATGAACTGTGTCAACATGGCGTCAAACTCTTTCTCTTCGATGACTTGTCTCGGGAGTTGACGATAGATTTCGACGATGATATCGCGAAGGGTCGTATCGCCATATTGTTCTAGTAAGAGTCGCAGTTTCCGTATTCTCATGATCGCCCTCCTTCGCAAGAAAAGCACAGTACAACACTATTCAATTCCCGCTTTTTTCATAAACCGAACCTCTTCATTTGCGCTTTTTAGTCAGAGACGACTATCTTAAATAAGAAGACTCATTACAGAAGGGGACGATTACACATGAATGAAACCATTCAACATTTACTCAACCACCGGTCAATCCGGAAATTCAAACAACATCAATTAGACGAAGAGACGATTGAAACACTCATAAAAGCCGCACAGGCTGCCTCGACATCCTCTTATCAGCAAGCCTATGCGATCATCGGTGTCGAAGACGAAGGATTGAAACGACAATTAGTCGACGTTGCAAGTGGTCAACAATATGTGGCAGAAAACAGTTACTTCTTCGTCTTTTGTATGGATTACCACAAACATACGTTAGCGGCAGAACTAGCAGGAGGCGACGTGAGCCGGACGATCGAGACGACGGAAGCGCTTGTCGTAGGGGCTGTCGATGCGGGACTCGCTGCTCAAAATTTAGTCGTAGCTGCTGAGTCGCTCGGCTACGGAACGGTCTACATCGGTTCACTACGAAATGATGCCCGTCGTGTCAGCGAACTCTTACGACTTCCAGATCACGTCGTACCGTTATTCGGAGTCGCGGTCGGTCTTCCGGATCAACAACCGGGTAAAAAACCCCGCCTTCCGATGGATGCGGTCTTCCACCGGAATACGTATACTGATGACGATACGATGCGTGAGTTACTGACAGGATACGAAGAGTCAACGTCATCGTACTACGGAGAACGGACCGCTGGTCAACGGACAGAAGGGTGGGTCAAACAGATGGCTGCCTCGATGCACGAACCGAAACGGACGTATCTCCGCGAGTTCTTGAAAGAGAAACAGATCGCAAAAGATTGATACGGAGGTATCTGAATGGCAGAACATCAACCACACCGCTCTCGCTTGGAGCGACGACGTATGCAGTTAGAAGAGCAAGCTAGACAAGAAGAAGAGCAGGCTAGGCAAGAAGAAGCTTTTTCGAAAGCGTACGCGCCGGACGAATCATTTTCTCAAGAATCCTTTGAGAAGCAGCAAGAACCAGCTACGTACCATCGATATGTCGAAGAGCAACCGCGAGATCGAAAAAGTACATCGCGTCGTTCCGGGAGCGGCATGCTTAAACAGGTCGCACAGATGATCGGGGGTGCCGGATCACGATTGTTTGCTAATCGGGAACGCTCGAGACGCTCGAGGAAGGCGGGTCGATCAGAGCAATCGGTACAGAAAAATCCTGACGTCTCTTCAAGAGAAGCTCATCCTAAAAAAATCAAGAAAAAACGTCGTTTTAAACGAAAGCTTCTTGGACTATTTTTATTGTTGCTCATCGCATTCGTTCTTTTTGCCTCACAACCATTCACGTTCTTATTGATCGGTAGTGATGCACGACCTGGAGAGTCGTTGCGTGGATCACGTTCAGACTCCCTGTCGGTCATGCAATTCATTCCACTTTCTCGAACGATTCAACTGACGTCGATTCCTCGAGACACGTATACACCGATTTCCTGTGAGAATGGAAAGAAGGATAAAATCACACATGCCTTTGCCTTCGGTGGAGAAGAATGTACGCAAGATGCTGTTTCGGGTCTACTCGATGAAGAGATCGATGGAAAGATCGTCATCTCCTTCGATAGTTTCATCGGATTAGTGGATCAAATCGGCGGAATCGACCTTGTCTCGACAGGAACGTTCTCCGAGCAGGATGCGAGTGGGAAAGCAAATCAGTATTCATTCCAAAAAGGGAAGGAATACCATATGGATGGTGCGATGGCACTTGCCTATTCGAGACATCGAAAAACGGATAATGACGGAGCGCGCGCGAATCGTCAGTCGGAAGTCATTCAAGCCGTCGCGACACACTTGATGAAGCCGACTGGATGGTCGAAAATTCCAGCAGCGCACACGTATATGAAAGAAGAGATGAACCTTGATTTAAGTATCCGCGAGATGGCGACGGCAGGGTTATCGATTGCCTTGATGTCAGAACGAAAACATTATGAAATCGAAGCCGTCAGCCAACGACTGAACGGGATTTTCTATGACTTACCGAATGAGAAGGCACTGCAAGAACTACGTGATCAGCTCGATACGACGTTTTATGGCACATTGAAGAACTAAAGGGGAGGGGTTTCCTTCCGGTCATTGCGGGTATAAATTGATGTACGTTGCTCCTTTGGTGGATTGTTTTAGGTTATCTCTGAAATCGATGATTTTTGGACATGACATCATGACATTCCACGAAGGTGACTAACTTATCGAGGAGGGACCCCCCATATGAAAGTACTAGTCGTAGGTGCATCCGGTACGATCGGAGCGCGCGTCGTCAAATCGCTTGCCAAGGGTCATCAGGTCACGGTCATCGTTCGTCATGAACATCTGGTGGAACGATTCGAAAAACTCGGTGTCAAGGCGCATTACGTCGATATCGAAACAGAACTCGAAAAAGTCATTGAGCACGGAGTCGCAGGGCAGGATGCAGTCATTTGTGCGGCGACCGCAGGAGTAGACGGTGAAGCAACTGAAATAGAACTGCTGGATCGAACAGTCGCTTTGAAAACAATTGATGCAGCTAAAAAAGCGCGAGTACGTCATTTCGTGCTACTGAGCGCTTATGGTGCAGATCGACCTGAGCAATTCAAGAAAGATGTCTATCCGTTCTATGCTGCTAAGAATGCAGCAGAGGAACAGATTGAACATAGTGGTTTGACGTATACGATCATTTGTCCAGTTTCTATCACAACAGGTGAAGGGCGTGGCTTGATTGAAGCCGATGAAGATTTGAAGGACACGAAGGACGCGACGATTTCGGAAACGGATGTCGCATCGATCCTCGTCGCTTCTGTCGATAATCGATCGGTATTCAATCGACGTCTAGAAGTCAAGGAAGGAAAGACATCCTTGAATGAGGCCTTAGGGGGAGCGGAAGCTGTAGGTAGCGTTAAAGATAACCGTCAAGTCAAAAAACAATTACCACGTTTTAACTAACCGTTTGTCTCGTTAAAACGTGAATTCTCTAAAATAAAGCGAACTCATTTCCGCGTATAAGACGGAAGAGTTCGCTTTTTTGTTGATAAAAGTAGATAGTCGAAAAGAGGAAGTCTGCTACACTGAACAAAGAAGGAGGGGGTTAGATGTGAAAAAACCGTTGATCTATCTGATCCTAGCGATTGCTATTATCGGCATTGCCTATCAAAGTTATCAAACATATGATGCAAAACAAAAAAAAGTGGAGCAACAACAAAAACAAGCATCACAAGGTGGTCTCGAAGTCGGGATGAAAGCCCCGAATCTATCCTTGCGTCAAGAAGGAAAAACTGTCGATCTAGACGAAATCAATCATGATGTCTTTGTCATTAATTTTTGGGCAACGTGGTGTCCACCTTGTAAACAAGAGATTCCAGAACTAAATGCCTTTGCACGACATACAGATATACCCGTCTATGGAATCAATGTCACGACATCAGAACGACGTGTTTCGGATGTTGCTGATTTTCTGAAGCAGACACCTGTTGAATACCCTGTGTTATATGACCGAAAGGGAACGTCAGAAGATGCGTATCGTCTCGTAGCAATGCCAGCAACATATGTATTAGACCGGAAAGGAACGATTCTTTCGAAACACATCGGTCCTGTAACGGAACAGATGTTAAAAGAGATGGTGAAACGAACAGGAGGATGACAATGGAACTCCTATGCCGCAACTGCTCCTTTCAACAAACATTCCAACTCGGTCAACTAGAGGGTTGGCCGACATTTCCTGCTGTCTTGACGCAAGGAGTCGAAGCGTTCATGACAGGTCTCCCGCTTTGGTTCGTTCCGTCGATGCATGAACCGATTTTACAGCGGACGTATGTAGACGACTGGAATCGATTTCGATTAATTCAGCACTATCAACTCCATCAGGAGGAATTAGCGGATGGTTGGGTACCGTATCAATTGGATTTATACCACTGTCCGACTTGTCACCGATTTTCGAATCGATTTTGGTGTGCCCTATTTTTGCAACTAGATGTCGTTCAACCACTTTATGAATGCCCACATGATCAGACGATACTAGAGCGAATCGAAATATCCGATATTGATCACTTTCCTTGTCCATCGTGTGATGGTCACTCCCTATATGTGCGTAGATAAAGCGAAAAAGCCATTCATTTCATGAAAGACTGATGAGAGAAATTCCTTCTCCATAGTCAATGCATGATACGGAATGGCTTTTTATCGATCATCAACCCATTTGCCGAAACGAAAATGTTTGAAAGGAAGAGGGTGATGAATTACTGACATCTAACGTATAGGTTGTACCGTCAAAAATAATCGTATCGCCTAACCTTGCTTCAGGTGGTAAATAACGTCGTGGAATGAAACTTGAACCATTTTCCCATAGTAGGACAGCATACTTGCCGTCAAGTCGCTCCAGCGTACCACGTTTGATCATATTAACTCCTCCCACAATTACATCGAAGTCATCCCTCGGTCGATCAGGAACGTACTCTCTCTCTATCATTCTCTGTAATTTTTAATCTTATGTTTGGTATATTCCCAGTTCATTTCATCTTTACACATGATTCTTTAAAAAAACGTGATTCCAAGCCGTTTTCGTCTTAAATCTGACGTATTTAACAGGAAATAAAGGAGATATTGGAAAGAAAAAAAGACCCGATAGGACATATCGGATCTTTAAAATGAAATAGGCTCAAGAAGCGAGAGATTGTTTTGTTTCGATTTTCGTTGAACGAAGAAATGCGAGTAAAAACGTAAACAATGGTGAAAGGAGTAAAAAGAATGCGAACGGAACGTATGCTGTTACTGGGACACCGAGTGTCGAAGCAAAGAACGCCCCAGAAACACCCCACGGAATAAGCGGATTGACGAGTGTTCCTCCATCCTCGAGTGAACGAGAGAGGAAGCGCGGATCAATCTGACGCTCTTCAAAGATTTTCTTGAATGCTTGACCCGGAAGCAAGATGGACAAGTATTGTTCCCCAGCCATCAAGTTTACACCGATAGACGATAAGGCGACGGATGAAATGATGCTACCATCACGTTTTAGTTTAGAAACGGTCCGTTCAATGACCACGTCAATGACACCGATGCCACGTAAGACACCACCGAACGCAAGGGCGAGCATGACGAGCGACACCGACCACATCATCGATTGCAATCCACCTTTACTAATGATGGATGTGACCGTCTCACTAGAAGATTCTAGTTTTAATCCGTTCTGAATGACGGCCATCCAGTTCGAGATATTCCAGTTTCCTTGTACAAGACCTGTTAACAACAATCCACTTAAAACGCCAGCAACAAGTGTTGGAACGACCGGCATCTTACGTAATGCTAATACCATGACGAGCAACGGTGAAAGCAATGTCCAAGGTGACAAGTCGAACAAACGAGCTAACTCTTGTTGTGTCGTTTGAACAGCAGACGAATCGACATTTCCACTACTACGTCCGAAAATGAAGAATAAGATAAATGTGATCGTGATAGCGGGAATCGTCGTTCCCATCATGAAACGAATATGATCGAACACAGACACATTGACGATTCCGGGCGCGAAATTCGTCGTATCTGATAAAGGTGACATCTTATCTCCGAAACAAGCTCCACTGATGATGGCACCTGCTGCAAGCGCAGGATTGACGCCCAGTGCGATCGCGATTCCCATCAAGGCAACACCGACCGTACCAATCGTTGTAAACGAACTGCCTGTAAAGGTCGAGACGACCATCGCGATCAGAAGAGCGCTCGGTGCGAACCAAGTCGCTGAAAGGGTAGATAACCCAAAATGAAGAAGGGTCGGCACTGCGCCACTCATCATCCAGACCGCGATCGTCATACCGACGAGCAACATGATCAGGATCGGTTTGATCGCTTCACGAATACCTTGAATCATATGGTGTTCGACGTCCTCGAACTTAAAACCGCGGTAAACGGCATATCCTGAGACGAAAATAAGACTAGACAAGATGGCAAGATGCGGTTCGGCTTTAGCACCGAATAACGCGGACAATAAGATGATGATACTGATTCCTAGGATAGCTGCGGATTCACGGAATGACATGCGCATGCTTCCACCTCCTTATATGAATATGAAAGTATGATAACGCTCTGTTGCTAACACGCTTTTATGCACAAAAGCATTGAACAAACGTAATACTAACGAATATTATGGAGGACGTCAACCATAAGAGTGTCGATGAAAAATATAAAAAAGCGAAGTTGTGACGATTTTTTGTCGTAAACGCTTTCTTTTTTAGCTCAAATCTTGCACAATAAGAAGTATCAAATGACATTTTTGTGAACGATGAGGAGGATACATATGTTTACATTGATTTTTGTAGTAGTCGTCGCGATCATGGGTGCAGGCGTATTTGGGATTGATCATGTCGTAGCGCAACGTGCGGAAAAGCGTTAAGTAGATGCGTGTAAAAGAAGCGTTGAAGGGACTGTCTTATAGAAGACAATCGCTTCAACGCTTCTTTTTTTGCATAAAAACTAATAAAAATTCAATTGACAGTATAAATATACATATGTTTAAATCGGTATAACATTCTTTGAAGGGGAGCGTACAGATATGAAATGTACCATCATCGGAGCAACAGGATACACCGGAATTGAACTGATTCGCCTACTAGAATCACATCCTTCATTTGAGATCATCTGTTTGATGAGTGACTCGATGGCGGGGGAATCCATGCATGACGTATTCCCATTTATGAATAAAAAAACATATTCCTCGTTATCTTCCTTTTCGGTGGAGCATTTGATGGAAACCGAGACGGACATGGTGTTCTTAGCGACACCGAGTGGGATTTCGAAGCATTACTTAGAACAACTTCAAAACTGGTCCGGTTACGTCATTGATTTAAGTGGCGATTTGAGACTTCCAGCTGAAGCATATGCAACGTGGTATGACAAGGAACCCATTGATGCCCAGTTACAACAAAGAGCAACTTATGGATTACCAGAATGGAATCGTCAAGCTGTTACAGCGAGCAAATGGATTGCGAATCCAGGCTGTTACGCGACAGCAGTTTTGCTTGGACTAACACCATTCTTAAAAGAGAAAAAAATCGATCCATCTCAAATCATCATTCAAGCTTCTTCTGGTCTGACGGGAGCAGGGAAAACGTTGACGGCACAAACGCATCATGTCCATTCAAGCGAAAACGTTCGCTTGTATAAAGTGAATCAGCATCAGCACATCCCGGAAATTGAGCAGGCGCTTTTCGAATGGACCGGATCATCGGATCCGATTACGTTCTCGACTCAACTACTACCGATCAATCGAGGCATCATGGCGATTATGACGGTTCAGCCGTTGATGGATTTATCGGAAACGGAGTGGCGATCCTGGTTGACGGATCAGTATGCAACGGAACCATTCGTCCGAATCCAACAGGCTGATCCGGAAATCAAATCCGTCGTCGGGAGTAATCACTGTGATTTGACCGTTTATAAGGATGATCGGACAGGGCGAGTGACCATCGTTTCAGTCATCGATAACATGCAAAAAGGAGCTGCCGGACAAGCCGTTCAAAATGCCAACATTCTAGCTGGTTTTGATGAGACATCCGGTTTAACGCAACAGCCGATCTACATTTAATCAAGAGAAAAAAGAGGAGGAACGCCTGTGTGGCAAGTACAAGTAGAGACCCCATTGACGATCACGACACCGAAGGGATTTCAAGCTTCAGGTATACACGTGGGGCTAAAGCGAAAGCGGAAGGATTTAGGTCTGATCTGGTGTGAAGCAGGAGCAAGCGCTGCAGCTGTCTATACGACGAATCAGGTGCAAGCAGCACCAATCGCTGTGACGAAACAAGCGATTCAGGCGTCACAAGGTCGTATTCATGCCGTCCTCGTTAACAGCGGGAACGCGAATGCGTGTACAGGGGAACTAGGGTTATCCCATGCGTATACATCACAACAAGCGTTAGCGACCCACTTCGGGATCACTCCAGAACAAGTCGCGATTGCTTCAACAGGGATCATCGGTCAACCGTTAGCCATTGATACGTTACTGGCAGGTATTCCACAGCTGATGCCTACAAATGACAAGGATGCCGCGGATGATTTTGCTCATGCGATCCTGACGACCGATACTGGTACGAAAACAGCTGGTCAACAATACATGCAAGGGGATGTCCGAATTTCAGTCTGTGGCGTGGCGAAAGGATCAGGGATGATTCATCCGAACATGGCAACGATGCTTGGTTTCTTGACGACCGATGCAACGATTGAACCGGATGTCTTACAGACACTGTTGCGCCGGACGATTCATCGGACGTTCAACTGCATTACCGTAGACGGCGATAGTTCGACAAATGACATGGTCATGATTCTAGCAAGTGGAGCTGCAGGGGGCGCAACGATTCTTGAAGGGACAGAAGAAGCAGTGGCATTCGAACAGGCCATCGAAACGGTTTGTCAAGATTTAGCGAAACAGATTGCGCGGGACGGTGAAGGTGCGACGAAGTTGATCGAAGTGACGGTAGAGGGAACACAAACCGATGAAGTAGCACGGATGGTCGCCAAACAAGTCGTCGGATCGTCTCTCGTCAAAACAGCCATCTTTGGGGAAGATGCGAACTGGGGAAGAATCATCGCTGCTGTCGGAAGTATCAAGGAGCCACTCGATGTATCAAACGTTGACATCAAAATTGGTTCGCAGTGGGTGTTGCAACAGAGCATGCCTGCTTTATTCGATGAAACGATTGCATCGCAGGATCTAGCACAGCAGGAGGTACAGATTCACATTGATTTGCATGATGGAGTAGGACAAGGACACGCTTACGGCTGTGACCTGACGTACGATTACGTCAAAATCAATGCGAGTTACCGAACATGACGAAACGAAAAGTCATCAAACTAGGTGGTAGTGTGTGGGAGCAACTGGATGCTCGGTATTTCGAGGAATGGAAAGCGTGGGTTGAAACCGGTAACGAATTATTGATCGTCCATGGGGGCGGTCCTCTTCTATCGAGTTACTGTGAACAAGAGGGAATCAAACCCGTGTTTCGGAACGGTGTCCGTGTAACGACGGATGGTGTCTTACTCGGGGCACGACGGATCTTAGCAGGGGAAGTCCAATCCGGTATCGTCCAGCAGTTGAATCAAGCAGGGATTCCTGCCGTCGGGATGAGCGGGTTAGACGGAGCAAGTGTTCATGGTAAAACAATCAAAGGACTCGGGGCAGTCGGTCAGATCACGCACATTCATCCACGATTATTCACGGTGTTGAGTACGAATGGCTATGTGCCTGTCGTCACATCCCTTGTCACAGGGGAGCAAGGTGTATTGAACAGTAACGGGGATGCGTGTGCGATTGCTGTCGCGAAGGCTTGGTCTGTCGACCGATTTGAATTGTTGACGGATGTCGAGGGTGTAAAAGTAAACGGTGACTATCAATCAGAAATCACGTCTGCAGCCATCGAAGCTGCGATAGCGTCGGGAGAAATCTACGGGGGAATGATTCCGAAGGTCGAAGCGATGATGCAGGCAACTCAGCATGGTATTCCAGAGGTCGTCATTCGGTCTGGGAAAAATGCGTTAGCTGCAGGGACACGAATCAAGGAGGAATTACATGAGTGCACTACTACCCACTTATCAACGTACTGATGTGGAATTGGTCAAAGGACAAGGGTCGATCGTAGAAGATGCGACAGGAAAGACGTATCTTGATTTCATCATGGGAATCGCTGTATGCAACACAGGGCACCGTCATCCTTATATTCAGCAACGGCTAGAGGAACAGTTGAATCAAATTTGGCATACGTCGAATCTGTTTCAAATCGCGACACAAGAGCGGGTCGCCGAGCGACTGACGGAAGACAGTCATCTCAGTCATGCTTTCTTTTGTAACAGTGGTGCGGAAGCAAACGAGGCGGCGTATAAACTCGTTCGAAAATGGACAGGGAAAACGGAAGTCGTCACGTTTAAACAGTCCTTCCACGGGCGAACGTTTGCGATGATGGGCGCAACAGGACAGGAGAAAATCAAAGCGGGATACGGGGAGATGGTGAATGGCTTCAAACATCTGCCGTTTAACGAGATGGAGAGTCTATCAGCGATTACGGAGCAAACTGCTGCCGTATGGCTCGAAATCATTCAAGGAGAGGGCGGAGTCGTCGTCGCCGACGATGCGTGGCTAGAAGCGTTGATGAAGAAGGCGCAACAATACGATGTCAAAATCATCGTCGACGAAGTACAGACCGGCATCGGTCGGACGGGATCTCGTTTTGCATTTGAACAAACACCCCTCGTACCGGATATCATCACTCTTGCGAAAGGACTTGGGAGTGGACTCGCGGTTGGTGCGTTACTCGCGACGGAGGAGGCGGCGGAAGTATTCACACCTGGATCGCATGGTTCGACCTTTGGTGGAAATCCACTCGCGATGACAGCTGCGGAAGCCACACTTGACCTTTTGTTAAATGACACTGTCATGGCAGACGTTCAAGGAAAAGGCGAATATTTACGTCAACAACTAGAAAATAAATTACCCAAGTCGATCGTGAGTTCTATTCGTGGACGTGGCTTGATGATTGGTATCGAGTGTGTGATGCCTGTTGCAACGCTGATTGACGCCTTACGTGAGAATGGTCTTCTCGTCGTATCGGCTGGTCCTCATGTCATTCGCTTATTGCCATCATTGTTCGTAACGGAACAGGAACTCATGGACGCCATCGAAAAAATACAACTCGTTTGTCAACAGGAGGTCATCGTATGAAACAATCCGGAAAACTAACGCTTGCGAACGGAACGACGTTTACCGGTTCGTGGCAAGGAACAGCTCCAGTCAAAGGAGAGGTCGTCTTTTTTACAGGAATGACAGGATATCAGGAAGTCTTGACGGATCCATCTTATCAAGGACAAATTCTTGTCTTCACATACCCGTTGATCGGTCAATACGGTATTCAAGCGGAAGCGTCAGAAAGCAACCAGATTCAAGTCGCTGGTGTCATCGTTCAAACATTAGCAGAGGACGGGGAAGGAACATCACTCGCGAGCTGGTTGAGCGAAGCGAATGTGCCGATTTTGTCGGGAGTCGATACGCGTTCTCTTGTGCATCTATTACGGACGGAAGGCGATCAATTCGGTGACATGATGCAAGTAGATATGACTGTCACTGCGTCAATCGACACAGCATACATCGCTTCAGTATCAACGACTTCAAACATCGAATACGTACCGGAAGTCGAACAGGGGCACATCGTCTGTATCGATTACGGCGTGAAACAATCGATGATTGATACTTTGCTTGAACGCCATATGCGTGTAACGGTCGTGCCATATGATACGACACCGGAACGGATTCAAGCGCTGGCGCCAGATGGTCTACTGTTTTCCAACGGACCTGGTGATCCGACGCAACTAGACCCGTTCCTTTCAGGAATCCATGAACTGGCGACGAGCTATCCGACACTTGGTATTTGTATGGGACATCAGGTTCTCGCTCATGCGTTTGGTTGTACCTTATTAAAACAACATCATGGACACCGAGGAGCGAACCATCCCGTACGTCATCTAGCATCCGGGCAAGTGTTCATGACATCTCAGAATCATGGCTATGCCGTTGATGTTAAAAGCATCGAAGCGTCTGAGATGGAACTTGCGTACGAACACATCAATGATGGGTCCGTTGAAGGATTGATTCATCCGGCTCTGCCAATCATGACAGTCCAGTTTCACCCAGAAGCGAGCCCAGGACCAACAGAGGCGATGGTCGTCTTCGATCAATTCGTAAATAGCGTATTACATCAGGAGGTAGCATATGTGGGATAAACAGAAAGTACTCGTTATCGGTTCGGGTCCAATCGTCATCGGGCAAGCAGCAGAATTTGATTATTCCGGCACACAAGCCTGTCAGGCGCTTCGAGAAGCGGGATGCGAGGTCATCTTAATGAATTCGAATCCGGCTACTATCATGACGGATCCGAGCACGGCAGATCATGTCTATATTGAGGCGATGACTCTTGAAAAAGCAACGGCCATCATCGAACAAGATCGACCATCCCATCTCCTAGCGACGGTCGGCGGTCAAACGGCACTCAATCTTGCGATGTCACTCGAAGAAGCAGGCGTACTTGAACAATACGGTGTCGAACTTCTAGGAACTTCGCTTGAGACGATCCGAGACGGAGAAGATCGTGAACGATTCAAGCAAAAGATGATCGAACTCGCGCAACCGCTCCCGGAAAGTCAAACGATCGAGTCGTTAGCAGAGCTTGAGGAATTCATGGCAGTACACGGGGTACCACTCGTCATCCGACCAGCCTTTACGCTCGGTGGAACGGGCGGCGGAATCGCAGTGACGAAGGACGATGCACGTCTGTTAGCGCAGAACGGCTTACAAGCGAGTCCAATTTCACAGTGTTTAGTTGAAGTGAGTATCGCTGGCTATAAAGAAGTCGAATACGAAGTCATGCGTGACAGCGCAGATACGACGATCATCGTTTGTAACATGGAAAACATCGATCCTGTCGGTGTCCATACCGGGGACTCGGTCGTCTTTGCACCGATTCAGTCGATTTCGGATCGAATGAATCAACAATTGCGGACGGAAGCGCGTAAAATCGTATCGCATCTCGGTGTCATCGGTGGATGCAACATACAATTCGCGATCCATCCGACGGAAGAACGTTATTTCGTCATTGAAGTCAATCCGCGTGTCAGTCGTTCTTCGGCACTTGCTTCCAAGGCGACGGGATATCCGATCGCAAAATTAGCGACACGTCTTGCGCTCGGTGAGCGACTCGACGATTGCATCAATCCTGTCACGAAAGAGACGATGGCGAGTTTTGAACCGACGATGGATTATATCACGGCAAAAGTGCCTTGTTTCCCATTTGATCTATTTACCGGCAGTAACCGGACGCTTGGAACACAAATGAAGGCGACGGGTGAGAGCATGGCGATGGGGAAGACGCTAGAAGAAGCGTTACAAAAGGCGTGGCGCGGTGCGGGAGTTGAGCAATCACCTCTTTATCCGACATGTATGAAAACAGCGGAGGCTGACGTATTGTGGAAAGAAATAAAGGCTCCGACGGACCGTCGCTTGCTTGCGATGCTCGCACTACTCGATCGCAAGGAGACGACCGTCGAAGAACTCGTTGAACAGACGAAAGTACAAGCTTTATTCGTCAAAGTACTTCAACGTCTTGTCGATCAGCAACAAAAAATCGATGTATCGAATGAAAGTTCTCTAAAGCAAACCAAAATGATGGGCTTTACGGATGAACAGATTGCGCTTCTGACGGGTGTCAGTGCTGTAGAGATCGAGCACTTACGTAAAGAAAAAGGCATCCTCCCTGTCTATCATATGATCGATACATGTGCAGGTGAGTTCAAGAGTGCGACGCCTTATTTCTACGGAAACTGGAGTGGTCAAACGGAAGTCACAGCATCGACGAAAAAGAAAGTTGCTGTCATCGGTGCGGGACCAATTCGGATCGGTCAAGGAATCGAATTTGATTATTGTTCCGTTCACGCGGTACGTGCATTACAAGCATCCGGTTACGAAACAATCATGATCAACAATAACCCGGAGACCGTCTCGACCGACTTCGAAGTCGCAGATCGCCTGTATGTCGAGCCGTTGACACTTGAAGACGTCATGCATGTGCTAGAAGCAGAGGATTGCGAAGACGTTTTAGTCCAGTTCGGAGGACAAACAGGGATTGCGCTTGCGTCTGGTTTGGAGAAAGCCGGTTATCATCTTCTCGGAACGACGGCAGATGTCATCGATCAAATGGAAGACCGTGAGCGGTTCTATCAATTTTTAGATGACATTGGTATCGATCGTATTCCGGGACAAGAAGTGGCGACGCACGAACAAATGATAGAAGTCGCAACAACGATTGGTTATCCGGTTATGATTCGTCCTTCCTATGTCATTGGAGGTAAAGGAATGCATATCATCCACGATCAAGAGCAATTAGAGACGATCGTTTCCGAATTAGCATTCCCGGTCCTCGTGGATGCCTACCTCCAAGGAAAGGAAATCGAAGTCGACTGCATTACGGACGGAACAACGACGTACGTTCCGATTTTGATGGAGCAATTGGAACGGGCAGGGGTTCACTCTGGAGATTCGACGATGATTCTGCCACCTGTATCGCTCAACGCTACCGTTCAGAGCGAAATCGAGCGAATCGCACAGATGATCGGGCAACGAATGGATTATAAAGGAGCGTACAATATCCAATTCGTCTTGCATGACGATCAAGTCTACGTCCTGGAAATCAATCCGCGTGCCTCCCGAACGTTACCGATCGTCGCCAAAGTAACAGGTCAACCGATCTTGCAGTGGGCAGTTCAAGCTGCGGTCGGTCAAGCGGTCGCACTACCAACGGAACAGACGAAACTTGATTTCCATGCCGTCAAGACCCCTGTTTTTTCAACGTTGAAACTACAGGGCGTCGATCCGAAAACAGGTCCCGTCATGCGTTCGACAGGTGAAACGCTGCAATGGACGACAGACGGACTGGCGCTGGAACGTTTTATCTTTGACGAAACGACGAAACGACATTTGACGACAAGAGACGTCATCGTTGCTGGAGCAGATACAGAGGCTTTCGGAACGGGTGTAGCGTTAGATGGAACGATCGACTGGGCACAATGTGCGATTTTCTATTCGCACGTGACAGAAGAAAAAGCGAGTCGCGAAGCAGCGCTTGCTGCCGGGGTACAAGTTCTGACAGAACCTGAACTAGCACATTATCATCTACAAGCGACAGAAAAGTCCCCTTATGCTGTGAAGCCACTTCATACATGGACAGAGCCGATCAAGGAGGAAGTAAAATGAAGACGATGCAACAACTACAACATTTCTTGACGATGGCGGAACTGACGCCGGAAGCATTGACGGAGCTATTGGCGCTCGCGAAAGATATCAAGCATCAGCCAAGTGTCTACCAAAACGCATTAAGCCATAAAAAAGTGGCCTTATTGTTTGAAAAGGCATCGACGCGAACACGTCTATCATTTGAGGTGGGTGTTGTCGAGCTCGGTGGACATCCGATCGTACTGAGTGGAGCAGATATGCAAATCGGGCGGGGGGAGCCGCTCTCGGATACGATTCAAGTCATGAGCCGTTACGTCGATGCCCTCATGATCCGGACGTTCGGTCATGAGATCGTCGACACGCTTGCGGCACACGGTACGATTCCAATCATCAATGGATTGACGGATCTGCATCATCCGTGCCAAGTGCTTGCTGACTTGTTAACGATCGAAGAGACATTTGGAAACCGGTCTGGGAAGATTTTGACATATATCGGGGACGGAAATAACATGGCGCATTCGCTGATGATTGGTGGAGCGCTCAGTGGAATGGAAGTCCGCATCTGTGCGCCGGCGGAGTATGCTCCTGATCCACAAGTCGTTCATGAGGCACAAGTCATCGCGAAGGAAACGGGTGGAAACATCATCGTCATGACGGATCCCGAGGAAGCGGCAAGTGGTGCGGACGTCGTGTATACGGATGTCTTTGCGAGTATGGGACAAGAAGAAGAGGCGACGATGCGTTTGCAAGAATTTGAAGGATATCAAGTCAATGCCAATATCATGAATCAAGCGAAGAATGAAGCTATTTTCCTGCATTGTCTGCCGGCGCATCGCGGTGAGGAAGTCACGGCAGACGTCATCGATGGCAAGCAATCTGTCATCTTCGATCAAGCCGAGAATCGCCTCCACGCACAAAAAGCGTTGCTCGTCACATTACTTGGATAACTATAAAAGACTCGGTCGCCGATTTGGCGACCGAGTCTTTTGATTGAGCGGAGTTAATCATAATGGCGTCGAGCTAATCGTTCCTCTTGTTCTTTTTTGACTTGTCGCTTATTTTTTTCGTGCAGACGTTTCATGAATGGCGTCGTTTGCCAGGACGGAGCCCAGTCGGATTCTTTTCCGGCACGGAGTGCGAGGATATAATCATAGCTCTGATGAAGTCGTTCAATCATCTCTGTTCGGACATCACAAATATGACCATGTCCGGGTATCAAGAGTTTGACTTCATATTCGTAAATGAATGACTCGAGTAGCTCGAGCGTCGTCAAATACTCAGAGGAATCGTGTTCAATCAAGGGGATTTCAACATCGGAAGCATAGTCGCCGCAGACTAACAAATGGAGTGGCATGACGATGAAGGAAAGATGAGTCGATTCATGACCAGGTGTCAAAAAGAAAATCAGTTTCGTCTGACCAATCGTCAAAATCGTTTCAGACTCATGGATGACATGCGTCACATCTGGAAATAGTACGGGGGAGTCGATGTAAAATTCATCGTTAAAGTCTTGAACGGCTTTTAGCGCTTCTTGTCGGTCGACATCGATGAATGGTTTCGAAGCGATGACGATGGCATCCGTAAAGGCGTAGGCACCTAAAATATGATCAAAATGAGCATGCGTATAGACGACATATAACGGTCGTTCACGACGCACGATTTCGACGTCTCGACGAATCGTTGCAATTTCATCGGGAAGCCAGCCAGGATCGACGACAATCAGACAATCAGGCGTCTCGATCAATGTTGAGGTCGTTTTCATGAGTGTACTTTGATAAATCGTCACGCCAGGCATTTTCATCTGAATCATACGAATCCTCCTTTACGAATCTCTATCTATATCGTTGTATACCCATAAATTCGTTGGAATCATCAGCAGAATCAATAAAAAAGACGACTCGCACGTCGCGAGTCGCCTGCCCTCTAGAGGGAAATGGTCCTAGACCTATGTTATGTCATAATTGGAGCGGGTGAAGAGAATCGAACTCTCGTCATCAGCTTGGAAGGCTGAGGTTTTACCATTAAACTACACCCGCGTATCGGCTACATGAAATATAGTAGCATAGCAAAGAGAGCATTTCCATAACTTTTATGAAAAAAAGCAATTTCTTTTAAGATTCGGTGTACAATAATACTAGTTAATCGTTTCCAATGGTAATCTTGATTTGCAATATGGGTAAAGTTGGGTAGAGGAGAGAGTGTCTGGTGAATGAAGTGCGAGTTTGGAGCGAACAATCGATGGGAAAAGGATGGGAAGCGATTTGTCACCACCAATTCGATCGTCATCGCTTATTGATAGGAGAGTGGTTCCATAACGTAGGTGTACTTGCTTTTTCCATCAATCAAGATGCGGATTTGCTACCGGATGTCCTTCCAAACACATTCGATCTGCCGCTCGTCTCGGAACGTGTGCAACGCGTCATTGCAGCATACGCGCCTTTTTCTGTACAATGTCTCAAGGTACATCTTGAGACGAAGGACGGAGTGGTTCCGTACTATCTTCTCAATCTCTTATCTGTCAGTCGGATCGAACATCTACATACGACGGATGTATTCCGTCTGGTACCGAGACGACGTGTCTATTTTTTGACAGAGCGACGAATCAGCGATTCGGTTTGTCCGCATCATCTTATGCGAGATGAACGCACGCATCGCATATTCGTATCTGCTCAACTCGCTCGCCAATTCGAGCGTATGGCTGTGACGGGTATCCGCTTTGAAGAGATACAACGAATGGAGGAATTCAAATGAAACAGTACACAGTCGATCATTGGATCACGCTAGAATATCCAAAGGTATTCGAATATCAAGAAGAAGAGACATATGTTAGTTTTTATTCGACGGATGAAAATGCAATGGGAACGCTCCAATTATCCATTTATGAGTCCGATTCAGAAGAATTGACACCGTATGAGGCGGCGGAACAAGAAATCAACCTGTTGGTGGAAGAGTTCGGCATCGAACTAACAGGAGCACTTGAAGTCCGTCGTAATTCAACAAAAGAAGCATTGCTTGCGGTAGATGGGAAAGAAGAAGATATCTTCTTACGGATCTACGCGTATTCGGACGGGGAACGGTTAGTCTTATTGACGTACTCTGCTGAACGCGAGACGCTTGAAATCGAGGAAATCGAAGCAATGATTTCTTCACTGACTTGGATTCAATGAAGGATACGATAGAAGTGCAAAAGGCAGCGGATCGCAAGGATCCGCTGCCTTTTTTTATATTGATCGGTGTGGCTTAAGAAGAACGGGAAGATGACTGTTTAGCTGCAGGGTTGACTTGCTTATTCAACCAGCTCGCGATATCGGCAAAAACGCGGATGCGTTCGAACTCATGGAAGAGCTCATGACGTAACCCTCGATAAATCGTCAGCTGTACAGCATCGACACGAACACGATTATACATGTCAAATAGATGATGGATACCTTTTCCATCGAACGCGACCGCGTCATCCCCACCAGCAAGCAATAAGAGGGGTAAGTGACGTGGATGCTGATAGACGGAAGCAAGTGCGTTGACGAGCTTCGTTGCATGCAAGAGTTCGTGGAAGAACCCAAGCGTGACCGTTTGACCGGACAATGGATCTGCATCATAGCGCATGACGGATTGAGGATCCGAAGAGAGCCAAGCATTTTTAGAAAGTGCTGGGAAGAAGCGTAAGTTATACCGCCCGAACACGAGTTGTCCGAACCGCTCAGCAGGGTGTGTTGCTGACAGCTGATGGATTTGACGTTCGACGAGTTTTTGGCTGACATCACCGAGTAAGCCTGTGCTAGTCGGAGGGCCACTCGCGATGATTCCAGCTACTGTATGACCGAGTGTTTGACCAATCCGGCGAGCGATCAACGAACCAAAACTATGACCAAAAATGAACACCGGCAATGTCGGATAACGCTCTTTGATGTCAGAGACGAGTTCTTCTGCGTCCTGCATCAATTGTTTAAACCCTTGATTCGGCTCGAGGTGTCCGAGCGTTCCGAGCTGTGCTGCTCGAGTTCCGAAACAGCGTAAGTCTGCGATGATCGTGTGGTAATGATGAGCATAGAGGAATTCTGCGAATTCCTCATACCGTGCGCCATGCTCCATCATCCCGTGAAAGACGATCACGACTCCTTTAGGGTCATGGGCTTCGAGGCTATGCAATGTCGTAGTATAGCCGTCAGAGGCTATCCAATGTGAATGATCAATCGTCATGTAACTCATCCTCTCATCAAGAAAGTCCGAATACCTGTCCGTCTTCCGAAACGCCCATGTGGAAGGCGGCGGGAACTGCGGGTAATCCTGGCATCGTTAATACATTCCCAGTCAATGCAACGATGAACCCTGCACCAACCGATGGTCGGATTTCGCGGACCGTGATCGTGAAGTCTTCGACACGACCATAACGAGCAGGGTCATCGGTTAAAGAAAATGGTGTTTTTGCCATACAAATCGGTAACTCATTCAACCCCATCTCCGTACACCGTTCGAGTTCGCGGAGTGCTTTGTCTTCAAAATGAACGTCGGCTGCACCGTAGACACGCTTTGCGATACGCTCGATCTTTTGACGAAGCGGTAAGACGTCAGGATACAGAGGGCGGAACTGGCTCGGTTCCTCAAGAGCTTGCATGACTTCCGTGACGAGTGCTTCACCGCCAGCTCCCCCTTTACTGAAGACTTCACTTTCCGCGACACGAATATTACGATCCTGACACCATTCTAGGATCATGTTCCGTTCTGCTTCCGTGTCGGTGAAGAAACGGTTCAAGGCAACAACGGCAGGAACGCCGAATAGACTCATCGTCTCGACGTGTTTTTCAAGTAACGCAAGACCACCTGTTAAGGCAGCGAGATTTTCTTCGCTGAGTTGCGTTTTGTCTACACCTCCGTGCATCTTCAAGGCACGAACCGTAGCGACGATGACGACGGCATCCGGGTGGAGTCCGCCAATTCGTGATTTGATGTTGAAGAACTTTTCGGCACCTAAATCAGCTCCGAATCCTGCTTCTGTGACAACGTAATCACTTAGCTTCAGTGCAGTTTGCGTTGCAATCAAAGAGTTACAACCATGTGCGATGTTCGCGAACGGTCCACCGTGAATCAGTGCCGGTGTTCCTTCGACGGTTTGAACGAGGTTCGGACGAAACGCATCTTTTAGAAGCAACGTCGCAGCTCCTGACGCCTGAATATCTTTGACCGTAACCGGCTGTTGATCGTACGTATACGCGACGACGATGCGACTCAAGCGTCGTTCGAGATCCGTGATCGAGTCTGCTAGACAGAGGACCGCCATGATCTCGGAAGCGACCGTGATATCGAACCCATCTTGACGCGGCACGCCATGAGCAGGACCACCAAGACCAATCGTGACTTGGCGCAAGGCACGGTCATTCAAATCAAGAACGCGTTTCCAGACGATACGACGCGGATCGATGCCAAGGATGTTACCTTGATGCAGGTGATTGTCGAGCAAGGCACTGATTGTATTATGGGCAGATGTGATCGCATGCATATCGCCTGTGAAATGAAGATTGATCTCTTCCATCGGTAGGACTTGGCTATAGCCACCACCACACGCGCCACCTTTTAAGCCCATCGTCGGACCGAGTGAGGGTTCCCGTAAACAAATCATCGTCTTGTGGTTTGCCCGATGCAACGCCTGTCCGAGTCCGACAGTGACGGTTGATTTTCCTTCACCAGCGGCTGTCGGATTGATGGCAGTGACAAGGATCAATTTACCGTCAGATTTCGTTGCCAATCGGTTCAACAGTCCGTCTGTCAACTTCGCTTTATACTTTCCGTACGTATCAAAATCCTCTTCTTGCAAACCAATCCGGTCCGCAATTTCTCGAATCGGGCGTAAGACGGTTTGTTGTGCGATTTCTAAGTCTGAACGAATGGTCTTTTCCATGGTATCGACTCCCTCTTTGATTGGATCTCTCTTTTTTCTAATAGTAGCGTATCTAGTGCGAACGCGCCAAAAGAAAACGTTCAATATTTTCCACCCAATGGGTCAAATGGTGACGTGTTCAAGTGCTAGAGAAAGACGTACTGTAGAGTGGAGGAGGGATGAAACAATGACATCTGGACAAAAGAAGTGGAAACGCGGTCTTGATTTTTGGCTCTTCGTCGGACCGGTCTTTCTTGTATTCGCAGTGATCGTGCTTGTACCGTTTTTCAATGGCGTCATGTATTCGTTCACGGATTGGAACGGTGTAACCGGAGAATTAAATTGGATCGGCTTTGATAACTATGTCCGTCTCTTTACGAGTGACGAGCAGTTCCAGCAGTCATTTTGGTTGACGACGAAATATACGGTCGTTGCCGTCATCTTAACGAATGTCGTCGGTTTCATCTTGGCGTTCTTATTGACACAAAATATTCGCACGCGTAATTTCTTACGAACGATTTTCTTCATGCCGAACTTGATCGGTGGGTTGATCCTCGGATTCGTTTGGCAGTTCATCTATGTCAAAGGCTTCGCATCGATCGGTGAATTGACAGGGTGGAGTATATTTGAACTTCCATGGTTGGGAGATGCCCGGACAGGATTCTGGGGTATCGTCATCGTTTCGATTTGGCAAGGTGGCGGTTACATCATGGTCATCTATATCGCAGCTCTACAAAACGTGCCACAAGAGCTGATTGAAGCAGCAAAAATCGATGGTGCCAATCGTCTCTCGACGTTACGGAACATTACGTTGCCACTGATCATGCCGTCGGTCACGATCTGTTTGTTCTTGACGATTTCATGGTCCTTCAAGTTATTCGATACGAACTTATCCCTAACGAATGGTGGACCATTCAAATCGACCGAAATGCTTGCTTTAAACATTTATAAAGAATCGTTTACGAACAATAATCTTGGACTCGGGTCAGCTAAAGCGATCATCTTCTTCGTTGTTGTCGCCGCGATTACAGTCACTCAAGTCTATCTGACGAAAAAACGGGAGGTGGAAGCATGAGTACGGCACAACCGTTACCCACTCCGCAAGAGGAGAAACCGAAGCGCTCTAAAAAGACGAGAGGTCGTTATTCATTCCGTCTTGGAACAGTCGAACTGGCAGCCTTATTGATGGGGCTTCTGTATATGATTCCGTTTTATTACGTCGTCTCGAATTCATTCAAGACGCAGGGAGATATCTTTACGAATACATCGGGTCTACCAAAAGAATGGATGACGTCCAACTATTCAGAAGCATGGGAAGCCATGAACTTCGGAAAAGTCTTTTTAAACTCCGTCATCATTACAGTCGGCGCTAACGCGGTCATCATCATCTTTTGTTCGATGGCAGCTTGGAAACTCGTCCGGACGAAAACACGCTTGTCAACGATCATCTTTTTCTTATTCGTTGCGGCGATGATCATTCCATTCCAGTCGATCATGATTCCCTTATCGAAACTGTCCGGTGATCTCGGATTGCAGAACAGTTATTGGGGATTGATTCTGATGTATCTTGGTTTTGGATCTGGATTATCAATCTTCTTATACCATGGATTCATGAAGTCGATTCCTGAAGAAATCGAGGAGGCAGCCATCATTGATGGTTGTTCACAATGGGGTGTGTTCTGGCGCATCGTGTTCCCATTACTCAAGCCGATCACGGTCACGATCATCATCTTGAACACGCTTTGGATTTGGAATGATTTCCTACTGCCATCGCTGATGTTACGAGACGTCGATTTACGAACGATTCCACTCGCGACGTTCTATTTCTTCGGTCAGTATACGAAGCAGTGGGACTTAGCACTTGCCGGACTCGTCCTCGGGATCATTCCGTTATTGCTGTTCTTCTTTGCCTTGCAAAAACAGATCATTCAAGGAATTACGAGTGGATCCATCAAATAATTTTTGTAAGCGCGTTCTCGATTCTGCGAGAACGCTTTTTTCATGTTTTACACGTCAGATTAATCTGACAACTTTTATTTTTTTTGAAAAAAAGTCTTTTCAAACACTTGCGACCTGTTGTACGATGTTCTCAATTCAATTGTAACAACGACGTTGAAGGGAAGAGTAACACCTTGTACGACCGTATAGCGAGCTGGGGATGGTGAGAGCCCAGTCGGAAGCAAGATGCGAAGAACCTCCCGGAGTCGCTACCCGAACCCGAATGTCAGTAGGCGTAGCCGGAGTTGCCTGTCCGTTATCATAAGGCCGAAGATGAAGTGATTCGTCTTTTGAGTGAGCAACATCGTTGCTAACATGGGTGGTACCGCGGAACCGAGTCTTTCGTCCCATATTCTTGGGAAAGAAGGGCTCTTTTTTATGGCTTCTTTTTCAAAACACAATTGAGGAGGAACACCACCATGACAACACTCGTATCGATGAAACACACACAGGAAGCTATCACACTCGTAAAGAAACGCTTTGAAGAACGCTTTTCGACGACACTCGGATTGACACGTGTCGAAGCACCATTGTTCGTAGAAAGCACACTCGGTGTCAACGATCATCTCAACGGCGTAGAGCGGATCATTCGCTTCGATGCCTTGGATCACACAGCAGATCTTGAAATCGTACAATCTCTTGCGAAATGGAAGCGTCAAGCGCTTCATACGTACGGATTTGAAGCGGGAGAAGGATTATACACGTTGATGCATGCGATTCGTCGCGATGAGATGCTGGATGCGACACACTCCATTCACGTCGATCAGTGGGATTGGGAACGGATCATTACGAAAGAACAACGGACGAGTGCTTATTTACAAGAAACGGTACAAGCGATCTATGCAACGATTCGCCAAGTCGAACAAGAAGTAGAAGCGGAGTATGGTATTTCAGCGATCTTACCGGAAACGATTCATTTCATGACGACGCAAGAATTAGAAGATGCGTATCCAACACTTTCGGCGAAAGAACGTGAAACAGAAGTCACGAAAGCATATGGTGCAGTTTTCCTCATGCAAATCGGTGGCGCACTGGCTTCAGGTGAGAAGCATGATGGTCGAGCGGCTGACTACGATGACTGGACACTCAACGGTGACATTTTAGTACACCATCCAGAAATCGGAGCATTCGAATTGTCTTCAATGGGAATTCGCGTTGACCGTGAAGCGTTGTTGAAACAGACTGCGATTGCTCAAGAAGAGGATAAATTGGCGTTCCCGTTCCATCAAGGTGTGCTCGAAGAGCGTCTACCGTTAACGATGGGTGGAGGAATCGGTCAATCCCGCATGGCGATGTTCTTATTGAAGAAACGTCACATCGGTGAAGTCCAAGCTTCTGTCTGGTCAGAAGAGACGCGTAAAAGTCTTCAAGCGGAAGGCGTCCACTTGCTCTGACATATATATAGTAAGAAAGCGTCAAAACAGGATGTTTTATAAAGCAAAGGGCATGCTTCGATTCAGAAGCGTGTTCTTTTTTTAGGTTCGTAAGACCTCAGGCGGAGGAAAGACGTGTCGATTCCTGATAGAATGGGGATAACAATAAATAAGAAAGAGGTGAAGACATGTCTTCTTTATTGATCGTAGGATTACTCATCCCTGTATTATTCCTCGTATTCCTTTGGTTCAACATTAAAGGATTACGGACGATGTGGCGGGATTATAAACAGACAGGCTCAATCGTTGCACTCGGTTTCTTCATTGTCGGTATTATCGGAATCTTCACAGGCGTCTGGACGACGTTAGTCGTCATCATTTATTATCTCCTCCGTCCAGCGAGAGGATGAACGGAGGGTTACCCGTATGTTGGAATGGTTGTTTTCAGCCGGAGAATCCAATCTCTGGCTGTTTTTAGGAATTATGATCGTTGGTCTTGGAACAGAATTGATTCCGGCAGAAGTGGGCTTACCGTTGCTCGGTCTATATGTGTCGAACGGAACGGTCAGCTGGACAGCTGCTGTTCTGGTCGGTTTTTTAGGAAGTCTGATGGGCGCGACGGTCTTTTATCTTCTAGGTCGTTATGCAGGTCGTCCGATACTTATCCGGTACGGCAAATGGTTACTGATTAAAGAAAAAGAAATTGAGCAAGGGGAGCGCATCGTCGGGAAATACGGAACATGGTCTGCTTTGTTCGGCCGCTTTTTCCCCGTCGTGCGCTCGGTCGTCTCGATTCCGTGTGGTTTGTTTGGTCTTTCGTTCAAACGCTATTTACTCGCTTCAAGTATTGGACTTTTTCCGGTTTCCTTCTTTTACATCTGGGTCGGTGAACGATTCGGAGTAGAACGTGCTGAATCCATGCTAAAAGGATTAGAACAGGAGTTATGGTGGATCTTAGGTGGAATCGTCGTAATTCTTGGTGGATACGTTCTCTACCGTCGTGCTAAAGCGAAGCGTAAAGAACAGAAGCAAGACACACAAACGAAACAACAAGATTCATGAATATGTAAAAAAACAACGCAGTGGATCTTCAGGATCCACTGCGTTGTTTCATGAACAGATTAAGCGGGAGGAAACAGGAATCGCTTCAGTGTCTTGATCCGATGTTTTGGGGTAAGCAGTAGTAACTGATCATTGCCTTCTAGGGCAGTGTCCCCACGTGGTGTAATGATTTGATCATCACGGATGATAGCTGTGATCAAAAATTCCTGAGGCAAATCAATCTCTGAAATCGTCGTTCCAATGAATGGATGGGACATCGGTAAGGTCAATTCAATGATTTCCGCATTCGGTTTACCAATCGACATGAATTCAATGACCGTATGAATAGCAGAAGTCTGTGTTTCGTTCAGTCGTAACCGCTCGGAAAGGAACGTCAACATACTCCCTTGAATTAGCGTAGATAGTAAGACTGTGAAAAACACGATATTGAAGATCATCGATGCATTCTCGATATCCGCAACGAGAGGGTATGTCGCGAGAATGATAGGTACCGCTCCTTTTAGACCAGCAAAAGAAATGAAGACCTTCTCTTGCCACGAATAACGAAACGGAAGAAGACTCACCCAGACTGACAAAGGACGAGCGATGAAAATGAGGATCAGCGCCAGCGCAATGGAAGACAGGATGACCTGAACATCGAGCAATTGTTTCGGAAAGACGAGCAGACCGAGCACGATGAACATTCCGATTTGGGCAAGATGCGCCATACTCATCGTAAAACGAACGAGTGTCTGTCGGTAGACGAGTTCATGATTACTGATGTAGATCGCTGTGACATAAACGGCTAAAAATCCACTGGCATGGAACGTATCAGCTAAACCGAACGACAGGAAAGCAAACGACATGAGCATGATCGGATAAAAGCTAGAAGAGGACAAATCGATCCGATTGATCAAGGTCGAAGCTGCCCATCCGATGAACAAACCAATCAGAAGTCCCATCGCCATTTCCCAAACGAGTGATCCAAGTCCCGATAAGAGCGATGCTTCTTCAGGGTTTGTCACGAACTCAAGGAACAAGACAGTCAAAAAGACGGCCATCGGGTCATTCGTACCGGACTCAACTTCGAGTGTTGATCCGACTTTCCGTCGAATCGGCTGACCACTCAAGACAGAAAAGATAGCAGCGGCATCCGTCGAACCAACGATTGCCCCGAGTAAAAAAGCATTCGCCCAACTAAAGCCTAGAATATAATGGGAAGCAACGGCAACGATGGATGTAGCGATGAAGACCCCGAACGTCGCAAGCGAGAGGGAAGGGGCTAATTCATGACGCACTTCCTTCCAAACCGTTTGCAGACCACCTTCGAATAAGATGATGATGAGGGCGACGGTTCCAAGAAGCTGAGCCAGTTCTGCATCGTCAAAACGAATGAACCCCGTAATGTCGCTTCCAGCAATCATACCAAGGGCGATAAAAATCAGTAGAGCAGGAATATTCAGACGACTTGATAACTTCGTCGTCCAGACAGCGGCAAACAGCAATATACCAATCAATAAAATCGTGAGTTGCAAGGACATGGCATCAAACTCCTATTCATAAAAGAATCTCTAGTTTCATGATACAACAATTCCGATGAAAAGACTCGGATAACGATTGTTCAATATTTTCCACCACACCGGACAACTTTCTCTCTCTTCATTGCAAGCGTTTTCATTTATTGTGAAGATGTAGCACGAAATGAAACGAAATCAGGGAGGGAATCCGAATGCGTAAAAGAAGATGGGCAGCATTACCTGTCGTCACGACGGCGATGGTCGTCGCTTTGGCAGCATGTGGTGGCGGTACATTGAATAGCGATGACTCGAAAGATAGTGGTTCAAAAGATGGTAAGACGCTCAACGTATTCCAATTCAAGGCTGAAATCGCAAAAGACATGGAAAAGATGGCAAAAGCGTATGAAAAGGAAACCGGGACGAAAGTCGTCGTGCAAACAGTCGGTGGTGGATCGGACTATGGCGCGGCTCTGAAATCACAGTTCGCTTCAGGTAATGAACCGGATGTCTTTAACAACGGTGGCTTTACGGAAGCAAAGACATGGCAGGATAAGTTAGAAGACTTGTCAGATGAAAAGTGGGTCGGTGATCTAACGGATCTATCAAAAGAGCCAATGACGATTGATGGTAAATTGTATGGTATGCCAATGAACCTTGAGGGGTATGGCTTTATCTACAATAAAGATATCTTCAAAAAAGCCGGTATCACGGAACTTCCGAAAACATTAACTGAATTGACGGAAGCTTCTAAGAAGCTGAAGGCAGACGGAGTGACGCCATTCTCGATTGGGTACGGAGAGTGGTGGATTCTCGGTAATCACTTGTTGAACATTCCGGTCGCACAGCAGGATGATCCAGATCAGTTCATCGCGGATCTCAACTCTGGAAAAGGAAAGTTCGAAGATAACAAACAGTTCAAGGATTTCATGAATCTATTTGATTTAACGATTGAGTACGGGAATAAAAATCCGTTAACGACGGATTACAACACACAAGTCTCTCAATTTGCTGAAGGTAAGACAGCGATGCTTCAACAAGGGAACTGGGCACAACAATTGATCACGGACGTCAATCCGGACATCAACATGGGCTTCATCCCGATGCCGATCAATGATGATAAAGAAAAAATGGATCGTCTTCCTGTCGGCGTACCAAACAACTGGGTCGTCAATAAGAACTCGAAGAACAAAGCAGAAGCGAAAAAATTCCTCGAGTGGATGGCGACGTCTGATACAGGAAAAGACTACATGGTCAATAAATTTAAATTCATCCCTGCCTTCAAATCAATCGAAGCAAAGGATTTAGGACCGCTTGCAGATGATATTCAAGCGTACTCGAAAGACGGAAAAACGATCTCATGGAACTGGTTCAAGTATCCGGACGGTGCTGTAAACGAGTTCGGAGCGATCATGCAAGCATATGTTGGTAAGCAAAAAACAGCTGACGAGATGCTGCAGGACTTCACGAAAACATGGAATAAAATGAAGAAATAAGAACTGATTCAAAAAAACATGCCTGTTCCGATCAACTGACGGAACAGGCATGTTTTTTATTATAAGAAGAATAATTGGATGAAGAAGAGAAGCGCGAATACATAGATGAGTGGATGGACACGCTCTTTTTGGATACCTTTCATGATTGGATAGACGATGAAACCGAATGCGATACCGGTTGCGATGCTACCGGATAATGGCATGATCAAGATGACGAGGAAAGCCGTGAAGGCTTCGCTGAAGTCATCCCATGGAATCTGTTTGATGTTTTGAATCATGAAGGCACCGACTAAAATCAATGCGGGCGCAGTAATCGCAGGGACGCTCGAAATCGATTGAACGAACGGTCCAAAGACGGCAGATAATGCGAATAAAATCCCGACCGTCACGGATGTGAGTCCAGTCCGTCCACCAGCAGCAACACCCGCTGCAGATTCTACGTAAGCCGTTGTGGGACTTGTTCCGAATAATGAACCAGCGACCATCGCAGTCGAATCAGATAATAGGGCACGTTCGCTGTTTTTCAATGATCCATCTTCTTCAATCAATCCAGCCTGTTCTCCGACAGCGACCATCGTACCTGTCGTATCAAACATCGTCACGAGAACGAAGGAGAGGACACCGCTGAACAGACCGTATTGGAATACGTCTTGAATGGCGTTGAACGGATTCGTGATGATCAATCCTTCTGGTAACGTCGGTAACGCAACGAAGGAATCGGAAAACTTCAATTCACCTGTCAGGAATGCAATCAATCCAGAAAGGATCATGGCATACAAAATAGCACCTGGTACACGTTTGATCGTCAAGATGGCGGCAACTAATAGTCCGATGAGTGTGATCAATGCTTCTGGTGACGTCAATGCGCCAATCGTGACGAGTGTATCTTCACTAGCGACGAGAATTCCTGACATCTTCAGACCGAGTGAAGCAATGAAAAGACCGATTCCACCTGTGATCGCAAGCTTTAATGTCATCGGAATGATTTCAATCAGCTTCGTACGAATCGGTGAGAGGGATAACAATAAGAAAATGATACCAGCGACGAAGACAACTGAGAGTGCTGTCTGATAGGGAATCTTCTCACCAACGACAAGTGTATAAGTGAAATACGCATTGAGTCCCATTCCGGGTGCGACTGCGATCGGTAGATTCGCATAAAGCCCCATCAGGAGCGTACCAATCAATGTCGCGATGATCGTCGCAGAAAATGCTTGGGCTTGGGGGATACCGGCATCTGCTAAAATCGTTGGATTGACGAGCAGAATATATGCCATCGTAATGAACGTCACGAATCCAGCTTGGATTTCACGTTTTACGGTTGTTTGATGTGCGGCAAGTTTAAACATGGGTAAAAGGACCACCTTCATAACAAATTGATTAAAAAAACGAACATTGATGATATTATAGTAAAATTCATTCGGAATCAAGTCGTAACAAAAAAGAATTTTTTATAGGAATCATGAAAGAGAATATCAGGAAATGATGTAAGCGGATTCAAGGTTATGATACGATTGATTACAAGAAAAAGGATGGGGGCGCCTTTCATGAAAAGTATCCGGACACGTTTGATTCGTCTCGTCGTCCTAGCGATCTTGATTCCGACAGCCCTCGCGACATCGATCTCCTACTTGTATGTACGGCACCAAAACATTGAACAGGCAGAACGTTCTAGCCTGAACGTGTTGACGCGAGGAAATACACAGGTGACCCATTACATAGAGGATATCCGCCGTCTCTCGACAAGTCTGTATGCGAATCGTTCGTTGATGAACATTATGCGCGTCGGAGCAGATCAGGAATTAGACGAATCTGATGGAGTCGTTTCGCGGGCGATGTTAGGTCTGTTTTTATCACGTCAGGATATCGAGCAGTTACATTTCGTCATCTTAAATGGTTATTCGGAGTATTCGGTCTACAACATGAAAACGACGAGTCGGGGAACGTTTGATTGGATGCAAGAAACGGATTATTTTCGATTGATGAAACAAAAAAGTGGCTGGTTGATTGACGGAGCGCACACGATTGAACCATACAATGTGCACACGATGATTCTTGATGAGAAACAAGTCGTTAGTTTTCGTTATCGCATCGATCGTGTCGAAACAGATGAGCCACTCGGCTTCCTTTCAGTGGATATTCCAGTCCGTGTATTCGAACAACAATTGAAACTGTTCGAGAATGATCCGGAAGAGTCGTTATGGTTGATGACAGAACAGCGTGTGTTGGCACAGACTGGAGCAGAGATGGAACTACCGGTCGATCAATTCACTGGGCAGAGTGGGAGTTTACGTGTCGGAAAATCGTTCATCGTCTATTCGAAGACGATGACGAATGGCGTTCCACTCATACTCGTCAAACGGATTCCGTATGCGTCAGTCATCCAAGGGGCGAATGAAACGGCATTGATTCTTGTTTTGATTGGTTTAGTCTCACTGTTCGTCATGATCATTGCCGCAAGTCTCGTTGCCATGCAGATCACGAAACCAATCAAACAGTTGACAGTAAACGTCTGGCGAGTCGAACAAGGGGATTTATCAGCACCATTCGTTGCGACGACGAATGACGAGATTGGATTACTCAACCGTCAGTTCCAACGCATGATTCAACGGATTGATCGTTTAATCAAACGGGAGTATCGACTGGCACTTGAAAACCGGACGAATGAGCTACGGGCATTACAATCTCAGCTCAATCCGCACTTCTTATTCAATGCCTTACAATCGATCGGAACGACGACGCTACAAGGAGACCGGAAGATCGCGTACCGCTCGATCACCGGATTATCACAAATGATGCGCTACTCGATGAATAATGAGCAGACGATCGTAACCCTAAAACAAGAAGTCGATCATCTTCAAGCGTATATTCGTTTGCAACAGCAACGTTTTCCGGAACGGTTCCGTTATATCGTTGACGTCCCGTGGCATCTCAATGACATTGAAGTGCCGAAGATGATCTTGCAACCGTTCGCTGAAAATTACTTCAAACACGGCTTTCGACAGCAATTAGCAGCGACGGAAAACTATCTCGCCTACAAAGTACGGACGGATGGTGGACGTCTCATCATTCAAATCGAGAATAGCGGCGCCATTCTTGAAACAGGACGACTTGAAGAGATTGATCGAAAAATGCGCATGCATCGTAACCCAGAAGATCTCGAGACGAGCGGCATTGGTCTCCATAATATTTATGAACGGCTCTTGATTTTTTACGGGGAGCAAGCAAATATGACGCTCTCTTCTTCAGCGGTAGAGGGAGGATTCAAAATCGTGATTCGGATTCCATATGAGAAGGGGGACTTGGCATGAACGTGTTGATCGTAGATGATGAACGACATGTACGGGAAGCGGTCAAATTGCTCGGAGAATGGGACAGTTGGCAGGTCTCACATATTTACGAGGCGGAACATGGGGAAGAAGCGAAACGATTACTGGATACTGGAACGATCGATTTAATGCTGACAGATGTCGAAATGCCTGGACTCGACGGATTAACATTACTAGAATGGACAAAAAATCATCATCCAAAGGTCGTCACGATCGTGCTGACAGGGTATGATGATTATACGTATATGCGACGTGCCATTTTGCATCAATCCTTTGATTATTTATTGAAGCCGGTTGATCCAGATGTACTCAATGATGCCTTGTCCCGCGCGATGGAATGTATCCATCCGGTAGTGGAATCAGGAGAAGCGATTGATCAAATCGCCAAATACATCGAAACGCATTATGCGGAAGAATTGACACTGCAATTCATGAGCGAACGGTTTTACTTGAGCCGAGAGTATATATCACGACGCTTCAAACAGCGTTTTTCCGTTAACTTATCTGATTACATCCAAACGATTCGCTTGAATCGAGCGAAGGAATTATTGAGTGAGACGGAAGCGCGCATTTACGAAATCGCACTTGAAGTCGGATATCAGGACGATAAGTATTTTCGGAAAGTGTTCAAAAAACAATTCGGTATGACACCGAATGAGTTTCGTGAATTGTTGTCGATTTAAACGACTATCGAGGAGGAATCGTACATGAGTGTACACATTAATGCAGCTGAAGGACAAATCGCCGAAACGGTCTTACTCCCAGGAGATCCGTTACGTGCTAAATACATCGCTGAGACGTTTTTAGAGGACGTCGTCCTTTATAACGAAGTTCGAGGCATGTATGGCTTCACAGGTACTTATAAAGGGAAAAAAGTTTCGGTTCAAGGAACAGGTATGGGTGTACCATCGATGTCGATCTATGCGAACGAACTTGTTCAGTCATACGGTGCGAAGAACTTGATCCGTGTCGGAACTGCCGGTGGGATCACGCCAGACGTTAAAGTTCGTGACGTCGTCATCGCGATGAGTGCTTCGCATGACATGGCACAGAACCGTGTCCGTTTTAATGGACTAGACTACGCACCGACAGCTTCTTTTGATCTGTTGCATAAAGCATATACAGCAGCTAAAGAACAAGGTATCGATGCAAAAGTTGGTCAAATCTTCACGACGGATCAGTTCTATCAAGATGATTTCCATCACTTCAAAAAATGGGCGGATTTCGGATGTCTCGCAATCGAGATGGAAGCGGCAGGTCTTTACACACTTGCAGCAAAACATAAAGTAAACGCACTGACGATCTTGACGATTTCAGATCACCTGTTGACAGGTGAAGAAACGACATCTGAAGAGCGCCAGACGACATTCAACGATATGATGAAAGTCGCGCTCGAGACAGCGATTCAATTATAAGAAGTAAGACGGAGAAGCCTCTCCGTCTTTTTTCATATCGAAAAAGAGATATGGTAAGATAAAGGCAGTGTTATAGATCAGTTAAAGGGGAGATTCTCGGATGGAGACAACGATGACAGAGACAGTGCTTTCAGAGCGCCTTGAGACACAGCGTCACTTTTTCCAAACAGGTGCAACACGTAGTCTAGCTTTTCGCTTAAGCATGCTGACGTTCTTACGCCAAGCGATTGAAACGCATGAAGCCGCGATCTATGAGGCATTAAAACAAGATCTCAATAAAGGACAGCATGATGCTTTTACGACGGAAATCGGTTTCGTTTATGGAGAGATTCAACGGATGGAGCGACAACTCCGTCGACTGGCACGTCCAAAGCGTGTTGCAACACCGCTTCTGCATATCGGCTCAAAAAGTGAAATCCAGTATGAACCCTATGGCAACGTTCTTGTCATCGCGCCATGGAACTATCCTTTCCAGCTGGCACTTGCTCCGGTCATTGGTGCGATTGCAGCGGGGAATACGGTCGTCCTTAAACCATCCGAGCTGACACCGAACGTCTCTCGTGTATTACGAGAAGTTTTTGAAACGGCATTCCATGAACGATTCGGAATCGTCATAGAAGGAGATGCTGAAGTCAGTAGCGCTTTACTAAACGAGCGTTTTGATTATATCTTCTTTACGGGTTCCACACGCGTCGGAAAAATCGTGCATCAGGCTGCGGCGAAGCATTTAACACCGGTCACACTTGAACTGGGTGGGAAATCACCGACGATCGTTCACAAGGATGCGGATCTTCGTCTAGCAGCGAAGCGGATCGCATGGGGAAAATGGCTGAATGCCGGACAGACATGTATCGCCCCGGATTACGTATTGATTCATGAGGACGTCAAAGAACGTTTCTTGCAGTTGATTGAAGAAGAAGCCTTCAAACAGTACGGGAATGGCGTCGGCGTCTCATCCTACGTCAAAATCGTATCGGACGATCATCTGAATCGCCTTAGCAGTTACTTGTCGCAAGGGACGATCGAATTCGGTGGACAAGTGGATCCGGAAACGCGTAAGATGGCGCCGACTGTCATGACGAATGTAGCGGTGGATGCTCCATTGATGCAAGACGAAATCTTCGGACCGATCTTGCCGGTATTGACATACCGTGAAGTCGAAGAGGTCATCGCGTTCGTTAACGATCGTGATAAGCCGCTTGCACTTTATCTGTTCACAGAGAACAAAGCCGTCGAACATCGTATCCTTGAACGGATTTCATTCGGTGGCGGATGTGTCAATGACACATTGATGCACGTCGCACAGCATCATCTACCATTTGGTGGAGTCGGGGCGAGTGGCATGGGTGGATATCATGGCAAGTATAGTTTCGAGACGTTCAGCCATCGTAAAGGAATCGTCAAAAACACGACGGCGTTCGATTTACCTTTCCGCTACATGCGAACAAATAGCAATTCCAAATGGATGCGCTTTTTGTTATGATGAGCTGTGATTAATTGACTTAAGAAGGAGCTCTTCACTTGAAAGATCAAGTAAAACAGTGGATGAAACGAACAGGCTTGATTGAACGCAGTCTGCGAACCATCATGAAAGTCTTTACGTGGTTGCCACAAAAATCAAATCGAGTCCTTTTCGAGAGTTTTCTCGGAAAGCAATATAGTGACAGTCCGCGTGCCATCTACGAATTGATGCGTACGATGCATCCGGAATGTGAGTTGATTTTTAGTAAACAACGAGGTGTTACGTTTCCGCCAGACGTCAAGACGGTAGATCGGTTGACGTTTCGCTGGATTTATTTGCTCGCGACGTCACGGGTCTGGGTATCAAACAGTCGGTTACCGAGTTGGTTGATCAAACCGAAAAAAACGTATTATCTCCAAACATGGCACGGCACACCGCTCAAAAAGCTCGCGCTTGATATGGATGATGTCCAAATGGCGAATACGACGACGGAGCGGTACAAGCAAGGATTTAAGCAAGAGACTGCAAAATGGTCCGGCTTAATTTCCCCGAATGCCTACTCTAGTTCAATCTTTCGGCGGGCATTTGCTTTTGAAGGTGAGATGCTAGAAATTGGATACCCTCGAAATGATATATTTTATCAAGAGGCACGGCATGCTAAAATCAAAGAAACGGTTTATCGCCACTATGAGATTGATTCTTCGAAAAAAGTCTTGCTGTATGCACCTACTTGGCGAGATAATGCGTTCGAAGGTCAAGGGAAATATTCATTTGAGCTGCCCTTTTCGTTAGAGGAATTTGAAAAGCGATTCGGGGATGAATATGTCCTGCTTATTCGAATGCACTATTTAGTCGGAAGTCGTCTCGACGTCACTGCTTATCCATCCGTTCGAAATGCATCGGACTACCCGGATATCGCGGAGCTCTATATGGCGTCAGACGCTTTGATCACGGATTATTCTTCTGTCATGTTCGATTTTGCGCATTTATCGCGTCCGATTTTATTCTATACGTATGACTTAGAACATTATCGCGATCAGTTGCGCGGATTTTACTTCGATTTTGAACAGGGGGCACCGGGACCATTATTATCCACTGAGACAGCACTATTTGAAGAATTGAATCAGTTGGATGATTGGCACACACGGTATGCGTCAGCATTCCGAGCGTTCCAAGAGACGTATTGTCAATGGGATGATGGGCAGGCTTCAGAACGGGCGATGAAGACGATCATAAAGAGAATTTACGGATAAAAGGGAGAGCAAAATCATGAAGAAGGTTATTACGTACGGAACATTTGATTTATTGCACTGGGGTCATATCAACATCTTAAAACGTGCCAAAGAGATGGGCGATTACCTCATCGTCGCGATTTCGACAGACGAATTCAATCGTTTAAAACATAAACAGTCTTACCATAACTTTGAGAATCGGAAGATGATCCTTGAAGCCATCCGTTATGTGGATGAAGTTATTCCAGAGAACAGCTGGGATCAAAAAGTAGAAGATGTGAAAAAACATGATGTTGATCTCTTCGTCATGGGTGACGACTGGAAAGGCGAGTTCGACTTCTTGAAAGAGCACTGTGAAGTCGTTTACCTCAGTCGGACTGAAGGCATCTCTACAAGCCAGATTAAAACGGAATTAGCTTCGAAGTGATTGAAGAGGAGACCACACGATCGACGTGCGGTCTTTCTTCGTAGAAGGGCAGGATGAAAGTGGTTAGAGAAGGTATCGTATGGGTCTATTTATTGTTGTTTCGTATTTGTTATGGTGTCTTTCGATGGCTACCGCTTCGACCAGTCACTTTGTTTTGGATGACGTATGGTGATAACGCAAAACCTGTTAATGATCGCTTAGCGCAGGAATTGCCAAGTGAGAAACGGTATCTGGTATATGATCATCATTTCATGAAGCAGCCGGATCTGTGGAAGTCAGATCGGACTCTTCGCTTTCGTCGTTTACGATTCGTCCGATTGGCGTATTTGCTTGCGACCTCCCGGACGGTCTTCGTCGATAATTATGTCGCAGAATTCAGTGTCGCAACAACGCGACGAGGAACACGACGTATCCAGCTATGGCATGCGGCAGGAACATTAAAGCAGTTTGGACTGACCTCCTCCAAAAGTCTGTTCGTATCAGAACGAGTACGAAATCGTTTTCGACGTGTTTATCAGGAATATGGTGATTTCATCGTACCAGGGATGCGCTGTGCGACACAGTTCATGGCACCACACGACTTAAAACGGTCTCACTTTAAACCATTCGGCATGCCACGAACGGACTATTGGTTTGATGAGAAGCAACGAAAGCAGAAAACACTGGAATTAAGAAAACAATATGTAAAGACTGATCGTCGAATATTATTGTATGCACCGACATACCGGGAATACAAAGGAACAGAAGATCATACAATTCAACAGTTCGAACAACTTGCTCAAGCGGGATGGACGATTCTCGTTAAATTACATCCAACGATTCGGTCTCTTTCTACCTATCGTTCTAGCCATATCCATCTTTTGGACGATACGTATCAGATCAATGATTACTTGCTGATCACAGATGTGCTCGTAACTGATTATTCTTCGATTCCATTTGAAAGCTGTCTCCTCAACATTCCGGCGTTCTTGTATACACCGGATATTGACACATACCGACAACTACCAGGGCTCGTGGATCAGTATCCGAAACCGCTACCTGTCCGCCAGACAGAACGGATGGAGCAGTTGATGGAGTGGATCACGTCTGATGTGATACTTGAAGAATGTCGTCAACACATGCAGAAGTTCCAACAGAACTGGTATGATCAGACGCCGGGTCAAGCAGTCAATCGAATTGTTCATCATTACTATGATATAAATCCATGACATCACTCCTGACGATTCCTTTTGCATTCTTAAAAGTAGTCGTCAGGTCATTTTAAAAATAATAATGTGAAATGTTGAACAAAGTTTGACAATCTTTTGAAAATCCATTCTTTTCGACTGTGATGTTCTATACTAAAAGCAGAAGAAGAGGAGAGGAGAAATGGATATGCTAACTTGTGGAACGACTGAAGCCAATACGTTCGTCTTATCACCCGAAACGCGAACGTTGCTTGAGAGCTTCATGACAGAAACGACGTTCAAAAAGGATTCCATTGTCTGTTGGGAAGGGGAAATGAACGATAAGTTGTTTTATGTGAAACAAGGAGGCGTCAAACTATCGAAGTTGACGAAAAAAGGCAGTCCATTACTCATGTTTTTATATTTCAAAGGAGATTTGTTTGGCGAATTTGATGTAGGAGAAGCTTTTCCGAGTTCCTACAGTATTGAAACGATGGAAGATAGCATCATCGGATTCTTATCGAAAAACCAATTAGAAGAGCTCATGAAAAAAGACGGTGCCTTTGCGCTTGAGATCATGCGATGGCAAGCATTAATGCGGAAGCAAACGGAAACGAAATTACGTGACTTACTACTGTTTGGAAAACCAGGGGCATTAGCTTCGACGTTACTTCGCTTGATTGCGATGGAAGGGGAACAAGTGGGAGAAACGTATCGTCTTGCGAAGCGACCATCCGACGGTGAGTTTGGTCAATTGATTGGTGCACCACGTGAAACCGTTAATCGTATGTTTTCTCAGTGGAAAAAAGAAGGGGTCATTTCGATGACAGCAAAAGAAATCACCATTCACGATCCGCAATATCTACGGGATCTGTGTCATTGTGAAGGATGTCCAGCAGGTGTTTGTCGAATTTAATAAAATGTATGAATCATCCCGACGCGAAACAGGACTTTCCTGTCTCGCGTTATTTTTATGTATAAAAGTTTTTTCTACGCTCGTTTAGATGTGAACTTTCTGTGTGTTTTCGAAATGAAAAGTGCGGAATCTTCATATTTAAAGTGATATTTATCACAGTTTCCAGACTTGCTGAATTCTTACAATAAAGACAAGTTCAGAGTAGGAAAGGAGTAATCACGATGAGCCAAAAGACAGAATCAAATCTAAAAGGAACATTTGTTGCCGTCCTGATCGTAGCAGGTGTCATCATCGGGATGTGGAGTTCAATCTTTCTATTGTTCATATCACGTTAAGGGGGAATCACGATGCACATTCATCGTTTAGAAAAAATTTGGCTGATCTTCGGAGTAGCGATGCTAGCGGTCTTCTTGACCATTATCGGTGTATCCGCTTTTGCATCCGGAAATCAACCACCATCTGATGCGACATTGATTGATCCGACAAAAGTCGATCAAACGAAACCGTTTGATAAGCCAGGACTAAAAAAGATTGATGATGACCGATACGAAGCGGTCATCGTTTCACAAGCTTTTCAGTTTACACCAAAAGATATGGTCATACCTAAAGGGGCGACAGTCGATTTTCTCGTGACATCGAAGGACGTCGTACATGGATTCGAAATCGTCAAGACGAACGTCAACATGATGGTCGTTCCCGGTCATATCAATTCGATTGAGTACACGTTCAAGGAAGCAGGCGAGTATCTCGTCGTCTGTAATGAATATTGTGGAAATGCCCATCATATGATGGCAACGAAAATCAGGGTGGTGGAATAAGATGAATGCTATTTCAAATAAACTAAGACAGTTCGAGATGGAGCGTGGTCTACCCGCTACCGTCATCGGAATCAAGGAAGCGAAACTGGCCTTCGCACATGTTAGTTTTTCACTTGTTGCTTTATTGATCGGTGGTCTATGTGGATTACTACAAACGATGGTACGGACAGGTGCCATTCCAGAAATCGCGGGAATCGGATACTATGAACTTCTGACTGCGCACGGATTGATGCTTGCGATCGTCTTTACGACGTTATTCATTTTTGGATTATTGTTCTCATTTTTAGGTCAATCGTTCGGACGATTCGAAGAGTTTCCTCGACGTCTCGGATGGGTCGGATTCTGGTTCATGATTCTTGGTGTCGTCCTCGTCACGTGGATGGTGCTTGCAGGTGAAGCTTCCGTCCTCTATACATTCTATGCACCACTGAAGGCACATCCCGTTTTTTATATCGGACTCGTCATCTTCGTCGTCGGAACGTGGATCGCGTCTGGTGCCATGTTCCGTATGTATGCTGATTACAAGCGGGAACATCCAGGTGTTCATCCACCGCTTCAAGCCTACATGAGCATCATGACTGCCTTGTTGTGGGTCGTTGCGACACTCGGCGTAGCAGCAACGATTCTCTTTCAGTTACTTCCCTTATCTCTCGGTTGGACAGATAAGGTCGGAATCGAGCTATCCCGGACGCTATTTTGGTACTTCGGTCATCCACTCGTTTATTTCTGGTTGTTACCTGCCTACATCGTCTGGTATACGGTCATTCCGAAAATCGTTGGGGGGAAGATTTTTTCTGATGCGTTAGCACGTATGTCGTTCTTGTTATTCCTACTCTTTTCATTCCCTGTTGGTTTTCACCATCAATTGTTAGAGCCGGGGATTTCTGCATTTTGGAAGTATGTCCAAGTCGTCTTGACATTCCTCGTCATCATTCCATCATTGATGACTGCTTTCTCGATGTTTGCGACTTTTGAGTTGGCGGGTCGCCGGAAGGGGGCAACTGGCATATTTGGTTGGGTGAAGAAAATGCCATATCGGGATGTCCGGTTCCTTGCACCGTTCATCGGGATGTTGTTCTTCATTCCAGCAGGTGCAGGTGGTGTCATTAATGCATCGCATCAGCTGAACATCATCGTTCACAACACATTGTGGGTCACGGGACACTTTCATATCACGGTCGGTGCTGCTGTCGCACTGACGTTCTTCGGAACAGCCTACTGGCTTGTCCCGCTCTTACGTGGTCGGACGTTAACAGCGGCAATGAATCGTCTCGGGCTTATTCAAACGGCTGCCTGGACGATCGGAATGCTCTTCATGTCGACGGCGATGCACATCTCAGGACTACTCGGTAATCCACGACGGACGGGTCCAGCCGCCTACTTCAAGGATTCCATCGTCGCTGACTGGATTCCATATCATGTCGCAATGGCGATCGGCGGAACGATTTTATTCATCTCGATTCTGCTATTCCTCTATGCGATGTTCCAACTTGCCTTCCGCACGCCAAAAGAAACGGAAGAATTTCCGATTGCTGAAACGGAAGAAGAGGCGATGGCAACGCCACTCTTCTTTGAAAATTGGAAGTTATGGATTTTCGTAACGTTCGCTTTGATTGCGTTTGCGTATACGGTGCCGATTTGGCATATGATTGAAAATGCTCCTCCAGGAGCTCCCGGATGGAGACTCTGGTAAGACAAAGAAGAAGGGGCTGACTCAAAAAAAGAATGACGCGTCTGTAAACGCCCTTTCCTCAGGCGAGATACAAGCCAGTTTTCCTGCTTCATTTAAGCAGGAAAGCGGGTCTTGTTCGTCTCTGACAACGCATAAATGCGTTTTTTCCTGTAGGAGTTGCGTGTGACGCGTCATTCTTTTTATTACGAGATAAGGGAGGCAGATCATCAATCTGCCTCCCTTATCTTTGTAGAGACTGACTTTTGAGTCAGCCCCTTATTTGCGTGAGCTTAAGGAATAAGTAATGAAGGGCTAAATCTTATTTGACGAGATTATGCTTGAAGGCATAGACGACAGCTTGTGTACGGTCTACGACATCGAGTTTCGATAAGATGTTCGAGACGTGTGTTTTAACGGTTTTTAAGGAAATGAATAATTCGTCTGCGATTTCTTGGTTCGCCATACCACGAGCCATCAATTGAAGAACTTCCTGCTCACGTTCCGTTAAATCATCATGTAAGTGTGTCGTAGGACGACGAAGACGTTCCATCATTTTACCGGTCACTTGTGCTGCCATGACGGATTGACCGTTTGCCGTCTTGCGGATCGCTTCTGCGATGTCAAAGGCGCTAGCCGTTTTTAAGACATAACTCATCGCACCCGCTTCAATGACAGGATAAACTTTCTCATCATCAAGAAAACTCGTCACGACGAGAATCTTTGCTTCCGGCCAGTCTTTACGGATCAGTCGCGTTCCTTCGACACCATCGACTGGTTCCATCACTAAATCCATCAAGATGACATCCGGTCGGTGTTCAAGCGCAAGCAAGGCTCCTGCTTGACCATCCGACGCTTCGGCGACGACCTCGATGTCTGGTTGTGTGGAAAGGAAAGCAGACACACCGGCCCGGACCATCTCGTGGTCATCTACTAATAATACGCGTATCATACTTGCACCATCCGATCTTTTCTAAGTTTGACTTCGATTTGGGTTCCTTGTCCCGGAACGCTGACGAGACGAATCGTTCCGCCCATCTCAGCCGTCCGTTCCCGCATCGAATTAATGCCATAAGAGGCAAGTTTTTTTTCATCAACGACGAATCCAACACCATCATCATTCATGCTTAGAATGATCGTTTCGTTGAATTGTCGGAGTTCGATATCCATATGAGACGCTTTCGCGTGACGTAATGCATTCGTCAATCCTTCTTGAACGATCCGGAATAACTCGTTTTCAATTTGTCGTGGAAGTGACATCTCTTCTAACTTCCAACTCAATTGTGTGGACTGCTTTCTAGATAATTCTTCGAGCAGTTGAGAAAGTCCTTGTTGTAACGTCATTCCTTCGAGTTCGACAGGGCGAAGCTGAAGTAAGAGGGAGCGCATTTCAGACTGCGCCGTTTGCGCCATCGTCTCGACCATCTCAATCTGTTTGGCAGCAGCTTCAGGTTGAGACAGAATCGTCTGTTTAGCTGCTGTCGTCATCATGGAGATGGCATAGAGCTGTTGCGAAACGGAATCGTGTAGATCACGTGCGAGTCGTTTTCGTTCTTCCGTGACGGCTTGAACTCTTACTTGTTCAACATGTTGCGGACGTGTACTGATTTTTTGGACAGTCTCGACTTGTTCGTCGATACGTTTTCCAATCCGCGACAAGCGTGTCAACGTATGAAAGTAGGGACCCGGAACGATCGTCACATCTTTTCCTTGCTCCAGTTCGATGATGGCAGTCGTGACACGCTTGAAGTCACGACGCAAGAAAAAATAATGCATGCTACCGATAGCAAGCGGCAGTAGTAATGAGAGTCCGATGACGAGTAAAAGGACAGGAAAGTCTTGCTGACGGACGAAGAGAACATGCCAATCGACTTGGCGTGTACTTAAGAATAACAACGTCGTCATGACGGCTGTCAAAAAGCCCGTCATGACTTGCAGAGCGATGACACCAAGCGGAAATTGATCACGCTTCATATCGAAGACACCTCCACGTTGCCAATACCGAGCATGACATGAATACGAACCTTCCGCGTCGCTTCACCGTATTCTGGTGCTCGGAATTGAATGCGTCGATTGAAGAAGGTCGGAATCCGGCGGATGTCCGTCTTGACGCTTCCGAAGCCGATCGACGTGTCGAGCGTATAATCATAACCGGACGGTAAAAGAATCCGGACGTCCCCGACGACGCCACTGACGACGATCAATGTTTCACCTTCCGGGACATAGGCATGCGTCAAATCGATTTCTAAATCCTTGACGATGAACTGTTCACTTAAGTCCTGTAAGACATACGGTGCATCGGCCTGGGTCGAGAAGGAGTAAGCTGGTTGAATCTTGATGCCTTCCTCTTCATATTGATGGGGGGCAATCCGTGAAAACAAAAATTCACGGACAGAATGCCGTGTCACAAGAATGATCCCAAGATAGAGCAAAATTCCGGCAATGACAAAACCGATGGCAGCCGAACTGAGGACGACGCCAGCAAGAATGATCGTACCGACGATATAAAAGAGGATCGCTAGTTTTTCATGATTGCGCCGCCGGAAATGAATCCCGACGTAATACAGCAGGAAAGGGAATAAGACACCGAACAATACATTTCCTGCACCGGATAATAGGTCATAGAATAGACCAAGGGCGAACAGGATCGATACGTAACCGACCAGTTGTTTCGTACTTAATCGTCGCACGATCAATCTCCTTTCTAACATGACAAAGGGAGGCATACGCCTCCTTCGTCATGAACTGCTTATTGATGAATGCGGCGTTCGAGTTCAGCGATACGCGCATCGATATCATCTTCATCAACGGCTGGTTGTTTTGCTTCAGGTTCTTCCGCCGTGAACGGATGTGCTTCTTCTTTTATAGTAGCATTTGGTTCGCGATCTAGCACCTGGTTCATCTTGTTTTTTAAGTTCGAAACGTTTTCGCGCATCATCCATTCGTACCGTTTGTTCTGTAGGTCTTCGAGCTTCAACTTCAATTCGAGGGCTTCACGTTCAAGCTCATTTAACTCGCGTTTCGTTTCAGCGACGAGTTCTTCGAAGAACCGGTATTGCTCTCCGTAATGTTTCGATTCGATGGCAGCACGTTCGGCGAGTTGCTGTTCACCGGCTTCGTTTGCGATTTCAACTTGTTTGAAGCGTTTATCGGCTAAATCCTTCGCTTCTTCCTGCTTTTGAGTCAGTTCCAGCAATAATGTTCGTTGACGCTCAAGTAGTCGATCAATCTCTTTTAAATCAGCTTCTGTAGATCGAATATGACGAACGAGCTTTTTAGCAGGTACTTCGCCCTGTTCAGCGGCTTTTTTGACTTCTGTCATCATTTGTGTCGCAAAATCATTGAGTTGATCAAACACGTTTTTCATGAAAAATTCCTCCTTGAAAGTGGTAAACAGTATGGGTATTATCTTTAAATTTAGAATCGTTTTTCGTCTAAGTCTTTCCAGTCAGCTTCAAAATGTGTTGTTGACGTACGGCGGCGGTTAAAGAGATCTTGAACATTGACACGCTGTAGTTTCATACGCATGTAACCGACGTACAATGCGATGGCTGCTGCGATTCCGATGACTGCCCAGATGTTTGAGAGGGCAAGTCCGATTCCGATGGCTGCTAGAAATCCGAAACCGAGTTTCGCTGGCCATTTGTTCGATTGCATGAACTTACTGATCGAATAGAACGCAAGTAATGCCCCTAAACCAAGTCCGATCATATGTGGTAATGTTCCGATGACAACGGCGAGTAATGCGAGTCCGGCAAGAATCATCACCAATTGTTTTCCTTTCGATTGCTTCATGAGGAAGCCTCCCTTGTGTTGATACCTTTATAATACGGAAGTCCTTCTGTTCGTACGACGCTCTTTGGACCGTATTTGCTCTCGGGCTTAAGGCGGAGAGAAGGTCTGACTTTGAGGGAAGCGCTACCAGAAACATTGATTGATATGATATTCTATAAAGGAATCGAATCGAGAGGAGTGATGTTGATGAGTGCAACAATCAACGCTAAAAAAGTAACATGTGTCGAAAACCAGGGAGGGGTTTCCCTCCCTTAAATCAGAGGAGGAAACCATTTGAACGAATGGGGTACACCACCTGTCTACGAAACGACAGGAACAGAACAACTGGGACGAATCACGGCCGTCTACCAAACGCATTATCGTGTCATGACGGACACAGGAGAATCACTTAGCGAACTGTCTGGTAAGCTGCGTTTTCAATCAGGAACGAAAGCTGAATTGCCAGCGGTTGGAGACTGGATCATCCAAACAGAACGAGAACCTGGGAAGGGACGGATCGAGCGTGTCTTGCCACGATCTTCTCAATTTTCCCGAAAAGCGGCAGGAACGGAGACCGAGGAACAAATCATCTGCGCGAATGTCGACGTTGCCTTGCTCGTCATGGCTTTTGGACATGACTTCAACGTCCGTCGACTGGAACGTTATTTAACGGTTGCTTGGGATGCAGGGGTGACACCAATCATCGTCCTGACGAAAAAAAGTCTGATGCCGTCGATTGAAACGGAAATACAGGCTGTCGAAGCGATCGCGTTCGGAACACCAATCCTTGCCGTTGATTCTTTGACCGGTGACGGATTAGAGGAGTTGCGTGAACAGTTACAAATCAAGCAGACGATTGTGTTAGTTGGGTCGTCCGGCGTCGGGAAGTCGACGCTCGTCAATGCTTTAGCTGGAGAACAGTTAATGGAGACGGGTGGCGTACGAGAAGACGATGAACGTGGACGTCACACGACGACGCATCGCGAACTGAAACGACTATCGAACGGTCTACTGCTCGTTGATACACCGGGGATGCGAGAATTGGCCTTATGGGATGGAAGTGACGGTTTATCGTCGACGTTTTCTGATATTGAGGAGCTTGCTGAAAACTGTCGTTTCCGAGACTGTGAACATGATAAGGAACCGGGCTGTGCCGTTCGGACAGCTTTAGAAGATGGCACACTAACTGCTGAACGCTGGAATAGCTTCGTCAAGCTAAAACGAGAAATCGCTTATGCGGAACGCAAGCAAAATGTGGCGTTGCAGGCGGCGGAGAAAGAAAAGTGGAAAAAAATCCACAAGCAGGCCCAAGCGCATACGAAAGTGAAGTATCAAAAGCGATAATACGACTGAAATATGAAAAGCATCTGCAACGGAAAAAGGAGTCTCTTTTTCTATGCAGATGCTTTTTTCTCGTTATTCTTTTGAAAGGAATTCATTTGTTTCTGTATGGAACGGCACGTTACCCGTCAACGCATCAAGACGATGTAAGTCGGATTGAATCGCTTCAGGGTCACTTCGGCGCGCGTTTCGTACCGTGGCCGTTCCGACCGGATGATCGTTGAATCCAGTCGTTAAATCAAACGTCCGATTCGACAGCCGATCGGTAAAATAACGATCGTGAGAGACGAAGAGGAGCTCACCAGGGAAAACATCGAGGGCGGCTTCGATTTGTTCACGAGTCGCAAGGTCCAAATAGTTCGTTGGTTCATCGAGAATAAGCAAGTGAGCACCTGAAAAATACAGACGTAAGAAAGCGATCCGACATTTCTCACCCATACTAGCGTCGGAAATCGACCGGTAAACATCATCGCGACGGAATAAAAAACAGGCGAGCAACGTCCGGGCGTCCGTTTCACTCATCGTGCCGTACTCAAGTAATGCCTCTAACAACGTACCGGATGTCGGTAAGTGGGAAAGGGCTTGTGAAAAATAGCCGGTCTTCAATCGAGGATGACGGATTACGTTCCCTTGATGAGGAGCATATTCGCCCTCGATGAGACGCAGTAAGGTCGTTTTCCCGCTTCCATTCGGTCCGATGACAGCAATTCGGTCACCACGTTCTACCGTAAACGAAACGTCGTTTAGGATCGGTTTCGTCTCATGCATGAAAGAGACACCTTCAAACGAAATCAGTCGTTTCGCACGAATCGCTTCATGTTCGAATGCGACGTGAACAGTCGGTGCAACCTGTGGTTTTTGTACACAATCCTCGAGTAGACGCTCGAGTTGCTGCTCTTTTGCCTTGACCTTCGTCGCATGTTTAGCAGCCTTCTTTTTCGCATACGGATCCCGTTCACTCGCTTGATTCGAGGCTTTTTGATGCCATTGTCGGTATCCTTGAATCATGCGTGTCAGCTCTTTACGGGTGCGTTCTTGTTTTTCGTACGCTCGTTGTTGCGACAGAGCTTGATGTTCCTTTTGTTCTTTATAGGACTGGTAGTTTCCGCTGTATCGCGTTGCCCCTGATTCGGATAATTCAATGACGGCATCAGCCGTTGCGTCGATGAAGAATCGTTCGTGTGAGACGTAGAGAATCGAGGTCCGTGACATGTTGACCCATTCCGTGAGCCACTCGAGCGTCTCTTGATCCAGATGATTCGTAGGTTCATCGAGAATGATGAAATCAGGTCGTGACAGAAGCAGGCAGGCAAGTTGGAGGCGCGTCTGTTCACCACCGCTTAAACTGGATGCTTTGTGTGTCCAGAGTGCTTCCTCTAATTTGACTTCTTTTAAGACGCGTGTTGCATCTGCTTCAAGCGAGAAGGCGTCCTGATCGAGTGCTTGTTGATAGATCGTCAAGTCACCATTCATGGCATTAGCGCGAAGTTGATAACGAACCGCATCCGCTCGTTCGACGACATCAAGAACGGTGTGATCGCCCGCTACGAAGTGTTGTGATAGTAGACCGAGTTTTTTGTAATGACGCCTGATCGAACCGTCAGTCGGCTGAAGTTGGTCAGCGATCAAGTGTAACAGTGTCGTTTTTCCGATGCCGTTCGGACCGATTAAGGCGACATGTTCACCGGTATGAATATGAAAAGAAACGTCCGAGAAAAGACGTCGTTCGTCGTAGTCCATCGATAGGTGTTGGATCGTAAGTGTTTCAGTAGGCATAAAAGCAGCTCCTTTAGTGTTCATTTCCGATAAGATGAAATGAAAAACACACCATCCGAAGCGAGCGGATGGTGTGCCGGAGTGTAACTCAAAGAAGGTGCTGGCCAGAGGTTGGTCACACCGAAAAAGAGCAGACTCGTAGCGTCAGACATCCGCAACTGCATTGCGAAAGAGATGATTTCATTCATCAAGCGACGTGTACGAGTGATTGCTTCATTTCGGTGTTGTACCTCCTGTTCTTAGTCTATGACGTTATTGTAACAAAATGGAAACGTTAACACAAGTACGATTCAAGTAGGGTTTGCGCAGCATCCGTTTCTTCTGATGAAGGGGGAAGCACATCAGTTAACGGATAAGCAAGACCGAGGTTTTCCCACTTATAGACTCCTAGTTGATGATACGGGAGTACCTCGACGCGCTCGACGTTTCCGAGCGTCCGGATGAACTCGCCGGTCTGACGGAGGAAATGTTCCGACATCGTAATACCTGGAACGAGGACGTGGCGAATCCAGACGGGAATATTTCGCTCGGCTAGACGTTTTGCGAAGGCGAGTGTATTGGCGTTACTCCGTCCAGTCAAGACGCGGCAAGCGGCATCGTCGATATGTTTGATATCGAGCAGTACCAGATCCGTCGCATCGAGGATCGCGTCGATGTTTTTCGGGACGACGGATCCCGCGGTATCGATGACCGTATGCAGTCCATGGCGTTTTGCTTCTGTTAAAGCAGCCTCCAAGAATTCTGGCTGAGCGAGCGGTTCACCTCCAGAGAAGGTGATTCCGCCACCCGTTGCCTCGAAAAAGGAGCGATAGCTGATCGCTTCTTTTACGACTTCGTCTGCTGAGACACGCCGTCCGCAACCGAACTCCCATGTATCCACGTTATGACAGTATTGACACCGTAGTGGACATCCTTGCGTAAAGACGATGAATCGAATGCCAGGACCATCGACTGTTCCACATGATTCAACGGAATGGATCATACCATAGGTCATCCTGCTCACTTCCTTTCACATACTCAACCGTTTAGAGAGAACCATGGAACGTTCGATTAATGACATCGATCTGTTGTTCACGCGTCAGTTTAATGAAGTTGACAGCATAACCGGATACCCGAATCGTTAACTGTGGATACTGTTCCGGATGCTCCATGGCATCAAGTAACGTCTCACGGTCAAAGACGTTAACATTCAAATGATGTCCTTTTGAAGTCGTGCCGCCCATATATCCGTCAAGTAATCCGACCGTATTTCGAATACGTGTGTCTTCATCCTTACCAAGTGCTTTTGGCACGATCGAGAACGTGTAGGAGATACCATCGAGCGCATGTTCATATGGTAATTTTCCGACAGACGTCAAGGCGGCGACAGCACCACGGGTATCACGTCCATGCATCGGGTTAGCACCCGGTGCGAATGGTTCACCCGCACGGCGTCCATCGGGTGTATTTCCTGTCTTTTTACCGTAGACGACGTTTGAAGTGATCGTCAGGACAGACTGTGTCTGGAGCGCATTGCGATACGTTGGATGTTTACGGATTTTCTCCATGAACAGCGTCACGAGATCAACCGCCATCTGATCGACCCGTTCATCGTTATTCCCGAACTTCGGAAACTCGCCTTCGATCTTGAAATCAACTGCAATCCCATCCGCATCTCGGATTGGACGAACTGTCGCATAACGGATGGCGGATAGACTATCAGCGACGACTGATAAACCAGCGATACCGCATGCCATCGTCCGTAAGATTTCCGGATCATGTAAAGCCATTTCAATCCGTTCGTAGCTGTACTTATCATGCATGTAGTGGATGACATTCAGTGTGTTGACGTACAGTTCCGCGAGCCAATCGAGTTGTCGATCATAAGCCGCCATGACCGTCTCGTAATCGAGTACTTCGTCGAGCATTAGTGGTGTAGCTGGGGCGACTTGGATTTTGAGCTTCTCGTCCATTCCGCCATTGATCGTATATAGTAATGCTTTTGCCAGGTTTGCTCGAGCACCGAAGAACTGCATCTGTTTCCCGATCTTCATCGCGGAGACACAACAAGCGATGCCGTAATCATCTCCATAAACCGGTAACATCAAATCATCGTTTTCATATTGAATCGAGCTTGAAACGATCGACATCTTCGCGCAAAATTCCTTAAATCCGCGTGGAAGCTGAGTAGACCAGAGAACGGTTAGATTCGGTTCCGGTGCCGGACCAAGTGTCGAGAGCGTGTGTAAGAAGCGGAATGAACTTTTCGTGACGTTTGATCGTCCATCTTCACTCATTCCACCGATTGATTCCGTTACCCACGTCGGATCACCTGAGAACAGATCGTTGTAGTCTGGTGTCCGTAAGAACTTAACGATCCGAAGCTTCATGACGAAATGATCGACGAGTTCTTGTGCAGTCTCTTCCGTCAAGCGACCAGCCGCAAGATCACGTTCGACATAAATATCAAGGAACGTCGAGACTCGACCGAGTGACATGGCTGCCCCGTTTTGCTCTTTGATGGCAGCAAGATAGGCAAGATAGACCCACTGGAATGCTTCTTGTGCTGTTTCTGCAGGGCGGGAGAGATCGAAACCATAGCGAGCTCCAAGCTCGGTCAATTCCGTTAATGCGCGCAACTGTTCATTCATCTCTTCACGGTCGCGAATCATCGATTCAGATAAGAACCCGCCACGTGCCTTTAAATCCTTCTTACGTTCTTCGATCAAGCGTGCCGTTCCGTACAAAGCAACACGACGATAGTCACCGATGATCCGTCCGCGACCATAAGCATCAGGTAATCCGGTGATAATACCGGCTTTACGTGCAGCGCGCATCTCAGGGGTATAGGCATCGAAAACCCCTTGGTTATGTGTCTTCCGGTACTCGCTGAAAGTTTTCGTGACGGTCTCGTCTGCTTCAAAGCCATACGCAGCTAGGGCATCATTCACCATCCGAATCCCACCGTTCGGATGAATCGAACGTTTAAACGGTTCGTCTGTCTGTAAACCGACGATTTTTTCAAGTGAGCGATTCAGATACCCTGCATCATGCGAGAGGATCGTTGATGGTGTTTTAGCATCGACGGCATACACACCACCACGTTGTCGTTCTTCATTCGTCAGCTGTAGAATTTGTTGCCAGAGCCGTTCCGTCGCTTGCGTCGGACCGACTAAAAAGTGATCATCTCCTGTATATTCCGTGCGGTTGAGTCGAATGAAATCTGCGACATCGATCGTCTTTACCCATTCACCCGACGTAAAGCTTGCCCAGGCACTCGTTTTTTCTAATAACATGGATACCACTCCTCTAATATTGAGCTAATCATCAGTTCCTTATGTGAATAGTGTAACAAAAGGAGAAGGAGATTCCCTTTACGTTCATGTGAATGTTTTAACAAGTGGACAAACGTTGATATGACGGGCTTTCTTTATTTCTGTATTCATATGAAAAAGTTTTAAAAAAACAGTTTTAGATTGCTAATTCAAGGTTTTTTGGAAACTGTATGAGTTGATTTGAAAAAGATTCACTAGAACAGTTGAAACTGTGAGGAATGTCACGCTACGGTGCCTTGTATTTTTAAGACGTATCGTTGACAATGAAAAAGGGAATATAGAACGTGGAGGTGTGCCAAATGGAGTATGTATCATTAACACAACAAGGAGAGTATCAGTCAGGAGACTGGGTCTCGCTGAAAATCGGATCGGACGGTTCAACGCGAACGGGAATGATCACGGAATTCGAAAATGATGGATTCTGGATTCGGTTTGAAGATGATTTTGATTATGAGGACTTTATCGGCTATGATGAATCGTATTGGATTGCGCTTGTTCGTCGTCCGGTTGACGTAAAATCGACGTATGCGAGTCTTGCGGAGTACCCGGCACTCGCTGCAGAATTACAGGATCGTGTCATCCAAGGATTCGAGATTCTAGAAGAAGAAGCCGGTGAAAGCGAGATTCGCTTCCATATTCGATTGCTCGACGCAGGAAATGAATATACACAGACATTACGGGGTTACCGTGATGCATCAGGAGATCATGTCGAATACGTAACGGCATGATGGAATTAAGAGAGTAGGAGAAATCGTTATGAACTTTACAAAACCATTTTTACAGGAAGCATGGGAACGCGCACGCTTTACCGAGTTGATGCCTGTTCAAGAACAAGCGATTCCGTTGTTGCGAGAAGGAAAAGATGTCCTGGCTGAAGCGCCGACAGGAACAGGGAAGACGCTTGCCTATGTCATTCCAGCTTTAGAAAAGATTGAAGTAGAAGAACCACACGTGCAAGTCGTGATCACGGCACCAACACGGGAACTCGTCATGCAAATTCATCAAGTCATTCAATTGTTTGCCCAAGGAAGTGGTATCAAATCCGGTGCATTCATTGGTGGTGTTGAATTAAAACGACAATATGAACGATTGAAGAAAAAACCACAAATCATCGTCGGAACACCAGGGCGTCTCGTTGAGTTGATTGATTCGAAGAAGCTGAAGATGCATAAGGTGAAATTGATCGTCTTGGACGAAGCGGATCAAATCTATGAGAGTGGTATGAGTGACTCGGCGACGCGGATCGCAAACAGTGCACTACGCGATCGTCAGTTAGCATTCGTCTCAGCGACATTACCGGAACGGACAGCAGAATGGGGACGGACGCTTGCGAATAATCCTGAGACAATTCGTGTTGAGCGTGCCGTCAGCACACAAGTGACATTTGGTTATTTGGAGACTTCACGTCGTCAGAAGCCGGAATTGTTACGTCGTCTGGCGAACATGCAAGGATCAAAAGTACTGACATTCATCAATAACCGTTCCTTCCTCGGACCATTGAATGGCGAGTTGAGTAAATTCTCATTGAAATACCGGATTTTAGACGCTGAAAAAGGCAAACGAGAGCGGATGGAGACATTGCGTTCTTATAAAAAGGGAGAGTTTCCTTTACTCGTCACGACAGGTCTTGCGGCACGTGGGTTAGATATCGAAGCAGTCACGCATGTCGTCCATTATGATTTGCCGGAGTCGCTTGACGATTTCGTACACCGTTCAGGTCGGACGGGACGTGGAAACGCGAACGGAATGGTACTTGCTCTTGTTACGGATCAAGACTTAAAACACTTAAAAACACTTGCGAAGCAAATGGGCGTCGAGATGGAAGCGATGGAAATTTACCGTGGGGAAGTCATTCCAAAACGTGAATTCACAGCACCTCAGACGATTAAACGACCGGCTACTCCTCACCGGAAAGGGCGATCGAAATGAAGAACGATCGAAAAGTAATTCCGTTTCCGACGACGGTTTCTGAAGCGGAAATGAATGCAGCCTTGAAGAAGATGTATCAAGAAGCAGCGACAGCGCGTAGTACGGATTGGGTCGCTTTCATTGAAGAGATTGCGACGGAGGGACGTTGGTATTTAAAAGATGCTGAATTGTTCCGGGACTTATTCGTAGATTGGGCAATCTTCTATGAGACGGATGATCAAGGAAAAACGCCGCACGGTCGTTTTCTTGAGCAGGTCAAAGAAGAGTTATCGCCTAGCCTCTACCGCGCCTTGCGTGGATTAGCGGACCCGATGCCTTCGTTGTTTCAAGTCGAGGCGGATGGTGTCGTTGATTTAATGTCAAAACAGACGTATCAAACGGATTTGTCTGAGATTGAAGTCGAACCAGGTGATTTGTTGATTGGAAAACTGCTCTACATTTCTGGGAAATGGCGCTTTGCGATTGCCTATATGAAAGTAGCGCGCGCACTGGTACCAGAAGTCCTCGCTTTGTTGACGGACTTCGTGGATGAAGTAGGAGAAGACGCGTTGCTTCGTCAGTATCCAGAATTTTGTGCGGAATTGATTGACTTACTCCTCGATATCGAAGAAGGCAATATTGCACCGAGACCAGAAGAATAATCGAAAAAACCTAGGACACATGACCCGATTATGGTCAACGTATTCTAGGTTTTTTTCATGAATCTGCTCGATATAGGGCGACATCGTTTTTATCCCGATGTTTCACGCGATACATGGCAAGGTCGGCTTGCTTTAAGCATGTTTCAAGATCAGCCTTATGACACGCGGTCACACCGATGCTTGCAGAAACGAATAAGGATTGTCCTTTATAAACGTAAGGACGTCTTAAAAAGTGTAAGAAGGATTTACATTTTCGACGTAAGGACAGTTCATCATCGGCTTGTAAGAGGATCGCGAACTCATCTCCACCAAGTCGATACACCTGTTCTAAAGAATTCGTATGCTCGCTCAATCGTTTCGCGACTTCGATCAATACGTAATCACCTGCTTCATGACCATACGTATCATTGACTTGCTTAAAACCGTCTAAATCGACTACCGCAAGATAATTCATCTCGAGGAGATGGTTTGAAAAATCTCGCTCCAACGAACGACGGTTTCCGATACTTGTCAAGGCGTCATGGTAGGCGTGGTATTCGATCCTTTTTTGCCGGAGCTTTCGTTCAGTGACGTCATGTAAAATCGTGAAACGCCCCATCGAGGTGGCAGCAATCTGAATCGGAATATCAATGATCTCATACTTTCTGTGTTGTTCATCTTCATACTCATCGATATCTGTCTCAAGTGTTTCTAATAAGTGACGCATCGTACGAGGAATATGTTCAATCGTCATGTCGGGTAAATGAAACAGACGTTGGGCAGCTAAATTTGCGTATAGTGCCGTTCCGGATTGATCGAGTCGAATCATCGGGTCAGGATGACCGAGAAAGAGTGGGATGACTTGCTGTTCACTATCTTTGATTTGTTGTTTGCGATGTTCGATGCGTGAAGCGAGTTGTTCATTCCGTTCGTGTAATTGTGCAACGATCAACCTATGCTGACGAGCAATCAAGATTTGTCGAATGATTAGTAAAACTAAAATGATGAAGATATCGAGCTTCCCGCCTTCTTGTTCCACCATATAGTGAATGAATAAAGGAACGGCCAGTAGAGGGAGCCAGGAACGGGGAATGACTTTCGTTCGAGTGGTTCCTTCTTCAATATGATCAATATGCCATAAAATAGCTGCACTTTGCGCCAAACGGATCAAGATCGGGAAAAACAATAGATAATTTGCTGAGAAGTCCGGGAAATAAACACTTGAGACTTCGTAGATACCGCGAATGAAAATGGATAAGAACAATAAGAATAATGCCATTCTTGATACCCAATGAGTTTCTTGAATGAACGTGAAATAGAAGAAGACGAATAAACCGAGTGATGTATTCGTAATGACGATGATGGCATAAGGAACAGTTTGCAGTCCCGGATTCGTCAATTCATTGAGGACATGAAACGCAACAAGTGCTACGAAAACGACGATGATCGCGGCATCGACGAAAGCGAGCACGTGTTGTCCGAGTGTCCGTTTTGTGATGATTCGGTAAAAAATCGCGTATAAGAATACGTAATGAGATATTGAAAATAAAATCAGGCTATAAATAGATGGAACTGGAAAGTCTTGATCGAAGAAATGTAATGTCTCAAGAACGGAACCGATGCAGGTTAAAACCAGTGATCCTAAAGCGATCAGCCAAAACTTTCGTCTGGGTACGACCAATGTTTGTTCCTTACGATAAGCAGTAAGAATAAAGTAAGCAATCAATCCAAGAGAGGCATACTGTAGTACTTGTTCAACGATCCGATTAGAGATGGAAGGAGTCCATGTAGCAAGGATCATTAGAGCAAAAGATATGACGAGCATGGCAGGAAACCAACGGATGAAATAGTTCGATTTAAGCATGGACTCCCTCCTAACGTTTAATTTGAGTAGCGAACAAAAAATTGTTTTTTTCGGTCTTCTTAATATGGTACATGGCTTCATCTGCTCGAATCAATAATTGTTCAGAGCTTTTACCATCTTCAGGGTATAAGGAAATTCCGATTGATGGTGTGACTTGAAGCGTATGTGTCTGGATGTAGAACGGATGATTTAGAATTTCGAGAACGTGTTCGGCAAAATGACGTGTTTCCGAAGCAGATGCCTGAATGAAGATCAAGAACTCATCTCCTCCAAGACGTGCAACGAGATCAGTTGACGTCGTCATCGATTGAAGGCGGCTCGCCGTCACTTGTAACACGAGGTCACCAACATCATGCCCATAAGTGTCATTGATTTGTTTGAAACCGTCTAAATCAATGAATAGTAAGGAGCCGTATTCTAACGTCGGCAGAGTCAGATAAAGTTGTTCCTCGAAGTAACGCCGGTTTGGCAAATGCGTGAGCGAATCATGGTACCCCATACGTTCTAGCCATACTTCCTGTTGATAATCTTCCGTGATATCCGCCAAGATGACGAAATAGCGTTGTTGATCCGGGATATCGATGATTGTCGTATTCAAAAAGATTTCCGGATGTTCCTCCGTGGCCGGTACATGTAGCAAGTGAGAGGGACAAATCAGCTGCGCTTGTTGAAGCAATGGAATGAGTCGATCAAGTTGTAGCCGTTGGCTCGGTCCGAGCGGTAAATCGCTCCATCTAGCTTCGACAGCAGCTGGATTGACAGATCGAATCTGATACGTAGCATCGATTTCAAGAACAATTTCTGGATAAGATAGAAAAAGCGATGTTAGTTCTTTTTCCCTTAACTGTAAGAGTGCTGTCTTTTGATGGACAATGTCTTCTAGATTCGTTTGCAGTGCTGTTGTTTCCTGTAACAACCGTAGATTTTCCTGATATGAAAAAAGCTGTCGTGTTAAAAATAATAAAAACGTAATGCCGACGGAAAGTGAGAAGAAGGTTTGGGAGACAGGGAAGAATGTAATATAGAGAATCAGTACAGATAATAAGATGTACGACATCAAGGAACGCGTAAGTGTTTCGACCCGAATAAGAGTTGCTTGTTGTTCATGACTGATGGGAAGAGCGCGAGTATTCATGAAGGCAAGGATGAAGAGTCCGCTGAGTGGGTATAGCGGAAGCAATAATCCAGCTATTCGCGGTTCACCGTTCAATAACAACGTATAAAAAATAAAGTTCGTCATACCGAGCGCGAACGTTCCAAGTACTAGGAAGAGGAACCCTAATCTCGATACGTTTCGCTTTAGTCCAGAAGCATAAAGTAAGAAAAAGAACAGCGTCAACAGAATCGTCAAGAAGGCATAGAAGGTCCAACTGATTTGCTCGAGTACCGTTCTAGTATAAGAGGGGACAAAGCGGAAAATAGCGATGTATCCAGCAATCATTGATACAGTGAACAATGTTAAAGAATCAAGAATCAATAATTTTTGTTTTTGAAACAAAGTCAAATCCAACTGCCGAAATAAGAAGATGACCATCATCGTTAAATGAACCGTATAAGGCAGATCTAATAAGACGTTCAGGTTAACAGCGTTCCATTGAAAAAGACGACCAATCATATTGAGGAGATCGCCTAGAAAATACGAGAAAAAGGCGACCGATAACCATTTATATGGAATGGAAGATTGTTTGAAAGCCTTCGATTGACTAAGTAGGAAGATGACGAAAGAACCGACTAGACTAATGATCGCTGAAAGTTGTAACGAGCGATCTTGTGGCAATAGCCAGAGTAGGGTGTACGTAACAACTAAGTAGAATGCGACGGTAGGGTAGATGTTTTGAACGATCCGTTTCACCGGAACTCCTCCTTTCGCAAGCCTTCCATGAAAATGAAATATGCTATAACATTACCCGATATCTAGTTTGAATTCACATTTATTTTCAGATTTAAAATGAAAATAAGAGGCAATTCCCATTTCATGAAAAAAGCGGGGTTCTTCTTTAAGGAAGAACTCCGCTTATCGAAATTATTGATTAGATTGACGATAGTTTTCAAATGCCTCGATTTTTTCAGAAAGGTACGTCCAATACTCCATTCGTTCATCAAGCATCGCTTTCGTTTTTTCAATGGCTTGATACAGTTCATTGACTTTACCGAGATCGCTTCCTGCCGAAGCAAGTTCGGCTTCTAATTGCTCCAGTTCTGCCTCACTTTCTTCGATTTGTTGTTCAATGATTGCCCAATCTTGTTGCTCCTGATAACTTAGTTTCTTTGGCGTCTCTATCTTTGGTGCTGTAGCAACCTCAACCGTCTTTTCAACAACGATTGAGGGAACGGGTGCTGTCATTTGCTCAAGATAGTCTGTATATTGTCCATAATAAAAGACGACATTCCCGTCTTCAAATGCAATCAAGCGATTGACGACCCGGTCGAGGAAGTAGCGATCGTGGCTGACCGTGATGACGGTGCCTGGGAATGATTCTAAATAATCTTCGAGTACGGATAACGTCTCAGTATCCAAGTCGTTCGTCGGCTCATCAAGGAAGAGGACGTTTGGTTCTTCCATCAAAATCGTCAACAATTTCAGACGTCGTTTTTCGCCGCCGGAAAGCTTACCGATTTGTTTATATTGGGCTTCCGGTTTAAAGAGAAACTGTTCGAGCATCTGACTTGCCGTGATCTCCTCGCCAGCGAGTGTCGTGATGACTTTTGCGATTCGTTCGACCTCATCGATGACACGGCGTTCGGGATGCGTGAATTCGGCAAATTGCCCATAAAAGCCGATCTTCACCGTTTCGCCGTGAATGATTTCACCGGTTGTTGGTTCTAAGCGTTTCGCAAGGATTGAAAGAAGTGTTGATTTTCCGCTCCCGTTTCGCCCGACGATACCATACCGTTCTTTCCGTCCGATCAGAGCGTTAAACGATTCAAAAAGAGTCCGTTCACCAAATCGATGCGAGACATCATGCGCTTCGATGACTTTTTTACCAAGACGGGTCGAACCGACCTGTACTTCGAGTGTTGATTCTTCTTCCTCGTACGAGAGGTCTTGTAAAGCATCCACGCGCTGGATCCGCGCTTTTTGTTTCGTCGTCCGTGCCTTTGCTCCGCGGCGCAACCAGGCGAGTTCACGACGGAGGATGTTTTGACGTTTTTCTTCCATAGAAGCCGTCCGTTCACGGCGTTCGGCACGTTTCTCAAGAAACGATTCATAGTTTCCGACATAGAAATAAGCCGTACCGTTCGCGATCTCCATCATATGATTCGTCACACGATTCAAGAAATAGCGATCGTGGGTAATCAGTAGAATCGCACCACGGTATTCCTTGATTTGAGTCTCAAGCCAACTGATCGTCTCAGCATCGAGTTCGTTCGTCGGCTCATCGAGCAGGAGAAGATCGGCTTCATCAAGTAAAGCTTCAGCGAGTCCGACACGCTTGCGTTGTCCTCCGGAAAGAGAGCCGATCAACGCGTTCAAGTCGAGGATGCCGAGTTTGTTTAAAATCATCTTTAAGCGTGATTCCGTGTCCCAAGCTTGCGCAGCATCGACTTCTGTCTGAGCTGTAATGAAGCGATTGAGTAGTGTTTCACTCGTCGGATCTTGTTCGAGTGCTAGACGCGCTGTTTCATAGTGACGTAACGCGTTAATCGTTGGTGTATCACCAGACAACAATACTTCCATGACCGTTTGGTCTTCCGGATAATCGGTCGTTTGCGATAGCAAGCGGATCCGATAATCATTCGGGTGATGCATCGTACCAGCGTCTGCCGTCTCTTTACCTGCCAAGATATGCAGGAGTGTCGACTTACCGGTACCATTGACGCCGATGATGCCAATCCGGTCGCCAGGTGAGACGGAGAATGTCACATCTTCGAAGACGATTTTATCGGCGAATTCTTTTTTGAGATTTTCTGCTTTCATTAACATATTAGACACCTTCTACAATCTGTTTGATTTGCTGTTCGACTGTCTGGACGAGTTCTTTCTGTGTCATCGTACTCGGATCAATCGACGGTAAGATCGTGACTTCGACCGTGGTAGGACGAATCTTACCCGTCTCCTCCATGACACGATAACTTCCTGAAATTGCGACGGGTACGACGCGAGCGCCACTTGAGGTCGCGAGTGTGAAGCTTCCCGCTTTGAACTCCGCCATTGGACCGCCTTTGGAGCGTGTTCCTTCCGGGAAGATGATCATCGATTGTCCGTCCTTGATCGTCTCGACACCAGAACGAATCGCTTTCAGCGATTGGCGTCGATCTTTTCGATCGATCATGACACATCCCATCAGATTCATCCAAACATTGACGATTGGAATTTTATTCACTTCGATTTTTGAGATGAATGCTTTCGGTTTATCGATTGTTCCAAGTAGAATCGGAACATCGAAGTTCCCTTGGTGATTCGAGATGAAAACGACGGGTTCGTTTGCTGGGATGTGTTCACGACCTGTTACTTTAACACGAACACCAGCGAGTCGGAGAAGAGAGTTTGCCCAGGCACTTGCTACACGCTGGACGAATGCATAGCGCGCGAGGTGCGTTCGACGTTTTGCACTAGGTAAAAACGGTAAGGTACAGGGTAAGACAAGTCCAAAATAAATGAACCATATGACAGTACGTATCATGGTGAAGTGACAGCTCCTTTTTTCATTACTGATGTTATTGTACAAAAAAAGACCGGGCGTCGCACCCGGTCTGCGTGATTATTCCCAGTAACGAGGTTCAGATTCCTCTTCGCTTTCTCCTAGTTCAAAGGTGAGGCGACGTGTCGTTGGATCAACAGAGAACGTAGCGTTCGTATTGTCGATCTGTTTGATTTCCATCGTTTCCTCATCCAAAATGAGAGTCAAGCGGACCTTATCTTCGTGATCTACGAGCAGTACGCCATCTTCCTTCAACCATAAATCGATGACAGGGGAGTAGCGAAGTGTCCAACCGTTTGATAAAGGGATTTCGTTCATAATGAATCTGTTCCTCCTAGATGATGAAATCGTGTTCTTTACTTATCATGCTGGTCTGTCGCGGAGAATGCAAGTGGTGTGCTGGAATCTTGTTGAGGATAGGAGACTTGATAAGAAAGTTCACGCTTTTTCATCCGTTCGTATTGTTTTTTGACACGACGGTGTTGGATGTATTCAATGTAAGTCAGATAGGACGTACGTATCAGCTGGCGGATTGATGATAGTGACAGACAAATCGCTAGCGTAAAGACGAACACACCGATCGAACTCGTATAATAACCGGTAACAAAACTTAAATATGTAGTGATGAGACCCGCAATCGTCGTGAATAAGTAGAAGAGCACGTCCGTTTCCTCCTCGAAATTAAAATAATGGTATGTCCATTACAATTCGAGGTAAGTCGTGATTTTCCTTTATCGTCCTGTAAATGTCCGGAAAAAATAAAAAATCCACACGGAAGGTGTAGATTTTAAGGGCGGTCGATTTGCTGAAGCGCTGGTGTCTTCGGTGTCATATCCGTACTGTTCGATCCTTCTGCGAAGACGATTCCAATCGTAGCAAGGAACGCAAAAAATGCAAAAACCAATGTTTTCGTGAAGCGTCGTGCGAACGAACGCGATTGAATGTTATGAAACATTTTTATCCCCCATATTTACCTAAACTAAACCTTCTTTTTCCTGTTATTTAATCATATATCTTTTTTTCAAAAAAATCACGCAAATGTGTTCCGTTCACAAATATGTCACAACTGTCACCATTGTGTCGATATCAGAGATGAATGGAAAAAGAGTATAGTATGGTAGGGAAAGAACAGCAGAACGATTCACAAGGACTGGAATCGATTCAAATACAGAGAGGAGATAACCCGAAATGGGATTACGCGCAGGACAGGTTGTCACATTAAAAGTAGAACGCGAAGCAGAGTTCGGAGTGTTTCTGACAGATGGAAATGAAGACGTGTTGTTGCATAACAATGAACAAACACGGAAAGTAGCCCTCGATGAAGAGGTAGAAGTCTTCTTGTATCAAGATAATGAAGGGCGTCTAGCATCATCGATGACGATTCCAGAAGCTTCATTTGAAGACTATGTCAAGACGACGATTAATGGAACACGCTATAACACAGGAGTGTTCGCGAACATCGGTATTCAAAAAGACGTTCTCGTCTCACTCGACGATTTGCCGCAGCGCCGGATGTTCTGGCCAGAAGAAGGCGATCAACTCTTTATTCGTCTGAAACATGATCAGAAGCTTCGGTTACTCGGAGACCCTGCACCTTATGCATACTTCAACTTACGTGCGAAGCCAGCTCCAGAGGAGTGGAACAACATGGACGTCGAAGGTCTCGTCTTCTCACAACGTGAACCAGGCGTTAACGTCTGGGTCAACGATCAATCGATCGGATTCTTGCATGAACGTGAGATGGAACGCTGGCCGCGTCTTGGAGAAGTCTTGAAATTACGAGTGACAAATGTAAAACCAGATGGTACAGTATTACTTTCAGCACGACCACGTGCCTTTGAAGCCATTGATACAGACGCGGAGTTGATTCTGAACCATCTACTTGAACATGATGGTCAGATGCCGTATGGTGATAAGACAGCTCCCGAGACGATCGATGAAGTATTCGGTCTCAGCAAGGCAGCATTCAAACGAGCGCTCGGTCGCCTGTTGAAAGATAAAAAAATAGAAAAAAATGAAACGGGTATTCGGTTGACGAAATAATCGGACCGAGTAAGCCTGCGTTTCGAATAGATAGTAAGGAATTCATCATTTTGGTGGTTGCGGCTGGTTTGATTACCGGCGACCATTTACTGAATATACCCCATCACTAGTGGGGGCACGCGATGACGTACATCGCACGGTCCGGGCACTTCGCCTTTCCCTCGCCCTTATGGCAACGATTATGATGGTGACTTCCCTAAACATTATTATAAGAGAAACCACTCTATCTTTATGTGATAGATTCTGTTATAATAGGTAGTCGATTGTATTCGTTACGGTAGCGTCTGTTTAGTGGCAGACGCTTTTCATATGACAAAGGAGAGTATTTAGCATTGACAACATTTCGTGAATTAAATCTTAGTGAGGCACTTATCAAAGGTGTCCTAAAAATGGGCTTTGAAGAAGCAACACCAATCCAAGCAGAAACAATTCCAGTCGGACTCAGCGGCGTTGACTTAATCGGTCAAGCACAAACAGGTACTGGTAAAACTGCAGCATTCGGTATCCCGACAATCGAGCGTCTTGACGCAAAATCACGCAACATCCAAGCGTTGATTCTTGCTCCAACACGTGAGCTTGCAATCCAAGTAGCAGAAGAATTGAACCGGATCGGTGAAGTAAAACGCGTTCATGCCCTTCCTGTTTACGGCGGTCAGCAAATCGATCGTCAAATCCGCGCACTTCGCAAAAATCCACAAATCGTCGTTGCAACACCAGGACGTTTGATGGACCACATGAACCGTAAGACGTTGAACCTCGATCACGTTCAAACGGTCATCCTTGACGAAGCAGATGAGATGTTGAACATGGGATTCGTCGAAGACATCGAGAAAATCCTCGGTGCACTTCCTGAAACACGTCAAACACTCTTATTCTCAGCAACGATGCCACCACAAATTCGTAAAATCGCAGATCGTTTCATGACGACTCCGACACACATCAAAGTCAAAGCAAAAGAAATGACAGTTGAAAACATCGACCAGTCATTCATCGAATTGAAAGAAAGCCAAAAATTCGACGTTCTTTGCCGTTTGATCGACACGGATTCTCCGGAACTCTCAATCATCTTCGGTCGTACGAAAAAACGTGTTGACGAAATGACTGAAGGTTTGATCCAACGTGGATACACAGCTGACGGTTTACACGGTGACTTAACACAAGCAAAACGTGACCAAGTCATCCGTCGTTTCAAAAAAGGAACGATTGATATCCTCGTCGCGACAGACGTTGCAGCACGTGGTCTTGACATCTCTGGTGTCACACACGTCTACAACTTCGACGTCCCACAAGATCCAGAGAGCTATGTTCACCGGATCGGTCGTACAGGTCGTGCTGGTAAAACAGGATCGGCTGTCACATTCGTTACACCACGTGAATTCGGTCAAATCAAAACAATCGAACGTGTCACGAACAAAAAAATGTCACGTCGTCATGCACCAACACTTGATGAAATCTTAGAAGGTAACTTGAAACTTGCTGCACAAGAACTCATCAAACGTGTTGAAGCAAAAGACTCAAAAGAATATACGACACTTGCACAAGAACTCTTAGAAGAGTACGAAGCAGTGGAACTTCTTTCAGCAGCACTTAAAGGATTGACGAAAGAGCCGGACGCAACACCAGTCCAAATCTCTTCAATCGAACCAATCCGCGTGAAACGTTTCGGTAGCAACGGTGGTGGAAACCGTCGTCCTTACGGAAACAAAGGTGGAAGCGGCAACCGCAGTGGCGGATACCGTGGAAACAACCCACGTGGCGGTAGTGATCGTCGTGAAGGTGGTCGTTCATCTTCTTCATCAGATCGTCGTGAAGGCGGTTATGCTGGACGTAGCAACCGTAGCGAAAGCGATCGTAACCGTGGTGGACGTAAACCACGTTTTGAAAAGTAAACGATTCGAACCGATTTGTCACAGACAAGTCGGTTCTTTTTTATGATTTATCTAAGCGGTCATGATAAAATGAGCCATGAACGATAGGGAGAGGGCTGAATCATTCGTGTATACCATTTATGTAGCAGCATCCGTCTGTCTCGTTGCACTGATTATCGCGACGAAAAAGATTTGTGAGCGGACGACAAAAGGACATTTTCGTTATATTCCGTTGGCGACCTTATTATTTGGCGGCATCATCTTTCTTGTGCTAGCCATCGGTAAGGGAGGAGCCGTCGGAATCCAATACGGTGTCCTGAGTATCATCTACTTGACGGCGACATTCGGTGTGTACTTGTATATCGCATTGCGGAAAGATACGACGTTATCGTAAAACAGGGGCTCTCTCGTTACAGAGAGGCTCTTTTTTTGTTAAGATAGAACAAGAGTACAAGGGGGGAATAGAATGGATGCATTAGATGTCATCGTTCATCCCGAAGAGATAGAGGCGTGGTTTCAACCGATCGTAGGCGCTGCCCCTTTTAAGGTGGAAGGGTATGAAATCCAGTCCCATTTTCGTGGTGAACCGTTAAAACCATTTTTTCAGGAAGACGATGTTCCAATCGAGTATCAACTCGAAGTCATGGGGCATGTCGTCCGTCAAGCATTCCAAAAAGTACCCTCCGATGCACAAGCGTTTATTCTGATCCGTTGCCGTCCAGCTTGGCTGTTTGAAAACGGTGGGGAGGACTTCTTGCATGTCTTACGGACGGTCGACTCGTCGTTTCCAAAAGAGCGGATGTACGTTACTTTGACGGATGTCCAAGTCGATGATTTTGACCGTCTGGGTCGGATCGTTGCGTATTACCAGAACTCTGGACTGAAGGTAGCGCTGGACCGTGCGGAAGCAACGAGTCTTGAACGTGTCTTTTCGATGTCGCCGGATATGTTGATCGTCGATTTATCCTCCATGATTGAAAAAAAGACCGTCTCAGCGTCGTATCCACATCTCTTACAGACGATGGAGCATCTTTGCGACCAGCTTGGAGCGCCACTTTTGTATAAGAACATCAGTCATCTCGGTCAACTTCGGTATGCGTGGCAACACGGAGGACGTTACTACATGGGGAATCTACTTGGAGAAGCATCACCTGAATGGGTCATGACCTGTCCTGGTATGGAAGTGTTGATCCATGAAGTCCCGATGTTTTATAAATATGATCGCGAGCAGATGAATCGCTTGTTTCAGCTAGAGCAAGACTGGACGGTTCGATTTAATGAAGATTGTCAGTCCTTGAAGCCGGAGCAAGATCTCGATCAATGGTTGCTGACGCTCGCCCGGAAGATGGAGCCGGAATTCATCCGGTTTTATATAACGGATGCGAATGGATTCCAACAATCTTCAAACGTCAGTAAAAAGAGTGGGGAGTGGAAACTGTATTCCTTCTACAAAGGGTACAACTGGAGTTTCCGTCCTTACTTCATCCGGACGACGGTAGCTATGGAACGACGACATAGTGGATATTTGTCCGAACGGTACGTCGACTTCAGCTCGAGTGAACAAACGCGGACTTTTAGTATGCCGCTCAGTAATGGGATGTTCTTATTTGCGGATATCTCTGCAGATTATCTATATCAAGAACGATTGAGTGAATGAGGAGGAAATGAAAGTGTTAGATTATGATTACGAGGCATTACGAGAAATTGGACGAATCGTCGCCATGGCACGCGATGAGATGGCGGATGCCGTCAAACCGGGAATCACGACGAAGGAACTCGATGACATCGGAGCACGCATCCTGAAGGAACAGGGAGCAGAGTCTGCTCCAATCGTCATGTACGATTTCCCAGGAGCGACATGTATCAGTGTCAACGATATCGCAGCACACGGTATCCCAGGCAAGTATGTCATTCAAGAAGGTGATATCGTCAATGTCGATGTCTCGGCTGTGAAGAACGGTTACTACTCGGACACAGGGAAGACGGTCATCGCAGGAGAAGCAAAACGTCCGGAAGATGTCCGACTCGTTGAAGTGTCATTGACGGCGCTTGAGAAAGGACTTGAAAAAGTCAAAGCCGGAACGAAGGTCAACCAGATCGGAAAAGCAATCTATGCCGAAACACGTAAGAGCGGTTTCACGGTCATCCGTAACTTAGCGGGACATGGTCTCGGTAAGACACTTCATGGTGAGCCAGAATCCATCTCGAACTACTTCAATCGTGAAGAGAATGATTTGTTGAAGGAAGGCCAAGTCATCGCTGTCGAGACGTTCATTTCAACAGGAGATGAGTTCTGTATCGAAGATGAGCGGGACGGTTGGACGTTATACACACCGAACCGGAGCCTCGTCTCACAATTCGAGCATACGGTCGTCGTCTTGAAGGACGGGTATGAGATTTTGACGAAAGTCGAAGGCAAAGAATCGTTCTAAGAAAAGCTCATATAGTAAAACACGAGAAGGGGGCTGACTCAAAAGTCAGTTTCCACAAAGGTAAGGGTGGCAGAATGATAATCTGCCACCCTTACTTCATAACAAAAAGAATGACGCGTTTCACGCAACTCCTACAGGAAAAAGCGCATCTTTGCGCTGTCAGAGACAAACAAGACCAGCTTTCCTGCTTGAATAAGGCAGGGAAAGCTGGCTTGTGTCTCGACTGAGGAAAGGGCGTGAAAAGACGCGTCATTCTTTTTTGAGTCAGCCTCCTTTTTCGTCGTAGTGCTCCTGTTATAAGGATATCCGAGACGTTGCCAATTTGTTTAACTGTGACTCTGATACGGCTGGAGCGGAATAACGAATGTGTCCGTGTTCGACATGATACGGGGTCTCAAGCAAATCTTCTTCGAAATAATCGGCAGTACTTGCCATATCGATCGGATAAGCGAGTCCAGGCAGTGTTGCAAAAGCAAGGGTCTGACGACGCCCGATACCGCTCTCGAACATCCCACCGAGCCAGTAGGGTGCTTTTGTTCGAAGGGACAAAGCGTTCGTCAGTCCACCGACGCGTGCCGGCTTGATGTTTAGAATCTGACCGGCGTGGAGCGTCTGCATCAACTCGGCATCTGCTGGAGCGACGATGGATTCATCCAGACAAATCGGTGTCTGTAAGAGTCTAGCGAGACGTTGATGTCCGGACCAATCCGACGCTGTGAGCGGCTGTTCCATCATTACGAGACCGAATGAATCCCACTGTTGTAATAGAGGGAAGTCTGCTTCAGTGAAGCTGCCGTTAGCGTCAAACATCAAGGGCGCATCAGGGAAAGCGGCACGTACTTGCTCAAGAACGACGGTATCCGTCGGAGCGAGCTTCAGTTTGATCCGTCCATATCCGGAAGCGATCGCTTGTCCGACGGCTTCGACGGTCTGTGCTGCAGAAGCCCGTCCGAGTGCTTTCCCGCAAGGTACGAGAGATGATTCATCACCTCCGAGATACGTGGCGAGCGATTGACCGGTAGCTGCTGCGAATAATTCATAGATCGCGCCTTCGAACATCGCCTTTGCCATCGGATTACCTTGCACGATGTGGAAGCGATCCGTAACGTCTGCTGGATGATGGAGCGGTTGTTCAAGTAATCGATACAGCAGCGGAGCGATTCCTTGAAGAGAGTGCTGTGTTTCCGATGTATACCACGGTGTATCAAACGCGACACCTTCCCCGTAACCGATTCGTCCTTCCGAATCAGTCAGACGCAAAATCGTCGTCCGACGTACTGTCAGCGTCGAGAGGGCGGTTTGCATCGGACGACGAAAGACGAGCGGAACATCGAACAGTTCGGCAGACCGGAGAGTGATGCTCATAATGACTCCTTCAGTTGCTTCCGCAATAGTTTACCGTTCGCATTGCGTGGCAGCGCGCTATGATAGATATAATCAACCGGACATTTATATTTAGCGAGCAATTGACTGATTTCCGTTCGGACGGTGGCTTCATCGAGTCTACTGACGATGAAGGCGACCGGAACCTGTCCCCATTTAGCATCAAATCGTCCGACGACACCTGCTTCTTGAATCCCATCAATCGAGAGAAGTGCTGATTCGACTTCAGCCGGATAAATGTTTTCCCCACCTGAGATGATGAGGTCGCTTCGACGATCGAGGACGTAGAGGTATCCATCGGCGTCCATACGTCCTAAGTCACCAGTCTTGAAAAATCCGTCTGCCGTAAAGGCGTCTGCCGTTTTCTCTTCATCATGAAAATAGCCTTTCATGATCGTCGGGCCTTTGACTTCGATCTCTTGGTGACGCGTAATGCGGATTTGCGTCGGATGAATCGCTTGTCCGGCCGATCCGATCTTTCGTAAGGCATCCTCTGGCAAAAGAGTCGCGATTTGAGAAGCTGTTTCCGTCATCCCGTATGTCTGCATGACCGGGATATTACGATCAAGGGCACGCGTCAGAATCGGTAATGGAACAGGACCGCCTCCTGTCAGTACGACGCGAAGCGCGTGGCGACGTAGTCCGGCTTCGAGCAACCGATCAAGCATGACCGAGACGAGTGAGACATGGGTGATCTTTTCTGTCGTAATCCAGTGCAAGGCGCGTTCTGGTGAAAAATGTGACTCGAGAATGATTGGTACTCCATAGATGACTGCCCGATAGACGACAGCTAACCCACTCATGTGGAACAGCGGCGTGACGATCAAAAAACGATCCTCTGGCAGTGATCCAATATGACGCGCGGCGTTCGTCGCACTCGAGAAATGATTCAACATCGTTTGTTCAACGGCTTTCGGATGTCCGGTCGTACCACTCGTAAAGAGCATCGATTGGACGTATTGCTTTGGCATATGGCGTATCAACAGGTCAGGTGCTTCTTTTTCATAAGAGAAAGCCACGCACGGGATCCTTGTATCAAGTGTCCGGTCCGTCACGATGAGCCGTACATCTGCCTGCTTGAATTGACGTAATACTTCCGTTTGCGTCAAACGTGTGTTGATCGGGACGACGGTCAGTTCAAGCAATTGAGCTGCGTGAAGTGCGACGATGTAGCGCGCACTCGATGGACCGTACAGGGCGATCCGGTCTCCACGTGTCACGATCGTCGCCCAAGTACTCGCTAAGCGATGCGCGCGTGCATATAGTTCAGACCACGACCAATGCTCTGTTTCCGTAATGAGTGCGATGTCATCCGGCTGTTCTTTTGCCCGTGTATAGATCCAAGGATACAAAATAGTCACTTCCTTTTGAGATGAATATACGAAAAAGGTTCAATGTCGTAAGACGATTGAACCTTTTTTCATTATGGGAAACGCGGGAACTGTCCGAAGTCTGGGTTGCGTTTTTCTTTGAACGCATCGCGTCCTTCTTTTGCTTCGTCCGTTGTGTAGTACAACAACGTTGCATCTCCTGCGAGTTGCTGAATCCCTGCAAGACCATCTGAATCAGCATTGAATGCCGCTTTGAGGAAACGAAGAGCCGTTGGTGAATGTTGAAGGATTTCAGCACACCATTGAATCGTTTCTTGCTCGAGATCTGCGAGTGGAACGACCGTGTTGACGAGTCCCATATCAAGTGCTTGCTGTGCGTCATATTGACGGCAGAGGTACCAGATTTCACGCGCTTTCTTGTGTCCAACAACGCGTGCGAGGTAACCAGAGCCATATCCAGCATCGAATGAACCAACTTTTGGACCAGTTTGTCCGAAGCGGGCGTTGTCTGCAGCGATCGTCAAGTCACACACGAGGTGAAGGACGTGTCCGCCGCCAATCGCATAACCTGCGACCATAGCGATGACTGGTTTTGGGATGACACGAATCAAACGTTGAAGATCAAGAACGTTCAAGCGTGGAATTTCATCGTCACCGACATATCCACCATGTCCACGTACCTTTTGATCTCCGCCAGAACAGAATGCGAGATCGCCTTCACCTGTTAAGATGATGACGCCGACATTTTGATCGTCACGTGCACGTGAAAATGCGTCGATGAGTTCGTGGACCGTGTGTGGTCGGAACGCATTGCGAACTTCAGGACGGTTGATCGTGATTTTCGCGATCCCGTTCCATTGTTCATATTTGATGTCTTCATAGCTGCGGGCTGATACCCATTCCGGAGCATATTTCATGTGAATTCCCCCAATATGTTAGTGATGAATAAGTAGATTCTCTACCATTGTAACAAACTTTTGCGGTTGGTCGATATGTGGGGCGTGCGAAGCGTGCAAAATCACGTGAATTTTTTCAGGTGATGCCGCTCGTGAAGCGATGGCACGGAATTTTTCATCCTCTGCCCCGACGATCCAATCAATCTCTTTCGGAAGGCATGACCATAGGGATGGCATGCTTCCTGTACCTTGTGTACGTAACGAAGCACTTAAACCTTCCACCGTTTGGGACAGGCGCTCCTGACGCAGTCGCGTACGTTGCGATTCCGGGAGAAGGGCTTGGGGTTTAAATAGTCCAAGTGTCTCCCAGTGATCGACGAAAGCTTCGAGTCCGCCTTTTTCGAGTCGCTCCGCAAGCAATCGATCCGATGTACGACGTACTTTTCGCTCGATTGCCGTCTCGATACCCGGTGTCGTACTAACAGCGATCGTCCGAGCGATTTGCTCAGAGACGACGCTCAGCATTAAAGCGATTCGTCCACCCATCGAATATCCGAGGACGATCCATGGCTCGGATCGCATAGCGAGCAGTGCCTCGAGATCCTTGACCTGTTGCGTCAAACGCATTCGTTGCTCAGACGCCGGTGTCGTTTTTCCATGTCCCATCAAATCGAGGCGATAGACGGTGAAGTGAGTCGATAAATGCTCACTTAGCATGTCCCACGTCGAGAGGGAGCCTGTAAAACCATGAAGCAATAGAAGCGGTGGACCCGATCCCTCGATTTTCACATGATACGTATGCCCACGCAAAATCATTGGAACACCTCGGCTAACGCATGATTCGTCACGTCCCAGATCGAACGGTGCATCTGTACGTTTTCTGTTCGTGTCGTCTTGACTTCAAGAATCCGAGTGACGTTCGTCTCTTCCGCAAGTGCTTGACGTAGCGCGGCGATGGAATCGATCGCCTGATAGGTTACACCGTATCCGGAAGCGAGAGAAGCGAAGTCGAGATGCTGCGGTGTACCGAAGAGTGGTTCAAATACCTCTTGCTCAAGTCGTTGTTGCGGTAAAAAGCTAAAAATGCCACCACCTGCATTGTTGACGAGAATGATCGTTAACGGAAGCGTCCGTGCTGTCATCAGACCGTTGATATCATGAATGAACGCCAAGTCACCGACGAGTAAGTAGCGATGTGTGGCATCAAACGTTGCTCCTAGAGCGCTTGAGAGAATGCCGTCAATTCCGTTCGCTCCTCGGTTCGCGAGTAGACGAAGGGATGTTCCTGTCGGTAGGAACGTATCGACATCCCGGATCGGCATACTGTTCGAAACAAAGAGACTTCCGTCCTGTAACGTCGCCAATGCACGGACGACGTTATATTCCGTCATCTCCTCTTGATCGATTGTCGCAAAAGCAGCGGCGACGCGTCGCTCCGCCTGTTGCAACAGTGTCAGATACGCAGGATCGTGCGGAACAGATTCATGATGCGCGAGTTGTCGCGCGTGACCAATTACGAAATCCGAATGAAGCTGTGGATCGCGCCAGTTTCCTGGATGACCGACGACCGTCGTCGGAATCTCCCGAGACCAAAGCAGATAAGGTTTTGACGTCGGCATGGCACCGAAACGAATGATTCGGTCTGGTCGGACGTGCTGAGCGGTAGCGGGATGTTTGAGCCATGTATCGTAATAGGCAAAAACGTGAGCATCATGCGATTGTCGTCCTTGACTGAGTGGATCCGCCAACACCGGAATCCCTGCTTGTTTCGCATACGAGATGACAACCTGACTGTCCGCCGCAGTAAGTTGTGGTCCAAGTACAAAAAGAAGACGCTCTTCTTGAAGTGCAGTCGCTAAAGCGTTGTTTACGCCCGGTGTCGGTTCAGGTAAAATACCGACCGGACGCCCTGTCCGTAAGAGATCGAGTTCCGGCACGAGCGGTTCACGTAACGGAACATTGATTTGAACCGGGCCAGCTGGTTCCGTCAGAGAGAGTAGGGTTGCACGTTGTGCAACATGAGCGACGTAAGGAAGGCTCGCTTCTTCTGCTAACGGAAGATCAAACGCATGCCGAACCTGCTTCCCGTACAGACCAACCTGATCAATAGCTTGTGGCGCACCGACATTCCGTAATTCATGTGGTCGATCGGCGGTCAAGACGATCAGCGGAAGTTCAAAAATATTCGCTTCGGTCACGGCTGAATAATAGTTCGTCGCAGCGGTACCGCTTGTACAAATCAACGCAACGGGACGAACGCGTTCTTCCGTCCGTGTTAGACCTAAAGCAAAAAAACTAGCCGACCGTTCGTCAACAAGGACGTGGGTACGGCTAGAAGGATGCAGAAAAGCAGCAATGGCAAGTGGTGTCGAACGGGAACCGGGACTGATAACGAAGTCCCGGACACCAGAAGCGACGAGCGTATCAATTAACGTGTGCATCCACTTAGTCAACATAAATATCATCCTTTTCAATCGAACCGACGTGTCCAAGTGCTTGTACCATCGGTGATAGTTTAGTTTCCGTCTCTGCCAGTTCACTATCGAGATGAGAGCCTTCGACGAGACCACAACCGGCGTAAAGAATGACCGCCCGTTCTGTAAACAATCCAGATCGAATGGCGACGATGAATTCCCCGTCATCCTGTCCGTTCATCCAACCAACAGGTGAACCGTACCATCCTCGTTCGAACGTCTCAATTTCTTGGATAGCATCGACTGCTAACTGCTTGGGTTCGCCTCCAAGCGCAGGTGTCGGATGCAGTTTTTCGATTAATTGGAATAACGTCACATCTTCTTTTAAATGAGCTGTGATCGGTGTATAAAGATGTTGAATATGGCGATTCTTCAAGAGAATCGGCGTATCCGGACAATCCAGTTCCTCTGAAAAAACAGATAATGTTCGTTCGATCGAATCCGCGACGATTCCGTGCTCCACCCGATTCTTTTGATCTTGTAATAACGATTGACCGAGTGCTTCGTCCATCTCATCCGTTGCGTGGCGTGGTGCAGAACCAGCGACGGCTGCCGTTTCAAGACGACGTCCACGTTTTAAGACGAGTCGTTCCGGTGTAGCGCCGATAAAGGCTTCTTCCGGATTTGGTTGGAAACAGAAGACGTAGCTGCCGGGCTGCGTATCTTCGAGTTCAGCGACGACAGCGGCTACGTCGAGTGGACGATCCAGCTCATAGACGACTTCGCGCGCCAGGACGATTTTTTCAAGTGTCGTCTCCAAGTAGTGCATAGCTTGATGGAACGAAGCTTCAAAGGCTTCATTCCCATCTCGCGATAGTCGTAAGCGCGTGACGCCTGCCGCAGTCGATGGTTGCGGTTGATTGACTTTGGCGAAATCGAGTGAGAGTTCATTTAAGATAGAATCGACTTGATCCATTGGCTCGACGCGGGCAAAAATCGTCACACGTGTCTTGCCATCTTGTTCTAGAAATAAAAACTTCGGAATCGTCATCGAAGCGTCTCCGAAGGAAGACCAACGATAATCCGGTTGTTTAAGTTCGGTAAACGAAAATCCGCTGAACGCAAATAAATCATGACCGACATGATCGCGATTCAAGTTTGCCCATTGCGATTGAATCCGTAAAAAACGATCCGTTCCTGAAGCCTGAAGTTGTTGTACGATGCCAAACCCGATGGCCCGCATCGAGCGATCAGGTGTCGCGAAATAAAATCGTTCCTCGATACCCTGTTCGAGGGAACGCATGTCAGTTGCTTCGATTTCCCATGAATACGAAGCGAGTATAGGTCGTTGTGAGGCGTTCGCCTGACTGACGGCCTGTCCGATACACTGTTTTAGCTCTTGTTGAGCGTAAGCCATACCGCTCATTGCCCCCTAGTCTATAGATACTGTGATATGTTTCACTTAATCTAAGTGTAAACTTTTTGCGGACAAAAAAGAAGGAATAAGCTATCTCGGATTGAACATTGACAGCAAAAAACGAAACCCGATACACTTAGACAGGAAAGGGGTTATTATATGAATAAATCAATCGCTGTCTATTGGCGAATGACACGACCGCATACATTAACAGCAAGTTTTGTTCCGGTCGTCGTCGGTACGGCAGTTGTCGCACCACGCGTGGAATCGATACGCTTGGATTTGTTCGTGGCGATGTTGATCGCATCGATGTTGATTCAAATCGCAACGAATCTGTTCAATGAATACTACGATTACAAACGTGGTTTAGATACGGAGGAGTCGGTCGGAATCGGTGGATCGATCGTTCGTGACGGATTCAAGCCGGGAACGATCCTAGCGTTCGCACTTACATTGTATGGCATCTCAGCATTACTCGGTGTGTATCTGTGCATCGAGACATCGTGGTGGTTACTTGTCGTAGGACTCATTTCGATGTTCGTCGGATATATCTATACAGGAGGACCGCTTCCGATTGCCTATACACCGTTTGGAGAAGTCGTTGCAGGCTTTTTCATGGGATATATCATCATCGCGATTTCGGCGTACTTACAAATTGGTTATGTTCCGACAGAAGCCGTTGCGATTTCGGTACCAGTCGCCATCTTGATTGGTTCGATCCTACTTGCGAATAACATTCGTGACTTGGATAATGATAAGGTCAACGGACGAAAAACGATTGCCTGTCTCGTCGGACATCGCCGTGCCGTGTACGTCTTGATCGGATTTTTTGCGGCGGCTGTCCTGTCTCTCATTATTGCCGTACTCGCATTCGAAGTCTCATGGTTTGCGTTACTCGCGTTATTGAGTATTCCGCTCATGATCAAAGCGGTCCGTCTCTTCTGGGAAGACTTGCCACCGGAAAAGCTGATGCCTGGCATGGCACAGACCGGTAAAGTGAACACGATTTTCGGACTATTACTTGCAATCAGTCTCGTGATCGCGAATATCTGATTCTTTGGAGCAGCAGGCGATTCGCTTGCTGCTTTTTTAACGTGAAGATAGCGAACAGTTAGAAAAAAACTACTTCGGTTGTCACTGATTTAAAATTTTACTATAATTGAAGCAATGTGCCTGAAAGATCAAACAAGGTCGGAAATCAGGAAATATGGTTAGAGGTGGAACTGAAATGAATAAAATCGCGGTAATCGGAAAAGTATTCGTCGACATAAAAGGAACTTCGTTCGCTCCTTTGCATAAGGATGCGAAAAACGTAGGAGACATCACGTTTTCAAATGGAGGAACAGGACGCAATGTAGCACAAAATCTAGCCGTCCTCGGGAATGAAGTTCGCTTTATCTCGACGGTTACGAATGATCAGATTGGCGTGGGAGTGCTCGATGAGCTGAAATCTTACGGTGCAAATGTGGATCACGTCGAAATGTTAGAAGATCATGGAATGGGCATGTGGCTAGCTGTCATGGATAACGAAGGTGACTTGCAAACATCGATCTCGAAACAACCGGATGCGAAGTTGCTCGAAGAGGCGATTTTACGTCAATCAATCTATGCACTCGATGGGGTCGATGCCGTTGCGATCGATCTTGATTTATCCGTTACGGTCTTAGAACGTTTGATTCATCTATGCCGTAAAATGGAGTTGCCATTGTTTGGTGTTTGTGGTCACTTGAGCGTCATCGAACGAAATCGTCATCTGCTACAAGGGTTCACTGGATTCATTTGTAGCCGAGAAGAGGCGGAAATTCTGTCTGATCTGTCGATCGTGACGGTTGAAGATGCGATTCATGTAGCAAATGAGCTAGCGAAAAAAGGTGCTCCATTCACGGTCGTGACGATGAGTGAACTCGGGGCGGTCTACGTTGATCGTCGTACAGCGACATCAGGTCACGTCGGAACGAAAAAAGTGAAGGTCGTTGACTCAACGGGAGCAGGCGACTCATTCTTCTCTGCTGTCTTGTCTGAATTGACACAAGAGAGACCGGCAGAAGAAGCCTTGAAGCTTGGCATGAAGGTTGCAGCGGAAGTCATCGCTTCGACAGAAAATGGACTCGTTCCTGAAATGCTGGATGCTCTTCGATAAGTAGAAATGATAAAAGGGGAGGTGGCGTCATGCCGATTCAACGAAGTGCAATCATTTTACGAAACGAACAGGATGAAATTGCGTTGATCCGACGGGATAAACCGAACGAAACGTATTATGTCTTTCCAGGCGGTGGGAAAGATAACGGAGAATCGTTAGAAGAAACAGCGATTCGTGAAGCACATGAAGAACTTGGAATCGATGTGGAGTTGACCGGTATTGCCGCCATCGTCCGTTTTAATGGATTCGACAATCCTTATTTTTGGGCGAAAACAATTGGGGGTCGCTTTGGCACGGGTACGGGTGAAGAGTTCGAAGAGGAAGGATCGGGTTATACACCGGTCTGGATCAAGCGTTCGGAGCTACCTTCGTTACCGATTCGTCCACCGTCACTTGCCAAACAGCTGGCAGAAATGACAGAACCATTCTATGAATTGATCCTTTCTGAAAACGAATGAGGTTTTAGTTGAAATAAAATGGGAAAAGTATATTAAAACAATGAGGTGGTCTTCGACTGCCTCTTTTTCATGAAGGAGAGATGACGATGGCGCATTCACGCGATCCAAAAGGGCTTGCCCTGAACTTAAAGCAACGAATGTCCGATCATAACATCACGGATTATGCAGGGACACTCGCTTATTACTGGTTTTTATCCATTTTCCCAGGTATCATTTTCGTCATTTCCGTCTTATCTTTCTTTGACATCGATCGTCAGACGCTCGAATCACAAATTCGCGACTTAGCGCCAGGTGGAGCCGTCAACACATTCACCGATACGATTTTCCAAGCCATCAAGGAACCACAAGGTGGATTGTTATCGATCGGTGCGATTCTTGCCGTCTGGTCCGCCTCAAAAGGAGTCGATCGTTTGATCACGACGGCGAACCATGCCTATGGTGACTTCTCGCCCCGTGGTTTCGTCGCAGCACGTGGGATTGCCTTATTGCTCACGATCGTACTCGGAATCGGGATGTTGCTGCTGATCGTCTTGAATGTTCTCGGTGGTCCGATCATCACGTATCTTGCCAATTTCGTCCTGCCGATCGATATGGGGCAAAAAATCCTACTGACGGTCTTACGGTATGTCGTGTCGACGATTCTATTGATTGGTATCCTGTCGATTTTTTACCGCGTCGCACCAAAGCGCCCGATTACATTCAAAGAAGCAATTCCAGGAGCCGTTTTTGGTGTCATCGTCTGGCAATTATTATCGGTTGGATTCGGATTTTACGTCTCGAACTTCTCGAATTACAATCAAACGTACGGTTCGCTCGGTAGTGTCGTCATCTTGTTACTATGGCTCTACTTCACAGGGCTGATCATCTTACTCGGTTCTGAATTGAACGCATCATGGGAACGGTTCATGAAAAAAGCGGATCCGAAGAAAATGGAAGAAAAGCGCTTGAAGGAACAAGCTGAACTTGATGCGATTCCGACGAATACGTTCGGATGAAGGTACAAAAAAGCCTGACTGCCATGTGGCGGTCAGGCTTTTTTGATGGTTAAGCAGCTAATCGTTTTTCAGATGAACGCTGTGGAAGACTTGGTAAAGCATCCTGTTGAAGAAGGCGTAAACCGTTCAGGATGACGAGAATCGTTGATCCTTCGTGTCCGACGACGGCGAACGGCATGATGAGGAACTGGGACAAATTCGATGCGATCAATAGGAGGATGACACCGATCGCAAGCGTGATGTTTTGTTTGACGATCCGGTTCATCTTCCGGGCTTTATGCACAGCATAGGCAAGACGACCTAAATCATTTTTCATCAAGACGACGTCAGCGGTCTCAAGCGCAGCGTCCGTTCCTTCACCCATCGCAATCCCGACATGTGCTAATGCAAGGGCTGGGGCATCGTTAATGCCGTCACCGACCATCGCGACGGTCCGACCTTCTGTTTGGTATTGTTTGATGTAGCGGACTTTATCTTCCGGTAGGCACTCAGCGACGAAATCCGTTAATCCTGCTTCACGCGAAATAGCAGCTGCCGTGACCGGATTATCACCAGTTAACATGATCGTTGCGATGCCGAGATCATTTAAGGCAGCAATCGCTGTTTTGGCTTCCGGACGAATCGTATCACGTAACGCATAAAGCGCTACGATCTGTGCTCCATTGCTGACATAAACGATCGTATGCCCTTGCTCTTTCAATGACTGTTCGATCGCAACGAATGGATCTTCTAAACCATCGTGGAACGCTCGTTTACCGATACGATACGTGACACCATCGACGGTCGCTTCAATTCCGTATCCTGTCACATCTTTAAACGTTGATGGTTCGCGGACATCGGTTTTTAAGTGATCGACGATTGCTTGTGCGAGTGGATGGTTCGACTGCGCTTCGATGGAAGCGACCGCTTGTTGGACTGTTCGGACGTCCATGCCTTCCGCGTAACGACTTTCAGTGACGACGGGTTTCCCTGTTGTCAGTGTTCCCGTTTTATCGAAGACGATCGTATCGACTTGACCGAGCGTCTCAATGTGGGCGCCTCCTTTAAAAAGAACGCCATTTTTCGCAGATGCGGCAATTGCAGATAAGGCAGCAGGTGTAATCGACGCAACAAGGGCACAAGGTGAGGCGACGACGAGAAGAATCATCGCGCGGTAAATACTTGTCTCAAATGTCCAGCCAACGACGTAATGAGGGAGGACCATCATTAGTGCAACGACGAGGAGGACGATTTTGACATAACGGCTTTCGAAACGTTCGATGAACTGAGCAGATGGAGACTGTTCACTTTGTGCGTTTTGGACCATATGAATGATTTTTTGGAACAACGATTCGTCAGCAGCTTTCGTCATCTCAATGGTCAAGACACCATTCATGTTGACAGTCGAGTTATAAACGGTATCACCTGTTTGTTTTTCAACCGGAATCGATTCTCCTGTAATCGATGCTTCTTCGATCGCGGCTTGACCGCGTACGATGACACCATCGACTGGAATCCGCTCCCCAGGACGAACATAGACGAGGTTACCAATCGCTAATTGTTCGATTCCGACGACTTCGAGTTGACCGTTTGCATTCAGACGTGTTGCTTCCTCTGGTTGTAAGGACATCAAGCTTTGCAAGGCACGTTCGTTCTTATTCATCGTGTATGTCTCAAGGGCACCGGATAACGCAAAGATGAAGATGAGGATCGCACCTTCCATCCAATAGCCGATGGCAGCCGCACCGATAGCAGCTAAAATCATCAATAATTCGACGTTCAACGTTTTTTCTTGATACGTCTCCGTCAATCCTTCCTTCGCTTTCGCATATCCTCCGATTACATAAGCCGATAAGTACAATGTGACATATACGGCAGATGCCGCATTGAATTTTTCAAGTCCGTAAGCAACTAAAATCAATATTCCGCTAAACAATGCTAGAATCAATTCGTGATGCTCATCCCAAGCATGACGGAATACGGAACGCTGTTGAACATCGGTAGTAGTGGAAGTCGTCATATTAAAACTCCTTTCAAAATGTAAATGAGAAATGAAATCATTATAGAAAGAGAATGAGAATGTGATATATCAATGAGTTTAACTGATTGATAATGAGTTTCATTGTCTCTAGATTATAATTATTATTATCTGTAGAATTACTATACCATGCTTCAGTGAAAAGGAACAGGAAAGGAACTAGAAAGATGCAAAAAATTTTAACCCATCGGATTGGACTCGTCGTCTTTGCGTTACTGACGACTTTTTTGTGGGGCAGTGCATTTCCCTTCATTAAAAAAAGTTATGACTTATTACAGATCACATCTTCGGAATACGGAGAGCAATTGCTGTTTGCAAGCTATCGTTTCTTTTTAGCAGGTGTGTTATTACTTGTCGTCAGTGTCTTCGTCTTCAAACAGACGATTACACTGAAGGAGCGGACCTACGCCTATAGTCGTCTCGGCTTCTTTTTGACGTTCTTGCAGTATGTCTTCTTCTATATTGGTCTCTCCTTATCGACGGGAGTGCAAGGATCAATCATCGCTGGATCGACCTCATTCTTCCAGATGTTACTTGCTCATTTTCGATACGAAGACGATCGACTGAATCGATTTAAAGGACTCGCCTTATTCCTTGGATTCACAGGTGTCATCTTGGCCAACTGGCCGCAAGGTGGACAAGGTGTCTCGTTCGGTATAGGGGAAGGGCTGTTGATTGCGGCAATGGTTTCCGGAGCGTTCGGTAACTTGATCGCGAAAGAATATTCAGCACGTTATCCGGTGGCGCCGATGACAGGATGGGCGATGGTCATTGGATCAATCGGTCTCTTTATCGCAGGAGTCATTCTCGATGGTCATGTCGCACCGTTTACCTTTTCAACGACAAGTGCTTGGATGCTCGTGTATCTTGCCTTCTTATCAGCGACTGGATTTACGCTTTGGAACTTACTAATGAAATATAATCCAGTCAGTAAAGTGTCGTTGTTCATGTTCTTCGTACCGATCTATGGTGTCAGTTTATCGGCCTTGATTCTCGGCGAGACGATTCCACCTCAAGCGTTGCTTGGGTTACTCTTCGTCGTCAGTGGTATTTTAGTCTCGACGTACCTTCCTGTATGGTTTCAAAAGCGAGGTTGACGAAGATTCAGAATCGTGCAAAAATAGTTTCAATCAAAGTAACTCCCAATCGTTCGTTGCTCAAGCCGACCCGTTCGGCTTTTTTCTGTACGGTCAAGTGAAGACCGATTCGGCCTTGTCTGAAAGGCTAGTGCGACTATAAAACGGAAGGAGATGAAAACGAATGGAACGGAATGAGATCGTTCGAAAGATCATTGCCACTCGTCGTCCACGTGATGAGTTTGCCCGGTTCGTCGTAACGTGCGTCAGTCAGCAGTTGAAGGAAACCCATGGAGATGTGGATGTGGAAATCATCGAGGCGGAGAGAGGTTACGATTCAGTGTGGTCAATCAACGGTCGAGAGGTCGTCGTGCTGCTCGAGACAGAAGAGCTGAAGCGTGCAAAAGAACAGCCGTATGCGATCGACGATAAGCTCTGGCGGAGTTTTCGGCAAGAAGGAATCGTGAAATAAAACAAAGGATCTTGCGCATCATTAGCGCAAGATCCTTTGTTTTAGATCCGGGATGATTCGTGACGTTTCGCGTATCGTAAGAGAAACGCAAGTGTCGCTAGAACCAGAACGAATAGACTGAAATAAAGCATACCTGGAAGCAGAACGAACAAGCTGCCAGCAATCGGTCCAAGGATCGAACCAAGACTAAAGGCAATCCCTGCAAGCAAGTTGCCCGTCGGAAGAAGGTGTCGCGGTAACTGTTCCGTCATATAGGCGACACCGAGCGAGTACGTCGAGCCAAGTGCCATCCCGCTAATAGCAAAAATCGTGAATAACCAACCATATCGTTCGAAGACGAAGCAAGCGATGAGGAAAGCAACAGAGCCAATCGAAAGAACGGTTACTAACGTCCGACGTTTTCCGAAGTGATCAGCAAGTCGTCCAAGTGGAAGTTGCATGATCAACGAGCTGACGACGAATGTTGTGATCAAGGTACTCGTCTCAGATAGACCGTACCCGTTACGCGTCGCAAAAACGGGAAAACTGGCATTCAGTGTGGCTTCGAGAAAACCATATGTAAAGCCAGGAAGTAACGTGAACCAAGCAGTTGATAGGACAAGTTTATACCGTGAGGCGGCGCTTTGCAGCTCCTCCGGCATGACGGATGACGGTTTTTCGTTCGGCATACGCGATAACAAAATCAGGACGATGACAGTCAATGTACCAGTCAACACGAATGGTAGCCAGTTGATGACATCGACGAGAGGTGCCGCAAGAGGACCGAGAGCAAAACCGAGACCGAATGCCATCCCGTATAGTGACATCGTTCGTCCTAACCGTTCATTTGGGGTAATGGACGTCACCCAAACCTGTGATCCATAGTGTAACGTCTGATCACCAAATCCGACGAGGAACCGTAAAATCATCCAAGCAATGACGCTTGGAAGGAGTGGAAATAAGAAAACCGCCACTGCAACAAGAGCGAGTCCAAACGAGATGACCGGAATATAACCACGTCGTCGTAGTGGACCTTCCATGAGAGGGGCGGCGACGATGACACCGATATAGAGAACGGCAGCGCTGAGACCGTTGATGAAAGCGGGGGTTCCTTGGCGTTCAAGTAAAATGGATAACAGTGGAATCAGCAGACCTTGCGTGAATCCGGAAATGAAGACGATCGATAAGATAAGAGCAAAACGACGTGACACAAGTAACGACGACCTTTCTTTTTTCTTTTAGCATAACACGCCCCGGCCTCTGAAACGGGAGACCGGGGCGTGCTTCATTTATTTTCTTGTTCAAAACGTGTCGGACGCGGCATATGCAGAAGATGTTCGTCCCAGTCTGTCTGGTCGAATACTTCATCATGTTCGATGCTGTGTGAAGCGCGAATACCAACCATCATGACGAACAAGACCATACTGAACGTACCGATGATTGCGACAATACCTACGAGCCATTCCATCCCGGTCACCCCTTTTAGAAAAACAGAATGTGTCTACTTTGTGACATTTTTCCCGGGATGCCATCGTTCAAAACCTTTTTTTAGTTTTAAAGCCGGCTGGACTGTTTTGTGAAATCAATCTCAGGGTAATATGCGTTTTTCACAAGCGCGTTAGGTCCAAGGCATTGCACCGCAGGGCAGTGACATGACAAGCTTTTATTCAGTTCTGTCTCTTGCCACTCGGCATAAGCATCATTGAAAGATGTCTCGTGAATCGTACCTAGCGAAGCAAGTTCGTCACCGAAATCCGTTACGATGATCTCGCCATCAAAGATGTTGACGTTAAGACGGGAACGTCCATCAGGGTCATTGCGAACAGAGACGTTTTTCTCTTGACGCAATCGACGATGAAGTTCTAAATCCGCCTCTTCCATCGAACAAGCATAGAAGGGGAGTGTTCCGAATAACATCCAGACGTTCGGATCCCGGACGTCAAGCAAACGATGAATTCCGTCACGGATTTCAGATAAACTAGCTGCTTCGATCATTGATGCGAAGTCAGCGGGGTACATCGGATGCACCTCGTGGCGGACACAGCCCATGTCGACGATTTCCTTATGAATCGCTTCAAGGTGTGGTAATGTCCGTTTATTGATCATCGTCTCTGCAGAAACGATGACACCACGTGCATTTAGAACACGGGCATTCTCTTTCATCGTCTCGAAAAGCTTCGTCCGTGCTTCACGTGACGGTTTTCGTTCCATCATCGCAAAGCCACCATCGATGAAATCATCAGCTGTTCCCCAGTTATGTGAGATGTGCAAGACATCTAGATAAGGAATGATTAATTCATAACGAGATAACGGAAGTGTTAAATTTGAGTTGATTTGGGTTTTAGCGCCACGTTCGTGGGCATACTTAAGTAAAGGGACGACATATTCCTTGACGGATTTCATCGAAAGCATCGGTTCGCCGCCGGTGATTGAGAAGGCACGCAGATGTTCGATTTCATCCAGACGTTGAATAAGTAGTTCGACTGGAATCTCGGGTGACTCGCTACTGGATAACATGTAACCAACGGCGCAATGTTCACAGCGCATGTTACACAGTTTTGTCGTCGTGACTTCGATGTTCGTCAAACGGACGGTGCCGTATTGTTCAATGTCACGATAAGCTTCCCACGGATCGTTTGCGATCGTGATGGGTGATGATTGTGGCATGGGTACTCCTCCTTTTTAGTGCTCCACTTCGTATCGTATGCTAAAATAACGTCGGAATCCAGCGGAAGAAAGGAAGTCTGAATAATGGGAAAAGCAAGAACTGATAAACTTGGTCAAATGAATGTGCTAAAATCAAGAATGCAGCTTCTCTGTCATACAATCGATTCACTCGATGAATCATCAGATATCGAAGATTTGGAACGACTGATCGTATCACTGGATCAACTCAAGGCGAAGGTCGTTCGATATGCGAAGGATATGAAAGAACAAGAAGAAACGAAAAAAGCGGTAGATTGAGACCGCTTTTTCATTTGCACAAACGGAAAGGATGAAATCAATGGCAACAAAAATCAAATTAAAGACTGGTGAGGTCCGTTCGGTCACGTGTCTACGAATGGGAATCAACGGTGAAGGGATCGCAACACTTGAACGACAAATCGTCTTCATCCCAGGTCTACTCGTCGGTGAGACGGCACAAATCGAGATCACGGAAATTCATGCGAACTATGCGAATGCAAAAATCTTAAAGCGTGACGATCGTTCACCAGACCGTGTTACTCCACTTTGCCCGGTCTATAGTGTCTGTGGTGGCTGTCAATTACAACACATGAGTTACGATGGACAATTGCGTTATAAGGAAGAAATGCTTCGCAACGCTTTCTTGAAATCAACGAAGTTGAATGTCGAGAAAGCGGATATCCGTCCGACGATCGGTTCGAAGGAATGGGAATACCGCAACAAGTCGCAATTCGTCGTCGGGAAACAAGGCAATGAAATCGTTAGCGGTCTCTATTCCGCCAATTCGAATCGTTTGGTCGCGATTGATGATTGTGTCGTCCAAAATAAGGATACGCTTCGCGTCAACCAAGCTGTCACGAAATTACTCAATGACTATAAAGTACCCGTATACCATGCATCAAAACAAGACGGTGTCATGCGCCATATCGTCGTCCGGACAGGAATCAAAACGGGCGAAATTCAAGTCGTGCTCGTTGCCTTTAAAGACGGCTTCCGTGATCTAGAGGGCTTATCGCGCGATATCATGGACATTCCAGGTGTCGTCTCGGTTGCACTGAACATCAATGATAAGTTGACATCACGTGTCTTCGGAGAAGAGACGGAAGTCTTGCGTGGCGTGGAACGGATTGAAGAAGAGATGGGCGAATTCACGTATCAACTTTCTCCGCGTGCCTTCTTCCAATTGAATCCGGAACAAGCAGAGCGGATGTATGAAGAGATCGCGCGTGCTGCTGCTTTGACAGGCGAAGAACGTGTCGTTGATGCCTACGCAGGTGTTGGTTCAATCGGACTTTGGATCGCTAAAGGAGCAAAAGAAGTCCGCGGTATGGAAATCATTGAAGAAGCTGTCGAAGATGCCAATGCGCACATGAAGCAATACGGATTCGACCATGCCCACTACGTCGTCGGTAAGGCAGAAGCGTGGATTCCGCGTTGGGTCAAGGAAGGTTGGATTCCGGATGTCTTCATCGTCGACCCACCCCGCTCAGGTTGCGATACACAATTGTTGAATGCGATGATCTCGTCTAAAGCGAAAAAAATCATCTATGTCTCGTGTAATCCGCAGACGCTTGCGCGCGATTGCGATCACTTGATGAAAGCGGGATACAAGGTATCGTACATTCAGCCGTACGATATGTTCCCACAAACAGCGCACGTCGAAGCAATCGTCGTGCTCGAAAAAAAGAAAAAGAAAAAGTTCTAAGTAACAAGCCCGTATGCACTTTTTGAACGAGTGGACATACGGGCTTTTTATCATGTTTGCGAAAGATAACCGAACGTCGCGTCACACTCAGCGAAGCGTTCCTTCAACCGAGCAACACGATCAGCAGGAAGTGGACCGCGCTCGATCAGTTGCTGATTCAGCGCGAGGTGTTCTGGTCGAGACGTACCGATGATGGCTGTCGTGATTCCTGGTTCAAAGACCGTGAAACGAAGCGCAGTTTCAAGCCAACTCGATTCCTCGAGTGGATAAGCGAGTTGTTGCGCACGTTCCCAATATGGTTCGACATACTGTCCGACCGGACGCTCCGTGAAGCGCCACGGGGCATTACCGATCGGACGCTTGGCGATGACTCCGTGATGTGAAAGAGTAGGTAGGATATCATCGACACGTTGATCAAACAGATTGAACGATGTTTGGAAACTGTCGAAGCGATTCGTTTCGATAGCATATGTCAAGTCTTCCCGATCACCGGAATAAGCGATGACGCGAACTTTTCCAGCTTGTTTTGCTTGTTCAAGCGCTTCGATGACATCTCCTTGGGCGAGGATTTCTTGACTACAAGAATGTAAGTGTACGATGTCGAGATAATCCGTTTGCATCGTCTGTAAGGCTTGATCGATGCCACCATGGACCGCTTCAAAGGTCCAGTCCTGCGTACCGGGAACATCATAGCCGACTTTCGTCGACAGAATGACGTCGTGACGACGATTCTTTAGAAATTGTCCGACGCGTTGCTCCGATAAGCCATAGCCGCGTGCTGTATCGATCAGATTGATGCCGAGATCACGTGCTTGTTCGAGTAAATAAACTGCTTCGCGATCCGTCATCTGTTCTGCGCCGATGTGACCAGCTCCGAACCCAAGCGGGGATACGAGTAGGTCGGATGTTCCAAAACGTCTTAACTCCATGAACAATACTTCCTTTCAGAAAATCTGTAGTTTTATATCGATGATGCTCGTTTTTGTTGAATACGATAGGCCAGATAACCAACGAGTGCCACGCCTGCAATCGACCATTGGATGATGGATGAGGATTGCATGAACTGATGGACGGCGAACACTTCGATTAACATGGCTGGAATTTTTCCGATCGTACTCGCAGTCAGGAAAAGTAGGATGGAAATACCACTAGCAGCACTGAAGATATTGACGATGCCAGACGGGACGAACGGTAACAGCCGCAGCAAGATGATCGTCAAAAAAGCTTCGCGTCCTCGTTGTGCTTGTAGTTTTTGTTGCAAACGAGCGAATCGATCCGGAAGTGGGCGACGAAGGGCATACCGCAGTCCTTTTCGGTAAAGTAGAAACGCACAAACCGCACCTAGGACTTCACCGATGAAAGAGAGCAATGTGCCCATCCATAGACCGAAATAGACGAGATTCGCAGCGGTGACGAACGTACTCGGTAGGACACCAAGTACACTGACGACGACGCCGACTAAGACACTAACGAACGGAGCGAACGGTCCGAAGAGTTCAAAGGTTTGGATGACATGATGTTCCATCATTCGAATCCATCCTCTTCATCCGGAAGAAGCGGTAACTCGATGTGGACAGTCGTTCCTTCTCCAAGAACGGAGTCGAACCGGATTGTCCCATCATGACGATCGATGATGTGTTTCGTGATGGCAAGACCAAGACCGGTTCCGCCATCTTTACGCGTCCGTGATTTATCGACACGGTAAAAACGTTTTGTCAGTCGATCAAGATGCTCTTCCGGAATGCCTTCTCCTTCGTCCCGGATAAGACAATGCGTCCGGTCGCCGATCGTTTCAGTCGATAAGAAAATCTGTTTACCAGGCGGTGTGTACCGTAAGGCGTTATCGAGTAAATTGCCGAAGACTTGCTCAAGGCGGTCCGTATCGCCTAAGACAATTTGATCCGGGTCGAGATTCATGACGAACGTGACTCCTTTTGACTGGGCGATGGGTTCCATCCGGTAAATGACATCTTCAAGTACTTGACTGAAGACAAGTGGTTGTTTCGACATCGGATAGGAATCGCGTTCAAGTTGAGCGAGATCGAGTAGATCATTGACGAGACGTTGCAGACGTTCCGTTTCCCGCTCGATGATTTGGTAATACTGCGCACGCTTTTCTTCCTCGAGCGAATCATCCTGCATCATCTCCGTATAGCCACGGATGTAGGAGAGCGGTGTCCGTAATTCATGACTGACGTTCGCGAGGAACTCCTTCCGCTGCTCGTCGACTTCTCCGAGCGATTCCGCCATCTTGTTTAACGTTTCTGCGAGTTCTCCGATCTCATCGTCCGATTGAATCGGAATCCGATAATCAAAGTCACCTTGTGCATAAACAGTCGAGGCGCGCTTCATGTCGATCAACGGACGGATGATCGTATCGATGATTTGTCGTCCGAAGATGACGAGATTCAAGACGATCAGTCCGATCATGAAGAAGATCATCAGGCGGAGTGGGCGGAATGGTTCACTGATTTGACCGAGTTCCAGATACAAGATCAGCGTACCAACCAGTCGATTGTTTTCGATGATTGGAAATCCGGTCATCAAAATGTCCGTTCCTTCAATCGGATGGGTCCGACTGGAGACGACGGTTTCACCGTTTCGAAGTTCTTCGATATCCGCATTCGTCAAAAAGCGCAGTCCAGCTGGATTTTTCTTCAGGAAATCGATAAAGAAGACTTTCGATTCCGTCAATTCATTCGTATAAGTCATTCCATCGTAAAAAGCACCGGACAGTCCTTCTGATTCATAGATATTGATCAGCTTTTCGCCTCGGTTCAATAAGATATCTTCCTGCGTCTGAAGATAGAACCGATCGTAGAGGTAGAACGTCAACAAGACGAATAAAATGGCGGAAAAAACGCTTGTGAACCAAATCGTGATCCAAATCCGGCGCCGGATCGTATAGCGCTTAATCATACTTCCTCGAATTTATAACCGATGCCCCAGACCGTTTGAATCGAGCCACCAGCTTCCCCAAGCTTTAAGCGAAGTGTTTTGATGTGTGTATCGACCGTCCGTAAGTTCCCGATATAATCCGCACCCCAGATTTGATCGAGTAACTGTTCACGAGAAAAGACCTTATCATTGTTTTGAGCGAACAGGTGCAGCAAATCAAATTCCTTACGTGTCAGACTGACCGGTTTGCCATTGACGTGGACACTCCGACTTTCAGTATCGAGTTCGAGCATGCCGAGCGTTAAAGTAGCCGATTGATCAACTGTAAAGCGGTGAGAACGACGAAGCGTCGCTTCGATGCGAGCAAGCAGTTCTCGAGGGCTGAATGGTTTTGTAATATAGTCATCAGCTCCGATTTTCAGCCCGTGAATGCGATCGAGTTCATCCGAACGTGCCGTCAGCATGATGATCGGAACGTTTGAGAATTCACGGATGCGCATACATGCTGTCAAGCCATCCATTTCCGGCATCATGACATCGAGTAGAACGAGATGGAATGTATTTTGTTGAATGAGATGGATCGCTTCTTGTCCATTAGAAGCTGTCATCGTCGTGTAGTGTTCTTTTTCAAGATTCGAGACGAGAAGGTCACGCATTTGTGCTTCATCATCTACTACGAGAATGTTAAACGATTCTGGCATTAGTCTTCGCTCCATTTCCTGTAGAAGAAAGTGTTTCTTCCATAAAGATGAGTTTTCTTATTTATCATACCATTTCAAACTTTAGAAGCGCATGCGTGGACACAAAAAAGCATGAGAGACAAGGCTCTCATGCTTCGAGTTGTTGGTGATCGTATAGTGTTTCGAGTTCCCGACCATGAATGTACATGTGGAAACTAGATTTAGAGACTTCATATAGGGTGAACTGTGTCTCACCGGCATTCAATTGCTCAAGAAGCGCAGGGCGCAACTCATCCGCACAGAACGCATACGGCAATTTTTCAGCTGCTTTTTGTGACCGAATATTGCTTTTGCGAATTTTCATGAAGACACTCTCATATCCAAGCTCGAAGAACAGCTCAGAGAAGAAGGCTTCTTTCGCTAAATGATTGTATCCTTTACCATGATACGGTTTACCTAACCATGTACCGAGAAACCCATATTGTCCTTCGATATCGAGTAAACTAATCGTACCAATCGGTTGATCGAATTCATCTAGGATGGTACGTGATACGATTTCACCACGTTCTTCCTCTTCGATTGCCTGCTTTGTAGTAAACAGAAATTCATCAAAGTACCGTGTTTTTTGGCGGACGTACGGATATACGTCTTGATGCTGCATCAGTTCGAACAAATCAGCGCAGTCGCTCAGCTCCCGTTGCTTGAGCATACTTCCATTCCTCCTTTTAGGACCGCAAGAATGATTGTCGAAAGCTACCTGTCTGACTCGTTTGAACCGCGCATGGTATGCCTTCTTCAGTTGTCGGATAAGATAATATTACCTTCTTTTTTTAAAATTGCAAGAAAATAATTTTTGTGAAAAAAGATACAAAAACAAGATGTTTTCCGTAAGCGTTCAAAACCCCCGAAAGGTGCAAAAAACACCTGGCGGGGGTAGGGTTAAGTCAAGTTCAGTTGAGCGTGTTCAAAAATAATTTTTCCGTCAATCATCGTCATGAGCGGCTTCGCTAAATAGTCGAGTGGAAAGTGGCTCCACAGGATGAGATCCGCGTCTTTTCCGATCTCAATCGATCCGACGCGATCGTCCACACCGAGTGAGCGAGCTGGATGAATTGTGATCGCGCGCAAGGCGACATCGACCGGTAGACCTTCTCGTGCAGCTAGACCGGCACAGAGATTCAAGTACTGGACAGGGGTGTACGGATGATCGGTCGTAATGGAGATCTCGAGACCATGCTCATGAAGAATCCGGTAAGTTTCCCATGTCTTATTCTTCAGTTCAATTTTAGACTTTCGCGTGAAGGTTGGTCCGACCGTCACTTTTTCGATTGGTAATTGTTCCATCTCTTTTGCGACGAGATGACCTTCCGTACAATGTTCGATACGCAAATCGAGATCGAACTCTTCCGCAAAACGGATGGCAGAAAGGATATCATCTGCTCGGTGCGCATGTACACGAAGCGGCATTTTATGATCAAGGACCCGTTTGATCATCTGATGGGCGAACGTTTCGGAAACTCGTTGTGTCCGAACTTCAAGAAAGGCTTCGCGCAACATCCCCATGATGCCCATCCGTGTCAGTTCACCGGCGCGACCAGCACTATGGACACGCTTTGGGTTTTCACCGAGCGCAACCTTCAGACCCGCATACTTTCGAAGAATCATATCATCGATGAACCGTCCGTGCGTCTTGATGACACTCGTGACGCCGCCGATGATGTTCATGCTACCAGGCATGACTTGAACGGTCGTGATCCCGTGTTCGACGGCTTCCTTAAATCCTTCATCAAGTGGGTACACGCCATCAATGGCACGCAGATGAGGAGTCATCGCGAAAATCGTCTCATTCGCATCATTTCCGACGGTTCCGGTACCTTCGTCATATAATCCGAGATGTGTATGGGCATCGATGAAACCGGGCAATAAAAAGTGACCTTCTGCTTCAATGACTTGATCGTTGTCTAAATGATCCAGTAATTCACCGATTTCAATGATTTTTCCATCACGAATACGGATGTCCCCGTAAAAACTGTCCGAAGTAATCGGATAGATATGTGCATTTCGAATTAAGATATCCAAGTATCGTCCACCCCTGTACTAGTTTGAATGCTCGATTGCTCGCAATGCATCCTTTAGTTCAGCATACCGAAACTTGTATCCGTTTTCGAGCGCTTTTTTCGGGATAACACGAGCTCCTTCTAGTACAATCGTACTCTTTTCACCGAGTGCGAGCTCTAACGCGAAGCGTGGCGCCGGGAGCCAGTGTGGGCGATGTAAGACTTTTCCGATTGTCTGTCCGAAACGCCGCATTGTCTCCGGGTGAGGCGCAGTGATGTTCAGCGGTCCTTCGACTGTCGGGGTCTCAAGTGCGAATAGGAATAAATCGACTAAATCATCGATGTGGACCCAGGAGACCCACTGTTTCCCGTCGCCCATCGTCCCACCACCAAACAAGACATAAGGCAAGCGCATTAACGGATAAGCGCCACCGGCTTTCGTTAAGACGACACCGATTCGTGGATGGACAAGTCGAATGCCAGCGTCGGCAATCGGGCGGGCAAGGTCTTCCCACGCGACACAGACATGACTTAAGAAGTCAGCGGTCGGTGGAAGGGGGTGATCTTCAGAGAAGGTTTGATGCCGATCTTGTCCGTAAATGCCAACTGCAGAAGCAGACAATACGACATTTGGCTTTTGATCGAGTGCTTCAACGATTCGAACGAGCTCCTTCGTCGTGCTGACGCGACTGTCGAGAATGACGCGTTTGCGTTCATCTGTCCAACGTCCGTCGTTGATCGAAGCACCAGCAAGATGAATAAAGGCATCGACGCCTTCTAAGTGCTGTTCCGGTTTTGCGTCTTCTGTCATCCACTTGATATATGTGACATGCGCGTCATTTGCTTTCGGATGACGCGTTAAGATAAAGATGTGATGTCCTTGATCTAGTAAACGTTTCGTCAAGGCTTGACCAATCATACCGGTTCCACCGGTAATCGCAATGTTCATGTAATCCATCCTCCCTAAATAAGTAAAAGTAGCTTCTTTCCATTTGTTCCCGTTCCATGGTTTCACTCAAACATAGACCTGCCTGTTCATGATATCGTAGAACTACCGAATCAGGTTAGGGGAGGAAACGAAATGAAGATCAAACGGATCTCGACGCAGAAAAAGAACAGCGAACGATTCAACATCTATGTCGAGCGCGATGGCAAAGAGGAATATGCCTTTGCCGTAGACGTCGATATCTTAATTAAATACAATCTACAACGCGATAAGGAACTGGATGACGACTTCGTCAAGGAAGTGTTAACGGCTGAAGAACAGCAAAAAGCGTATCGTCTCTCGTTGAATCATTTATCGTACCGCATGCGGGCGACGAGTGAAGTCGTCGCCTATTTAACAGAGAAAGAGACACCGGAGCATGCGATCAAACATGCAATCGATCGATTGACGGAGCAACGCTATTTGGATGATCAACAGTTCGCACTTGCTTATACGGCAACGAAAAAAGCGACGACACCTCAAGGTCCGGGACGGATTCGCCGCGACCTTGAGGCATTGAAGATACCGAAGACAGCGATTGATGAAGCGATCGTGACGTTTACGGATGAAGAGGAATACGAAAAAGTCCTGAAGTTTTTGCGGCAAAAGCAAAAAGAGCTGCAACGGCGTTCCGTGCGGGAACTGACACAAAAGTTGCAGTTAACGCTCATGCAGCGTGGGTTTTCGTCCGATTTGATTAAAGCGGGCATTGAAGAGGTGTTTCGAGCTGAAGAAGGTGACGAAGAAGAACAAGCGGCCCTTTATCAAGCGCGCAAGTATTATCCGAAATACCGACAACTTGAACCGTTCGAACGCGAACAAAAAGTCAAGCAAGCACTCGTCCGAAAAGGATTTCCATACGGTTTAGCGGCTCAAGTCCTCGAACAAGTCAAAGAAGAAGAAGAGGCGGAGTAATAAAAGCAAGACGAAAAATTGACAATTATCCGACAATTGTGCTATTCTACGCACAGACTAAGAAAAGGAGGAACCGTCCTATGAAAAAGCCAATTGGTTTCACTCATATCCAACAGCTGAATACGACGGAGACTCTTGAGCACGTATAAGTAATTCATTTCATGTGCGAGCAAGGGGATTCGTCTCCCGAGCGCGCAGACGAACAAGAATGCATCATGCCTATTTCAAGGCATACTGATTCTCGGACTGCATCCGGAAATCCGTATGCCTTTTTGCGTGCTCGGAAAAAGTACTTCATTTCACAGTAAAGGGGGGACCCTCATGCGTTTATTTCGGCAATTGAGTTGGTTTCTAAAAGAACACAAATCATCGTATCTCGTAGCAGTCGTCTTATTGATCATCACCGGCTTCATCGATTTAACGCCGCCATGGCTAATCGGTAAGGTCATCGACGGATTGCGGTCGGGATCGATGGACCAGGCGACGCTCTTGCAATACGTCATCGGATTAACAGTCATTTCCATCGTTTCCTTCATCTTGACGTATCTGTGGTTAGCGAAATTATTCGGAACGGCATTTTTATTAGAACGGACACTTCGGAGTCGCTTCTTTACGCACTTATTGAAACTGACGCCGACGTTCTACCAAAAGAATCGGACGGGAGACTTGATGGCGCTCGCGACGAACGACTTGAAGGCGGTCGAGCGGACAGCTGGATTTGGTGTCTTGACGCTCGTCGACTCGTTGAACATGACAGCGATCACCCTCGTCGTCATGGGGGTGGCGATCGATTGGAAGCTGACGCTCGCTGCCTTGTTACCGATGCCACTTCTCGCCTACGCGATGAATAAGCTCGGAAGTCAAATTCACGGACGCTTCATCACTGCCCAGGATTCATTCGGAACGATGAATGACCAGGTCGTCGAGTCGATTTCCGGACTGCGTGTCATCCGCTCGTTCGTACAAGAACCAGTCGATGTTAAACGCTTCGACGATGTCACGACGGATGTCTTTGAGAAAAACATGCACGTCGCAAAAATCGATGTCTTGTTTGAACCGATCATCAAATTGCTCGTCGGTTTCAGTTACTTGATCGGCTTATCGTTCGGGACATATCTCGTCTTTACGAACGACATCACGCTCGGACAATTGGTCGCCTTTAACATCTATCTCGGGATGCTGATCTGGCCGATGTATGCCTTTGGTGAATTAATCAATGTCATCCAGCGCGGGACAGCAAGTCTTGACCGCTTAGAAGCAACGATGCGAGTCAAACCGTTGATTGCTTCGACACCGCGGGAACACGTCGAACATCCCGAGCGGATCGAGATGAACGATTTGACGTTCTCGTATCCAGAGACAGCCCATCCGGTCTTGCGAGATTTGAATATTACGATCGAACAAGGATCAACGATCGGTATCGTCGGACCAACGGGATCCGGGAAAACGACGTTCTTGCGTCAATTCTTACGTGAGTATCCAATCGGACGGGATATGCTGACGGTCAACGGCGTACCGTATGAAGATATTGCGCTAGAGACGGTTCGCGGTTGGACGGGTTATGTGTCACAAGAACATTTACTATTCTCAAAATCCGTTCGGGATAACATTCTGTTCGGTGCAGGTGAAGCGACAGAAGAAGAATTGCAGGAAGCGATTCGTCTCGCATCGTTCGAAAAAGATATCGAAACGCTGGAACAAGGACTTGAGACGATGGTTGGTGAACGTGGCGTCACGTTGTCGGGAGGACAAAAGCAACGTCTGTCAATCGCGCGGGCGATGTTAAAAAAACCAGAGTTGCTGTTGCTGGATGATTCACTATCAGCGGTAGACGCGAAAACGGAATCACATATCATTGATTCGATTCGATCGAATCGTCACCAATCCACGACATTAATTGTTGCCCATCGTTTGTCGGCAGTGGCACATGCGGACGAAATCATCGTCTTGCAAGATGGAATGATTTCTGAACGAGGAACACATGACAGCCTGATGGCACAAAATGGCTGGTACGCTCAACAATTCGAGCGACAAAGTGAAGAGATGTAAGGAGGTGCCTCTGCATGAATGAATTAGAATTATACCAACTCGATCCGGCACGTCGGAAGACGACGATCCGTTCGTTGATCCGCTATGCGATGCATGAGAAACAAGCGATCTTTTTAGGATTATTTTTACTCGTACTGGCAGTCGGAGCGGAATTGACAGGTCCGTATATCGCCAAAGTCATCATTGATGAACATATCGTGGCAATTGAGAAGGACTGGGTCGAAGTTAAATCGAACGGTGCGGTCACATATGACGGTCGTCAGTTCGCCAAAGCACAAGACGTCTCTAAAAGTCAGATCGTTCAATCCGTCTCGATCGTCCAAACGACCAACGGCTACTTTTTCGTACCGAAACAAGTCGTCAGTGGAGGAGAGCGGAAAATCAGTGGAAATACGATGACGGTCACGCGTGGAGACGACGTCTACACGTATGATAATATTCAAAAACTGACACAAGGACAGGTCTATGATTTTTATTCAAAAGACTTAAAAGCAATCGGCTGGTTGTCCTTGATCTACGTCCTTTTGCTGCTGGTAGCAGCTGGTTTGAACTGGATTCAGCAAATCTTGCTCCAGCGATCTGCTCATAAAATCATTAAACGGATGCGTCTTGATGTCTTTACGCATCTGCAACGGTTACCGGTTCGTTATTTCGACCAGACACCGATCGGGAAAATCGTCAGTCGAGTCACGAATGATACGGAAACGATTCGCGATCTATATCTCGGTGTGCTCGCCCGGGTCTTCTCGGGGATCATCACGATGGCGGGGATTCTAGTTGCGATGTTCTTCCTCGATTATCGCTTAGGACTAGTCTCGCTGATCATCATTCCAATCGTCTATTTCTGGATTCAGCTGTTCCAGAAACTCGCGACGAAAAACAACTTCAAGGTCCGATCCCTCGTTGCCGACATGAATGGTCAACTGAATGAGAACATCCAGACGATGCCGATCATTCAGGCTTATGCACGCGAGAAGGAAGTCCTTGCTGAATTCGAACAAAAAAACGAAGAGAACTATCAGACACGGGCAAAGTTGTTACGACTCGATGCCCTGATGTCCCATAACTTATCCTACTTTTTGAAAAACTTGACGCTTGCTTTGTTAATTTGGGTCGTCGGCGGAAAAAGTCTGACGAACGGGTCGTTTTTATCGCTCGGGATCTTATATGCGTATATCGATTATGTGTCCCGTTTATTCGAACCCGTCACCCAAATCATGAATCAGCTGTCACCACTACAACAAGCACTCGTTTCAGCGGACCGGATGTTCCAGTTGCTCGACGAGAAGGGAGAGCCGGTCGAACAAGGTCGCGTTGCTCGGTTTAAAGGAGCGGTGTCCTTCAAGGACGTCGAATTTAGTTATGAAGCGGGAAATCCCGTGTTACGTGAAATTCAAATCGATGCTCGTCCTGGCGCAACGATTGCTCTTGTCGGACACACGGGTAGTGGGAAAAGTTCGATCATGAACCTGCTGATGCGTTTCTATGATCCGTCAAAAGGACAGTTGTTGATTGACGGACAGGACGTGACGCGTTTGCCGAAACAAGCGGTCCGTGAGCATATGGGCATCGTCTTACAGGATCCGTTCCTCTTCACAGGAACGATTCGCTCGAACATCACACTTGGCAATCCTGACATTTCCGAGGAACGTGTTCGCCAAGCGATCGAAGCCGTCGGCGCGGATCGGTTCATTGATCGTTTACCGAACGGACTCGATGAACCAGTCATCGAAAAAGGTGCCACGTTATCAGCGGGTGAACGACAGTTGATCAGTTTTGCCCGTGCGTTAGCGTTCGATCCTGCGATCCTAGTTCTTGACGAAGCGACAGCGAGCGTTGACTCGGAAACGGAAGCGGTCATTCAAGATGCCTTGCTGACGTTGACGAAAGGGCGGACAACGTTCATCATCGCCCACCGCTTGTCGACGATCAAGGATGCGGATGAGATTCTTGTTCTCGATCATGGTCGGATCGTCGAGAGAGGATCCCATGATGTGCTCCTCGCAGCATCCGGTATTTATGCGAAAATGTATGCGTTACAAAGTAAACGGAATCTTGAATTGAAATCAAGCTAATCCATCCAGTTTCTCCTCCTTTTCGTTTATACTGAAAAACGAAGAGGGGGAGTTTTTGTAATGGAGACACGGATGAGTCAATTATCGAAATACGAGCTTGAGATGTTGATCACGAAATTAAGTGAACAAAAACGAAAAGCGGAGCAACATGGGAATGTGAGTGAAGTGGAAGTCGTGACGCGAAAAATCGCCATTGCGAAAAGTTATTTGATCGATCCAGCACGATTCGAACGGGGAGCCTTTTACCGAATCGAAGGAGAAGAGGCACGATTTGAGTTACATTTCGTCAATGGGGTCATGGGCTGGGGACATTTTGAAGGAACCGCTCAGGAAGTCGCGATTCCGCTCGCGTTATTCACAGGAGAGGGAGAACAGACATGACGAATCGAGAACAAGCCCTTCAGCAATTGGCTGAAGAATTATTGCAAGTAAATGAAGTATTAACCCCGGAAGAAGCACTGACGTGGGTGGAAGTGCTTTGGGAAGATTTCGAAGCGACACTCGCGCGCGCGGGTGAGAAATATCAAGGTGAAGCCGTCGCAGTTCATTTCGTCGAACAACAGATCAAACAGCACGGGGCAATGTTACACCGGTTTAATACGACGAACGAAAAATTCAAGCATTTGATGACAGGTCGAAACGTCGAATGAAAAAAGCTCCGCACATCGGGATTTCCGTTGCGCGGAGCTTTGTCTTTATAATGCAGGGATGAACAGTTTTTTCTGCAAGGTCCGTTCGCTGAAGACCCAGCCGGTATAGGAGCTGACGATTTCTTGTGTGGCAGCGTTGATCCTGACGACGGCAACGAATGGATAGACTTCCTTCGTGAAGTAACGTAAGTTCGTAAAGCGGTATTCGACAATACCGTCCTTTCGTGAGACCGTATACGTATGAATCTTTGAAAACTCAAGAAACGCTTGCAAGTCAGCGTTTTGTTTGACGATTTCGTACAAGGCGTCACCGTGTGGTTCGTCCTTGATCCGGAAGTTTCCGCATTCGACGACGGTTCCACTGTTGATCTTAACGACGGAATACTCATCGCGTAAACGTGCTGCGACATGCCACTCATCCCATTTCATGCCAGGTGAGATGAACAGCTTGTGCGCACCGCGATAATAGCGGGCTGCGGTCGCAAGGGCATCATTTCGCAATTTGAATTGAACAGCGTAGTAGATGATGACGATAGCAATCAAAATCGGGAAGATGACGATCGTGGCTCTCGTTAGTAGCCAAATCCCGAACGCGGCATAATACATCGTGAACAAATACGGATCAAATGTATTGATGACACCCCAACCAATCCAGGATTTTTTAAACGGGTGTAAGGCTTGTGTGCCGTAAGCGTTAAACAGATCGACGAAGACATGAAGAGCGACAGCGATCTGTGCCATCAGCCATAATGAAGTCGGAGGTACACCGAATAACGTGCCGATGACGATCGAAAGTAATAATGGCCAAGCGAGCAAAGCGATCAAACCGTGTGATTTTCCGCGGTGTTGGCGCAAGTAGGCGCTGTTTCCTTTAAATTTAAAGACAGTATCGAAGTCCGGTGCGTGTGAGCCGACGAGCGCTGTCGTCGTCACGGCAGCAAACAGCGTCGTGCTCGCTGCGACGTCAGGGTGTAGCGTCGAAATGGCGGCGAGACAAAGTCCCATGCCAATATGCGTACCAGTATCCAATGCGAATTCGCTCCTTCTATGAAATCGTGATGGTGAATCCATCGTGGTTCTGCCGAGTAATTTTTAATTAATATATCGTATTTAAGAGAAAAGAGGTAACCTTTTGACTGTCGTTCAAGAATATTTCACAAACTTTAATAAAACACAATTTACCACAGAACTGATTGCCTGGTTCCTTCGTGAACAGCGAGATCTCCCGTGGCGAAGAACCAAAAACCCGTATCATATCTGGATTAGTGAAATCATGCTCCAACAAACGCGCGTCGATACAGTCATTCCGTATTATGAGCGCTTCACGAAACGTTTTCCGACACCGCATGATTTAGCAGAAGCGGATCAAAGTGAAGTCCTGAAGCACTGGGAGGGCTTAGGGTACTATTCCCGTGTCAAGAACCTTCAAATCGCGGTTCAGGAAGTTGTTGAAAAATATGATGGAATCGTGCCCGATGAAAAGGAATTGTTCAGTCAGCTGAAGGGCGTTGGTCCGTACACGACAGGAGCGGTTCTATCGATTGCTTATGGGCAAGCAGAACCGGCAGTAGACGGAAATGTGATGCGCGTCCTCTCGCGTGTACTTGGGATTTATGAAGACATCGCTGCGCCGAAGACACGGAAATTGTTTGAGGCAGCAGTTCATCAATTGATTGATCCGGCTGACCCGTCCAGTTTCAATCAAGGCTTGATGGAACTCGGTGCGATGGTCTGTACGCCAAAGTCTCCGATGTGTGGACTCTGTCCTGTTCAAGACGTTTGTTTCGCATATGATCGAAATGCACAGGAAGAACTACCTGTGAAGACGAAGAAAGGGAAGACGCAAATTATTCCGTATGATGCTCTCGTCTATGAAACGAACGGAAAAATCGCAATTGAACAACGAGCAGAAACGGGTTTGCTCGCAGGTATGTGGCAATACCCACTTCGAGAAGCAGAAGAAGATCGTAATGGGACGCTTGTCGGTCACGTCCGACATATCTTCTCACACCGGATTTGGGAAATTGCCGTCTATCGCGTGACGGAACAGCCGGACCAGACAATACTGGTTGATCAGGAAACGTATGCGACGCATCCGGTATCTGTCGCGCAAATGAAGATTGATCGACTATTAAAGGGGGAGATCTAATGCATACTTTTCGTTTTGAGACACGTGTCGATACATCAAAGGAGCAAGCGTGGGATTTTTTAAGTGACGCCAAAGCCTTAAGTCGATTGACGGTATTTCCGCAAGTGAAGACTTCGGGTGATACACGGACGCGAGCAGGAAATACGATTCGTCTACGTGTCGGAGTTTCTCCACTATTTGTCTCGTGGACGTCTTGGATTCCTTTCGTAGAAGAATATGTCTTCGTCGATGTTGGTACAAAAGTTCCGTATCCATTCCGGGCATGGTGCCACGTGCACCGAGTCGAAGAACGTGAATCTGGCGTCTTTTTCGTGGATGAAGTGACGTATGCATCGTTCTTGCCAGCCTTCGTCATTGAAGCATTCATCTTGAAACCGATGTTCAAACAACGAAAAAATGCGATTTTGAATCACTTTCAAGCCTGAATTCCGTCATTTTTCTGAAAAAATACCCTTTCGTTTTTCATGCGTTCTGAAAATGGGTATAATAAGCACGAGAGTATAACAGAATGGAAGAAAAACGCTTTAGAAAGGAGTAGCACATGAGTCGATTCCCAAAAGAAAGTAGCAAGATTGAGATTCAAAGTTTCAAACATAACGGGAGCTTACACAGAGTTTGGGAAGAAACGCTCGTGCTGAAATCGACGGAAGAAGAATTGATTGGGTTCAATGACCGCATCATGGTCAGTGAATCGGATGGTCGTCAGTGGCGAACGCGAGAGCCTGCAATCTGTTACTTTTCAACAGAACTCTGGTTCAATGTCATTTGTATGATTCGGGAGGATGGCATTTACTATTACTGCAATCTTGGATCACCTTCTACGTTCGATGAGAAAGATCGAGCAGTCAAGTACATTGATTACGATTTAGATATCAAAGTGTATCCGGACATGTCCTACATGATCCTCGATGAGGACGAGTATGAGAAGCATCGCCGCGAGATGAACTATCCGAAGGCAATCGATCGTATTTTGAAAGACAATGTCCAAATCCTGATTCAATGGATCCGCAGTCGGAAGGGTCCATTTAACCCGGCTTTCGTGGATATGTGGTATCGTGAATATGAAACAAGATATCGGAGATGATGGTTCGCCATCGTCTTTTTTTAATTGAAGGAAGTGAAACACGTGGCAACACAAACAAAACGTAAGAAACAAGGTTCGATCCGCCGCTATATGGCGTTCGTCAAGCCGTATCAAAAACAGATTCTCCTGACGGTTTTCGTTGGGATCATCAAGTTCTCGATCCCACTTGGACTTCCGTTGTTGTATAAGTACATCATCGACAATATCCTAACTGGAAACACGATGCCGATGGCGGAAAAAAGTAAACAATTGGCGTATTTGATCGGAGCGGGTGTCTTCATCTTCCTGATCGTCAAGCCACCGCTTGAATACGTCCGTCAATACCTCGCGCAATGGTCCGCGTCGAAGATTTTATTTGACGTTCGTAATCGATTGTTTGATCATGTTCAGAAATTATCGCTTCGTTTTTATTCGAATACGAAAACCGGAGAAGTCATCTCGCGAATCATCAATGATGTCGAGCAGACGAAAGACTTCGTCGTCACGGGATTAATGAACCTATGGCTTGATATGATCACGATTTTCATCGCGATCGCGATCATGTGGACGATTGATCCGAAGTTGACGCTCGTCGCGATTATTCCATTACCATTCTACGCCCTCGCCGTTAAGTTCTTTTACGGTCGTTTACGCGGATTGACACGGGAACGTTCGGCAGCCCTTGCGGAACTACAAGGTCATTTGACGGAACGCGTCAACGGAATGGCAGTCATTCGTAGTTTTGCACTCGAACCACACGAGAACAAAGCGTTCAAACATCAAAATGATGGCTTCTTAAAAGCCGCGCTGCGTCAAACGAACTGGAATGCGCGGACGTACGTCGTCGTCTCGACGATTACGGACTTCGCACCGATCCTGATCTTCGGAACGGCAGCCTTCTTCGTCTTGAATGGACAAGTCTCGCTCGGGACGATGGTCGCGTTCATTGGTTATATCGACCGTCTGTATGCGCCGCTCGGTCGTCTCGTCAACTCCTCAACGACGTTGACGCAGTCGATCGCTTCGATGGACCGGATGTTTGAGTTTTTAGATGAGCCGTATGACATCACGGAAAAACCGAATGCACGCGATCCAAAAGATGTCCGCGGAAACGTTCAGTTCGAAAACATCAGTTTCGCTTACGAAGAAGGCGGCGAGCTAGCAATTGATCGCTTAACGCTTGACGTTCAGGCAGGTGAACGGATTGCTTTCGTCGGGATGTCAGGTGGTGGGAAATCGACGCTCGTCAGTTTGATTCCGCGTTTTTATGATGTGTCTGCCGGTCGGATCACGCTTGACGGCGTTGATATTCGTGACTTGAAGTTGCGTGGTCTTCGCGATCAGATCGGGATGGTAATGCAGGAATCGATTCTCTTCAGTGAATCGGTCCAAATGAACATCAAGATGGGGAATCCGGACGCGACGGACGAGGAAGTCATCGCGGCGGCAAAAGCAGCGAATGCCCATGAATTCATCGAACGATTACCGAACGGTTATCATACGCCGGTCGGTGAACGAGGCGTTAAGTTATCGGGTGGTCAAAAGCAACGTCTTGCGATTGCGCGGGTCTTCTTGAAGAATCCACCGATTCTGATTTTGGATGAAGCGACGAGTGCGCTCGATTTAGAGAGCGAGGCGATGATTCAAGATTCGCTAGCACGTCTCGCGAAAGGGCGGACGACGTTTACTGTCGCGCACCGTTTATCAACGATCACTGATGCCGATAAGATCGTCGTCATCGAAAATGGTCAAATTACGGAAATCGGAACACACGAAGTCCTCATGCAAAAACGGGGTGCGTATTTCGAACTGTATGCCATTCAAAATCTGGAACTCGTCGAATAACACAAAAGCAGCGATCCTCGTGAGGATCGCTGCTTTTTTAGAAGGAAGACTTAGAGTCGAGCAAAGGCACGATCGACTGCTGTGATCGTCTCTGTGATGTCGGCTTCCGTATGTTCTGTCGTCAAGAACCACGCTTCGTATTTCGAAGGGGCAAGGTTAACGCCTTCTTCTAACATCAACTTGAAGAAACGTCCGAACATCTCGCTATCTGCACGTTCTGCACCATCGTAATCGATGACTGTTTCATCCGTGAAGTAGACCGTCATGGCACCTTTTAGACGGTTGATCGTAATCGTGACGTCATGACGTTTTGCTGCTTCTAGCACACCTTGTTCGAGTAAGGCACCGAGGTGATCAAGTTTTTCATAGACACCAGGCTGCTCAAGTAGTTCAAGACAAGCGATACCGGCAGCCATCGATGCCGGGTTACCTGCCATCGTTCCCGCTTGATAAGCCGGACCGAGTGGCGCGACGTGTTCCATGATTTCTTTACGACCACCATAAGCACCGATTGGTAAACCACCACCGATGATTTTGCCGAGTGCTGTCATATCGGGGCGGATATCGAGTAACTCTTGTGCACTGCCGTACGTGAAGCGGAAGGCTGTGATGACTTCATCGTAGATGACGAGTGCGCCGTGAGCATGTGTGATTTCGTTGACCGCAGCAAGGAATCCAGGTTGCGGTTCGACGATACCGAAGTTTCCGACGATCGGTTCGACGAGTACACAAGCGACCTGATCGCCCCATTGTTCCATGATTTGACGATACGATTCGATATCATTGAACGGTGTCGTAATGACTTCTTTTGCCGTCGCTTTCGTGACGCCGGCTGAATCTGGGGAACCAAGTGTCGCTGGTCCGCTTCCTGCTGCAATCAGCATCAGATCCGAGTGACCGTGGTAACAACCACTGAACTTCACGACGAGCTCACGACCCGTATACGCTCGTGCGACACGAATCGTCGTCATGACGGCTTCGGTTCCCGAGTTCGTAAAGCGTACTTTTTCAAGCGAAGGGATCGCTTTTTGTAGTTTATGTGCAAAGTCAATTTCTAGACGGTGTGGTGTGCCGTAAAGAAGACCATTTTGGGCAGCATGGGTGATCGCTTCCGTAATGTGAGGATGACCATGTCCCGTGATGATCGGACCATAGGCTGCTAAGTAATCGATATAGCGATTGCCATCGACATCATAAAAGTAAGCACCTTCTCCGCGTTCCATATAGACAGGTGCGCCGCCACCGACGGCTTTGAATGAACGGGATGGGCTGTTGACGCCACCAACGATACACTCTTGTGCGATTTCATATAACGCCTCTGAAGTAGGACGTGTAGTGTGGGTAGACATGAGGATTCCTCCAATCGATGATTCGTGAAAAATATCACGATATGATTGTATCATGGACGTCAAATCCGATGCAGAGCCGTTGACGGAATGCCTATTTGTAGGTAGACTAATTATAAAGATTACAATCTGATAATCAATGAAAGATAGAAATGAGGGGATGGACGTGGCTAACGAAATGCTGGATGACGCCGTGAAGTCACTTCGGGAATCAGGCGTTCGAATGACACCACAACGTCACGCGATTTTGGAATATTTAACGAAGGGACACACTCATCCGACAGCGGATGAGATTTATCGTGCACTCGAACATCGATTTCCAAACATGAGTGTGGCGACTGTATATAATAACTTACGCGTGTTTCGAGAAAAGGGAATCGTTGAGGAAATGAATTACGGAGACGCTTCAAGTCGCTTCGATTTCGTTACGACACGCCATTACCACATGATCTGTGAGAACTGTGGAAAGATCGTTGATTTCAACTATCCTGTGCTCGATGATGTCGAAACGGTTGCGGCGCACTTAACGGGCTTTAAAGTCGATCGTCACCGATTAGAAGTGTACGGAACTTGTCCGGACTGTCAATCGAATGTCCAATAAAAAAACGAGCTGCCTTAGCGGGGAGCTCGTTTATTGTGTTTATTATATTTTTCATCGAATTCTTTTCCTTCAAGAGACGGATCCATCGTAAGTGGTTCATCGCAATGCATACATAAGTCGACGCGACCAAGGACTTTTGTTTCTTTTCCGCAGTTTGGACAAGTGACGACGGCTGCCTTCGTTGATGTCAGACCAATCAAGAAATAGAGTGCCGTACTGGCAAGAACCATGACGAAACCGAGAAGCATGAGTAAGACCATGATGATTTCAAATTGTTTGAGTAATAGACCGCCATACATGACGAGCATCCCACCGAACACAAGAAACATAGCAAGGTTTCGCGCGCGGTTTATTTTATTTTTACGTTGTTTTTTCAAGTGAATTCCCCCTGTTGTCAGTCTAGCATAAGAAGTGCAACTGTCTGAAGGAGGAAAGCTTGTTTTTTTGTCGAAAATGGTAACGACGAGTTCGTATAGAAGGGTGAGAAGTACATGGAACAAGCAACACGAACGATTTATTCGGAATACGCGGCTTATCGTGAAACACAAGGTATCATTGCTGTTGAGAAACGGCAACCACGGGATTCCTTGACGGATCAATTTGATACACTTCTTGTCGTCATCACGAGAGACCCAGAAGTCGAGTGGACGATCAAACATTATCGACTGAATACACTAAAGGTGTCATTACACCTCGTACATGAAGATGTCTTATCACGCTGGATTTTGTTAAATGCCAATCGACGTGCGATTCACTGGATTGCAGAAGGAACGATCGTTTTCGAACGGAACGATTATTTAGTTGACTTAAAACGGCAACTCTTAAACTTTCCTGATGAGGAAAGATGTCTACAGATGACGATCTCATTCGCTAAACTTCTGCGTCGTTTCCAAGATGGAAGGAATTTGTTCAGTCGCGGACATCATTATGATGCCTATACACACGTCCATCACGCTTTGCATCATCTCGCGCGATTATCTGTTCTTGAAAAAGGAAAACATCCCGAGACAGTCGTCTGGGAACAAGCACGACTGGATGATCCGGATGTTTATAAACTATATGAACAATTGTTGATGAGTGAAGAGACATTAGATCAACGTATTCACCTCGCCTTGATTGGTCTTGAGCATCTTCTCCAGTCTAAGGTCTTATCGGGAGGACGCTATTTATTCGAAATCATGCGTGAGCGGACAAGTCCTTGGACGATGTATGAATTGATGGAAGAAGAGCGACTGCAAGAAGTCAAAGTGGATTTAAGTAGTCTGATTGATTTCTTCATGCGAAAAGGTCTGATCAGAATTTCTTATCAAACAACTAAAGGAGCAGGGGTCGAACTCGTGACGTATGAGCCGGTCGTATGACGATCGGCTTTATTTTATCATTTGATTGTTTTTTGCTATATATGGAAGGGAAAAGATTATAAAAGTTTTTTTAGAAAAACTATTGACGTTATTATACCGAGATAGTATATTAATACATGTCGACAGGGCAACACGCACTGGACGGTGACGAGAAAGAAAAAAGATTTCAAAAAGGGATTGACGCTTAAGTTATTCCGTGATATCTTATTAAAGTCGCTGAAAACGACACGACGAACTTTGAAAACTGAACGCTGAGGCAAAAACCGCATTCTACGGAATACAAAAACGAATGAAGTGCAAGCTTCGTCAATCGGGACTTCGGT
>NZ_DCDO01000006.1:0-180308 GCF_002316465.1 Exiguobacterium sp. UBA1053 | reverse complement strand
CGCTGTCAGAGACAAACAAGACCCGTTTTCCTGCTCGAATGGAGCGGGAAAACTGGCTTGTGTCTCGCCTGAGCAAAGGGCGTGAAAAGGTGCGTCATTTTTTGAGTCAGTCCATTTGTCTACAATCTGGAACGGATTCGATGTACATCGGATCCGTTTTTTTGTTGCGTGTAAGCAGAAGGTGCATCAGACGAAAAAATCGTGTACGCTAAACGATGAGGTGATAGAAGTGAAACCAGTAAAGTACCCGGTGTCATTACGACAAGTGACGACGATCGAAGATGGTCCGATGCGTGAATCGGTCGAACTTGAGGCGGACGGCACATTGTTCGAAACAAAAGACGGTTTTGCCGTGAAGTTCGTTCAGCCGGATGAACAACCGATCGATACGACGATCAAATGGTCAAAAGACCAGATCGCTTTGAATCGCAAAGGTCCTGTTGCGATGCATCACGTCTTCATTTTAGGAGAGACGACCAAAAGCCAATATGGCAGTCAATTCGGTCAGATGTTGATGGAAACAGACACGGAGACGATTGAGATGAAACGGCAGCAGATGCAGTTTCGCTATACATTAAAGATGAATGGACAAGCAGTCGGTACGTATACGATTGATTTAACTTGGGAACGGAGTGAGACGAATGGCATTTGAACAAACAGTACGTCAAATGGAGCAGATGTTGGAAGAGGAATGGTTTGAATGGCTCGAGAACGATGAGCCGCGCTACAACGAATGGCGTGATCAACTCGAAGGACTCGCAGAGCAGGTCATCACGGAATACAATCCGAAGGTCGACCCGGAGTCCATCGATACGCTACTCTTAATCAATGAAGAATTACCGGTCTTATACGGCGAAGATACCGTCATGCTGTATACAGCGCTCTTGAAAGCACGTCAGGAAGACGATCAAGTATACGAGCGTTACTTGACGATCCTTGGTGCGTTCGCGGACGAACAGCATCCAGCAATCCGTGAAGTCGAAAAGTTAGTCGCGAAAAAGGATTATAAAAATGCCTTCGCACGTGCAGTCCGTCTACCACAGTCGCTCGGGTTAGAATAAACATTCAGTGGACCATCTTGTTTTAGGCAAGGTGGTCTTTTTAGGAGGAAGCGTCATGTATCCACTCTATCGAATCATCGTCGCGATCATCCGCAAGGGCGATCAACTGCTCATCGTCAATAATCAATCGGGTCAGGAGAAGCGCTGGAGCTTACCCGGTGGACAGATTGAATCAGGAGAGACACTCGAGCAAGCACTTCGTCGCGAGGTGGAAGAAGAAACCGGCTTGACGGTCACATCGTCGTCGTTTGCTTTCTTAACGGAGAACTTCATGCCGACCTATCAAGCGCACAGCCTCGTGACTTATTTTGATTGCGAAGTGAGTGGTGTACTTGATCCAAATGATCCCGATGAAGAAATCATTGAGACGAAGTGGATCGATCAAACGGAGTTAGCGGAGTACATCACGAGTGAAGACGTCCGTCTTCCGTTATCGACATATTTAGAAGAACAGCACAAAGGCTATTACATGTTTGAAGAGATGAAGTGGTAACTCGGCTGTCATCGTTTCTTTACATTCCTTAAAACAGTCTCCATCGTTCATTTACATTCGCTCGGTATGATGAAACCATCATCGGGAACAGTGAGGAAACACAAATGAACAAGAAATGGATGGCGACAGGTATTCTCGGTACAGTGCTTATGACGGGAGTTGCGGGCTATACATATGAATCGGCTCAGCCGGTCGAGGCAAAACAAAACACGAAACAAGCGAAGGTTAAAAATGTCATCTTCATGATTCCGGATGGTTATTCGGCTGCCTATGCAACGAATTATCGCTGGTATCAAGGAGGCGAGGAGACGGAACTCGACGGTCATTTAAAAGGAATGATGCGGACGTATTCGGCAAACACGAAAGTGACCGATTCAGCAGCTGCCGGAACGGCGATGGCAACAGGAACAAAAACAAACAACGGAACAATCGGTATGGATCCAAGTGGAAAAGAAGTAGCGTCTATTCTTGATCGGGCGGATCAAGCAGGCAAAGCAACAGGACTTGTCTCGACATCAGCCATCACCCATGCGACACCAGCTGTTTTTGCATCGCACGTCGCAACGCGTGCGAATGAAGCGGACATCGCGAAACAATATATGGATGAAATGAAAGTCGACGTCTTACTTGGTGGCGGTCAGAAGTTCTTTTTTGATCAAAAGAATGGTGGCGTTCAAGAGGCTGGTAATCTAGTGAAGAAAGCAGAACGAGCAGGATACCAGTATGCGGATTCACTCGAAAGTCTGAATGAGACGGATGGTCGTAAAGTTCTTGGATTGTTTGCAGAAGAAGGAATGGCACCAGAACTGGACCGGGAAAACACGAATCAACCGAGTCTTGCGACGATGACGTCGAAAGCCCTGCAAACATTGAAGAAAGACCGCGATGGCTTCTTCTTGATGGTAGAAGGAAGTCAGATCGACTGGGCGGGTCATGCGCATGATGCTGCTTGGGCGATGAAGGATGCAGAAGCGTTCCACCAGGCAGTCGAAAAAGTGCTTCGTTTTGCAGCAAAAGATAAACACACATTGGTCGTCGTCGCCGGTGACCATGATACAGGTGGTATGTCCGTCGGTGGATACGATGAGTACGTAGCGAAACCAGAAGTCTTGAAAAACGTCAAGGCGACGGGGAATGAGATGGTTCGTCAGTTCAACGACGACTTATCGAACATCGCCTCTGTCGTCAAACGAGAAACGACGTTTGATTTGACGGCTGAAGAAATTCAGACGTTGCAAAAAGTAGATGCGAAGAAACGCGTCATGACATTGAATGAGATGATCAGTAAACGAGCGTATGTCGGCTGGACGACTGCCGTGCATACAGGTGTTGACGTTCCGCTCTACGCGTACGGTCCACAAAGCGAACAGTTCAGTGGGTTGCATGAAAATACGGACATCCCTGGTCTGATGGCCAATGCAATGAAATTAAAAAAATGACGTATTGGACGTGATTAAATCAAGCGGTGGATGATCCACCGCTTGATTTTTTTTTGAGTACGTATCTGCTTGTGTGACGCAGTAAAAACTAAATGAAAAAAATGAATGAATAGCCATTCATTATATGCTATACTCATTTCAACACAACTGCTTTAGGGGGAAAGGGGTTTGTTCGAACATGAATACGTTTTTACTCATCAACTGGATTGCCTTCCTACTCGTCATCGGCTATGCGGGCTATCTGTTCACGTCACTCGTCAAAAGTCGTTATGCCGCTATTAAACGGGGGAAAAAGGCGGAATGGACACTGACGAACAAAGAACGACTGGACGCGGTCTTAGTCAACGTCTTCGGTCAAAAGAAATTATTAAAAGATAAGAAAAGTGGCGCTATCCACGTTATGATGTTCTACGGCTTCTTACTCGTTCAATTCGGAGCGATCGATTTTATCTGGAAAGGACTCGCCGTCGGTCAGCGTTTTCCGCATGTCCCACTCGGTCCGCTTTATCCGATTTTTACATTCTTCCAAGAAATCGTCATGCTCGTTATCTTGATTGCTGTCGTTTGGGGATTTTATCGCCGGTACGTTGAGAAACTCGTCCGCTTGAAGCGGAATTTCATGGCAGGTCTTGCGTTGATCTTCATCGGTGGTTTGATGGTCGCCGTCCTGTTCGGAAACGGCTTCTTCCTTGTCTATGAGAATCATTCGACGCTCGGTGAACCGGTTGCTTCAAGCATCGCGTTCTTATTCAGTTGGGTGCCGGAATCGGTTGCGTTTGGATTATTCGTTTTCTTCTGGTGGGCACACTTACTGTTCTTACTTAGCTTCATGGTTTACATCCCGCAAGGTAAACATGCACACTTGATTGCCGGTACAGCAAACGTCTGGCTCGGTCGAACGTCGAAAGTCGGGCGTTTGGCACCGATTGATCTATCGGTCATGGAAGAGGCAGAAGACGACGAAGCGGAATTTAGCTTCGGGGTCAACCGAATCGAAGATTTCAATCAGAAACAGCTCGTTGATCTATATGCCTGCGTCGAGTGTGGACGCTGTACGAACATGTGCCCAGCGAGTGGAACGGGGAAGATGTTGTCGCCGATGGATTTGATCGTTAAATTACGGGACCATCTCAACATGAAAACGGCAGCCATCACACAGCGCTCGCCATGGGCACCTGCCTTTGCGTTCGAAGGATCGCAAGGAAACCAAATCGCTTCACTGGCAGCAGCCGGACAGATGGATATCGTTCCGGATTCATTGATTGGGAACGTCATTACAGAAGAAGAGATCTGGGCGTGTACGACGTGTCGGAACTGTGAAGATCAGTGTCCGGTCATGAACGAACATGTCGATAAGATCATCGACCTCCGTCGTCATCTCGTCATGATGGAAGGCAAGATGGATCCGGAGATGCAACGGACGATGGCAAACATCGAACGTCAAGGTAATCCATGGGGGATGAACCGGAAAGAACGCGAAAACTGGCGGAAAAACCGTGATGAACTCGTCGTTCCGACAGCAAAGGAGAAGAAAAAAGCGGGCGAAGACTTCGAGTACCTGTTCTGGGTTGGTGCGATGGGATCGTACGATAACCGAAGTCAAAAAATCGCGATGGCGTTTGCGCGTATTCTAAACGAGGCAGACATCTCGTTTGCGATTCTAGGAAACGATGAGAAAAACTCAGGAGATACACCGCGCCGGATCGGGAACGAAGTTTTGTTCCAGGAACTCGCGGAAGCCAACATTAAATCATTTGAGAAATACGGCGTCAAAAAGATCGTCACGATTGATCCGCATGCCTACAATACATTTAAAAACGAGTATCCCGACTTCGGACTGAGTCCGGACGTTGAAGTCTATCACCATACCGAATTGCTCGCACGACTGATTGACGAAAAACGGATCACACCGCTCCATGAAGTCAAGGAGCGTGTCGTCTATCACGATTCGTGTTATCTTGGTCGTTACAATGATATTTACGACGCACCACGTTATATTCTCGAGAAGATTCCAGGCATCACGCTCGTCGAGACGGAACGCAACCGGGAAAAAGGGATGTGTTGCGGTGCTGGTGGCGGCATGATGTGGCAAGAAGAAAAAGTCGGCGCACGCGTCAACGTCGCACGGACGGAACAATTGTTGACGGTCCAACCGTCTGTCATTGGGTCAGCATGTCCGTACTGTCTGACGATGCTCAGTGACGGCACGAAGGCGAAGGAAGTCGACGAGGCGGTTGCTACGTACGATGTCGTTGAATTACTAGAACGCTCAATCGTCGGTATACCAGTCGAAGAACCTGTCGTAACCGTATGAAAAAGTGGGATGAAACGATTATTCTCGTGCGAACGGGAGTAGTCGTTTTTTTCTCTGAAAAAGCGCGACGTTTTACTGTATGGTTTTGACATGATAAGATAAGAGAACTAGCTATAGAAAGGAGGTGAGAATCTTTTGGGAAGGCGTTACTTCGAATCGGTCAGGTCGCGGAGACCACCGGCTTATCAAAACGAACGATCGATTACTACACATCACTCGGTCTGTTAACACCAGAGCGTACCGCGTCTGGCTACCGTCTGTATGACGAATCGGTCATTCATCAAATCGAAAAGATTGAATATTTGAAGTCTCAACGACTTTCCCTGCAAGAGATTCTTGCTTCTTTTACGGAACGGGAACAAAAAACAGGGGAGACGATTTATCAGGAAGTGAAACAACTTCAGGCGACGGTTGAAGGACTCGAGCAGCGTTTGTTACATTCGACGGACGTCGAAAAACAAGCGATCCGCTTAGAACTGTCCCGGCGTCTGACATTGATTGCTTCCTTGATTGCACAGCTTTAATACAAAACAATGGAGGTGACCCCTGTTTAGGGGATTTTGGATACTATATTATTCATCAATTTATTTTTAGTGGTCTTGTTGATTGCGTTGACGGCGTTTTTCGTCGGATCGGAATTTGCTGTCGTTAAGGTTCGGATGTCGCGTTTGGATCAAATGATTCAAGAAGGGAACAAAAGTGCCGTCCTTGCGAAAAAAATCGCGGGCGATCTCGACTACTACTTGTCTGCCTGTCAGCTTGGTATCACGGTCACGGCACTTGGTCTTGGGGCACTTGGTGAACCAACCGTTGAAAAGATCTTGCATCCTGTCTTCGACGACTTCGGGATCTCTGCTGCTGTTTCGACACTCTTGTCGTTTGGTATCGCATTCGTATCCGTAACGTTCTTACACGTCGTCATCGGTGAACTCGCTCCGAAGACGCTTGCGATTCAGTATGCAGAACGCATGACATTGTTGTTTGCCCGTCCACTTTATGTGTTCGGTAAAATCATGTATCCATTCATTTGGTTACTCAACGGTTCAGCGCGCTTATTCCTCGGTCTGTTTGGTGTCAAACCAGCAGGGCACGAACAAGCCCACTCGGAAGATGAATTGAAAATCATCATGGCGCAAAGTTTCCAAAGTGGTGAAATCAACCAAACGGAACTTGCCCTCATGCAAAACGTCTTCGCGTTTGATGAGCACATCGTCAAAGATTTGATGGTGCCGCGGATGCGGATGGAGACGATCTCGGAACGTTTGACGAAGGATGAACTGATGGAAATCTTCATGGATAATCCGTACACGCGTTACCCGGTCACAGAAGAAAACGATAAAGACCGGATTCTCGGATACGTCAACGTCAAGGAAGTCTTGACGGATTATGCGAACGGGAATGAGCATCCGGTAACGCATTATATCAAGGATTTACCGGTTGTTTCGGAAGTGACGTCGCTTCAAGAGACACTTCGCAAGATGAAACGGACCCGGACCCATCTCGTTCTCGTCGTCGATGAATACGGTGGAACGGCAGGACTCGTCTCGATGGAAGACTTACTCGAAGAAATCGTCGGTGAAATCCGTGATGAATTCGATGCAGATGAAGTCGAAGAAATCGAACAGGTCAAATCGGACGAGTTCCTACTCGACGGTACAGTCTTGCTCGCTGACCTGGAAGAACGTTTCAACATTCGCTTTACGAATGTCGAAGATGTCGATACGATCGGTGGCTGGATTCAGATGCACAACATCGATCTTCAGCCAGGTGAGCATATCGACACACCAGACTTCTCCGTCGAAGTGATGGAGATGGAAAACTATCAAATCAACCGCGTCAAGATTTGGTTGCATCCAGCTGAACAAGCAGAAGCATAAGATGGTCGGTTCCTCATGGAGGAACCGGCTTTTTTTCATCGCATCAGTCAAAAAATCAAGAATGGACGGATTGTGCGAACTTTCAGCCGTCATGATAGGAGAATGCAGAGAGGAGCGGGAATGTAATCTACAGCTACTTTATTGTTAAATCGCGTCCTATGAAACGAGGAGGTATTCCGTGCTCGAGCAGATTCCATTCTTACTGAGTCGTTTAGGTATGTTAGCACTGTTAGCCTTTTTATTGTCCCAGTGGCGCATTTCCCGATACATATTCAAGATGGACCGCGGAATGAATCTTCCACTGCTGTTTGCATTCGTGTCATCCGGTATTTTGATGAACTACGCAGGAATTGAACTTTCGCAAGATACGACGATTGATCCGTTACTCGGATTAGCTGTCGAGAAGGATGCCCTGTTGCTCGATACCCGACTCGCTGTCATCGTGACGAGCGGATTGATTGGGGGACCAGTGATCGGCGGCATCACGGGATGTTTGGTTGGTCTACACCGCTACGTACTCGGTTCGTTAGGGGCAGAAGCCGGTTGGATCATCGCAATGCTCGCTGGACTTGCGAGCGGATGGTATCGAAAACGCTGGCGTTTGCATGATGGTTATGCGCTCGTTCCACCAATCGGTATCGTATTGACGGCATTATTGTTCGAAAGTGGGATTACATTATTACTTGCACCTGATACAGCAGAAGCACTGGGTTTGATGAGTCGTGCTGCTTTTCCGTTACTGTTCGCAAACATGTGTGGGGTCGTACTGTTTATCATAATCTTACGAACACAACTTCGACTCGAAGGCGATCTTTTCGTCCGCCAGACTGAGCGTTCCGATCGTCTACTGCAAGCGTTACAACCCTTACGAAAGCAGGGATTGACTTCGGAAGTCGCGCGGCAGATCGGAGCGACATTATTGAAGGAAACGAAGATGCAACGGATCGTCGTGCTCGGGGCGACAGAGGTCGTCATCGATATGACGGACCAGCAACCAGCAGTCTGCGGCGAGCAACCAAGACGTGAGGAACAACGATGGATCGAAGCAGAAGAACCCGTCCGACAGGAAGACGAGCAGACGGGACAAATTCTCAGTTTTCATCCGATGCGCATTAACGGTCAAAAGGCAGGTGTCATCTGTTACTTTTCGAAAGACTTATTTGACGACACCGTCGAGCGGATGACGGAACAACTCGTCCGTTTATTAGCACGAGAGCTGCATATGCATCGAGAAGATCAGTTGCTCCGGTTAAGCGGAAGAAAGATGAAACCGATGTTACATGTCAGCTATCTGAAAGGCATCATCGAAGAAGTCCAGCGGACAGCTGATCCAGGAACTCCTGTGAAACATCAACTGAATGCGCTACTTCAACTGTTGACGGCAGCGACGCGGCATGATGAACATCCACTCCGTGAGGAACTGGCGACCCTGAAGGCCTATTTATCACTAGAAGGAACACGACGTCGCCCGAATCAACTGACCTCCGCTGATATCACGGTCGATCTTGATATCGAGACCGCTGTTGAAGAATACTTTGTCTTTCCATTCCTTGTGACGCAGCTCGTCGATAATGCACTGCGTCATGCGTTCGTAAAGGCAGGACGACATCACCGGATTGATGTTCGTGCCTTCAAGGCGACGACAGACTGGGTCATCGAAGTCACAGATAACGGACAGGGGATGCCGCTTGCTGTGATGCAACAACTGGATCAACAGGAAGCGGGGGATTCGAACCTGTTCCTGATTCGACGCGCATTAGACGTGACATACGGTCCGACTGCAACATTACACGTCCACTCGATCATCCATCAAGGGACTCGGATCGAAGTGCGATTACCACTTCCGTCTCTGTAACAACAATGGTCTTTTGCCATTGTTGTTTTTTTGTCTCGTTCCGAGGGTAAATACGAAAACAGGAAAATGTATCGTACAGGAGGAAGCAGATGATGATTACGACAACAGAAGTGGGACAACTAGGTGATCAGTCCTTGTTACGATTCACGTTACAGAATGTGCATGGGCATAGTATCGATATCTTGAACCGAGGCGCAAAAATTCTTGCCATCCGGGTTCCGGATCAGCATGGAATGATCGAAAATGTCGTACTCGCGTTTGACGACCTATCAGAATATCAGGATGATCCACATCACTTAGGCGCCACGATCGGACGCGTCGGCGGAAGAATTGCGAATGGCGCGTTCGCGTTGGAAGGGATGACGTACGTTCTTGAGCAAAATGAGGGTGAGCATCACCTCCATGGAGGAAGCGAAAATTGGGCGAACCGGATGTTCGCACACGAAATCAACGACGACAAACTTGTTCTACGTTTAGATAGTCCGAGTGGTGAGAACGGCTATCCGGGTCACTTGTCGTTCACGCTGACGTTCGAATGGACGGATGAGAACGTCCTGCATATTCATTATGAAGCGGAGACGACAGCTTCGACACCATTCAGTCCGACGAATCATACGTACTTTAACTTGACGGGTGAAGCAAAAACGACGATCGAACAGCATCTGTTACGAATGGATGCACCTTTTTATGTTCCGTTGACCAAAGATGCGGTACCGACCGGTGACATTCTCCCGGTAACAGACACCGTCTTTGATTTTTCGGAAGCTCGTCCGCTACATGAAGTGACACACGCACCAGACGAAGAGTTGCGTCAAGCAGGTAGTGGTGTCGATCACCCCTTTTTGCTTAGAGAGGGTGGGGAAATCGTTCTCGACGAACCAATCAGTGGTAGACGTTTGCGCGTCGTGACGGATCAACCGGGAGTTGTCGTTTACACCGCTAATCACTTGTCAGGCGAGTTTACGATTTGTGGAAGACGAGCAACGCCATACCTTGGCATCTGTTTTGAGACACAAGGGTTGCCGGATGCGATCAACCAACCGAATTTTCCTTCCGTCGTCTTACATGCCGGCAAACACTATCATAAGCGCACATCGTTTCATTTTCAGATGATGTCATGACGTTTCTTGCGATTTCCACTTCTGTATATGGTAGGATAAAGCGAGAAGAATCTAACGGAGGCTAAGGAAAATGACTAAAATAGCATGGGTGACCGATAGTATGGCCTATTTCACGAAGGAAGAGGCAGAAGCGATCGGCGTCAATGTCGTACCGATTCAAATCTTACTCGGTGATACGGCGTATCAAGAGAATGCGATCACGGTCGAACGACTGTTCCGTGCCCTAGATGCGGACAAAAAGCTGATTGCCAAAACATCACAACCAATTTTTGGAGAGTTCGTCGGAACATACGAACGCTTGAAAGAAGAAGGCTATGACTGTGCGATTGCCGTGCACTGTACGAATGGATTATCGAGTACCGTCCAAAGTTCAGCATCAGCAGCGGAAGCAGCCAGCTTCCCCGTTCACATCATCGATTCTCATACGGCGTTTGAGAACCAGCAGGAATTCATTCGTTACGGGATGGAGCTCGAGGCACAGGGGAAATCCGTCGAGGAAATCGTCGCAACCTTACAAGCGTTGACGAAAAAGACCCATTTCTATATGATCGTCGGTAATATGGAGACGATGCGCCGGGGTGGACGTGTCTCATCAGGAGATCTGTTCCTTGCGAACTTGCTTAGCATCAAACCGATCATCACGACGGATGAAGCCGGAAAAATCGTGCCATTCAAAAAAGCACGTTCTTTAAAGAAAGCTTACATCGAGATGGTCAAACAAATCGACGAATCGATGCGTCAGCACACGTTCTACAAGAACCGGATTTATGTCGCGACGACGATGGCACCGGAAATGGCAGCGGAACTGCGGCAACAAGTCGCAGCGAAGTTCCCGGATTTGACGATTCTCGAAGGCACGTTCGGACCAGCGATCGGGACGCATGCCGGAGCAGAGACGGTTGGTCTATTCTGGATGAATGATTAAACTAAAACGGATACGACAAGAGGCGACGGATTTTTCCGTCGCCTCTTGTTTCGTTCAAGCTGTAAGTGTGATTCCAAGGAAAGCTGCAAGAATTCCGAAACCGTAGCTCGAGATGAGATAGAGGGTGAGCACTTTACGATTTCCGTCCTGAAATAGCTGCAATGTCTCGATTTTAAACGTTGAGAATGTCGTAAATGATCCGAGGAAGCCGGTACCTAAGAGTAACGTCCATGTCGTATCGAGATGCGCCCCGATGACGAGTCCAAGTAAAAATGAACCGAGTACGTTAATCAGGAACGTCGCCAGTGGAAATTCGCGTTTCCAAAACGTCTTCATCCATTGACTGACGGCAAAACGACTGATGGCACCACAAAAAGCACCGATGGCAAGAGCGAGTAGCGTCATTCACTCACGTCCTTTCGTCACGTGACGCAGTCGTCGTGTTCCGAGCGCGTAACCGACATAAGACAGGAATAGACCGCCGAATAGGCTGACGAGTACATAGAGGAACGCGTCCGCTAAATGACGTTCGTTGAGTAAGGTCACGGTCTCGACGCTGAATGTCGAAAACGTCGTAAATGAGCCGATGAAACCCGTGCCGATGGCTGTGATCGCATATTGATGTAAGAGTTTCGTTCGAAATAAAAAGTGTGTCGCATAGCCGAGAAGAAAACTCCCGATCAAGTTGATGACAAGCGTTGGCCACGGGAAAGGACCAGTCGTCAAGTCGCTAATCAGCAGTCCGAGCCCATAACGCGCAGAGGCACCCAGTACCCCCGCGAAACCAACGAGTACATACAGCATATGAATCCTCTTTTCTGAAAAAAGTCTACGTTAACCGTACTCCCGCTCTCAAGAAAGCGTCAAGAAAAAAAGTCACGCGAGGGACTTAACGATTGAATTCTTTCTGCCGATGAACAACTGTATGACTTTAATAAGGTGAAGGAGTTTGAACAAGATGGTATCTACCCTCGAGCAACAAAGTACAAAGATTTTGTCCCGCCTGATTGCAACGTTAATTACGATCGCGCATCCATTGATTTTTTTATTTGCGCAAATGAATTACGTCCCAATCAGTGTGTTTTATCAGTTTTTAGTCGGTGGTTTGATCTTGACGGTCGCGTTGCTTGTGGGTAACCGCCTACTTGGACATCGTCCAAGCGGGAAGTACGTCCAAGTGACATTAACGTATTTCGTCCTCGCTCTAGTCTTGATGACATTGCCGTCGCCGAGTATTTGGACGATCGTCTATCTCTACTTGACGATTTCAATCGTTTATTTGATTCCGCGTTTGGTCATTCTCGCCGGAATCCTTGGACTCGTTGAGATGGCAGTATTCACAATGCTGGGAACGATTGTCTTTACGAATACATTCGACTTGATCGTCGCCTATGTCATCTATTTGATGATTTTCTCAGCAGCTGTTTTTGTCGCCGTCTTTGGACGGAACGTCATGTTAGCCGTCCGCCAAGAACAAGAACGGTCGGAAGCCTACGCGGCAACATCGCAAATTGCTCTCGAACAAACGGCAGCAACCGCAACGGAAGTAACGACGTTCACGGAAGAGATGAGTGAAACGGTCGACGCAGCGAAGGATTCCTTCAGTCAGGTTGATCTAGCGATGCAACAGCTGGCACATGATGCAGCAGGAAGCGTTCAAGCGATTCGTGAAATTCGCCAATTGAACGACCAGCAAGTCAACCGGATGGAGGATGTGACCGTTTCTGTCGACCACGCACTCGAGCGAAGTTCGTCATCGCGAACGACAGCCGAAAAGAGCAGGCAGACAATTGGTCTTGCCGGACAATCCTTACAACAATTGACGACGAGCATGGATGAGTCGGTCACGTCGTTCGGACAACTCGCCGGGCGTTTCCAGGAAATCGTCGCCATCACGTCGAGCATTAATGCGATTGCGGCACAAACGAACCTGCTTAGTCTTAACGCGTCGATCGAAGCAGCTCGTGCGGGTGAGTTCGGAAAAGGCTTTACGGTCGTTGCGCAAGAAATTCGTAATCTATCAGCACAGACGGCAGAAGCGTCGAAGGAAATCAATGCGATCATCGAACGTGTTGATCAGGACGTTACGCAAACGGGGAACTCCATTCATGCCAGTACGACATTACTACGTGAGCAGGAAGAGCGAATGGCCGAGAGTCAGTTAGCGCTACAGACGATTGAGATGGATGCAACGGAAGTCGTCGGTTCGATCCAGTCGGCGCAGACCCAGTTCGCGACGATGACGAGTAGTCTTACTGCTATCACGACAGCAACCGGTCAACTCGACACGTTCATGAATGCCTTGCTTTCACAAAGTGAGTCATTATCCGGTTTGACACGTCATCAAGTTGGCCAGGTCATGGAACTGCAGCAGGCGATTCATGCCTTGAATGAGACAGCATCAACCCTTCAACAAACGAATGCTTAACGAAACAGCTCTTCATCGATTGATGGAGAGCTGTCGTGTATCTTCAGACTGTTTGTCGTTGTTACGGACGGGGAAGAAGATAGGGAACGATTATCGAAGGAGGAGTCAACGGATGAAGGCAGCTTACATTGAACAGTATGGTGGATCGGAACAATTTAAGGTCGGAGAACTGGACAAGCCAGTCATTGGACCAGATGATGTTTTAATCGAAGTCTATGCCGCGAGTGTGAACCCGGTCGATTGGAAACTACGCGAAGGCTATTTGCGTCAGATGTTGAGCTATGAGATGCCGCTCATCATCGGTTGGGACGTTGCCGGTGTGATTCAGGAAGTCGGAGAAAACGTCTCGGATCTTCAAGTCGGGGACGCCGTTTTCAGTCGCCCGGAAATTGCTCGTCAAGGAACATATGCAGAGTATGTCGCAGTCGATGCGCACCTCGTCGTCAAAAAACCAGAATCGCTTAGTTTTGCTGAAGCAGCGTCTCTTCCACTCGTTTCGCATACAGCATGGCAAGTCATGTTCGAAGTGATGGATGCGAAGCCGGGTGACCGGATCTTTATTGGTGCCGGATCAGGGGGCGTCGGAACGGTTGCGATTCAACTCGCAAAAGCAAACGGTTTGTACGTTATCACGTCAACAAGTACGAAAAACGTCGACTGGGTAAAAGCGCTTGGAGCCGACGAAGTCATCGACTACAAACAAGAAACCCCAGCCGATCGTGTTCGGGATATCGATTTTGTATTCGATACGATGGGCGGCGACAAGCAAGGGGAACTGTATCAGATGCTGAAGCCGAACGGAATGCTCGTCTCGATTTCCACACCACCGGATGAAGAGCAAGCGAAGCAACATAATGCACGATCTGCGTATGTCTTCATGCAACCAACCGGTGAACGTTTGCGACATATCGCTAAAGCCGTCGAACGTGGTGAGCTACAACCTGTCGTTGATCGGATTTTTGATCTGAATCAAATCAAGGAAGCACATGATTATGGCGAAGAAGGGCACGTAAAAGGAAAAATCGTCATCCGGGTCAAAGGAGAATAAGGAGAGGAGGACGCTGAAATTAGCGTTCTCTTTTATTTTTGTCAATCTTTTTATCGGACCTTAAACAAAAAATAACCTGGTCAAAAAAGTGTAAAGGATAAGGGGTTGCTTCTTTCTATACTAGGGCTATCAGACGTGAGTCAGCCAAATTAAAAGGAGGAAGTAACATGAAAAAAGGATTAAAGTGGGCAGGAATTATCGTGATCGGAGCAGTTATTCTCGGAAATCTAGGAGATGACGAAGAACAAGCAACACCGGAGAAAAAAGTAGAAGTCGAACAAGAAGCAGTCAAATCAGAAGCAAAACCAGTGAAAGCAAAAGCAGTTGCGAAGCCGGTCAAGAAAACGTACGGGGTGAATGATCAGGTAAAGGTCGGGAAACTGACGTACGTCGTCAACGACGTCAAGATGGTCGATACCTTATCGAACGTCCTCGGCGAAAAGAAAACATCAGGACAATTCTTAGTCATCGGTCTGACGATTCTAAACGGAGATAAGGAAGAGCGATTCGTCGACAGTAACATGTTTAAAGTCAATGTCGGCGATACGGAATACTCAGCCGATACGGAACTCGATCTTTATGCGAATGAAGACGGGATGGGCTTCTTCTTAGAGACGATCAACCCGAATATCGAGAAAACCGGCAACATCGTCTTCGAATTACCGAAACAGGTGAAAAATCCGAAGCTTGAGGTCTCATCTGGCTTTGGCTGGGCAGGTGGACAATCAAAAGAGATTCAATTGACACGTTAATGAGCGAGCATAGAAAGGAGTAGCGGAATTATCCACTACTCCTTTCTTGTTACCGTCCTGATTGTTGGATCGAGAGTTCAGGCGTTAATCGATCGAGTAGAGCGAGCGTCTCCGGATGAGAGGCAAGCGTCTGGTCGAGCGCGTTTCGTTCGGTCTCTAAACAAGCCAAATAACGTTGAACCGCTTCAGCGTGCGTTGCGGGTGTCAGGACGTCGTAGATTGCTTCAAGAGCAAGGCGTGGATGGTCTGGTAATGTCGTCGGAATCGTCTTTAATCCCAGTTGCGCTCGTTCAGGAGCATGATGATGGAGTAATACTTTTGCGAACTTGATCAAGGCGCTACGGAGCATCTCGACTGCCCATAAGTCATTTCCCCGTGCTGCTGCTTTTTTATATTGGAACAAGAACCAGACGGCATCGATTGCTTCATCGGTCGCTTCTTGAGCAGAAAGTGTTAAGTCACATGTGTCGGTAAAGTCCGTCAACTGTTCCTGTGGATCATATAAGACACGCAATTGATCCTTATGGTTCAGCGAATCAAGCGTCACCGTGAATAAATCAATATGTAGCAGATCATCATAGACGACGATCATTTGTGGGGCGATGATATCGATCTCATCTTTCCAGATGATTGAACGATAGGCAGAAAGGTGGGACAAACGACGCGATAAGAATTTTGTTTGACGTTCTTCTGAGACGAGACAGTACAGATCGATGTCTGAATGGACATCTTCTTCTCCCCGTCCAAAAGATCCTTTCAAGAAGATAGCTTCGACTGCAGGATCTTGTTTGAGTCGAGCAACCAGTTGCTCGATCGCATGAAGTTGATGCATGAGGACTCATTCCTTTCCGAAAACAGAAGTCTATTACGTCAGTATACGTGATAATAGACAGGTTTTTCCATAAAAAATGAGAAATCACATTGAAATGGATTCCTCATTGAGAAGCGGAAGCGAGTTTTTCTTTCTGTTCAAGATGAATGACGTGTTGTTCGCCCCATGCATTGATGGCGTCAAGAACTGGAATGAGCGTCCGACCATAATCCGTCAGCGAATACTCGACACGAGGTGGAACTTCCTGATAAATCTCGCGATGAATGATATCGTTCAGTTCGAGCTCACGCAGTTGAGCCGTCAGCATTTTTTGCGTAATGTTCGGCAATTGTCGTTTCAATTCACTGAAGCGGAGCGTTCCGTGTGTGATCAAGACAAGTAAAATCGACGGTTTCCATTTTCCGGTCAAGATTTCGAGTGCTGTCTCGACCCGACAGCTTGGTGTCTCTTCCATCAGTCTTCCTCCTTCATGGTATCGTTTAGGATACTATACCACTTATTCGTGCCTACTTCCGCTTCGATCGCTTCCGCGTAATAATAGGGATACGAGCTATTTCATTGAAGGAGGAAACAACATGTCCATTCATCCACAAATCACACTCGGTCCTGTTCGCTTGCGTATTACGGACCTCGACCGTTCGATTTCATTTTATACAACGTCACTCGGATTACGCGTGCTGACACAAACGGATCAGTTGACGGTACTCGGTGCACAAGATACACCACTCGTTGAACTTGAAGTCCATCCGAATGCCCGCCGTTTTCCACCGAACTCGGTCGCCGGGTTATATCATTTTGCGATTTTGCTACCGAACCGAAAAGAACTTGGTTTCGTCATCCGGAATTTGATCGAACAAGGAATCGAGATTGGTCAAGGTGACCATCTCGTCAGTGAAGCCTTTTATCTATCGGATCCAGATGGGAACGGGATCGAGATTTATGCCGATCGTCCACGTGAGACGTGGACGTATGAAGCTAATGGTGACGTCAAAATGACAACGGATCCCGTCGATTGGCAAAGTATGCTCGTCGAAGCGGGAGAAGAAGACTGGTATGGCATGCCGAGCGATACGGTCATGGGACATGTCCATTTCCACGTCAAGACACTCGAAGCAGCACGGTCATTTTATGTCGAGACGCTCGGCTTTGAAGTTGCCGCTGACGCTTCGCGGATGCGTGCATTGTTCGTTGCTGCCGGTGGCTATCACCATCACATCGGTCTGAACGTCTGGTCTGGTGTCAACGCACCGACGAATCCGGAAGATGCGGTCGGACTCGTCTACTGGACACTACGTTATCCGGATCAAGCGACGCTCCAAGCAGCGATCGAGGCGTTAAAGTCTTCCGCTTATACCGTTACGGATCAAGCAGGCGATGTCTATGTCACCGATGATGCCGGAATTACCGCTCGATTGACAACGTAACCGAAAAAAATCCCCTTACAGTGAAAACACTGTAAGGGGATTTTTGGTTTACCGTGAAGACGACGTTGCGTTACCGTCGTACCGGCTGATCAGTTCATACGGTCTGACTTTATATAAGGCATGCGGGAAGTAATGGGGATCCATCGCATCAAGCGTCCGCAACTGGAAGTGTTCCCGTTTGATATACTCACTCAGCGAGTCACGTGTCAGTGGGAAGAAGCCGACATCCGTCGTTTCGCCTTCTTGTGTCGCGAGTTCACCACCGACGGCTTTCCCACGGAAGCAGACGCACAGGACATGGCTTGAGACATTTTGATAGATACCGGTGATGCCATCGATCGTGACATCAACACCGGTCTCTTCTTTGACTTCTCGCTTGATGGCGTCAAGGATCGACTCGTGATTTTCGACTTGTCCACCCGGCATCTCATACGTATCACCCCGGTGGAGGTTGCGGACGAGCAGGACTTCACCGGCATCGTTCGTGATGTACGCGGTCACGCTGACGATCGCGCGAGGGGGAGCATACGTACCGGTCGCTGTCATGAAATCTTCATACGATTTGATATAGAGGTTTTTGCCGAGGCGCGCGCGTTTCTTCATCGCTTCGCGACGTAAAGCACTGTTGCGGACATCACGATCGACTTGTTCGTAATGTTCACGGTCGCGATATTCCCAAATGGCGATGACTTCATCTTCTGCCTCGGTCACCCAGCGACCAACAAGACGGGCACCATGGCTGACTTGGAGCGGGTACAAATAGGTATGGAAAAACTCAGTGAATTCTTCTAGGCGTTCGGGACGAATCGTATAGGTCTTCCGGCGATGTAACATGGAAATTCCTCCTATCAGATGAGCGTTCAGATGTACGTTGTACCCCTTCTCGAACGGACGGATGAAACCCTTTTTCTCGATGTGGGAAAAGGATTTTTTATTGAACGGTTGCGTATACATGTCTTACGGTCTACGTGACTTTAAATCATCGATGATGATCTCTTTTGATCGGAAAAGTATAACTAAAGAAGAACTTAAGAAATGGATAGGGCTCAACTTCAGAAAAATCGGGGATACTGAAAATAGAGAGAAACAGAAAGAAGGGATACGTGATGGATATCATGGCACTCGTCCGCCTGGCTGGCGGAATCATGTTCACCCCATTGTCGGACGATGTCTTGATGATGAGTTTTGCAGCACTTCGATTACGAGAGGGGATGTACCCGGTCGTCATCTGGTTGACCGCATGGCCGGTCTTCTTCATCGCCTTTACATGGTTTTATCTACTTGCTCGGTTCTTCCGTGAGATTCCGCTCGTCAAACGGTGGATGAAGTCACGTTTCTTAGAACGAGCAGAAACGATCATCGAACGGCGCGGGTTATGGGCGATCGGACTATCGTTCTTCTTACCCGGCGTCAGACATCCGATTCATTATGTCGCTGGACTCCTCGGTTATCCGTTACCGCGTTATTTAGTGATGACATTCTTAGCAGCAGGCGTTTATACAGGACTCTGGACTTTTTTGATCGTTCGGATCGGAGAAGCTGTGACGTGGTCAGAGCTGTGGAACTGGCTTCAGGTGAATCCCGGAATCATCAGTGCGATCGTAGTCATCTTAATCGGTCTAGTAATAACAGGTATCGTATATCATCGGCGTCAAAAGGAATCAGTCGAGGAAAGTTCTTCAATATAAAAACATCACACGAGCAAGCGAATCCAGATCAGGATTCGCTTTTTTAGATGAAGTTTGGTTTTATGAATAAGGATAGTTTTTTGAAATAAGAAGTAATCTACAAGAAAAGTGAAATCATTGTCAAAAAAAGACGTTTTTCACTTCTTAAAAGCTACGTGATTTACACACCGTATTGGCAATTTATCGTCACAAGCAAGTGGCTGAAATTGGATTGTAAACGCTTATACTAGGAGGTGTTCACAGAGTGGACATATTTATTGCCAGAGGAGGATACATATGAATCTCATGCAGACGGAAGAGACGGTCAAAAAAGCACCGACTTCTTCTGCTTACCGGACGATTTGGCGGTGGCACTTTTATGCTGGTATCATTTTTGCACCGTTCCTAGTCATGCTTGCTGTGACAGGATCCATTTATCTTTTTAAGCCACAAATCGAAAACGTCCTGTATCAATCGTATTATGAAGTTACACCACAAGCAGATCGCATCACTGCGACGGAACAGATTGATCGCGTCAAAGCGAAGTATCCCGATGCACTTGTCACGTCGTACCGACCGGGTGAATCCGACGATCGATCCAGTGAAGTGAAGGTTTCGTCACCAGATATGTCGGCGACAGTCTTCGTCAATCCGTATTCTGGTAAGATCATCGGAACATTATCTGACAATGACCGGATCATGAATAAAATCGAAGAGATCCACGGGGAACTGATGGCGGGAACGACTGGCGACCGAATCGTTGAACTCGTCGCCTGTTGGGCAATCGTCTTGATCGTGACGGGACTGTTCCTATGGTTCCCGCGTAAGCAAAAGGGACTGTCAGGTGTCTTGTTCCCGCGCCTTCGTCAAGGAAAGAAGTTATTCCGTCGTGATCTCCACGCTGTTCCAGCATTCTGGATCACAGCAGGGATGCTGTTCCTGATCTTGACTGGCTTACCGTGGTCCGGTTTCTGGGGAACGAACTTCCAGTCCCTTGTCACGAACCAAGGGCTTGGTTATCCACCGTCCATCTGGGGTGGGGAGGCACCGACGTCAACACTTCAAACGAAGGATATCGCGGAAGTCCCGTGGGCTGCCGAAACACTTGATGTCCCGCAATCGAAAGTCGAAGGTGCTGTTCCGGCTTCGATCGATGACATCGTTGCAATCGGCAAACAACAAGGGATGGATCCAAGCTTTAAGATCAGTATTCCAAGTGACCCGAGCGGTGTCTATACGCTGTCTGCGTATCCAGCGAAAGCACAGAATGAAGCGACGATCCATCTCGATCAATATTCCGGTGCCGTGCTCGCCGACTATCGTTATGACAACTATGGTATCGTCGGAAAGATCGTCGCGACCGGGATCACACTCCATAAGGGAACGGAATTCGGCTTGTTCAATCAGTTAATTAGTCTGTTGATTTGTCTCGGAATCATTCTCGTGGCAGTCAGTGGTTTCTATCTCTGGCTGAAGCGAAAACCAAGTAAAGGGATGGGGGCGCCAAAAGGTCCGAAAGCATTCATGTTGAAAGGATTCCTCGCTGTGCTTGTCGTGCTGGGAATCGTCTTCCCGCTCGTCGGTCTATCGTTGCTCGTCGTCTGGCTGGTCGATTTCCTCGTCATCCGTCGTATTCCGAGTGTAAGGAGGTTCTTCAATGCGTAAATCGATACAAACACTCATGCTCGGCGGACTGCTCGTCACGACGACGAGTCTTGCTGGCTGTGCGGTCGATTCCGATGCAGCAGAACAGTATGCCGTAGCTAAGCCGTTATCGATCAAAATGAATATCCCAAAGGACTTACAACCGGATGCGAAGAAAAAGCAGACGTTTGAAGCAACAGTCTGGCGTGAAGCCAAACCGGTTCAAAAAGTCGATTATGTACATTTCGAAATTTGGAAAGCAGATGGAACAGTACGCTATAGTATGGAACCGGCAGAGGAGACAAAGCCGGGTGTCTATACGATTGCGAAGGCACTACCAAAATCCGGCTTGTATTATGTCAAAACGCATGCAAGCAGTGAAGGTACGATGATCATGCCAACACGGCAGTTCATCGTCGGTGAGTTATCGAAAGAAGATTTAAAAATCTTACAAGGCGGAGCAAAACCAGCTGGCGGAAGTAGCGGTCACCATCATTGAAGAATAAGGAAATAAAAAATGAGAGGGTGGAATACTATTCCGCCCTCTCATTTTTCGTATAGACGATTAATCGTCATCACCATGATCTCCGTGATCATCCCCGTCATCGTCTCCATGATCGTCTGAATCATCATCTTGATCATCATCTTCTGAATCATCCGAAGAATCATCGTCATCTGAGTGCTCATCTTCTGATTCGAGTTCCTGTCCATTATAGAACTTGATCTGGACGTGTAACGTTTTGATGTTTGGTAATTGAAGTGCCTGTGCGACTAACGTTAATACTTCTTCTTCCGTCATCGATGGCGTGACGAGAAGACGATCTTTTAACGTCGCAACGTCAGTAATACCGATCTCGTCTTTAAAGCGCAGTTCTTTCCGTTGATGTTCATTACTGTAGCGCCACTCGAATTTTTTCTTATTCGTATCCGTCACTTTGATCATGATCCGTTTGAGTTCTTGGTCATTCTGAACTCCGTCTTGATCCGTATCTTCCTGATCGTCTCGAGTCCCATCCTGATCGCTGTCTGCTTTGGTTGGATCAGAACCAAGTTCGAACTCGTCTTCATTCAGAAGCGTATCTTGATCGCGGTCCTCTTCGTTATCTTTGATGCCGTCACGATCTGAATCATTTTTCAGTGGCTGCGTACCCACGATGAATTCTTCTCGTGTCGTCAATCGATCTTTGTCTTGATCTTCTTTATCATCAGAAATACCATCTTGATCGGAATCCTTCTTCAATGGATTTAGATGCGCTGTGTATTCTTGTTGATTCGTAAGGGAATCGCGGTCCGAATCTTCTTTCCCATCCTTGATTCCGTCGCGGTCCGAATCCGATTTAGTGGGGTTGAGACGAAGTTGATACTCTTGTACATTCATCAAACCGTCGCGATCGTGATCTTTTGTTGCGACTTGTTTTCCATATCCCAAATGATATTGTTTTTGCCAAGCATCTGGAATCCCGTTTTTGTCTCGATCGACTTGCATGACAGGTTTCTTCTTCGATTTACTTTTTGCTTCGACAGGTCCAACTGCTTGCGAGACGACGAGCGAAGCAAGTACTGCGCTAATGACAATCCGTTTCATGAGTCCACTCCTGTTCTGTAAAAGATAAAAGATGAGGTTATAAGAAGATTTTAATGAAATGATTAGAAAATAAGTCGGCTGTTTCGCGAAATGAGTAAATAAAAACTAAAAAATAATGAAAGTACTACATAAGTTTATTTCTTAATAAAAAATATTTTAAATAAAAAATGTGAAAAGATAAAACTATTCGTGAACTCCTTACGTTATCTATGTGAAGTCCAAAAAATCAAAGGGGTGTTCATAAGATGAAGATGAAAAAGTCGTATCTCGCTGTTCCGCTTAGTGCCGCATTGTTGATTCCAGCAGCAGGTGTTAGTGCACATGGTCATGAGGACCATAGTAAGATGTCTCACAGTTCAGGAAAAGTCTCCCTCGATGTCTCATCTCCAGCATCGGATTTACGAGCGACACTCGATCAAATTCTATCTGAACACGCGTATCTCGCAGTCGTTGCGATGCAAAAAGGAATTGATGGTAAAGAAGATTTTGAGCAGGCAGCCGGTGCTTTGAATCAAAACACGGATGATTTAGCGGCAGCTGTCGGATCAGTCTACGGGGAAGAAGCAGGCGCTGCCTTCAAAGAAATCTGGGCGAGCCATATCGGTTACTTCGTCGATTACGTCAAAGCAACTGGTGCCAAGGACGAAGACGCGAAACAAAAAGCATTGAAAGAGCTTGATGAGTATCGTGTCGAACAGGCTGCGTTCCTCGATAAAGCAACGGAAGGACGTCTGAAGGCAGCGGATCTCGAAGCAGGACTAAAAGTCCATATCACGCAACTGTTAACATCGTTCGATAGCTACGTTGCTGGTGATTATGATGCTGCCTACAGTAATCTACGTAAAGCAATCGAGCATATGTATATGGTCGGAGAAGGGTTATCTGGTGCGATTGTTGATCAGTACCCGGATAAATTCAAAAATACGAAAGTTGATACACCAGCAGCTGATCTTCGTGCCGGACTGAACCGAAACTTCTCTGAACACGCGGCGCTTGCAGTGCTCGCGATGCAAAAAGGGATTGACGGAGCAAAAGACTTTGATGCTGCGGCCGGTGCCTTGAATCAAAATACGGATGACCTGACAGCTTCGATTGGCTCTGTTTATGGTAGTGAAGCAGCGCAACAATTCAAGAAGATTTGGTCGAGCCACATCGGCTACTTTGTTGACTATGTCAAAGCAACAGGTGCGAAAGATGATCAAGCACGCGACATGGCTGTGAAGGAACTCGATGAGTACCGTGTCGAACAGGCAGCATTCCTCGATGCAGCAACAGAAGGACGCTTGAAAGCGAAAGATTTGGAAGAAGGGTTGAAGGTTCACATTGACCAACTCTTGCTTGCCTTCAATAGCTACAATGAAAAAGATTACGACAAAGCGTACCCAGCGATTCGCGAAGCGTACGCGCATATGTACGGCGTAGGGGAAGGGACTGCGACAGCAATCGTCGATCAGTTCCCAGATAAATTCAAAGGCGCGCCTGGAATGCCGAACACTGGTCTCGGTGGTATGCAAGAAAAAGCATCGACGACAGGTATCGTCTGGTCACTGCTTGGTATCGCAGCAGCATCGATCCTTGGATTCTTCGCACTCCGTCGTCGCCCGCAACAATAAAGGACGACCCGCTGGTGACAGCGGGTTTTCTTTTACACATCAAGCAGAAAGGAGGTAAACGACATGCGCATTATCCGATTTGTACTCCTATTCCTCGTTTGTCTGTTGCCTATATCGGTCGAAGCACACACGAGTTTAAAAAGCTCGAATCCGGCAGAGGGTTCGGCATTATCGGAACCTGTCGATCGGATCCGCTTGACGTTCAGTGAGGCTGTTGAAAAAACGAGTACTTTACGTGTAGTAGACGCGAATGGAGTTGAACAAGCCCTTGCGAAACCACTTATCATCGGAAATGAACTGAGTGCTGTCGTCTCAGAGCCTTTAACGGAAGGAAAATACACGATCAAGTGGGCGTCGATTTCAGATGATGGTCATCCCGTGAAAGGAACGATTCGTTTTACGGTACTGGGTGCGGCAAAAGCTGAAACAAGCACTGTAGAAAAGGCTGAGCCGATGGAAACAAAAGCAGCAGTCGTTCCTGAAGCGGAGCCTGTTTCAAAAGGACTCGTTCCGACACTGCTCCCATGGATCGTCGGGGGACTGTTAATCAGTATCGTCATCCTTCTCGTGTTACGTCGTCGCACGACATGAGTGCGTTTCTAGGAGAACTACTCGTCTATATGGGTGGAGCGCTTTGGATGGGCTATTTGGTATTATGCTTCATCCCAAGGAAACGGAAACCGCCATTAATGGACGGTACGTCGTGGGCGGTAGCGGGACTCGGGATGCTCGTTCTTGGAACGAGCATCCCGGTCTTTGGTGCCGTTCGTTTTCTACTTTCGACGCAAACGATGACAGAAGCTCTACGAACGGGGTTACTGGAGTTGCATATCGGTCGGATGTTTCTTGTCGTTTACTTCTCTGCTTTACTCCTGTTGATCGTATTCGCATGGCAAAAGCGACGGTCCATCCTGCTCGCACTCTTGACGATCCCGTTATGGATTGGTATCGCAGGAACAAGTCATGCGGCAGCCAAATACGGTGCGCTCGGGTGGACGCTTCAATTTAGTCACTTTTTATGTGTGACAGCTTGGATCGGTGTCGTGTTTTGGATAGCCATCGGTGCCCGCTCGACCGCTCATTGGTCTGCCTTTTTAAGTTGGTTCAGTCCGTTTGCCCGGATCGCCTTTACGGGTGTCAGCCTGTCGGGTCTGTTACTGATGCAACTGGCGATTCCACTTGAACGCTATACGAATCTCTGGGGTGTACCATACGGTCAAGCGTTGTTGCTGAAGCACCTCTTGCTGCTACCACTTTTATTCTACGCCTTCTGTAATGGAACGCTCGTCCGGCGGCGGTTGCGTTTTGACTCAACGTACGATCCACGTCCGTTACTCCGGATGGAAAGTATCATTTTAGTATTGCTGTTCATAGCGAGTGCATCACTCAGTCGTCTCGAACAACCGACGCTAGGACAACTACCGACCAGTGGTCCAGCTGGGGACGGATGGGTCTTGATGATCGGCATTGCGAGCTTACCACTGCTCTTACTCGGATATCGTCGTCATGCAGTTGGTGTCTTGCTGAGTTTATTCAGCGTCAGTTTGATTTATCTTGGGTTGCTAGCGACAGGATGAGTATAAAAAACAAGGTAGCGGATCGTTCCGCTACCTTGTTTGACGTGGTCTTATTTCGTTGAAACAGCGCAATTCGTTGCTTTCGCAAGAATCTTCGAATAGGCACGTGCGCCCTTGATATTTAAATGGACACCATCTGCTTCGAAGTAAGATGGATGTTTGACGGCAACAGCATGCCAGTCGATCAGTTCGACTCTCTTCCGTTTCGATGCCTCGCGTAACATCTGATTGACCTCTGCTTCCCACGGGCGCGGGACGCGTGCAGTGACCAGATAGACGTGATCGGCATTTGCGAATTGATCGAGCAAACTGTTCAACTGATCCTTTCGGAAGCTACCGTTCGTTCCGAGGTGGAGAATGACTTGGCGTCCATGTCGATTGTACGCGGAATACTGCTCACTCAGCGGAATCGCTTCTCGCAGCTGACGACCGAGTTTCGCATCAATCGTCAATTGCTTGAGCGTACTGCCGAGATAATCTTCGACACCGAGTAAGACCGAGTCCCCGATCGCAAGCGTCGGTCGACAGATTTTTCGCTGATCGGGCTTTGCTTTTGGTGTCGTCGGTTTCAGGATCGGCTTCGGTTTTTCTTTTGGTGCCGCTACCTTATGAAAGGCAGGTTCTGGCTTTGGCGTATCGGAGACAGCAAGAATCGATAAGTTACCGATGAAGCTGACGATGAGAATCGTCAACACGGCAACACTCGTCCACTGCAACGTCGAAAACTGATGTAACTGCCGCGGATGTAACGACAGACGTTCTAAATAACCGGATAGTCCGTGCTGACGAATCGGACGTTCGATAAAGCGATACGATGCTTCGGTTAATGCAATCAGCACAACGACGATCAATACGGTCCGAAGTAATGAGAACGTGCCGATTTGCTCGACTGGCGTCATCAGTGCGATGACGGGAAAATGCCACAGATATAGACCGTACGATCGTTTACCGATCGCAACAAGTGCTGGATGCGCAAACCATTGACTCCAAATCGACGCCGGATGAGCAATTGTAGCAATCAATAGTGCAGCAAGGACGGCGACAAGGAAAAAGCCACCCCGGTATAAGAAGCTTCCGAACTCACTTGTGACAATCATCAATATAAGCAAGAGTGGCAAAGTAACGGCACCTATTTGATTCAGTAACCGGACACCACGTTTTGGGATATCGAGCTTAAAGCGGGTTGGTTGCCACGCGAAAGCGAGTAGACTCCCAATCAATAGGGCGAATAACCGAGTATCCGTGCCATAGTAGACACGACTTGGATCTTCACCAGGTGTGAACTGAATCGCCATCGCAAGCACGGATGCACCGATCGCAACGCCCATCAATTGCAGGAACAAGCGACGATTTTTCATTCCGAACCAAAGTAAGATCGGGAATAGCAGATAGAACTGCTCCTCGATTGCGAGCGACCAAAGGTTTTGAATCGGTGATGGCTTACCGAACGACTCGAAATAGGAGACGTCATGGAAGATATACCACCAGTTCGTCCCGTAAATGAGCGAAAAGGCACTATCTTGGCGAACCGTATGCAACAGTTCGCGTTCAAAGATGGTTACGTACCCGAGAACGAGTAATAGCATGACGAATAGGGCCGGGAACAGGCGACGGAAGCGATGAATCCAAAATCGTTTCAAATCGAGGCGTCCGGTCGTCTGCCACTCGCGTAACAAGAGACCGGTAATCAGATAACCGGATAGGACGAAAAAGAGATCAACACCGAGGAAACCACCGGAGAAGAATGAAACCGACAGATGGTAGATAATGACAGATAGAACAGCGAAGGCACGTAAGCCATCAAGCCCTGGCATATATGTAATCGAACGAGACGAGGATTTCATAAGACACGAACAACTCCTTTAAAACGACAACTAATTTCTAACAGTCTTTAGTGTATCGAATTCCAATTTCAAAGAAGTGTCTAAGAAGTAACAACCTGACCACAAAAGCACCCGATGCGCACATCGGATGCAGGCTTATGAAATATGTGGAAAACGACAGGTCACATTGAAGCGTTTGTCTTGTGAAGTCAACGCGACGTTCCCCGCATGACGCGCCATGATTTGCTGAACAATCGACAGACCGATGCCGGAACCGCCGGAAGAACGCGATGCATCAGACGTTCCGAACGGCGTCAGTCACGCGTTTAGTTCCTCTAGCGTATAGATCGTTTCAATCGCATTCGAGCAAATCAGTTGGATGCCTTGTGCTCCTTCTTTGATTGAAATCCGAAGATCACCGATTCCGTGAAGTGTTTCTTTTAAAGAAATCTAACATGAAAACCCTACTTTCCGTTGAGTATAGCATGTAGTATGCACGTCGTCCCTTTCGAAAACAGGAGGAGAATTCTTAAGTGAATCTTAAACAGATCAATGCCTGATTTTCGGCGACATCGTAACCGGACAAGCCGTTATACTAAAGGCAAAGGAGGAGAAAGCGATGGAACATCACACGTATTATGAAGCACTCGTTCGACGAGACGCGACGTACGAAGGAACGTTTTTTGTCGGGGTCAAGACGACCGGTATTTTTTGCCGTCCGACGTGTCCAGCACGAAAACCGAAGGCGGAGAACTGTGAGTTTTTCGAGACGGCGCAAGAGGCATTGCTCGCTTCCTATCGACCGTGTCGGCGGTGTCATCCGCTCGCTTATCCAGGCGATCACGGTACGGTTCAACGTTTGATAGAAGCAGTCGAGGCAGAACCAGATAAACGGTTCAAAGAAGCTGATTTCCGAGCACTTGGTTTGGACGAATCAACAGCACGGCGCCAGTTCAAGAAACGCTTCGGAATGACGTTCGTTGCCTATGCTCGGGCACGGCGGATGGGGTTAGCGATGAAAGAGATTCGGACTGGGAAGCCGGTCATCGAAGGGCAGTTAGCAGGAGGCTATGAATCAAGCAGTGGTTTTCGTGAAGCGTCAGCACGGATGCTCGGGGAAGCACCGTCACGTTTTGACGGACAGGTCTTGCGCGCGAAATGGCTCGATACACCACTCGGTTCGATGCTTGCGATTGCGGACGAACAACACTTACATCTTCTTGAATTCGTCGATCGACGGGGACTTGAACGAGAAATCGAACAATTGCGTCGAAAAGCGCATGCTGTCATCGTTCCCGGTGAGTCACCCATCTTTGGACAGATTGAAGCCGAGTTGCGTCGTTACTTCAAAGGAGAATCGATCTTGTTTCAGACGCCACTGATGCGATACGGAACGCCCTTTCAACGCCGCGTCTGGGAAGAACTTGAACGAATTCCGAGTGGCAAGACGATCTCGTATCAAGAACTGGCCATCCGAATTGGTCAACCAACCGCCGTCCGCGCTGTCGCACGGGCAAACGGAGCAAATCAACTAGCAATCATCATTCCATGTCATCGGGTCATTCGAACGAATGGAGATTTAGGTGGATACGCCGGGGGACTTGCACGCAAGGAAACATTGCTCAAACTGGAGCGTACACAGAGGGGACTGGATGAAGGATGAGTTTGATTAAAGATGTATTTTCACCGAGTTGGCTCGACCGCTTAGGAGCAGCGATCGACGTACCGGATTTTCGAAGACGAGTCGAACAGAGGGACTGGAAAGAACTCGCGTTTAAGCAACGTGTCCGTCGTGTGGCGGAGACGCTAGAGACGATCTTGCCGCCGTTTCCGGACGCAGCGGGAGAACTAGAGCGGCTCGCACCGCAGTTTACCGGGCTACCGGGGATCGTTTTTCCGGAGTACGTGGAACGAACGGCAGACCTTGCTGATTGGACGCTTGCGATAGAGACACTTGCCAAGTTGACGCCGCATTCGACGTCGGAGTTCGCCGTTCGTCGCTTTTTACTTGCTGATCAGGAACGTTTCCTCAAGCAGGCCCTCCAATGGACAAAATCAGACGATGAACACGTCCGTCGTTTAGCGTCCGAAGGGACACGACCGAGTTTACCATGGGGACAAGCGATCCCGCGTCTGATTGCTGATCCGCGTCCAGCATTACCGATTCTTGACGCCTTACTACAGGATCCGTCACTCTACGTCCGAAAAAGTGTCGCCAATCACTTGAATGATATTTCAAAGACACATCCGGAATATCTGATTGAACGAATTGAACGTCACTTAGGAACAGATCCGAACACGGACTGGATTTTACGTCACGCTTCCCGGACGTTATTGAAGCGTGGGAACCCAGAAGTCTTACAGTTATTCGGGCACGTCACGCAAGGTGAAGTGGCAGTCACCAACTTAGTCGTTTCTCCAGTGACAATCGGTGGAGAACTCGACTTCTCGTTCACGGTGACGAGTTCCGTTCCACAACGTTTACGCTTAGAGTACGCAATCGATTACGTCAAACAACGCGGGACAAGTTGGAAGGTGTTTCAACTGCGGGAGCGAGAAGTCAAAGATGTCTTACACGTCGAACGACGCCAATCGTTTCGGAACATGACAACGCGTGTCCATTACCCCGGGACACATACATTGACAATTTTGATTAACGGAGAGGCTTACGCGACAGCAACGTTTGAGGTCGAGGAGGAGAGCTGAATGCAAGGACGACATCCGGATTTTACGACGTCACGACTGTTTGTTGAAGCAACGGATGAAGAATCGGGTTGCAAGTGGACGCTGCATGCGTTGCGTGAGAAAACGATCGTCGGAACGATTACCTTCACATGGAATGGATCGACCGGAAACTTACGTTGTACAACGACGGATGAGGATGATCAGCACGGCTATATCACGGAAGCGTTGACGTCGATTTTATCGTATCTCGCGCGGACGTTATTACTGACGCATGTCTACGGCGAAGCAGGCAGTAATACGGTCTGGCGCCGGAACGGCTTTCAGTGGCAGGCTGATCGATATGAACGCGAACTCCATCACTAAAGCCCCGCCTGCTTGAGCAGGACGGGGCTTATTTGGGATTAGACCGTTGTTTTGGACCAGTTGAAATGGTCGCAAATCGCTTCGGCGCTTTCACGTGCGCTTAATTGTTCCGTATCGAGGAAGAGATAGTTGACGTCCGGTAGTTCGCCTGGCAGCGAACGTGTCCGGTATCCGTCCGCCGTCTCGCGTAAGTTCTGTTCAGAAGCAGCGAGATCGCGCTTCGTTACTTTGTGCGTCAATCGGTTTTCGGTTGTGTTCCGGTGCAGACGAGTTGCTACCGGCGCATCCAGTTCAACGATATAGACGTCAGCACCCGCTTGTTCGAATAATTCGACTGTCTCTTCGATGAACTCAAGACCACCGCCTTCGACACCGAATAGACAGAGAAATGTAAACAGGACACCTTCGAGTGAACTGTTCGCCATTTCCTTGAACATCTCGCGCCGGATCGTATCCTTTAAGCGGTGATGTGCAGGTTCAGAGAAATCAAAATAAGGTAATAATAGGTCGATTGTCTGATGGTTATGGAAGACTTTCATCTCCGTCAACCGTTCGATTTCCTGACCGATCGTCATCTTTCCGACCGCTTGGGGACCAAGTAACAAGACAAATTTCATGGACGAACCTCATTTCCTTTTTCTGCTAATAATAGCATATTCCGATGAATGACATCACTAGAACGTTTGTTCGTAATTTGATATAATTCAGGTATGAAGTCCCGTCGTGTCCTTGTCTGAAGGAGGACAATCATGCAAGAACAATGGAAAGCCGTCATCGGCTATGTAGGTATATATGAAGTCTCGTCGCTTGGTCGCGTAAGGTCGCTCGACCGGACGATCGTGACGTGTCGCGGCGTCCGACAACGCCGAAAAGGTGTCTTGCTCCGACCACGACTCAATCGGGAAGGATACCGCAAAGTCACGCTCTATCAAAGTGGTCGAGGAGAGCGGATGCAAGTCGGATTGCTTGTCGCAAAAGCCTTTCTGACGACAGACGTCACAGAAGCACGACTCGTCCGGCGCAACGGTAAACGTGCTGACGATCAGTTGTCGAATTTAGACGTTCTGCCTTCGATTGATCAGCAGTATACTGAACTGCTTGGTGAGTTCGACTTCTTATTAGGTCAACATGTGACGCTGTCACCGTTTCAGATTCGAACGATTCGCGCGCTGTACGAAAAAGGGAAAACGATTCGTCAATTGGCAGAGCAGTATCAGGTGACGGAGAACCGGATTCGCAACATCATTGATAAGAAGGAAGCACGTTATATCGGCTGAGAACAGAGGAAAGGAGCGTTTACCAGAGATGGTAGGCGCTCTTTTGATTTAAGACGATTGTTCGCCGGCACGAACGGTCTGTTGCAACGAACTGATCCGCGACTCGAGTACCGCACTATGTGTCTTCAGTTCCGTTTGCTGGGTGACGTGGTGTTGCATCTGTTCCCCGAGCACCTGGCTGTAGGACGAAAGCTCCGACATCAACTGTTGAACCGACTGTAGATGTTCCTGCATGTTCGACTGAACATCTGCGACGATTTGGCGCTGCTGTTCAACGGTACCCAGTGTCGTCTCGATCGTTGTCGCTTCGGTTAGCATTTGTTGCAAGTGATCCGTTGCCGTCTCAAGCTGTTGCGACGTCGAAAGAAACCGTTCCGTCATCTGCGAGAGCGCTTGTTCGACTTGATCGAGTCCCGTCGTCCACGTCTGATTGACCTGCCGAATATGATCCGTACTCGTTCGGATATCGATCGCTAGTTTTTCGACCTCCTTAGCGACGACGGTGAAGCCACGACCGGCTTCTCCGGCACGCGTTGCCTCGATCAGCGCGTTCAGCGACAAGCGGCGTGTCTCTTCAGCAACGCGCTGGATGTGCGAAATCGAGGTTTCCATTTGCTGCTGTAGGTGTGAGGTCTGTTGCAAAATCTGCTCTGTCGTCGCGGATTGTTCCTTCAGTAACTGGCTTTCCTCTTGTAAGGTCTCAAGTGTCGTGTGATTCGTCTGAACAGTCTGTTGAAAACGGGTTACGGCATGTTGACTGTTCAGAAGTGTCGTTTGCATCTCGCTTAACGCATCGTGTCCTTGGGCAGTCAAACGTGTCGAGGCGACGATCGTCTGATCCATCTGTGTCGATTGCGCAAGTAAAGAACCGGCGACTTCATCGACGGCTTGGACCGATTGATCCATTGCGGATAAGCGCGAAGAGAAGTGGGGCTGGACGGATTCAAGTTCCTGACTGGCTTGTTGCATCTCCGTCGTTAAGTCATTAATTTGTTGCATCAACTGATTGTATTGAAACGTCAGCTGTTGTAACTCAAAGGTCGTCGTCTTGAGCGTTAATGGACGATATGATCGCTTCGCATGCGCTTCTTCAATCTGTAAGGCGAGTTTCGATAACGGTGCCAGTTGGCGTTGAATTCGCCAGCGGATCAAGAGGCTGATGCTGACAAGTGTGATCACACTGACCCAGACGAGTGTCCAAGCTAAATCTCGAGCAGGGGCGATTAATTTATCACGGTCGGTCGTCAGTAAGATGACGTCATCGAGTTCTGGAATCGTCATCGCGACAAGAAATTGGTCTTGATACGAAAATGCATATGTACGTGCATTCTTTAAGTGCTGTAGTAGTTGTTTTCGTTTTGCCGGTTCGAGTGTCAACGGTCGGAACGCCTCACTCGTGTTCAGGCTTTGAAAGCGAACCGTGTAGTCGTCACGTGATAAGTCGGTTCGCTGTTGCTGTTGCAATCGTTTGATGGCACGCGAGCGGTCAGTTGCGTCCTCCGGATACGCGAGAAACGTTGCCCGGACGTTCGCGTCGAACATCGTTAACTCACGCATCAGCCGTTCCTCAGTTGCTGTGACGGATTGTTGATACGATGCGTAAACGCTTAGACCACTGATCATGATCAATCCGATAGCGACGATCGGAATCAACCATCCATTTAGTTGCTGTGCTAATAATCGTTTTTTCGTAAGCATAAAAAAACATCTCCTCCCGTGTACCTATCGGAAGGAGAAGAAACAACATGTATGAAGGTGTTGTACGGCTTGTGTAAAGGTCTTGTGAATCTAATTCACGTAAATCGGAAGGACAGTTGCAAGATGGGTCATAAGTGCTTGTGTCTCTTCTTTTGGTTCAGATGTGACGTAAATGATCAACGCAGCAGCAACGATGACGAAGATAGCGATGACAAGAATGATGAAGAACGGCATCTTACTTTTTCGTTTTTCGGCTTGACGGTCCATGAAAGATTCCCCCTTAATGATGTAGACGATAGACATATTTGTTTGATTCCCTCTCCTCTTGTTTGAAAACCTTGGAAAAAGAGGGGAATGTGTAATCTGGCGGGAATAGAGTAACTATCTGAAATGGAATGAGGAGGATGTCGTCGTGCTTACGTTGCTTAATTCATTGTTGTTGAACTTCTCACTGTTGATTGCGACATTGCTGTTTGCGTTTTTACCGCTAAGACGGATCGAGCGCATCTCGCCTAACTCTTCCTTACAAGTCCGACTCGCGATCGGTTGTATCGCCGGTGTGATTGGTGCCCTGTTGATCTTTAACAGTATTTCCTACGACGTTGCAAAGATTGATTTGCGTCTCGTTGCGCTCGTCACGGCGTACTTTTACGGCGGATTAGTCAGCGGTAGCATCACGATGCTGTTCATCATCGGTGCCCGATTTGCGGTGACACCAGCTGGCGAATATCAAGGGCTGATTCTGACGACCTTGATTTGTGTTGCGTTACTCGTGACAGCGACGGTTTATCGCCGGTTCGCTGCTCAACGGATGAAAGATTATCTCGTGTTGCTTGGAACAGGGATCGCATACAGCTTACCGGCGCTCTATTTATTGACGAACACGTTCGAGCGGTTTTTAGAGATTGCGCTCGTCTATATCATCGTCATCATGATTGGTGGCTACGTCACCTATCGTTTCTTACAGGAACTAAGGAAGCATTTTTTATTCGTCCACACGCAACAAGAATTGGCTTTAACGGATGGGCTGACGCAACTGGGAAACCGCCGGAAGCTAGATGAAACGTTAGCCGAGTATGCTCAGAACGGAACGGTCTTTTCCGTCCTCATTCTTGATCTCGATCATTTTAAATCGATCAACGATACATACGGACATGAAGGGGGCGACGTCGTCTTACGGCAACTCAGTCATCTCTTGCAATCGTATTGTCCAGAACAAGGCGTCGTCGGTCGATACGGTGGTGAAGAGTTTGTCTTACTGTTGCCGGACGTACCACTCCGACAAGCGGAAAGACTCGGGGAGCGGATTCGATCTGCCTGCGCCGATCAACACTTCGTTTATAAGGAGCACTCCGTCTTTCACGTCACATTATCGCTAGGGGCTGCCTCTTCCGATCAAGCATCGACCGTATTTGAGACTGTCCAAAAGGCAGATTTAGCGTTATATGAAGCCAAACAAACTGGACGAAATCGCGTCGTTTGTTATCGAGATCCTTTACTGTAAATAAAAACTGCCTCGCTCGACCGATTGGTCAGGCGGGGCAGTTGTGTTTAGCGATGCAGTAACGAAAATACATCATATCGCTCAAAATCAGCCAAAATATTTGGTGCAATCAACTGACGAATCGTTTCTTCGTCCGCCCAAAGATAAGCGTCGTGTTCTGCTGACAACTGAACGTCCGTTTGATGCGTCGAACAGACGTACATCAAGAGAACGATTTGCCGATCGGGATGCGTCAGGAAGCTCGAGGCATAGAGTAGACGCTCCGGCGTCACAGTCAATTGTGTTTCCTCTTTAATTTCGCGAACAAGACTGTCGACTGGCAATTCACCGAAGTCGATCTTGCCACCCGGACATTCCCACGTGCCGCCACCGAAGTCAGCAGCAGCCCGGCGGACGATCAGGAGACGTTGCCCGTGAATGATGATGCCTTTGACGGCAGGAACGATTGCTGTCATCTGACGGGACTCCGCGACAATATGACGGGATCGATTCCTTCTGTTTCGACGAGGTCCTGATCGCGTAGATAGATCCCACTCTCGTCAGCGAGTCCGAAGGCACGGTCTGTGCTTTCTTCCGTAAAGGATTGCACGAGATGGGCAGCTTCGCCCCACGTCTCGTAATGGACACAGACGACCGCGTCTTTCAGTAAGGCAAGACCAGGCAAGCGAAGACGTTGATTGTCGCGTTGGTCGATCTCCGGAATCACACACCTTTCAGGCGAAACGAGGGCACCGGCTGAAAAGCCGGCGACCGGAACACCATCTGCGAAACGCGACTGAATGATGTCACCGATCGATGTGCCGACCAAGTATTGCTGATACAATTCAGTCTCGCCACCAGAAATGATGATGCCCTGACACTGCTGTAGTTGTGCAAGTTGTCCGTCTGTTGGTGCGTTAGATAGTGGCAGATGGACGAACGACGAGATGCCATCTTCCTCTAACGTCTTCGTATAGATCGAGGCGTAGCTCGTCCAGTCCTTACCGGTCCGCGGAACGTATAGAATCGCAACCGGACCACCATTCGTTAATGTAGCAAATCGTGTTCGTAAGTTCGGTGTAAATGGAGGACCGCCTCCGAATAAGAATAAATGAGTATGCATGAAGTCATCCCTCCAACCAATGTAATAGAAAAAGTATAGCAGAAATCAATCAATTGGAAATGTGCTGGTAGAATGATTGCCTGCGGAACCATGTATGATGTTGTTTCCGTTCTTGAAAGAGAACAAACAGGACGAAAGCGAAAACGAGTCCGCGTCCGATCCATGGTAAGACGAGAAGACCATAGTTCATCGCAGCAAATAGCTGAAGTAAGAAACGACGTTTACTCGAATCCCGCAGATACGTGATCAGCGGGAGTTGCTGATGCGTCTGATTGAATAATCGCAGATGAAGGAACGGACGCTTTCGATGCGACGGTTTTGGTAAAGCACCGTTCAATTCAAGGACGGTCGCCGATAAACTCGACTGTCGTTTCGTCGATAGCAGGATATCCTCCGTTAATCCGTCCTCGCGCCGTGACCAGCGCCGGATATGAAGAGATCCGAGCAACATCACACACAGTGCAACGACGAAGAGGACAGGATGCGGTTGAAGCCAAAGCAGGAGCAACAGAGTGATGCGTCCTGTTGCCAGGACGAGATGACCGCTCCATTTCCGCAAGAACCGTTGTCCGGATAACCGATATGTCCAAAAGCTAAAGAATGGTTGGAGCAACGAGAGCGTGAGACTAATCAGCAGTACTGTGATACTAGATTGGTCAAACCGGATGCTATGTAACGGAAAACAGAGTAGATGTAATCCGGCAGTCATTAGAAAAATCCGCACGAAGTGATACCGAACGGAATACCACTTCATTCGAACGATCGCTCCAGGAATCGGTTTGAAGAAGAGGCGATCTGCCGGTTCGAACCAGGCGTAAAAGGCGGGCAGGAATCCATACAGAATCCATCCGAGTAAAATCCAAGCGACCGGAACTGTTTGAACCCAGTCCGCTTGACCGTTTAAGATTTGAATCGTCTCATAGATGATGAACAGACCGACTGGAACGACGAGATACAGCAAAATCGTCCAGTCGAAGATTTCTCGGAAGAAGCGACGTTGTTCAGCATGCCGTCGACGGATCCGTTGCTTCAAAAAGGTTTTAATCATGCTCGAGCACCATCGCTTCCATGATGTCGAACAAGCGGGCACCAGGCTGACCGGAGGCTTCACCGATTTGAGCGAGTGTTCCTTGATGTTTGATGAGCCCTTGATCAATCCAGACGAAGTCGTCACACAGCCGTTCCGCGGAATCAAGGACATGAGTGACGAGCAGAATCGCCACGCCACGCGTTCGTTCTGCTTCGAGTAAATGTAACAACCGAATCGTCGCGACCGCGTCGAGACCAACGAACGGTTCATCGATGATCAGGCAGTCTGCACGTTGCATCAAGGCACAGACGAGCATCACCTTCTGTTTCATTCCTTTAGAGAAAGAAGAGACATAGTCACCCGTGACAGCATGCAGTTCGAACGTCTTTAAGAGTCGTTCCGTATAGGCATGGTCCGTCTCGTGGAGCGAGGCGACCAGCTCAAGGTGCTCGGCGAGCGTCAAATATTCGTAATAGGTCGGCTGTTCCGGAATATAGGCGAGTGAGACCGGTAAATCGATCTCTCCTTCGACCCACGGTAGCGTACCGAACATCGCTTGAATCGTCGTACTTTTTCCTGCACCGTTCGTACCGATCAAACCGGTGATAGATCCAGGGTGTAAAGAAAACGAGATCTCTTGTAAGACGGGTTGACCGACGTCATAACCGGCTTGTTGAATGGATACATGCATGTGAAACATCTCCTTTCACTACATCTACTGATAGAAGAAGAAAAATGTTTCACAGCAACAGAAATCAGCAGAACCATAGTAAAAAATGTAACAGGTTAAAAATAACAAATGGGCTATAATGGAAATATCAATTTTAAAGGATGATCACGATGCAAACAGTCGAACGAATTTATTACCGGGAGTCCGGTATGGGAAGAGGACAGACGTTTTGGTGGGACCGTGCAAGTCGAACGATTCGTGCGGAAGATGAGGAAGAATTATTAGGTCCATGGTATCCGAAGGGTCTCCGATATCTAGAGGAAGAAGACCATCCATTATTCAGAACGCTGACGGAAGAGGACATTTATCTAATTGACATGTGGTCGGATTGGTTTAATGCCGAGAAATGGTGGGGGTACGAAGATCCTGAAAGTCTTACGATAATGGACGGAACGGACTGGGAAATTCATGTGACGACAGAAAATGGTACAGAAAAAGTGTCACGCTCAAACGTTTTTCCGCCAGGATGGAGGATGATTCGGGAACTTTTATACGGTTATTATGACGCGGGGAGTAACCGAAAAGACGAGGAAGTGGAGAGTGAACAATGAAACGAGCCCTATTGTATCTGATTCCGTTTGCGTGGCTGGGACCTTACCTCGATTGGAAAGTGGGTTCGATATTAGGGTATGCCTTATTTTTGTTTGGACTCGGTGTTCTATCATATTCACTTGCGCGTAGTGGAAAAACGAAATACATCGTCATCGGCAACATGGTGTCGTTTGCGATTTCGTACGGGATCGCACTCAGCGTAGGGGAAGGATACGGCGAAGGATATTTCAAACCATTAACGGCTAGTCAACTGGTTCTTGGAGTCAGCGTCTTGAATCTGGTCGTACAAATACCGATTGTGATGAATGCGATTCAAAACAAAGTGATGAAAAAGGAGTTAGAAGGACATGACGGATGAGAGTCAGCAGTTACTTGATGCAATTCAGCGAATCCTAGAACGACAATCACCACTCGACTTAATTGATATCTACCAGCGCGTCAGACAAGCAGAACATTTGGATCTATCACGCTTTACATCAGAAGCAGGACTCGAGGCACGCATTCGAAAATTGATCTACCTGCATGCGAGCGAGTGTGAATTGTACCAGGGGGAGCAGGACCTTTTTTACAGTGAGACCGGAAAAGGAACAGGACGCTGGGGACTACGATAAAAAAACGCTACGCAGCGAGTGCGTAGCGATTAGATCACACGAGTCCCAAGATCTCGACTTCGACCAAGGCACCTTTTGGTAGTTCCTTCACAGCGATACAAGACCGTGCCGGGAAGTGATTGTGCGGTGCGAAGTAATCGGAGTAGATCGTATTAAAAGAAGCAAAGTGTTCCATGCTCGTTAAGTAGCATGTTGTCTTGACGACGCGGTCAGGTGTCAGTCCTGCCTCTTTCAGGATGGCATCGACGTTTCGCATGACTTGTTCCGTCTGCTCCGTGATACCACCTGGTACGAGTTCACCCGTTGCCGGATCAATCGGGATTTGACCGGAAGCATAGAGTGTTCCGTTTGCGATAAAGCCTTGCGAGTAAGGGCCAATCGCTGCAGGGGCGTTCGTTGTGTCGATCTGTTTGAATGTAGACATGAAAAGAACCTCCTCTTATAAAATACATATGTACGACACCGAGTGATTCGACTCGGATATCCCTCAACCCTTCAAAGGAGTGAATTGATATGCCACTTTATCATAAATTAGTTCGAGACGCGATTCCAAACATCATCGACCAAAACGGGAAAAAAGCGACGTTCCGAACGCTGGATGAAAATGAATTCCTAGTGGAAGCGAAAAAGAAATTACATGAAGAACTCGCTGAATATGAGGAGGCAGTGACAGACGCAGATGCTGTCGAGGAATTAGCTGATTTACTGGAGCTGATCCAAGCGTTAGCGAAGACACATGGCGTGACAGTCGAGGAACTGGAAGCCGTCCGAACGAAGAAACAGCAGCAACGCGGCGGCTTCGAAGAACGCCTCTACTTGATCGAGGTCGAAGATTGATCCCGGAAGCGAAGCTGACGACGCATCATTTATATGACTCACTCGTCGAGGCCATTGATTTGGCAGAGGAAGTCTATATCGTCGCAGCGTTTGCTCAGAAGTCAGGCGTTGCATTGCTCGTTCCAGCATTTCGTCGTGCCTTGCAACGAGGAGCCGAGATTCGGTTGTTGATTGGCGACTATCTACACATCACCGATCCAGAAGCATTGGCGCAGTTGCTTGCGCTGGATGGGTTGTCAGTTCGCTTTTATCGGTCAGGCGGACGCTCTTTCCACCCGAAAGCGTATCTGTTTCGAAACGCAGAGACTGGCTTATCAATCGTTGGTTCGTCGAACATCTCGGACAGTGCGCTTCGATCCGGTATCGAATGGAACGTCCATCTACCACAAACTGTCGCTCCACAAATCCTTGATGATGCGATTGATGCCTTCATGGATCTTTATCTCAGTGAATCGGCAGAAGAACTGAACCCAGTCACCTTAGAGGCCTATCGTCAAGAGTACGCGGCACGTCAATATGTCGCGGAACCAGAAGCCGAGTATGACGAAGGAACGGTCGTCGTTGCACCAGAAATCCTGCCGCACCGGGTGCAAGAAGAAGCGCTCCAAGCGTTACGAGAAACGATGGAAGAAGGAAGGACACGTGCATTGGCAGTGCTTGCGACTGGATTAGGGAAGACCTATCTGAGTGCGTTCTTTGCGGGAGACTTTACACGAGTCCTGTTCCTGGCACATCAAAAAGAACTGTTACTGCAAGCAGAGCGTTCGTTTCAAAAAGTTAATCCGGCGTGGCAGACCGGCTTTTATATCGGCAGTGACCGGACCGTCACGGAGACGACGGAGATCGTCTTCGCTTCCGTCCAGACGTTGGCGCAAAAGCGTCACTTGGACCGTTTTGCAACGGACCAGTTTGATCTCATCATCGTTGACGAGTTCCATCATGCGGCAGCGACGAGTTATCGGAAAATCATTGATCATTTCGCACCGCGTTTCTTGCTTGGCCTGACGGCAACACCAGACCGAATGGACGGTGCGGATGTCTATGCGATCTGTCACCATAACGTTGCTTTCCAGATGCATTTTACAGCGGCGATTGCTGAAGGCTTTTTGACGCCGTTTCATTATTACGGTATTCATGACACGATCGACTATTCCCAAATTCAACGAATCGGTCGGACCTATGATGCATCGCAGCTCGAGCATCGGCAACTCGATCGTGAAGTCGCGGATAATATCTATCATTCTTGGGAGAAACATCGGCAAACGAAGACGATCGGCTTTTGTTCGTCGATCAAGCAAGCGGAATATCTGGCGCAAGTATTCCGGGAAAAAGGAACGACGGCGTTTGCACTGACAGGGCAGACGACGAATCGCGCGCAACATATGCAAGCATTCGAGCAGGGTGAGATTGAAGTCCTTTTTACAGTCGATTTGTTTAACGAAGGTGTCGATATTCCGAAAGTCGATACACTCCTGTTCTGTCGTCCAACTGAGTCTGTCGCCATCTATACGCAACAAATCGGACGCGGACTACGCTTAGCGCAAGATAAATCACACTGCGTCATTATCGACTTAATTGGGAACTATCGTAACGTCGAGATGAAACTGAAACTGCTCGGGACAATGAAAGAATTGTTCAAGCGTGGGGAGACAGAACCGATTACGCCACCGCCAGGCTGTGTGATTCAGTTCGATACGCAAGCACTAGAATTGATTCATCGACTACGACAACCAAGTCAGCGGAAGTTACGACTGATTGAACAATATGAGCAAATCAAATACGAACTCGGTCGTCGACCATCCTATGTTGAAATCGGTGAGTATGCAGCAGTTCCGCAAGGCTATAAACAGGAGTGGGGTTCTTACGTTGGTTTCTTGAGAGAGCATCAGGAGTTATCAGACGAAGAGGTCGAAGCGTACGACACAAATCGAGAATTGATCGAGCAGGTCGAAAAGACAATCATGAATCGGAGTTATAAGATGGTCGTTCTGTTAGCGATGCTTGAGCGGGGAGAAGAACGATGGATGGAGCCGATTACGGCCGAAGAAGTCGCACCGTTCTTTTATGAGTATTTGTATGCGGAAAAGTATCGGGAGTTGAAGGATGCGCAAACGGCGGAATTAAAAGGACCGTTTAATGCATTAAAAGTAGAACGGTTATTGAAGAAGATGCCGTTTCCGAAGATGGGAAAGCCATTTGTTTTTGATGGTGACGTGTTATCAATCGAAAACCAAACATCAGGACAGAAACTGTTTAACGTCATAAAAGACATAATTCATTTCCGACTGCATATGTATTTTTCGAATTAATTAGCTGGGAACGTTTTAAGCTAAAGAGAAAAAGAAGGAAGAGAGAGAACATAAATGGCTATATATAAGTATTATGCAGTGTTGACAAAAATAGAAGAAGGTGAGGGCTTTGGTGATAAACGTAATGATGGATACTACGTTTCTTTTCCAGATTTAGATAATGTATTCACGGATGGAGAGACGTATGAACATGCACTGTTCATGGCGAAAGATGCTTTAGAATTAATGTTAGAGAGTATGTTGACGCATGGGAAATCGTTTAATAAGCCATCTACATTACAGCAGTTAAATCTTAAGGATTCGAAAGAAGTTCATGTCGAATTGATTGAAGTGGATGTAGAACCTCGACCCGATTCAAAATTAGCGACACCAGATTCTTATTTATTGAAGTGTGTGGATGCGAGAAATAAAGACGTTGAGGTTGGCTTAGATAGTAAATTTTTGATGGAGTCTATTACTCGCGTACTGGATGCAGGAGGAACAATCATTTCTCTAGGTGATTATGATATGGATGAAGATGAGGTGTTTTATACAGGGCGGGTCGTAAAATGACACTAGCATAACAAGGGTGAAAATATAACTAAATGGTTCATAAATTAAATAAGGGTTGTAATTAGAAGAAAATAGTAACTGATTCATTTATAATGAAAATAGAAGAATACTTTTTTAATAGAGCTACTACTGGTTGCTCATGGAATGGAGAGAAAATAGATGTCAGCATTAAATCAACAGCTATTTAGCGCAGCCGATAGTCTGAGAAGCAAGATGGATGCTTCGGAGTACAAAAACTACTTACTCGGATTGATTTTTTATAAATACTTATCAGACAGAGTTTTAGAGAGGGTCGTAACGTTAGCGGATAAGTCTTTTGAGGATTACGATACGCAAGCAAAACAAACGTTGTTATATGTAGAGCTACTCTCTGACGAGGAGATCAAAGATGATTTAGTAGAGACGCTTGTCGACATGCTTGGTTATGAAATTGCACCGGCTTATCTATTCAATGTCTTAGCGGATCAAGCGCAACAAAATACGTTCCAGTTGAATGATTTAGCGAAAGCGTTCAATGATCTTTCGACAAAGTTTATTCAATTCAATGGTTTATTTGATGATGTCGACTTGCAGTCGAAGAAACTTGGATCGGATGATCAACAACGAAATATCACGATTACGGAAGTATTAAAAAAATTGAATCATGTTGAGTTGCTTGGTCAAAGCAGAGATGTGATTGGCGATGCGTACGAATTTTTAATCAGCCAATTCGCCTCAGAAGCAGGTAAAAAAGCGGGTGAGTTCTATACGCCGCATGAAGTTTCAGATATGATGGCACGAATCGTCACAATCAATCATGAAGATAAAAAGTTATTCAGTGTCTTCGATCCAACGATGGGATCCGGTTCGTTGATGTTGAACGTACGGAATTACTTAAACTATCCGGAGACAGTCAAATATCACGGACAAGAGCTAAACACGACGACGTTTAACTTAGCGAAAATGAACTTAATCTTACACGGTGTGAAAAGCGAAGATATGCGTCTTCGTAACGGAGATACATTAAATAAAGACTGGCCAACAGATGAACCCTATACATTCGATGCTGTGTTGATGAACCCTCCATACTCAGCGCACTGGTCAGCTGATGCAACTTTTTTGGATGACTCACGTTTCAATCGTTATGGAAAATTAGCGCCGAAAACAAAAGCTGACTTTTCATTTCTTTTGCATGGTTTCTATCATTTAAAAGATACAGGAACGATGGCGATCGTCTTACCACATGGTATTCTGTTCCGTGGAGCAGCGGAAGGAGTTATTCGTAAAAAGTTATTAGAAGATGGTAACATCGATGCAGTCATCGGATTACCAGGAAACATGTTCTTTGGAACATCAATTCCAACAACCGTTGTTATATTGAAGAAAAATCGCGAGACACGTGATGTTCTCTTTATTGATGCAAGCAAAGATTTTATCAAAGGAAAGAATCAAAATAAACTTTCGAATGATCATATTGACCGAATCGTTGAGACGTATAAAAAACGTGAGACTGTAGAAAAATATGCTCACGTAGCAAGTTTTGATGAAATTCAAGAGAATGATTTCAACCTTAATATCCCGAGATTTGTTGATTTGTTTGAAGAAGAAGAAGAAATTGATATGGCATCAATCGGTCATGAATTGAAAATAATCCGTTCAAAGAAAGCTATACTTGAAGAGGATTTATTCAAGATGATTTCATCGCTTAAATATAAGAAAGAAAGTGAACAATGGATTCAAGGGGCGTTAGAGGTGTTTAATATTGAAAAATAAAACTGTACCTGAAATTAGATATAAAAATATTGAGGATGAATGGAATTTGATTAAATTATCGAATTTAATGAATTTTTCCAATGGAATAAACGCACCTAAAGAAAGCTATGGTCGTGGTAGAAAAATGATTAGTGTCATGGACATACTCTCTGAGGAAAGAATTGAATATAAAAAAATACGTAACTCTGTAGAAGTTAAAGAAAGTATAGAAAGTAAAAATAAAGTTGAGAATGGTGATTTAATTTTCGTACGGTCGTCTGAGGTTCGTAATGAAGTTGGATGGGCAAAAGCTTATTTGCAAGAACAGTATGCACTCCATAGCGGTTTCACAATAAGAGGAAAAAAACAAAATGAATATGATGCTAAGTTCATTGAATGCAGTTTAAATTACCGAAATAGATATCAAATAGAGTCCAAAGCAGGTGGAAGTACAAGATATAACGTTGGGCAAGAAATTTTAAAAAATGTTGAGATTTATATCCCTTCTTTGAAGGAACAACTATTAATTAGTACATTGATACAGAACATAGAAAATAAAATTAATCTTCATCAGCAAGAACTCGATGCTCTTAAACAAACGAAACAAGGTTTCTTGCAAAAGATGTTTCCTGAAGAAGGAATGACTATACCGGAAATCCGCTTTCCGGAATTCCACGAACAATGGGAACTAAAAACGTTAGGAGAGGTATTAGATTCTATATATAATGGTCAAACACCATCAAGAAATAGAAAAGACTTTTGGAATGGTAACATAAATTGGTTGTCTAGTGGGGAACTTAACCGAGGAGTAGTGAAGACTACTATTGAAAAAATAACTGAATTCGGACAAAGAAACGCAAATTTAAAAATAGTACCCCAAAATACTTTTGTTATAGCAATTACAGGATTAGAAGCAGCTGGGACAAGAGGAAACTGTGCAATACTTGGAATGGAAACTACACTAAACCAGTCTTGCATGGCGCTGTTCCCTAAAAAAAACTTACTTGATACTACTTTTCTCTTTCAGTGGTATAGAAAAGTAGGTGAAAATTACGGATTAAAATTTACACAAGGGACAAAACAACAAAGCTATAATGCAGAAATTATAAAAAAATTAGAAATATGTTTACCGAGTGTTGAAGAACAAGTTAAAATCGGCGAGTTCTTTAAACAATTAGACGAAGTCATCGAAATGAAGGAGAAAGAACTCGAGGCTTTAAAAGAAACGAAGAAAGGTTTCCTTCAAAAGATGTTTGTCTAATCAACTAAGAAGAAAAGAGGAATCGTGGTGAAGTTAACACATGATGATGAGCTGACGGTTGAACGGCGATTGATTGAGGTTCTCGGCGAGGGACATAATCAATGGAACTATCGTCCTGACTTAAAATCTGAAGCGGATCTATGGAACAATCTACGTCACAAAATAACGCGAAATAACTTATCAGAGATTGGTGAACACCCAATTACTGATGCAGAGTTCGATAAAATCAAGACAGAGTTGTTGTCGAAGACGCAGACGCCTTTTGATGCAGCACGCTGGTTAAAAGGAGAGAATGGAATCTCTCGCATTACGATTGAACGCGAAGACGCCACTCTTGGATCGATGTCACTCATTCTCTATTCGAACCAAGATATCGGAGGTGGGATTTCGACGTATGAAGTCGTCCATCAAATCGCGAAACAACGGTCGAAAGAGGACGGACGGGATCGTCGTTTTGACGTCACGCTCTTAATTAACGGCTTACCGATCGTTCAAATCGAGTTGAAGAAAGTCACGGCGAAAGATGGCGTCTTCCAGGCACATCATCAAATTAAGAAATACGCGGAAGAAGGCTTGTTCCGGAACAACATTTTCTCGACGTTGCAGCTGTTCGTCATCTCAAACGAGCAGACGACACGTTATTTTGCCAATGCGCTGCCAAAAGACATGCATCGGAAGTTCATCTTCAGCTGGCGGACAACCAACAACCAGAAAGTCGACAATCTGTATGAGTTCGTTAAACAAGTCTTGAACATCCCCGATGCGCACCGTCTGATTGCGAACTACACGATCGTTAGCGAGGATCAAGACAATAAAGCGTTGATGGTGCTCCATCCGTATCAGATTCATGCGATTGAAGCACTCTTTACGGCAGCAATGCGTCATGAATCCGGCTTTGTCTGGCATGCGACAGGATCCGGAAAGACGTTAACGAGTTTTGTCTCAACAAAGTTGTTAGCCCGGAAACCGGGAGTCGATCGAACGATCATGCTGATTGACCGGAAAGACCTGGATAACCAGACGACGAGTGAATTCACGAAGTTCGCCTCGGAGTTCAACACAGGCATCTCGACTGGGACGGTTTCCGCGAATAGCTTAATCATTGGCACGTCGAGCTCAAAAAAACTGAGCGAAACACTGTTGTCGGATACGAACTCCAACACCGTCATCATCACGACGCGTCAAAAGCTCGAGGCAGCATTACGTTATGCGCAAAAGCAAGAAGCTGAAAAAGGAACGCAACGATTCCAGAAGCTGATTGGACAGCATATTGTCTTTGTCGTTGATGAATGTCATCGTGCTTTGAGTGCGGAAGGGATGGAGGCAATCAAAGGCTTCTTCCCGAATTCGACCTGGTTTGGCTTTACGGGAACACCGATCTTCAATGAAAACAAGAAACAAGCACAAGGTCAATTGGCGCGGACGACACGGGATCAATACGGTGAGATTCTACATACGTATACGATCAAGAATGCGCTCGAAGATGGATCCGTCCTCGGCTTTCAAGTCGAACATGAGGACACGATCGAACCTGGCTCGCTCTATAATCACATTTTTTCGAATCTACGAGCAGATGCCAAATATGCTGATCGAACCGATGAAGAAATCGGTACCTTGATCGAAGAAATGGATGAGATGACTAAAGAGACATACATCCCGAATGATTTGTATGAGCGAGGCGCGCATATCGAGAAGGTCTTGCAGAAGCTGTTCCGTCCGGATAATGCCTACACGAAGTTTGACTTTAAAAACGGACGACCACAAAAATCGGCCATCTTGACGACGAGTTCGATTGCGATGGCGAAGCGCTATTACCATGCCATCCAAGAGATGAAACAAGATCCAAACTGGATGGAGGCACATTTTGCAGGGCATCCGCTTCGAAAAGGACGGACAATCGATGATCCTGATTTCCCGCGGATCGCGATTACCTACTCGATGCAAGAGAACACTGAGAACGCAACAGAAGTACAAGAAGAAATGCGTCAAGTCATTCTTGCCTACAACAACTATTATGGAACGGCTTGGTCCATCGAAGACATCGAGCGTTATAACGGCGATATCAACAATCGGTTGGCACGGAAAAAAGCTGAGTTCAAGCAATTCGGAAAACATATCGATCTCGTCATCGTCGTTGATCGGTTACTGACTGGCTTTGATGCGCCGACGATCCAGACATTGTTCGTCGACCGGAACCTCAGCTATGCGAACTTGATTCAAGCGTTCTCACGAACGAATCGAACATATCCGGATAAGACAAAAGGATTAGTCGTTACATTCCGGCGTCCTGCGACGATGGAAGAAAATGTCTGCGCAGCGACACGTCTCTACTCGAATGAAAATGAGGATTCGAGCTTGATTTATCCGACATACGATGAATCGAAGAAGCGATTTAAAAAAGGATACAAAGTACTAAAGGATATCGCCCCATCACTGGAGGTCATTGATGAGCATTCGCCGATTGAAGAACGTGTGGAATTCGTGAAGGCGTATCAAGAATTCAATCGAGTATTCGAAGCGTTAGCCACGTATGATGAATACAATGATGATATGGAGAGTTCCAAAGCATTAGTGGATCAAGTAAAAGTACTTGAAGACTTTGCTGGTATTTATGAAACGGTAAAAGGGTCTCTGATTGAAGACGAAGATGACAGTGATGAAGAACGAGTGGATTATTCCGAAATCGAGTTTTACGCAGAGAATTCGATCAAGCTCTATGATATCGATTCGACCTATATCAACCAATTATTAGGTACGTATTCTGCTAACAGTGAAGACATACGTTCGGAAATTGAAAAGGCGCTACAAAAACTCGGAAAATCCGAAATCGTGAAGACGGTTTATCATACGATTTTAGATGCAATTGATAACGAAGTCGTCTCACCGGATGAGGATATCTTTGTCATAAAGCGACGCTATTTTAAACAAGCCTATCAAGAAAAAATTGAAACATTTGCTTTAGAGTGGTGTGTCGATGAGCAAGAGCTGTATACCTCTGCTGTCCAGTATCATATCGGGATGGAGAAAATACCGAATGTAGGACGAATCATTGAGAGTAAAGATTTTGCGCGTTACAAAGACACACATCCTGAAGCGATCTTATTAAAATACGGTCCAGGCATGAAACGTTCATGGCGTACCGTATTGGATGAAGAAATCATCCCGCTTGATCAAGAGCTTCGCTAAAAGTGTAAAAAGTCTTCCGCATCTATTGTTCAGATGTGGAAGACTTTTTTGTTAGTTCATGCTAAATAGGTCGATGACATGTTGTCTTTGCAATTGATCATGTAGGAATTGATTACGATACGAACGGAGACATGTATAACAGCTTGTTTTCATAAACCAGTTAGTATTTCACATTTTTTTGTGCAGTTAATGTTTAAATCTGTTTTAAAATACTAATAGACTAAGAATTTTAGATTTTTAACTGATATTTCCAATGAATTTATTTTTTGAAAATATAACATTGATGCCATAATAAATACTTTTTGTTTTCTTCGAAAAAATCAAGTTTCATATCTGAAGCAACTTGATACACTTGAGGACTTGAAGATAATAATACTTCTGACATTAAAATTTGCCCCTCTTGATCAAAGCTAATTAGTCCTTTATCAAAAAGCGCATCATGATGAGCACATAATAATAGTCCGTTATAGGGGTCGAGGCGCTCATGTTGATTAGAGTCTTTCCATGGCTTGGCATGAGATGCTCTAAGTAATTCTGGTAAGTTAATATGACAAATAGCACATTTTCCTTCCCATAGATTTACTAATCTTTCTTTGTATAAATGTTGTCCTCTTCTCATTAAAATTTCTAATTGAACTTCAGTATGTCTTATTTCATCTTCATCAATTACTTCTGCGTTATATTTAAAAATCTTAGATAATAAATACATGCTTAAGTCATCACTACAGGGATATAAAAATCCATCGTTTTCAACACTATTTATTTGAAATGGAGAATATTCGTGAGGCAACAATTCCTTAATAATAGACCAGTTACTTCTAATATGAAGTGGATTCTTTAACCGTGTAAAATCAATTCTTGCTAAAAAATTATGATTTTCATTTATAATCGTTGAATGTGTGATTTTACTTACTCCATCAATCAATCCATGATTGTAATGAAATACAAAATCATTTTCTTTTAAATTTACCATTCTAGAATAATAATGAGGTACATTTCCTAAAGTATCCTTAGTAGGGCATTCAAGAATATTCTGATCTTGAGAAGCATTATTCATGACAATATAAAAACTCATAAAATATCTCTCCTTAAGATCATTTAGTTCTAGCTGCTGAGATAACCTGTTCAGGAATTTTCCCTAAAAAATAGTCTTCAATTACATCCCAAAAAACTTCAGTAGTCATCTTATTTTCAAAAATATATTTCAACATTTCATTTGAAAGTTTATGACGATAATGTACATCGTTTAAGATTTTATTTTGATACTTACTAGGATTCTTAATTAGACTTTCTAATTGTAGAGTAGAGTTAATTCGTATATAAATTTCTGGAGTATTTCCTCCTTGAATTTGATAATTGATTAGACCAAATCCTTCGAGTAATCCGAATGTTAAAGTAGAGCGGTTAATGGCATCTCTAACGCTTTTAGAGAGATAAACGTTATAACTAGAATCGGGTTGTTTATCAGTCCATTTAGAATCGAAGTAAATATTTGCTTGTTGAAGTACAAACTTAAAAAAATCTTCATAAGATGGAGTAATTCTATAACTTTTATTTTCATTTACATGAATTACGGACCTAGAATTAGTATTTAATCTAAGAGAAGTATAGCGAATCATGGATTGTAAAATAATTTGAGAAAGATTTGAAGCATTATATTTATCTAATTTTAATTCTTTTTCCAGATAGATTGCTAAATCTTCGTTTTTAAAGAATGAGCGAGTTAATGCATAGTTACTAAAAAAACTGCTTACGGTCTGTAATCTTTGAGAGAAAAAAGTTAGAGAATGTTCTAGAGAGTTTTTCGACTGAAAATTAACGATAAATGTAGAGTCAATTTCATCTAAAAAATTTAAATTTATTGTATGATCTCGATCATGAAATTTACGCTTAAAATTAGGGAAAGAAAGGTTACGATATTTCTTCTCCCAGATTTTCTTGAGATCAATTTCATAAATTTTATTATAGTGATCATGATCGATCGTTTTGATATATTTTACATATTCTTTATTCTGAACTTGGTGCAATAATTTCTCGCCTTTTGCTGTAACTTTAAAATATTCTCTAGAAAATAACCCTCTAGGTCTAGCAACAAATGGTGCAAATCCAATTCTATTAATAAAATCTTTTTCAATTAGTAGTAACGAGGTTTTTAATTTTCCTTCAACATCAGTATCTTCATTTCCGTTGTTTGATGTGAAGATATGTGAAAAGTCTTCTACGCTAACTAAAAGATTTCTAGACTTTTTTTTCTCTTTATAAATTTTATAAATTTTTTCGGATACTTGTTGTAATTGAGTTTTTCTGATAGTCGACATTCCGTGTAAACGTTTGATATGTGAAAAGTCATTTTTCAAAAAATCAAAATATGCCTGTCCATTAAGTTGTTCATCACGTGCGGCACGTCCAATTTCTTGTACGTAGTCACATACATTTCCGGTCGGTGCGTAATGATATACTATGTCAATGTCAGGTAAGTCTATTCCCATTCCATATGCCTTTGTAGCAAACATAATTTTAGAATCGCCACGAGAAAATCTGTAATGATTTTCTTCTTTGTGTGCTTTTTGAAGACTGCCATAATAAGTTACAATTTGTTTTGATAATCTTGGGTGTTGTTCTTCGATATAAGTTTGTAGCTGATTTATTAAAGGTATCGTAGGGAAGTATACAAGTACTTTCTTTTCGTTTTTTATAAAACTTTTTAAGCGCAAGGATGCAAAATCAAATTTTGCTATTCTATATTCATTTGTACTTAGCTCTTTAGGATGACTATCAATTTTCATTTCTATATCATTACGTTTTATTTGACCTAAATAAAATTTTGGATTAAGTAATCCTAAACTATCACGTGTTTCTTTATACATATCTTCTTCTCCACCATAAATTGCAGTTGCTGTGAAAGTAGCGATAGGAAATTTCATTTCTTTACGAAGTTTTTGCAGATAGGGTCCTAAGTACCAATAATCAGCTCTAAAAGCTTTTCCCCATGTGGTCACAATATGAGCTTCATCTACAATAAATAAACCAACTTTAGTTTCTTCACCAATTAATAATTTTATATCGGCTCTATTCAACAATGTTTCTGGTGAAATATACAAAATAGCTATTTCTTTTTTGTGAATCCTCCTTTGAATCTCTTCTTTTTCCATTGGTGTAATATTTGAATTGATTGTCGCTACATTATTAATACCACGAGCTTGTAAGTTTTTTACTTGATCATTCATTAGACCTATTAATGGAGAAATAACAATAGTTAGTAGTTGATGGTTTTTATGCATTAAAAACGAAGGGAGTTGAAACATTACAGATTTACCGGCTCCTGTCGAAGAGGTGATAAAAATATCTCTAAATGGTTTTTCTTGTTGAGCATTTTCGATCTCTTCTACAATGTCATGAATAATTTGTGATTGTTTAACATCAATTAATTCTTTAGAGTTATCAGGATCTTTATACATTTTTAAACTTCTAAATGAGCTAAATCCCCAATATTCATCAAGAATTTTTAGATATTTTGATTCATCTATATTTGTTAAGTCTAAAGATTTTTTTGTGAAAAAAATTTTAATATTGGAATTTAAATGTACTAGAGTAGATAGACGTTGTAAGTATTCATTAATAAGGATTTCGCTGTCATTTGAATGAACAATATTTACTAATTGTTTATGAGTAGAATTTATTAATTTATTCATAAGTATAAGAAAACTATTTTGATTTTCTTGAATTTCGAATGTCAAATCGTAAGCTTGAACTTCGCTACTTTTCAAATTCAAAAGGCTTACATTAGTAAAATAAGGATTAAGATTAGATAAGATTTCTTCATCAAAAGAGTAAGTTCCATATAACTGTGAATCTACGTAAACAATATTTCCATAGAATTTATTAATATTCTCAAAGTTAGAAGATTTAATTTCTTGATCATCATCTTCATAATCTCTCAATACTTGATCAAAGTTATCAAATGAATAAAAAATGGGAAATAAAGAATGGTAAAGATTATTATATAAAAATTGAATATCGAAATAGTTTACAAATTGATTTTCAATATAAAACTGGTATTCTTCAGCAGTACACCAATAAAATAAACGTTCATCAGTCATTTTTGGGAAAATATGTGAAATAACCTCTGGGTTATGATTAAATTCTTCGATTTTTTGAGGAAACTTGTCTTGCAATAATTTATAATCACTAACCTCTATTAATTGTTCAGGACTAAAACCTAAAAAAACAAATAACTTTTTTGATTTGGTGACATTATCTATATGTCTTTCTAAGTTTTCTCTTGTAATTTTTTCTTTAAATTTCATAAAAAATCCTCCTTTTTGATATGATAATAATATCAGAATTTTAAAAGAGGTGTTCCTTTTATGGTAAACAATTATAAGTTTAAAAAATTCTTGAAAACCAAATTTCCAAATAATTCTGTCGTTATTGATTTTTCAAAACTAAAAGAGGATTTGAGAGAGACATTTGGTGTTTTTGGTTCTTTAAATGATCAAGAATTAGTTAGATACTTATCAATAAACGGCTATAAAAATATAAATTTCAAACAAGAATTAATTGAAGTAAAGGCAAGTAATAGTGATAACAAAGAAAATTTAAATATTAAAAATGAGAATGATGAAGATATCGGTAGTGAATTAAATTTAGAAGCTTTTTTTACAAATATTTTTGATTCAGAAAAAATTATTATCGAAGAAACTTCATATAAAGATAACAGTAATTTATTTAAACTTTATGATGAGAAAAAAAATGATGAAGTTCAACTATTAAGAATAAAAGAAAAGTTAATCGAAAATAATCAGGCTTTAGTAAAGAAACTTGCTCAACATTATAGTACTAGAGGAAAGTCATTAACTATCGATGACTTAACTAGTGTTGGTAATATAGGATTAATGAAAGCAATAGATAGATTTGATTTGAAGCATGAAGCTCAATTCTCTACTTATGCTAGCTATTGGATCACTCAACAAATTACTAGAACAATTATTAATGAAGGATATACGGTTAGAATTCCTGTTCATGCAATGGAAAAAGTCTTTAAAATGCGGAAAATCGAAAAAGAATTAGATTTTGAAAATATAAAAAAAGCAGTTGATATAGTATGCGAAAAAATGGATATAGATAAAAAGGGATATTATGATTTAAAAGAAATAGAACATAAGTTTTTACATGACGTATCATTAAATGCTTTTATTAATACGGAGACGGGAACCTCAGAAATAATAGACTTTATAACAAATATTGATGCAGATTATATGGATAACATACTAACTGTAGAAGAAACTATAATAAATAACGAAATAAAAGATATTATTCTTGATGAAATTGATATGCTTCCTTCTAGAGAAAGAGAAGTAATCAAACTAAGGTTTGGAATAAATGATGGCAAAACTAGAACTTTAGAGGAGATAGGTCACATATTTGGTGTTACTCGTGAACGTATTAGACAGATAGAGAATAAGACTTTAAAAAAACTAAAAGATAATAAAGCTTTAAATGCACTATATAACTTTGACGCTTGATCGACATACATAGTGTATAAATATGTGTATAGATCATAAGAGAAAAATTGATTATCCAGAAGAAACGGATTCTTTAAAAAACTAATAGAATGTTGAATTAAACTTTAAATTATCATTGTAAAATGCCCCTACTCCTGTGTAATGCAGAATAGGGGCATTATTCATGTCAAAATGTATAGCATGAATTACACCGACACTTCACTCACTACATGATTGACTTGCCACTGCACACCAAACGTATCTTCGACGATTCCGTATGCTTCACTCCAGAATGTCTTTTGGATCGGCATGATGACGTTACCGTCTTTTGCGAGTTGATCAAATGTCTTCTGTAACACATCCACGTCAGATAAGTGGAGCGCCAAGGTAACATTCTGACCGATCGTGACCGGATCATGTGGCATTGCGTCTGAGAACATTAAGCGGGTACCATGAACGATCAGTTCAGCATGTAGAACAAGCGACTGCATCTCTTCTGGGTAGGGCTGACCGTCAGGACCGGGACCTGGTCCGAACTCCATGATGTCCGGTAGTTCTTGACCGAAAACGTGTGCATAGAACGTGATTGCCTCGCGCGTGTTGCCGTTGAAGACAAGATACGGATTGATTGGCATGGGAAAGCTCCTCTCTAAAAAAGGCGAAGTGTGTTTTTTTAAGTATACCAAACATTTGTTCGTATTAAAAGAAAAATCGATTTCTTTTTGTATTGAATCCAGTATAAATGATAACGTTTTCAATTTATCTGATTTTTCATTAAAAAATAGGTTGCAACTTCCAGAGAGACTTCGTATACTAAATTTATCGAAAGCGCTTTCGGTGAAATGGAGTGAGTAGCATGGGAACAATTTATGATTTAGCGAAGATGACCGGTTTTTCGATTACAACGGTCTCAAAAGCCTTAAATAATTATTCGGATGTCAGCGAAAAGACGAAAGCAAAAATCGTCCAAGCAGCAGCCGAGATGGGATACTTACCGAACGCGCACGCCCAGTCGCTCTCGACGAAACGTTCGTGGACGATCGGTGTCATGTTCTCGGAAGCACATGGCGTCGGAATGATGCATCCGTTCTTCAACGCGATCATTGAGAGTTTCCGAAAAGCAACAGAACAACAAGGGTATGACCTCATCTTCGCATCGCGGAACTTACGCAATCGCGATATGAGTTACCTCGAGCATTTCCGACACCGGGCAGTCGACGGCATCGTCGTCATCTGCTCCGATCAGATGGACCAGCACGTCCAGGAGTTGATTCAAAGTACGATTCCAATCGTCGTCGTCGACATGGATAGTGCCGATTGTAGTGTCGTCTACTCGGATAACATTACCGGGGGCACACTTGCCATCAATCATTTGCACGAACTCGGTCATCGTCTGATCGCCCACATTGCAGGGGATACAACGACAGATGCCGGAAGAGCGCGGATTGAAGGCTATCAGCAAGCAATGGAACAACTTGATTTGCCGATTCCAGACGGCTATCTCGTCAATGGCGGATTCTTTTCCGGAGAAGAAGGCAAGCGGGCAATGAACGAGTTGCTAGCACTACCTGATCGACCGACAGCCGTCTTTGTTGCTGGGGATGAAATGGCAATCGGTGCGATTGAGGCGATTCATGAAGCCGGTTTACGGATTCCAGAAGACATCTCAGTCGTTGGGTACGATGATATTTACATGGCGCAGTACATCACACCGAAGTTGACGACGGTCCGACAAGATACGGAAACGATCGGTCAGCACGCAGCATCAGTCTTGATTGAACAGATCGTCAACAAAAAACGGGTCACGACACGCGATGTCATCCCGGTCAATTTGATGGTTCGTCAATCGACAGGTCCAGTACCTGAATAACACAATGGTTGTTTCGGAATCGCTCTCGCTCGTTGTCAGTGAGGAAAAGCGAGAGCGATTTCGAAATCATTTTTTATCACTTTTTCCGAAAGGGCTTTCGGGAATTTTCTTTAAAGCCTTTTCGAAAGCGCTTTCGATATTTTTGAATAACAAATTGAAACCGCTTACCTATAAGCGGAATACTTAATAAAAGGATGAGATGAGATGAAGAAACAGTTAGTTAGCGTGTTAACAGTCGGTGCGTTAACAGCAAGCGTCCTTGCTGGATGTACAGGAAGCAGCGAAGAAAAAACGAGCGGCGGGAAAGAAGTCTTGAAAATCTGGTCGTTCACGGATGAGTTAAAAGAACCTATCAAAAAGTTCGAAGAGAAAAACGGAGTCAAAGTCGAATTGACGATCGTGCCGATCGCCGATTACCCGACGAAATTGAAACCAGCACTTGAGAGTGGTGTCGGAGCACCGGATATCTTCACAGGTGAGATTGCGTTCCTCAAGCAGTGGGTCGATGCGGGGTACTGGGCGAACCTCTCTGAAAAACCATTCAACGCAGGCGAAGTCAAAGATGACTACATCCCGTACGTCTATGACATGGGGAAAGATAAGGACGGTAACGTGCGTGCGCTGTCATGGCAAACGACACCAGGTGGCGTCTACTACAAACGAAGCATCGCGAAAAAAGTTCTCGGTACAGACGATCCAAAAGAAATCGGCGGCATGATGGACTCGATGGACGGCGTCTTCGAAGTCGCTGAAAAAATGAAGAGTAAAGGCTACAAGATGTTCCCGGATGAAGGATCGATCCGTTGGTTCGCACAAGGGAATGATCCACAACCTTGGGTCAACGATAAGCAAGAACTCGTCTTGACACAAGACAAGAAAGATTACATGGATTACGCAAAAGAACTTCGGACAAAACAATATACAGCCCTTGCGCCAGAATGGTCACCATCATGGTTCGCAGGCATGGATAAACCGGTCAAAGTCAAAGAAAACGGTAAAGAGACTGAAACAGAAGTCTTCTCTTACGTTCTCCCGACATGGGGTCTTCACAGTGTCCTCAAAGAAAACGCGAAAAAATCAGCGGGTGACTGGGCGGTCACAAGCGGACCGAGCCCATACTTCTGGGGCGGTACGTGGTTAGGTGTCTACAAAGATTCGAAGAAACAAAAGCTTGCCTATGATTTCGTCAAGATGATGACACAAGACGAAGCGTTCCTAACGGATTGGGCAAAAGAAACAGGTGACGTGTTAGCGTACAAACCAGTCACAGACAAAATCAAGACCGACTTCAAAGATGAGTTCCTCGGCGGACAGAACAACTATGAGTTCTTCCTTGACCAAGCAGACAAGATCACACCAGGGATCGTCACGAAGTATGACCAACAGCTCGATACATTGTATGGTGCATCGGTCATGGAATACGTCCAAGGTAAAAAATCAAAAGACGAAGCACTTGCTGAATTCTACAAAAAAGTCAAAAACGCGTATCCGGACGTAAAAGTACCGGAATAAGGAGAGTAGGTGGGGCGATCCTCGCCTCACCTCTTCTTGTTTAAGAAAGGGGTTTGACCTGTGAAAAAACTCGATCGCCATGGGTATCTGTTCATCGCACCGTTTTGGATCGTCTTCTTGATCTTCAGCATCTATCCGGTTGCCTTGACTTTCTATTACAGCTTCACGAACTACACGGGCGCTGAAGGCGAACAACTCGTCGGACTCGCGAACTATACGCGGTTACTCGGGGATACGTACTTCATCGAAGCGTTCTTTAACACTCTGAAGATTTGGGGTCTGAACTTCATCCTTCAGATCGGTGGTGCCTTATTGCTCGCCTTGTTGTTCTCGGATCTCCAATTGAAATTAAAAGGGCTTGCCTTCTTCCGGGCGACGTTCTACTTACCGAACTTGATCACGATCAGCTCGGTCGCCTTATTGTTCGGTATCTTGCTCGACTGGCAGCATGGTTCACTGAACATGATGTTGATGAAAATCGGAATCATCTCGGAGCCAATCAACTGGTTGACGCAACCGGTGACGGCACAAATCTCCGTCTCGCTCATCCTGACATGGATGTGGCTCGGGCACTCGTTCATCGTTGTCATGGCGGGCGTATCCGGGATCTCGAAGGACTACTTCGAAGCAGCCTTGATTGATGGAGCGACACGTTGGCAAATCTTCTCCCGCATCACGTTGCCACTCTTAAAACCGATTTTGCTCTACATCATGATCACGTCCTTGATCGGTGGTCTGCAATTGTTCGACCTGCCGATGTTGATCACGGATGGGGTCGGTGCGCCAGATGGTGCCTTGAACACGATGGTGCTTTATCTCTATAACCAAGCTTTCAAATACAACAACTATGGCTACGCCGCTGCTGTCGCATACGGACTGTTTGCCATCACGCTCGTCTTTTCAATCATCGTCTTCAAAGGGATGTTCCGAAAAGAACGTTCACCGAAAGGAGCCTGACCGATGGAACGAAATGCAGAAGCACGTCGGATCGTGCCACAAACGGAGGAACAACCGGAGCGTTCCGAACGCCCGCTCAAGTTGACGCCACCGCCGAAACAAAAGAAAGCCTGGTTCGGCAAAAGTGTCATCTATATTGGTCTCGTCGTCTTAACGATCGCCTGTATCATCCCGTTTTTGATGATGATCATCAACGCGACGCGCTCGAACGAAGAAGTCTTGTCCGGATTCTCGTTGATTCCAGGGAATTCGCTCGTCGAGAACTACGCGGCACTCAGCGCTTACGTCAACATCTGGTCCGGTTTCAAGAACAGCTTGATCATCGCTGTCCTCGTCACCGTCTTATCAGGGTATTTCTCGGCGTTGACAGCATTCGGATTTGCCTTCTATCAGTTCAAAGGGAAGAACGCGATGTTCGTCTTCATGCTCGTCATGATGATGGTTCCGGGTCAACTCGGTTTGATCGGGTTCTACGAATTAAGTAAGAACTTAGGAATTCTCGATAGCTATATCCCATTGATCGTTCCAGCGATCGCAAGTCCATTCACGGTCTTCTTCGTCCGGCAGTACGTCCAGACCGTCCTGCATCCAAGTTTGATTGAGGCAGCACGGATGGACGGGGCGAGTGAGTTCCGGATTTTCCATACGATCGCTTTGCCGATGATGTTGCCGGCGATCGCGACGATGTCGATCTTTACGTTCATCGGTTCATGGAACAACTACATCATGCCGCTCGTCTTACTCTTCTCTCCAGAGAAGTATACGCTCCCGGTCTTGATGGGCTTCTTGAAAGGATCACAAGTCGCAGAGAACTTAGGCTCGCTCTATCTCGGGATCGCGATTTCCGTCGTACCGATCATGATCGCCTTCTTGTTCCTCTCGAAATATATCGTCAGCAGTATCTCGGCAGGTGCCGTTAAAGAATAAGTAGCTTAAAGGAGATTACACATATGAAATTTGCACCGAACTTCGTATTCGGAACGGCGACGTCGTCGTATCAAATCGAAGGCGCCCACAACGAAGGCGGACGTACGCCTTCGATCTGGGATGCCTTCTGTGAAGAGGACGGAAAAGTTTTCGAAAAACATAACGGTGATGTCGCTTGTGACCATTATCACCGTTATGAAGAAGACATTCAGCACATTAAACGTCTCGGCGTCGACACGTACCGCTTCTCGATTGCCTGGCCACGCATCTTCCCGCAAAAAGGGGTCTACAATCCGGAAGGCATGGCGTTCTATAAGAAACTCGCGACACGTCTGCGGGCTGAAGGCATCAAGCCAGCCGTGACGCTGTACCACTGGGACTTACCACTTTGGGCACATGAAGAAGGCGGCTGGGTCAACCGAGCATCGGTCGACTGGTTCCTTGACTTCGCTCGTGCTTGTTTTGCGGAGCTCGACGGGATCGTCGACTCGTGGATCACACATAATGAACCATGGTGTGCCGGGTTCCTTAGCTACCATCTCGGACAACATGCACCGGGTCATACGGATATGAACGAAGCCGTTCGTGCCGTGCACCACTTGTTGTTATCACACGGAAAAGCAGTCGGAATGTTGAAGGGTGAGTTCAAATCGGTCACACCGATCGGTATCACGTTGAACTTGGCACCGAAGTATGCGAAGACGGATTCCGTCAACGATCAGCTAGCCATGAACAATGCAGACGGATATGCGAATCGGTGGTTCCTCGATCCAGTCTTCAAAGGTCAGTATCCGGTTGACATGATGAACCTGTTCTCGAAATACGTCCATTCGTACGCGTTCATCGAGGAAGGCGACATGGAGACAATCTCCGTTCCATGTGATTTCTTCGGGATCAACTTCTACAGCCGCAACCTCGTCGAGTTCAGTGCTGCGAACGACTTCCTGCAGAAGGATGCGTACTCGGATTATGACAAGACAGGTATGGGCTGGGATATCGCCCCGAGCGAATTCAAGGACTTGATTCGTCGTTTGCGTGCCGAGTATACGGATTTACCAATCTACATCACGGAAAACGGTGCGGCATTCGACGATGAATTAGTCGATGGTCGCGTCGCTGATCAGAACCGGATTGATTACGTCGCACAACACCTCCAAGCCGTGTCTGATTTAAACGAAGAAGGGATGAACATCCAAGGCTATTATCTTTGGTCACTGCTCGACAACTTCGAGTGGAGCTTCGGCTACGATAAGCGCTTCGGGATTCTCTATGTCGATTTCGAGACACAAGAACGGATTTGGAAAGACAGTGCCCACTGGTATGCGGGCGTCATCGAGCAACATAAGGCAACGATTCCGCAAGAAGCGTGACAAAGGAGGCAAGGTCGAACATTCGTCCTTGCCTCTTTTTGACTAAGAGGAGGAAACAGACATGAAGACATGGGTAGCACTGGCGGTCGGGACCGGTTTATTGCTGAGCGGTCAAGCGGTCGACGCAAAGGCAGACAAAAAAGAGACGAAGTGGAAGCTCGTCTGGTCGGATGAGTTTCAGGCAAAACAACTCGACCGGACGAAATGGACGTATGATACGGGGAACTGGATCAAGGATGCGAACGGACAACCGGTCTCACCGGGTTGGGGCAACAATGAAAAACAATACTACACGACGAAGCAGGACAACTCGTTTATTCGCAACGGGAAACTCGTCATCAAGGCGAAGCAGGAAAAGACGACGGATGATCTCGGTACATACGATTACACGTCAGCGAAGCTGAAGACGAAAGGATTATTCAGTAAGACGTACGGGCGTTATGAGATCAAAGCGAAGCTCCCGACCGGAAAAGGGCTCTGGCCTGCGTTCTGGATGTTACCGGAGCAAGATAAGTACGGGGCGTGGGCAGCGTCCGGTGAGATTGACGTCATGGAAGCTTGGGGCAGTCAACCGGACAAGGTCGCTGGAACGATTCACTACGGAGAAAACTGGCCGAACAATAAGTATACGGGGAAAGACTACCACTTCCCAGACGGACAACGCATCGACCAATGGCATACGTACGCAGTCGAATGGGAGCCGGGTGAGCTCCGTTGGTACGTTGACGGCAACCTCTATCAAACACAAAACGATTGGTACAGCAAAGGCTTGAACGCAGCAACGAACTATAGTTATCCGGCACCATTCGACCAAAACTTCTATCTCGTCATGAACCTCGCGGTCGGCGGTTGGTTCGATGGAGAGGTCGATGCGACGACGAAGTTCCCAGCCGAGATGGAAGTCGACTACGTCCGGGTCTATGATTTAAAAAACCGAGCGTACCGTGAACCGGTCGAACCGACCTACGAAAACGTGACGTTACCGGACGGAGCCAAGCAACCGATTGAGGGGAACCTCGTCTATGATGCAGCATTTGAAAAACCGGTCACGATGATCACCGGGAATCAGTCGTTTGATCCACTGTACTGGAACTACGTCACGCTCCCGGACTTCGGTGGCAAAGGAAGTCTTGCGATCATTGAAAAAGAGGGGCAACGGATGGCGGACGTCACGATTGATCAGCCTGGTTCACAGACGTATTCTCACCAACTGATTCAAAACGTATCCCTTGCGCAAGGTGGACGTTACCAAGTTAGCTTTGACGCGAGCAGCACAGCAGACCGAAAGATGATGGTCAAAGTTGGCGGTGGAGCAGAGCGTGGTTACACGAAATATTCCAATGAACAGTCGATTGCTCTGACACCAAGCGTCAAACGGCATACGTTCACGTTTGATATGGCAGCAGAGACGGATCTCGCGGCACGTCTTGAGTTCAACCTCGGACTTGAGAAAGCCAACGTTCAGATCGGGAACGTCCGTGTCGAGCAGATTCCACGCGGTGTCATCGATGAAGATGCAACAAAACCGGCACTCCCGGACGGGAACCTCGTCTATAACGGGACGTTCGATCAAGGGGCGATGGATCGTTTGACGTATTGGCATTTCGACGGTAGCAAACGGACGACGGGATCTGTTGATCCCGAGTCACGTCATTTCCGTTATGAAGGACATGGACAAAAAACGACGGCGCGCTTAACACAAAAGGGACTTCAACTGGAAGCCGGGCATGCGTATCAACTGCGGTTCACGGCAGGTGCGAAAAAAGCGAAGTCACTTCAGGTGAAAATCACTGGGGCACAGGATCAATGGAAACAGACGACTGTACCGTTGACGAAACAAGCAACGACTGTCGACATTCCGTTCACAGCTACACAAACGGCAGACGACAATCAGCTTGTGTTTGACTTCAGTGGACAAGCTGGGAAAATCTCGCTCGATGATGTGGAGTTGATCGATGTCACACCGGTTCCGGTTGATCCGTCACCACTGAAGAACGGTTCGTTCGTAAACGGATTAACGTCGTGGTCGTCATACGTCCACTATGATGCGCAAGCCGCTATCGAAGCTGTCAATGAAGCAGCACGCATCCAAATCGGAGCGGAAGGACAAGAACCATGGAGTGTCTTGCTCGAGCAAGGAAACTTGTCACTCGCAAAAGGTAAAACATATGAGTTGAGCTTCACAGCATCGTCGACTGTACCGCGTCCGATCGAAGTAACGATCGAAAATTCTTCGTACACGCGTTACTTCAGCCAAGTCGAGCCAATCACGACGACACCGAAAACGTACAGCTATACCTTTACGATGGGACAAGCTGATACAGGGGCGTTGAAGTTCTTGATGGGACGCGCGGAAGGTTCGCCGTTCGCCGCCCATGATGTGACGATTGATGATGTGAATCTTAAAGTGAAGGAATGACCGAAACAAGGGTTTGACTCAAAAAAGAATGACTCATCTTTGCACGCCCTTTCCTCAGGCGAGACACAAGCCAGTTTTCCTGCTTCATCCAAGCAGGAAAGCGGGTCTTGTTTGTCTCTGACAGCGCAAAAATGCGCTTCTTCCTGTAGGAGTGGCGTGCAACGCGTCATTCTTTTTTACGAGATAAGGGTGGCAGATGCTCGTTCTGCCACCCTTATCTTTTGTATAGACTGATTGATGAGTTAGCTCTTGTTGTTGTGTCATCAGCTTAAACAAAAAAGCTGAACTATTTTTCATGATGGAAAAGGAATAAAACCCATCATATGGAATATACAACGTAGAAGTGACATCTATTCGTTTTCAGAGGAGGAAACGTCATGCGTCAGAGGTACATACCGTATCGGCTCATCTTCATCGTAGGTTTACTTGGCATGATCGGCATCAACGGATGGTCCGCCATGCTCCATCCGGACGGCACGATTAACGGCTGGCAAAGCATCGCCTCCGTCGTCTGGCTTGTTGCTCTAGTTGCGTCGCTATTTTATGTCAAGGAAGATAAAGCGCTTCGACTTATAGTCTGGTATATCCGGATTGGTCTCGTTGCGGCGTTATTCATTTATGGTGTTTCGTTACTCGAAGGCGCATTTTCTGAAACGATTTGGTTTGATGCATTGGCGAGTGTTCAGTTCGTGTTCTATTTTCTCTTCGTTGTCCCATTGTTTGGATTAAATGCCTGGACCGATGTACTGTTTGGTGAGTTTTCGTTATACATGAGTGTCTTGTACGGTATCGCCTTGATTACGCTCCACGTAAAGGTTTGGAATGATACATCACGGCATTTGCATTATTAAGTAGAAAAGGTGAATGGTATGTTGAGTCCCGTGAATGAGCGCGAAGAACGGACGGGGAAACGTGAACGCCGAAAACAACGAAAGATCGATGTGGGATGCGTCACGATTGTCGGCATTCCATTACTGTTCATCGTTCCGTGTCTATTGATTATCCTTATCTTAATGAAGTCTGCTCCATGAAAAGGTGACCTTGCGTCACCTTTTTTTGTTGTGTCGTCAACTTTTTTCTCGACTCGCCCGTCTTAATGATGTATACACAGAACGATATCGAAAAAAGGAGCCGCGGCCTATGACCTCTCGTCAAATGAGAAAACGGGAAAAAGCATTCGTCCGTTTTTTAAAGCAATACAAACCGAATCTCTACTGGTTAGCCTACAGTTATATGAAAAATGAACAGGATAGCCTGGATGTCATTCAGGACAGCATCCAAAAAGCGTTACAGTCGCTCGATCGACTCGAGGATGAGGAACGGATGAAAGCCTGGTTCTATCAGATTTTGACACGAACAGCGATTGATGCAATCCGGAAGCGTCAGCATAGTATCAGTTACGACACGGATCGACTGATCGAACTCGTCGCGACAAAAGAAGATACATACCCGGATTCCGATTTACGACAGGCGCTCGAGGAGCTACCGGTCATGTACCGGGAAGTCGTCATCTTACACTATTTCGAGGACTTGATCTTAAAAGACGTCGCGACGATTTTAGAGCTGAATTTAAGTACGACCAAGTCCCGGCTGTATAAAGGGTTGACCTTACTGAAAATGAAATTGAATGGAGATGATTTAGATGTCGAACAAACTTGATGATCTGAAACAGGCATACCAACAACCACCGGTTCCAAAAGAACTCGATGAAATGATTGCCCGAGTCGAGCACCGGACGCGTCCTTCGCGGACGAAGCGATCCGTGTTGATTACAGCTGCCGCCATCACGTTATTCGTTGGCGGATTAAATAGTAATGCGTCGTTTGCGGACGCGATGGCGAAGGTGCCGGTCTTTGGTCAACTGACTGAGATCGTGACGATCGACTGGAAAGAGACGAAGACACAACAGTCGGCTGATATCAAAGCCCCTCAAGTGACGTTACCGGACAAAGCACTCGAGCAACAACTAAACGAAAAGTATATTGCGGAAGGACAAGCACTCTACGAAAAGTTCAAACAGGAGACGAACGGACAGGAAGGGGTATTTGCCGTCGATAGCCGCTATGACGTTAAGACGGATACGGACGACTTGTTGTCGATCGGGCGGACTGTCACCGAAACACGGGCAAGTGCATCGGAAAGCGCCCAGTACGATACAATCGACAAAAAACAACAGCTGGTCCTGACGTTACCATCCTTGTTCAAGGATGACGGATACATCACGACGATCAGTGATTATCTAAAAGAAGAGATGCGTCGTCAAATGAAAGCCGATGAAGGAAAGGTCTACTTCGTCGAAGGAATATCAGATGTGCCAGAGAACGAACAGTTCAAGCACATTTCAGCGAAGCAAAACTTTTATATTACGGCAGACCACAAATTAGTCCTGTCGTTTGATGAATACAGCATCGCTCCAGGATATATGGGCATCGTCGAGTTTAAGATCCCGACGTCGATCTTAAAAGACGATCTCGTCAGTTCGACCTATATTCGTTGATTGTCAGATTTTAAAAAACATTGATGTAAAAATGAAAAAAGGAAACAATTTCTAAAAATGACCTCTTATAATCAAAAGACGAATCGTTGTTTTTTGAAAAAAGGAGGAAGCCTTATGAAAAAATGGAGTCGGCTCGTACTCGCAGGTGTCGTCAGTCTCGCCTTGATCCATATTCCAGCAGCCAGTGAAGCGGCGACGAAAGCAAAAGCCTTTAAGAACTGTACGGAAATGCAGAAGACGTACAAAGGCGGCGTCGCGAAAAAAGCGGGTCTAAAGAATCGGACCGGGTATGACAAGAACGGAAAACCGATCTACAAAGCAACAAAGTACAAAGCATACGTGAGTCTTGCGACGTATAACTTAAACACGAAGAGCGACCGGGATAAAGACGGCATCGCGTGTGAACGTTAAAAAAATAACCTGACGCTGCGGCGTCAGGTTATTTTTGCTTAGTTGAAGTTTTGCTTTAAGAATGCTGTAACTTCTTCTGGTGTTTTGGCATTTGCACTGTGCAAGTGCGCTAATTTTTCATTGTTTTTGAAGACGAGCAAGCTTGGGATCCCCATGACATCGTGGTTCGATGCGATTTCAGGGAACTCATCCTTGTCGATCGTGTGGATTGGTAAGTGGTCGAATTGTGACTCGACGTCCGGCATGAAGTAATCCATGCGTTTGCAGTCCGGGCACCAGTCTGCTTCGAACTTGATGATGACCGGTGCATCACTTGAAATCAATTCCTTGAATGTTTCTTCACTCTTAATGAATTCTGCCATTGTGAGAACTCCTCCTCTTGGTGTTGTACCTTTAGTCTACCGATTCCCTTCAGAACTTGCACGAATTATGTTCGTCGAAGAGTCTGACAAGTCAAAAAAGTTGGTTGCTCTTTAAGGTGATGTTGCTGATTTTCTTCAAAAACGCCACATGGCTCTATCGAACCTGTTTTGGTGTAGGAAAACATTATTGCGCCTTTGTTAATTACCTAGTTCGAAACAAAATGATTTCTCTAGACCCACTCGATTTCCGACTGGTACGATGAGGTTTGCTAATCGCAGAGAAAGTGGGGGCGACGAGAATGGAACAACAAAAATACGATAATCTAAAACGCGGCGAACGCGGTGCGATGATCAGTATCGCAGCCTATATCTTGTTATCATCTTTAAAATTAATCATTGGGTATACAGCAGATTCTGCCGCACTCCGGGCGGACGGTTTGAACAACGTGACTGACATCATCGCGTCGATCGCTGTCTTGATCGGTTTACGGATCTCGCAACGTCCGGCAGATGACGATCACAAGTACGGACACTGGAAAAGTGAGACGATTGCCTCGCTCGTAGCTTCCTTCATCATGATGGCAGTCGGTCTTCAAGTCTTGATCGATACGATTTCGACGTTGTTCGAAGGCAAACAGGAATCGCCTGATGTTCTCGCAGCATACGTCGGAATCGGTTCAGCCCTCGTGATGTACTTCGTCTACCGCTACAATAAGAAGTTATCCGAGGAGATTGAAAGCAAAGCCGTCATGGCAGCAGCGAAAGATAATCTATCCGATGCGTGGGTCAGTGTCGGAACGACGATCGGGATCGTCGGATCACAGTTCGGCATGCCATGGCTCGATGTCGTGACCGCGATCATCGTCGGCTTCTTGATCTGTAAGACGGCGTGGGACATCTTTACGGAAGCGTCACACGAACTGACGGATGGCTTCGATGAGAAGAAGCTGAAGATGTACGAAGATGTCATCTTCGATCTCGAAGGTGTCAAAGGCATCAAGTCAATCAAAGGACGTAACTACGGCAACAATGAAGTCGTCGATGTCGTCATCCTCGTCAACTCCACATTGAATATCCATCAGGCACACGATATCGCGACACGTGTCGAGGATACGCTGACAGAAGAATATGGTGTCTACGATATCCATGTTCACGTCGAACCGGAATGAATCGAAAAAAGGGCTGACTCAAAAGTCAGTTTCTACAAAAATAAGGGTGGCAGAATGAAAATCTGCCACTCTTATCTCGTAACAAAAAGAATGACGCGTTTCACGCAACTCCTACAGGAACAAGCGCATTGATGCGCTGTCAGAGACGAACAAGACCCGCTTTCCTGCTTGATTGAAGCAGGAAAACTGGCTTGTGTCTCGCCTGAGGAAAGGGCGTGAAAAGACGCGTCATTCTTTTTTTGAGTCATCCTCTTTTTTTATGGTTCTAATGCGATCGTCAGAGCCAGTGCCCCGTACTGTTGCTCGGCTTCCGGTGAATAGATTGCATAGGTTGACGTCACGAGTTCGTCGAGCGACCAACCAACACAGTCGATAGCTTCATTTGGGATGTTTTCATAAAGCGCTCGGAAATCAGGAAAGACTTGTCGTTTTGTTACACGGACCAGTAGTGTCTCGCTCGTTTCAGTATGCGTGAACCGAATCTGATCACCGACTTTTACCTGTTGTCGTTTTAAATCATTTAGTCGAATCTCGACGGTCTTTCGTCCTTGTTCAATCGAACGAAACGGTTCATCAAATAATCCCATTTCATGTCTCATCTATGCTCACTCCTTGTGTTCCTTGAGCATAGCAAAAACTATGTGATTTTTCACATTGCCTTTTCGTTGACAATCAAAAATAATCGGCGTAATTTAATTCATATAAGTAATTGTTCCTTTTGGAACGATTTGAAATGGAACAAGGAGGCGAAACAAGATGGATCAAACGGAAACGACCCGTTCGACAGCGATGATGCAGTCGTTTTGGAATGTCCAGCGCCATCTGGTCCGAGCAGCGCATCAGACGGCACAGGAAAACGGACTCAGTTTACCGCAATTTCATAGCTTGATGACGATTGCACCGCGTGGACCGATCTCGCAAAAAGAGCTCGCCGCACATACGCACTTACCGAAAAGTACGCTCAGTCAGTCGATTGAAGGTCTCGTCCAATCGGGCTGGGTCATTCGGGAGACGAATCCCGACAATCGACGGGAAGTCGTCTTAAAGCTTAGTGATCAAGGTCAGCAATTCGTCACTGACATCAAGGAACAAGAGAAGGGGATGCAACGTCAACTGGAGCAAGTGCTTGCGACGATTGACCCGGACGTATTCGAACAGATGCTTGAAACACACGCAGTGATTGCTGAGGGAATCGGTCAGATTTTACGTCCAGATCTGAAAGGAGGATGTTCGGATGATTAAGTTACTCAAACGGTTGACGGTCTATAAATGGGCGGTCTTTGCTGTGCTTATCCTTGTATTTGCACAATCGATGTCCGATTTGTATTTACCGACACTGATGGCGGATATCATCGATAAAGGCGTCGTTACCGGCGATACCGCGTATATCTGGAAAATTGGTGCCGTCATGCTAGGGATTACCGGTATCGGAGCGTTAGCTGCAGTTGCCGCCAGTTATTATTCATCGAAGGCGTCGATGGGGCTCGGACGGGATATCCGTCGCCAAGTCTTTAACCATGTCGAACGTTTCTCCCTGCAAGAGTTCGACCAGGTCGGAACGGCGTCACTGATTACGCGGACGACGAACGACATCACACAAGTCCAACAAGTCGTCATCATGATGTTGCGGATGGTCGTCAGTGCGCCGATCATGTTCATCGGTGGATTGATCATGGCCGTCTCAAAAGATGCCAAACTATCGCTCGTCATCGTCGCGGCGATGCCGGTCCTTGTTATTTCGATCCTGTTGATTCTGTGGAAAGGGGTTCCGTTGTTTGGGAAGGTTCAAAAACGACTCGATCGTCTGAACCTCGTCCTGCGGGAGAACTTGACCGGGATCCGTGTCATCCGTGCCTTTAACCGGGAACGTGATGAACAAGTACGATTGACAAAAGCGAATGCGGATTTGACAGAAGTCTCGATCAAGGTCAATAAAATCATGGCGTTCTTGATGCCAGTGATGATGCTCGTCATGAACTTGACGGTCGTCGGTGTCATTTGGTTCGGGGGCATTCGGATCGATAATGGCGGCATGCAAATCGGGGATTTGATGGCATTCATCCAGTACGTCATGCAAATCATGTTTGCGCTCGTCATGGCGTCGGTCATGTTCGTCATGATTCCGCGGGCAGCTGTCTCGGCGAAACGGATCAATGAAGTTCTCGAGATGACACCAACGATGACAGATGAGGGGACACAAACCGCTGACCGTGAAAAAGGAACGCTCGTCTTTGATCGTGTCACGTTCCGTTACCCAGGTGCTGAGACACCTGTCTTATCCGATATCAGTTTTGCGGCACGACCAGGTGAAGTGACGGCAGTGATCGGCGGAACGGGTTCCGGTAAATCAACACTCGTCAATTTGATTCCTCGTTTTTATGACGTGACGGAAGGGAGTATCCGCGTCAACGGTGTCGATAGCCAGGATGTCCCGCAAGAGGAACTGCGGTCGAAAATCGGCTTCATTCCCCAAAAGGCGTTATTGTTCACGGGTACGATCGCTGAAAACATTCGTTTCGGGAAAGAGGACGCGACAGACGAAGAAGTCGCGCATGCGGCGCAAATCGCACAAGCGACCGATTTCATCGAACGGATGCCGGACGGTTACGAAGCACGGATCGAACAAGGTGGATCGAACGTCTCCGGTGGGCAAAAACAACGGTTGTCGATTGCGCGAGCACTCGTTCGTCGACCAGATTTATATGTCTTTGATGACAGTTTTTCAGCGCTCGACTTTAAAACTGATGCGGCACTTCGGAAAGCCTTACGGGAAGAAACACGCGAGGCAACCGTCTTGATCGTCGCTCAGCGTGTCAGCACCGTCATCGATGCCGATCAAATCATCGTCCTGGATGAAGGGAAAGTCGCTGGAATCGGAACGCATGATGAATTGTTTGCTGACAATGCCGTTTATCAGGAAATCGTTAAGTCACAACTATCAGAGGAGGAAATCGCATGAGTGAGAAAAAACGACCTGCCGGCGGTCCTCCGCCTGGTGGTCCCGGTGGCGGAAATATGATGATGCTCGGAGAAAAACCAAAGGATTTCAAAGCAACGTTCCGTCGTCTGCTTCGGTATCTGCGTCCGCGTCGGATGGCGCTCGTTGGTGTTTTCCTTGCAGCCATCCTCAGTACGGTCTTCATGATTGCCGGTCCGAAAATCATGGGGACGGCAATCACGGAATTGTTTGAAGGGGCGTATGCGAAGTTCCAAGGTGTGCCGGGAGCAGCGATCGATTTCACGAAAATCGGACAGATCCTGCTCTGGCTTGCTGGACTGTATATCATCAGTAGTCTGTTCAATTACTTGCAACAGTATTTGATGTCAGGTATCGCTCAAAAAACAGTCTACGATTTACGCGAAGACGTCAATCATAAACTCGAACGCCTGCCATTGAAATATTACGATGGTCGTCCGAACGGGGAGACACTCAGCCGTGTGACGAACGATATCGATACGATTGGGAGTACGTTACAACAAAGTGTGACATCGTTCATCACCTCAATCGTGACAATCGTCGGGATTCTGATCATGATGTTGACGATCAGTCCGCTGTTAACACTGATTTCGCTCGTTTCGTTGCCGGTTTCGATCTTTGCGATCCGACCGATTTTGAAACGTTCTCAAAAGTACTTTGCTGACCAACAACGGATACTTGGTCAATTGAACGGACATGTCGAAGAGATGTATACCGGACACTCAGTCGTCAAGGCATTCGGACATGAACGTAAAGCGGTCGAGCAGTTCGATGCCGTCAACGAAGAGTTGTATGAAGCAGGACGTAAAGCACAGTTCATCTCCGGGATCATCATGCCGATGATGATGTTCATCGGAAATATCAGTTACGTCCTGATCAGTATCGTCGGCGGGATTCTCGTTACGCAACGGGCGATCTCGATCGGGGATATCCAAGCGTTCATCACCTATACACGCCAGTTCACGCAACCGATCACACAGACGGCGAACATCGCGAACATCGTTCAATCGACGGTCGCAGCAGCAGAACGTGTCTTTGAATTACTAGACGAAGAAGAAGAAATCAAGGAAGTGACGACACATCGTCTCGCGCAGGCTGAAGGAGCGGTCGCGTTCGAACACGTTGATTTTGGTTACGGAACCGATCTCTTGATCAAGGATATGAACATCGATGTCGCACCGGGACAAACGGTCGCGATCGTTGGACCAACCGGTGCTGGTAAGACGACGATGATCAATCTATTGATGCGCTTTTATGAGTTGAACGGGGGGACGATCCGGATTGACGGCATCGATACCCGCGAGATGTCACGCGAAGACTTACGGACGACGTTCGGGATGGTCTTACAAGATACGTGGCTTTTCAACGGTACGATCCGAGATAATCTTGCTTACGGTAAGAGTGGAGCGACCGAGGAGGAAATCATCGCCGCAGCCAAAACAGCGCACGCTGATCACTTCATCCGGACGTTGCCGGACGGGTATGATACGGTCTTGAACGAGGAAGCCTCGAACATCTCGCAAGGTCAGAAACAGTTGTTGACAATCGCGCGGGCCGTTCTTGCCGATCCGCCGATCATGATTCTCGATGAAGCGACCTCTAGTGTAGATACACGGACGGAAGTCTTCATCCAGCAAGCGATGCGTCGCTTGATGGAAGGGCGGACGAGCTTCGTCATTGCCCATCGTCTGTCGACGATCAAGGATGCCGATCTGATTCTCGTCATGAATCAAGGAAGTGTCATCGAACAGGGCACACATGAAGAATTACTCGAGGCAGACGGGTTTTATGCAGATCTATACAACAGTCAGTTCTCTGAAAAAGAAGTCGTTTGATATAAGGCAGTGTCGTCATTTAGACGATACTGCTTTTTTCCGAAATGATTGTTGTAGCAGTGTATCCTCACATATAGCAAACATCCCATTTTTTGTATTGAAAACAAAAAACGCCACATTCTGGTACGGACACGGGTTTAATAAATCCTTTAGCTGGGGAAATTAAAGAAGTGTCAGAAATATATAATTTTATTTAGGTGAAGGAGTGTGGCAGGATGAATAACATTTGGAACGGAACGTCGTTGAACTTGAACGGCATTCTCGGATCACTCGGCAACTTGCTTGGAGCGATCATCGTCTTTTTAATTGGATGGCTCATTGCCAAGCTGATCGCGAACGGAGTTCAAAAAGCGTTAGAGAAGTCTGGGGTCGTCAACAAGTTGTCACCTCAAAAAGAGGGTACGCCACCAAAGAAGAAAAAGTGGACACCTGAAAAAATCATCGGAACCGTCGTCTTTTGGGTGCTCATGGTCTTCGTTCTTATCTTGGTCTTCAACATCCTTGATCTGAACATCATTGCTGGACCACTTGCGGATACGATGAGTACATTACTCGCGGCAATCCCGAATATCTTGAAAGCAGCCCTCATCCTCCTCTTGGCGTACGTCATTGCGGTCGTTCTCCGCATGATCATCGTCAAAGCAGGTACGAAGCTGATGGCGAACGACAAAGTACGTTCGAACAAGATGCTTCAAGGTCAGACAGATCTTTCAGCTTATCCAAAAATCGCAGGGGAGATCGTCTTCTACCTCGTCTTGCTTCTGTTCCTACCGGGTGTACTCGGTGCGTTGAACATTGAGAGTGTCTCACAACCGTTCAGCCAATTGTTATCGTCATTCCTTGGATTCATTCCACGCTTGATTGCTGCGGCAGCCATCTTCTTCGTCGGCTTCCTCGTAGCGAAAATCGTCCGCGATATCGTGACGAATTTCCTTCATGCTGTTGGAACGGATAAATTTGCAGCTCGCTTCAACCTTGGATCAACGGATCAAAAAGATGCGAAATCACTTTCGTCGATTCTCGGAACAGTCGTCTTCATCTTGATTCTGATTCCAATCACGATTTCAGCACTTGATCAATTGAACATTAAAGGAATCACAGGACCAGCGATCAACATGTTGAACGATGTCCTTGGTATGATTCCGAACATCATCGTTGGTGTCGTTCTAATTCTTGTCGGTCTTTATGTCGGACGTTTCATCAAGAAATTCGTTACGGATCTCTTATCACGTCTTGGATTCAACAACCTGACACGTCACTTGAAGATCGGTTCATGGGATGCGAACCAAGCTTCTACATCACCAGCTTCAATCGTAGGTGCACTCGTTGAGATCGTCATCGTCGTTCTCTTCGTCGTCGAAGCATTCAACTTGATTGGTCTTAACTTCATGGTCGACCTCGGTCGTGCCGTCCTTGCGTTCTTACCGAGCGTCTTGACAGCGATCATCATTCTCGCAATCGGGATCATCGTCAGCAACCTCGTCAAACGTACGATGGACAGCTTGTTCGGCAACTCTGAACTAAAAGTCCTCTCAAGCGTTGCGAAGTATGCGATTCTTGCACTTGCTGTCTTCATGGCACTTGATCAATTGGGTGTTGCTGATACGATTGTCAACTCAGCCTTCATCTTGATCCTTGGAGCACTTGCGCTTGCTTTCGGTCTTGCCTTTGGTCTTGGTGGACGTGACAATGCATCGCGTTACCTCGATCGTCTGCAAAAGAAAGCAGAGAACACGGAAGTCGACACATCGAACCTTCCAAGTAAGTCAGCATCGACTTCTTCATCACCGAGCTTAAAAGATGCAGCAAAAGGTGCAGCTTCACAAGCAGCAGATGATGTCACACCAGATCGTGCACCACGTTCAGCGCGCTCTTCTTCAACAGATGAGACGACACATGGTACACCAAAAGGTGCATTGCCAGAAAACGATTTAGCACAGCAAGATGATTATCCAATCGATCCAGATGATCATAAAGGTCCTAACCTCGATCATCCAAACGATCGTCCGTAATACGAGTACATCCTTTCCTCTCATTTTGAGGAAAGGGTGTTTTTGCGTTGACGCATCAAAGCGTTGTCGCATTTTCACAAAAGTGGTTTGACCACTTTGTGAAAAAATACAGAAAAAAAGACTTATCGAACCTGACATCGTTTGTTATGATTAGAAAGTCAATTACCTCAATGATTTGAATATTCAGAAAAAAGAGAAAAGTTCGGAGGATGAAACATGAGTTTGCTTCGCAAGAAAGATGTCAGTGTAATGATGGACATGAAACAACATTCCAAACTGGCACGTCACTTATCAGGGTTTGACCTCATTTTACTCGGAATCGGTGCCATCATCGGGACCGGAATTTTCGTTCTGACAGGAACGGGCGCTCTTTATGCAGGACCTGCTTTACCGATCTCATTCATTATTTCCGCTGTCGTCTGTGCGCTCGCAGCCCTTTGTTATGCTGAATTTTCGTCGATGATTCCCGTCTCAGGTAGTGTATATACGTATACATATGCAACGATCGGGGAAGTCGTGGCTTGGATCATCGGCTGGTGTCTCATTTTAGAATACGGACTCGCTTCGAGTGCCGTTGCCACCGGCTGGTCAGGGTACTTCCAGTCACTGTTAGCAGGCTTTGGTCTCCATTTACCGACAGCTTTAACAGCTGCTCCAGGTGCTGTACCAGGAAGCGAAACGTTCTTTAACTTACCAGCGTTCTTGATTCTGATGGTCATCACGCTCTTGCTTTCGCTTGGGATTAAAGAGACAAAACGCGTCAACAACATCATGGTACTCGTCAAAGTTGCCGTCGTCGTCTTGTTCATCGTCGTCGGGATCTGGTATATCGAACCAGGCAACTACAAGCCGTTTGCGCCGTTCGGTATGAGCGGTGTCCTGCAAGCATCAGCGATTGCCTTCTTCGCTTATCTTGGATTTGATGCCGTCACATCGGCAGCAGAAGAAGTCAAAAACCCGGGACGTAACTTACCGATTGGGATTCTAGGATCGCTTGCGATCGTTACCGTTTTGTACGTCGTGGTCTCTGCTATCATGGTCGGAATCGTTCCATTCAAACAGTTTGAAGGTGTTGATAGCCCAGTATCCCTTGCCTTAAAAGTGGCTGGCCAAGACTGGGTCGCTGGATTCGTTGACTTAGGAGCCATCGTTGGTATGACGACGGTCATCCTCGTCATGACATTTGGTCTCGTCCGTCTCTTGTTCGCGATGAGCCGTGACGGATTATTACCGAAAGTCTTCTCAGACGTCAATGAAAAGTCACACACACCAGTTAAAGCGACTTGGATTCTCGGAACGACTGCTGGTTTAATCGCTGGATTCGTGCCGCTTGGTACACTTGCTGAATTGATCAATATCGGAACACTGGCAGCCTTCTCGCTCATCTCGATCGCGGTCATCGTCCTACGCCGGACGCGTCCCGATTTGAAGCGCGCCTTTAAGGTTCCGTTCGTCCCAGTCTTACCGATTTTGTCAGTCCTTGCTTGTATCATGCTCATGTTCAACTTACAACCATTCACGTGGATTGCCTTCTTTGTCTGGACAGCCATTGGATTACTGTTGTACTTCGGATATGGACGCAAGCGTTCGAAACTCCATCAATGAATCGACTAACACCCTTGGCGACAAGGGTGTTTTTGTATGCAGGAAATGAGGCGAACGAAAGCGAAACAGCTCAGTGGAAAAGGAGGTTTTTCGATGATTCATATTCAACGCGCACCTGGCGTAAAAACGGCGTACAAAGCGATGCAGGATGGATTCCAAGATTATTTGATTCCACTGCACTTATCGGAAGCAGAATTCCAAGAGCGCATCATCGAACGAGACGGGAACCAATTGGAGCATTCATTCGTTGCCTATCATGGAGAAATACCGGTCGGTCTCTGGCTGAACGGTTGGAAGGAGATCGAGGGTCAACGCATCATGCGGTGTGGGGGACTGGGGATTTCACCACAATATCGTCGTCTTGGGATCGCGAAAGCCTTGTATCAAGCACAACTGAGCCATGCTAAAGAAATCGGAATGGATGGTCTGATGCTTGAAGTCATTCAAGGGAACGATCCGGCAATTCGCTTGTATGAATCGCTTCACTATAAGATTGTTGGAGAAATCGGATATTTTCATTTAACGGATGAACGTCAAGAAGCCGCTCTGCCGACGATCGAAGAAGTGGAGTTTTTAAAACAATACCATGGACAAGGGGAATACATCTGGCAGCAAGATCCTCATGTCATGCAGCAATTACAAACGGATTATTACCAATTAGAAGCAAGTGTAGTGGCAGTAGCCGGATCATCTCTCTTGTCAGTCGTAGGTCCAGCAGAACAAAAAGCACGACATGCGACAGAAGTCGTCCGTCGTTTACCGGGAACGACCTACCATTATCAATCAACAGATGTGCAGGTTTGGGAGGCATTACGTTCTGAAGGGTGGACTCAGCGGGATTTGAAACAATACATCATGCGTCAGTCGCTATAAACAAAAACCGCTGCTATTCATTTAGCGGCGGTTTTTGTAGTCTTCAATCATTCGAGCGTGAGAGCCGACCAAATGATCAGGTAAGTCATCAAGCGGTACGAACTGGAGCTTGATGCTTTCATCACTTTGCTTTAACGTTCCGATCGGATGTTCACCGATATAGGCGAGAGTGACGCTTTGAAACACGTCTCCGTTCGCTAAGGTCGTCACGTATTGCGGACCAGAGTAGACATCAAGTAACGTTAATCGTTCCACTTCTAATCCCGTCTCTTCCGCGAGTTCCCGACGCGCGGTCTCTTCCGGTGATTCCGCCCATTCCATCAATCCTCCGGGTAAACCAAAGCGGGCTTGTGTTTCGTTGCGTTGTTCGAGCAAAATGTGTTCATTTTGTACGACGAGGACGACAGAACCGACGAGAATGACTGGGTCATGACCGATTTTTTGACGTAACTGTTCGACATAATTCATTTCAATGCTCCTTGGTGAAACGGACAGCCGGTCACAGGTGCCGTCTGTGTTGATTTTGGAAAGAAGTTCGGTCGTTTGATTTCTGGGTCGTAATCCTTATGGAACATATGCGTCGTTGCCCCACTCATCGGTGGCACGAGCCAGGACCATTCCCCGGTGACATCACGACCACACGCGGCTTCATTTTTTTCAAAACGAGCGAACTGTTTGGCAGCCGTATGGTGATCGACGATCGTAACACCGGCTCGTTCGAACGATTCGAGTACGGCAACGTTCAGTTCGACGAGCGCTCGGTCTTTCCAAAGCGATCGTTCACGTGAGGTATTCAGACCGAGTTGTGTCGCGACGAGCGGTAACAGATCGTAACGATCCGTATCAGCGAGGTTACGGACACCGATTTCTGTTCCCATGTACCATCCGTTGAACGGGGCACACGGATAGACGATGCCACCGATCTCGAGCTGCATGTCGGCAATCATCGGCACAGCATACCAGCGGACTTCGCGACCACCGAACAGATCATAGTCAGGATGTGTGATGCTGACTTCGAGCACGAGCTCATCTGGAATCGGATGCAGACTGACTTGTCCATCGAGTTCAATCAAGAGGGGCAGGATATCAAAGGGGGTACGTGCTCCGGACCAGCCAAGTGCTTCACATTGGCGCGTCAGTTGGATGGAAGCCGGATCGCCGATGATTCCTGTTGCGGTCTCATAACCAGCGTAGCGGATCAGTTGGTGATTATGCAGCCGGACACGTGTCGGATGGAAAATCGTTATCGTTGAGCGAATTCGTCCCTCGTTCGTCGCGAACCGGATATGCTCAAATAACGCGTCGCGGACCGCTTCAACGGTCAACGCATCCCGCGCGTCAAAGACATGGAGTTGTTCCCAAAAGAGACGTCCCACACATCGGTTACTGTTCCGCCAAGCGAGCTTGGCGCCGAACGCTAGCTCGGAAGCTGTCTGTTCGTACGTTCCTGTCGTTTCAATCGAACGGATGACTTCTTGCTGACGTCCGGCCATTTCGGGGTATTGCTCTATATAAGAAGTAAAGAAGCGTTCTGCTTCGGTTTGAATGAGTGAGTACACGAATCGAAATCCTTTCTAAAAAACAAGCACGATACAATCTCTGTTCCTAGTGTACCCCGCGCAGAACCGAAGCGACAAACTTGAATGATGTATAAGGTTGTTATAAGTTCAAAAGACTTCGAAAAGTTTAAAGGAGGTATGAAATGGGGGATAGTGTAGAGAATTAGTTGAAAGTGAGGAAATTTGTATGTCTTTAATCAAACCTGTATTTGCCCGTTTTTTTGGTGAAGCCTTTTTTGATAAATCGGCTCAGCTCGCCTATTATCTGATGTTGTCCTTATTCCCGTTCTTATTATTTGTAGTTGGCATTGTTTCGTTCTTACCGTTTACGTCCGATAACGTGCTGGATTTAATTCGACCGTTTGCTCCGGCAGAAACGTACGATTTGATTCAGCGGAACGTTGTTGGAATCTTTGATCAAGGCGGCTTTAAACTTGCCTCGATCAGTTTCCTTGCCGCCTTTTGGCTCGCTTCGATGTCAGTCCAGTCACTTGTCCGCTCGCTGAACGATGCGCTCGAAGTGACACGAAAAGCACCATTTTGGCGCGGACTGTTGCAAGACTTCGCCTTTACGATCGGGATGATGATCATCTTACCGATTTCATTGATTGTTCCGATTTCAGAAAAGTTAACACGGCGTTTCATCAACCACTTTGCAATCGTCGCTGATTTCGTGACGAACTATTCGTGGATCTGGTTCTTATTCCGCTGGGGACTCGGGACGTTGTTCTTACTTGTCTTTTTCATCTTATTGTATCGGATCTTACCGAGTGTCCGACTAACGGTTCGTCAAGTACTTCCTGGAGCCATTTTTGCGACGATTGCCTGGCAAGTCGTCTCGGAATTTTTCTCCTATTACGCTGAGTTCGGTAGTTACGATCGTCTTTACGGTCAGCTTGCCGGAATCATCGTCTTGATGACATGGTTCTATTTGTCTGCTGTCGTCCTGATGTTAGGGGGATTGATGAATGCGGAACGCATGCGTCAGAAAAAAGAGGCAAAAATCATGAAACCGCAAAAAATCAAAGAAGAAAGCGTGCGTTAATCATTGAGCACGCACAAAAGCAGCTGACGATGTGTCAGCTGCTTTTTCATTTAGGCCGTTTTAAGAATCCGGTAACCGAAGACGCTCAACAGGCTGAGTGTGAATAAAGCGAGTAAGACGAGTGACAGATAAGGAAGACCGAATACTTTGACGATGACGCTTAAGGCGACGACACTATAAAAGATTCCTAACGTCTTTTGAACGAACGGTTCATTGAAGCGATGCAAGAGTGAAGCACCGAGTGGTGAGCCGATGAACGCACCGACGATTAAAGCAATCCCGAGTGATAACGGAGCACTGGTTCCGGAAGCAACATAACTCGTCACGCCTCCAAGAACAATCAATGTCGCAGAGGCGATGCTCGTTCCGATTGCTTGTTTGAGCGGAAAGCGAACCCAGGCGAGCAAGAGCGGCGTCAACAAGAATCCACCGCTGACACCCATCAATGAAGAGAGAATTCCGGCAGCAAGTCCGATGACAGCGAGCTTCACGACGGAAGCATGATGGACCGGAAAAGACGGACGTTCCTTTGAACGGGGACGAAGGAATTGAATCGAAAAACCAATCAGTAAGACAATGTAGAGACTTGATAATACGACATCAGCACCAGCATGACGCTCGAGCCAAAAGACGACTGGTGTGATCAACGCAGAACCGATGATGCCAGACAGACCAATGATCCCGGCATCACGAAAACGGAATGTTTTTAATCGAAGATGCGAGAGCGTGCCGGTCACAGTCGATCCGAGTGTCAGCAACAGACTGAGGACAATCGCGGTGCTGGCTTCATAGCCAAGAATCAACAAAAGTGGGGTCAGGATGATGCCGCCACCGATTCCGAAAAAGCCGGAGAGTATGCCGATGGTTGCTCCTAACAAAATAAATGAGATATACATCATGAAACAGTCCTTCTTTCTAATACGTGATACCTTGAGTATGAAAGAGGAATACAAAATTATAAAAATGAATTAATTATATATAAATGATTATGAAATGTAATAAGGAGGGGTATTGTTGAAATTAACTGAACTCAGAACGTTCGTCACACTCGTTGAAACACGTCACTTTACGAAAACGGCAGAACAGTTATTTCTGTCGCAACCGACGGTCAGTGTTCACGTCAAACGACTAGAAGAAGAGATCGGACATTCATTATTAATACGTGATTCATTCGCAATAGGGGTCGAGGTATCGGAAATGGGCTGGATTGTCTATCGCCATGCAAAAGAAATTCTTTTCCAACTCGAACAGATGCAGTCCCAGCTGGATGAATCGGAAGGTGTCTTCAAAGGTACACTACGGATAGGAGCAACGCATACGATTCACGAAATGTTGCTCGATGACATGATTCATCTGTTTTCAAGCGCTCATCCCGAGGTATCACTAGATATCCAATTAATGAATCACGATCAAGTGGCAGCAGCCTTAAGACATCGTGAGATTGATCTCGGGATGATCGAAGGAGAACTGACACTTGATGGAATCAAACAAATCGTCTTTGCGAAAGATCAACTGCATATCATTGGAGCGACACATCTTGCACTCGAAGACGCGACGTGGATCGTCCGGGAAGAAGGATCCGCTTCTCGCTATGCACTTCATCGTTGGCTTGATGCGTCGTCGATCGTTCCCACTCGAACGATTACAGTAGATGCGAATTATTTAGCGCGACAACTTGTTTTGAATGGGAGTGGTATTGCAGCGCTGTCAGAACGACTTGTCACGTCTTTCCCGTCTGAATCTTTTACAATTCATGCGAAAGGGATCTCCAACCGGACGTTTCGTTATCTGTTACCAGAGAAGATGCCAACTCGACTAGCCGAGCGTTGGATCGATTTTTTAGAAGCGAATTGGAAAGGCTGACTACAAAAAGATTTTCGGACTCACTGAACATAGTGATGAATCCAGAAATCTTTTTCGTTGACTTATACCCCTGTAGGTATTATTGTATGAAATGTACCAACGAGGTATGACGTATGTCACATTTAAAAAAGGAGATGGACTTCATATGGAAAACGGTTATGAAGATCGCATTATTCATCGGATGAATCGGATTGAAGGACAAATCCACGGAATCGTTCGAATGATGAAAGAAGAGGCGTCCTGTAAGGATGTCGTTACACAACTGAGCGCTACACGTAGTGCAATCGATCGCGTCATCGGTCTCGTCGTCAGTGAAAACTTGATTGACTGTGTCCGTCAGGATGATGCGACGGAAAATCATGAACAAGCCGTTGCAGAGGCTGTTCAACTCTTAATGAAAAGCAGATAAAATTTTTTACGAATTAATATACCCCTTAGTGTAAAAAATGGAGGAATTACATTCATGTCAGATACGAAAAAAACAACCATCGTTTTATTTAGTGGAGAGTACGACAAAGTCATGGCAGCTTATATCATTGCCAACGGTGCAGCCGCATACGATCACGAAGTTACGATTTTCCATACCTTCTGGGGTTTGAATGCGATGCGTAAGGATGAACCGATCCAGCCGGATAAAACATTCCTTGAGAAGATGTTCGGTAAGTTCATGCCACGCGGTGCTGATAAGATGCCACTCTCGAAAATGAACTTTGGTGGTGCAGGTCAAAAAATGATTAAAAACGTCATGAAGAAGCACAATGCGATGCCACTTCCAGACTTAATCGAATTAGCGAAAGAACAGGATGTCAAACTCGTCGCCTGTACGATGACGATGGATTTACTCGGTTTGAAACAGGAAGAATTACACGACGGGATTGAGTATGCAGGTGTTGCCGCCTACCTCGCCGATGCGGAGAACGGAAACGTCAATCTATTCATCTAATGATCTGAAGGAGGAATGACGCATGGATGTACTATCGATTATCTTGTTGCTCGTCGTCGGCTATCTTGCTTATAAGATGTTCGCTCCAACAAAAGGCGTCAAGCAAGTGTCGACCACGGAACTGAAGCCGTTACTAAACGACCGCAAACGATTTTATCTCGATGTTCGGACACCGGCAGAATTCAAAGGCAATCACATCAAAGGATTTAAGAACATTCCGTTACAAACGCTAAACAGTCAACTGAATCAAATCCCGAAAGACAAAGAAGTGCTCGTCATCTGTCAAAGCGGGATGCGAAGCAAACAAGCCGTTAAAGTACTAAAAAAAGCCGGTTATTCAAATGTCACGGAAGTCCGTGGCGGAATGAATGCCTGGCGCTGAATCGAATCAAGAGGAGGAATTGAACATGAAACGCATTACAGCAACAGAAGTACAGGAAAAAATCGAACGTGGTGAACAACTGAACGTCATTGATGTCCGGGAAGTTGATGAAGTCAAAGAAGGAATGATTCCGGGAGCGATCCATATTCCACTCGGATTGATTGAATTCAAGATGAACGAACTCGACAAGAAAAAAGAGTATGTCATGGTATGCCGTTCTGGTGCGCGCAGTGGTCGCGCAACGACATATCTCGAAGGACAAGGATATGACGTGACGAACATGGATGGTGGCATGATGTCGTACGAAGGCGAAACAAAATAATACCCCACACCGTAAAGGAGCGAATTGTATGACTATGATTAAATCAGATATCGTATTGGACGCCAAAGGTCTCGCTTGTCCGATGCCGATCGTTCGGACGAAAAAAACGATCAAGACGTTAGAACCGGGACAAGTCATCGAAGTCCAGGCGACGGATAAAGGATCAACTGCAGATCTCCGTGCCTGGGCAAACAGCACCGGCAATCATTATTTAGGCACGATTGAAGAAGGCGAAGTACTCCGTCATTACGTTCGGAAATCAACAGGTGATGTCACGGAACCAGCAGCATTCGCTCAAATCGTCGACAACGCAACAGTCGAAGCAGCACGCCAAGACGATTCGATCACGGTGCTTGATGTTCGTGAACAAGCAGAATATGCCTTCGCCCATGTACCGGGAGCCATCAATATTCCGTTAGGCGAACTGGAGACACGCCATGCAGAACTGGATTCAAATCAGACGATTTATGTCATCTGCCGGACAGGTAGCCGAAGTGACATGGCATGCCGACAGCTCAGTGACAAGGGGTATACGGTCCACAATGTCGTACCGGGTATGCAGGAATGGGCGTCTGAGACGACGACACTCGTTTCAGCGAAATAATACAACAGCGTAAAGTAGAGGAGGAACGAGTAGATATGGCACAAGCAATGACAGCCGCACAAGTTACAAAAAAAATCATTGGACGTGAGTCTCTGTTCATCTTAGATGTCCGGAATGAGGATGCGTTTCAAGATTGGAAAATCGAAGGAGAGAACTTCAAGTACCTCAACATTCCGTATTTTGAATTGTTGGATGGTGTCGAGGAGATTCTCGATCAGCTTCCGACGGATCAGGATGTTCTCGTCGTTTGCGCAAAAGAAGGTTCATCGATTTTCGTCGCCGATATGCTAGAAGAAGCAGGACGAGACGTATCGTATCTGTCAGGCGGTATGAAAGCATGGAGTGAACATCTAGAACCGATTTCACTCGGAACGCTGAACGAAACAGGAACTGATCAAGGCGAAGTCGTTCAGTTCGTTCGAATCGGTAAAGGTTGTCTCTCGTATATGGTCATCTCAGAAGGAGAGGCCGTACTCATCGACGCGACACGAATGACAGATGTGTATTTGGATTATGCCGCATCACGCAACGTCACGATTAAGCATGTGTTTGATACACATCTTCATGCGGATCATATTTCTGGAGGACGCGACATCGCCGAAAAAACAGGCGCGACATACTGGTTGCCGCCAAAAGATGCGACGGATGTCACATTCGATTATGCACCACTTGAAGACGGTAGTACGGTTCAAGTGGGGGATACAGCGATTGAAGTACGCGCTCTTTATTCCCCAGGACATACGATTGGATCGACTTCATTCATCGTCGATCAGCGTTATTTATTGACGGGTGATATCTTGTTCATCGACTCGATTGGTCGTCCGGATTTAGCCGGTCTCGCGGAAGACTGGGTCGGCGACTTACGCGATTCGCTCTACAACACGTATCGTGATCTTTCACCAGAACTCATCGTCTTACCGGCACATTTCATGATCATTGAAGAATTGAACACGGATGGTAGTGTAGCGGAAAAATTAAGCATCTTGCTTGCGAACAATCATGGTCTCAACATCGACGATGAAGCAACATTCCGGAAAATGGTCACAGAGAACCTGCCGCCACAACCGAACGCGTATCAAGATATCCGTGAAACAAACATGGGGAAACAGACACCCGATCTTGAAACACAACGGGAAATGGAAGTCGGACCGAACCGCTGTGCGGTACGCTAAGCCGATGCATAACGAACATCAAATCATTCAGGAGGAATACAACATGAAATCAGAACTCGTACTCGACGCAAAAGGACTTGCTTGTCCGATGCCAATCGTAAAAACAAAAAAAGCCATCGCTGGACTCGAATCAGGTCAAATCCTTGAAGTCCATGCAACGGATAAAGGGGCAAAAAACGATCTTCAGGCGTGGGCGACATCAGGTGGTCATGAACTCGTCAAACATGAAGAAGAAGCAAGCGTCCTCAAATTCTGGATTCAAAAAGGTTAATTTCGAAAAGAGAGCTGATTTACGGCTCTCTTTTTTAAGGAGTGATAAACGATGGAATTCGGTTTTATCGTGACGATTTTCTTAATCGGATTTGTCGGATCCTACATTTCAGGAATGTTAGGAATTGGCGGTTCAATCATTAAATATCCGATGTTATTGTATATCCCGCCGCTACTCGGCTTTGCAGCATTTTCTGCCCATGAGGTTGCTGGAATCAGTGCGATTCAAGTCTTTTTTGCGACGATTGGTGGCGTCTGGGCTTACCGAAAAGGCGGTTATTTGAATAAATCATTGATCGTCTACATGGGGGGATCGATTTTAATCGGTAGCTTCATCGGTGCGTATGGTTCAAATATCCTGGCTGAAGACACAATCAACATCGTCTATGGTGTTCTTGCGTTAACGGCAGCGATCATGATGTTCGTTCCGAAAAAGGGAATCGACGACATTCCACTTGATCAGGTCCAGTTCAACAAAACTATTGCGGCGGTATCGGCATTCATCGTAGGTGTCGGAGCCGGAATCGTCGGTGCGGCAGGTGCCTTTTTACTCGTCCCGATTATGCTCGTCCTCTTGAAAATCCCGACACGGATGACGATTGCTTCGTCATTAGCGATCACGTTCATTTCGTCGATCGGCGCAACGGTTGGTAAAATCACGACCGGACAAGTCGACTGGGGTCCTGCGGCAATCATGGTCGTTGCTAGTTTAATTGCAGCACCACTTGGCGCAATCGCCGGGAAGAAGATGAACACGAAGATTCTCCAAGTCATTCTTGCTGTCCTGATTTTAGCGACAGCCGTGAAGATTTGGATCGACATCCTGTGAACGAAAGAACGCTCTACTTGTATGATGTTTCCTTTACGAAACAATGTACAGGTAGAGCGTTTTGTTATTGTGTAGCTTGATCGATTACGTGTCGTAACGTATGTTCGACTTCTTTTGCGACAGTTTGAAGTGCTGCCTCGTCTGCTAAGTCCATCAAGGCAGTTGGTTTTGGCATTCCGACTTTCGTTTGTCCTTTTTCGGTATAGACGACGATTTTACATGGAAGAAAGTAACCGGCCCGTAAGTCATGGGAAACGACGCGGTGCGCCTCTTTAGGTTGGCATACCTCTAAAATGTGATAGCTTTCATTAAAAGAGAGTTCTTTTTCTTCGAATTTGTTTGCTAAATCAAACTCCCATAAGACACCGAACGATGCCTCGGAGAGAGCTTGCTTCAGTTGAGTCATGACGTGATCTAAATCGTGATGTGACGTTACAGTATAATCAAACATAAATACCCCTCCTGGTGTTATTTGATATATAGTCTATTCCCTGATTGGACTTGTTTAATCCGGAAGATCCAATGTGCTCCGTTTGAGCACAAGCTACGACAAGACGGCATGAGCGCGGTACAGTTAAATAAAAGAACATCCAATAGACGTCATGCGACGTAAGCTAAATAAAGGAGGCGAAGGGAGATGAAGAAACGAATGTGGACGATTGTATCAGTCATCGGTCTCATCGTCATCATGGTCGGGGGATACTTCGTGTTCCAGCAACAGCAGGCAAAATCAAGCGGCAGTAAGGAATTAAGTTATCAACCGGAAGAAACGGCGATTTTAGCTGGCGGATGCTTCTGGTGTATGGAGCCACCGTTCGAAAGGTTAAAAGGCGTCAAATCCGTCATTTCTGGTTATACGGGCGGCGATGTTGAAAATCCGACGTATAATCAAGTGTCAGCGGAGACGACAGGTCATCGGGAAGCTGTATTGATCACATTTGATCCGAACGTCATCTCGTACAAGCAATTGTTGGATGTCTACTGGCGCCAGATTGATCCGACGGATGCAGATGGTCAATTCGTCGACCGTGGTGAGTCTTATACGACGGCGATTTTCTATACGAATGAGAAACAAAAAGAAATCGCAGCGCAATCGAAACAAGATTTAGAGAAACAACAAGTCTTCGATGATAACATCGTCACACCGTTGATTGCGGCAGGTCCTTTTTATGAAGCGGAAGCGTATCATCAAGACTACTATTTGAAGAGTGAGAAAAAGTATAAGTTTTACCGAGCAGCTTCTGGACGCGACGACTTCATCAACCGTTACTGGAACGATCAACCAAAGCTTGATCTTCCAACCTATCCAAAATTATCAGACGCAGAAATCAAAAAGAAATTAACCGACATCCAGTACAAGGTGACACAAGAAGATGGGACGGAGCCGGCGTTTGATAATCCGTATCACGATTTGAAAGCAGACGGTATCTATGTCGATCTGATTTCTGGCGAACCATTGTTTTCATCAAACGATAAATATGATTCGAAGACAGGATGGCCGAGTTTCACGAAACCACTTGAGCCGGGTAATATCATTGAGAAAAGTGATTTTTCAATCGGCATGAAACGGATGGAAGTCCGGAGTCGACATGGAAATGCCCATCTTGGACATGTCTTCTCGGATGGTCCAGAGCCAACGGGGCTTCGGTATTGTATGAACTCAGCCGCTTTACGTTTTATTCCGAAAGAGGACTTGAAACAAGAAGGATACGGTGAATATGTAGCAGATTTTAAATAATCATTAAAAGGCATCCGATGCTCATATGCATAGGATGCCTTTCCTTTCAAAATTGTAAGATACATCCATAAAATAAATATCCATTTTATCCATATCCTGTTTATAATCAAGATAAAGTACATCCATCTTGAAGGAGGAACATGTGTGAAGAAACTGATGATTTGGGTCATGCTGAGCTGTCTGATTTTGACGCTTGGAGTAGGACCTACGACAGCAAAGGCGGAAACAGCCCTTGCTAAAGCAACGCTCTTGAAAGTAGGACAAGAAACGACGCTTGAAACAGGAACGGAAGAAAAAAATACATATTGGTACCGCGTCAACCATGAAGCGGGTGTAGAGAAGAACGCGTCTCACTTCGAACTATCGATCGATACGGATCAACCTGTTCAAGTAACAGCGTATCCGAGTGAAGCGATGGCTGCGGAAGACGATACGTTTGATCGTTACCGGACAGAGGCGGAGCCAGATGAAAAAAATCTGACGAAATTAGCTGTTCCATATGCATGGGATGGACCGTATTATGTCAAAGTCGAATATTACCCGAACATCGAAGAAGGTAAGACGACAAAAGCCGCTCATGTCAAATTGACGTATAACAATGTCAAACTACCTGTCGAGTATGAGCCGATCAATGACATCAGCTGTATGGCAGAAGAAGCACTCAAGCAAACAAAAGAAGAAAAGCCGATGCTTGCACTCATGCACTCGATCCAAAAGCAAGTGTTGAGCCAATCGGATGCAGGACGTGCTTTGACATCGCTTTACTACAAAGCGTCTCCTTACGTCGTCAAAACGCTTTTATTCAATAAAGAAAAGCGTCAACAAGCATATGAAGATTTAAAAACATTGAAGCCGGCAATGGAGGCACTCGTACGTGGAACATCGTACACGCTTACGAAAGCCGATCAACAAGCTGTCGATCGTCTCTACAAATTATCACGTGACGCATCTCCTGCTGTGATTGCGGAAGAGATTGATGGATACGCCAACAAAATGAATGTCTCTACATTAAGTGGTAGTTCGTTAAGCGAGACATTCAAGTCAATGGGTATGAACATTCAATCAAAAGAAGCGACACGTTACATCGTTAAATTAAAACCAGGTAAGATGAACCGTTCGATGAAGATTGCAGGTGTTCAAGCAAATGATGTGGAACGTTTATCCCTTGGTAATGCGGGAGACTTCGTCATCGTAACGGAAGATCCAACGGTCAAAGGACAATCAGCGGCAGCATTAAAACAATCACTCAACCGTTCTTCAGCGGTCGAGTACGTTGAAAAAGTTCAGACGTACCGGGCGACGAATGATATCAACTTCGATTATCAATGGGCCGTAAATAAAAAGACCGTTTTTGAACAATTCGATAACGTTGGAATCGGTTTTGAAGCGTTCCAACAACGTTTCGGTTCGAAGAAGTTAGCGCCTGTGAAGATTGCAGTCATCGATACAGGTGTTGATTATCGTTTGAAGGACTTACAAGGAAAAGTTGATATCGCAAATGAAAAGAACTATGTTTCCGTCAACGGTGACGGAGATGCGCTTGATGACAACGGTCACGGAACACACGTGGCAGGCGTCATCGCAGCAACGATGAACAACGATTACGGGATCCAAGGGATTCATCAATCAGCACAAATCCTACCGGTTAAAGTCTTGAATGCAAACGGCGAAGGAGAAACAGACGCGATCGCACTCGGGATTAAATATGCAGTCGATCATGGCGCCAAAGTCATCAACATGAGTCTTGGTGGCGGTGAGAGCCGGACGATGGCTTATATGATGAAATATGCAGCAGATCATGGTGTTACGGTCGTTGCGGCTTCAGGAAACGACTATGACATGATGGTCGGTTACCCAGCGAACTCGGAATATGCGATTTCTGTTGGAGCGACGAACCCACTCGGAATGGTCGCTGATTATTCGAACTATGGTGTTGGACTTGATGTCGTAGCACCAGGATCGAAAGTCGCTAGTTTGATTCCAGACGGTAACACGGTATACATGGATGGAACAAGTATGGCTTCACCACACGTTGCAGCAGTAGCGGGAATCTTGAAGTCACTGAACCCGAAACTGACACCAACACAAATCGAACAGATCTTGCGTAAGAGTGCAGAGCCGCTTGCGTTTGAAAATCCAAACGACTGGTTCGACTTTGAAGAAGATGAAGACGGGGAAAAGATGGAACCTGAATTCCCAGCTTACGTCAGCCCAGTCTCTGGATACGGAAAAGTCAGTATTCCACGCGCGATTTCTCAGTTGAACTTGAGCGGGAATGTCAATGACGTCTACGATAACCAATTGTTTGTCTCTGGAACAGTCAAGACAGGAACGAAAGTTGAAGTGTGGGCAGCACTCGTAACGAAAGATAAGAATGGTAAAGAAACGACGACGAATAAAAAGCTAGCTACGACAACGGCTCAAGCAGGAAAATACAGCGTCAAGATTCCGCGGCAAAACCAAAAGACGGTCTTGACGGTTCGCTATGCGAATGGACTAGACGTCACGTCGGAACGGACAGAAGTCCTTCCTGGAAAAGCACCAAAAGCACCGAAGGTCAAACCGGTTCTTGCTGGTGCGACAAAAATGACAGGTACAGCTCTCGCTGGCGGTACGATTACTGTCAAAGATGCGAAACAAAAGAAAGTCGCCACAGCAAAAGTTGATGCAAAAGGTCATTTCAGTGCGAAATTACCAAAACAAGTCGGTGGTTCAAGCTTGATCGTCACAGTGACGGATATTGCCAAACGCACAAGTAAACCGACGATCGTAAAAGTCCTACCAGCACCAACAGCACCCAAAGTGAAATCAGTCTATGCCGGACAAACGAAAGTAACCGGGACAGCTGAAAAGAAATTGAGTGTTTATGTAAAAGATGCGAAGAAAAAAGTCATCGGAAAAGGAACAGTTTCTGCAAAAGGCAACTATTCTGTCAAAATTCCGAAGCAAAAAGCAAAAGCGAAGCTTTCCGTCTACGTTAAGAATACACGTGGTCAAGTGAGCCCTGTGACTTCTGTGACCGTGAAGAAAGCAAAAAAATAAGCGGATAAAAAGACCTTTTTTCGGGTACATTCCGAGAAAAGGTCTTTTTTTGTATATCCTAGCTGTTGCTTCGAAAGCGTTTCTATTATATTTAAAGAAACAAATGAAAAAGCATCATTCGATGAATGATGAGGAGGATACATTCATGGTGAATTGGATTCGGCGACGAATCGGTCGGCAGTTGCTGACTGTTTTTTATGCGGTACTGATCGTAGTATCGATTACTTCGTTCTTTGTCTATGACTATATGGAAGGACGAATCGAAACATCAAAACAGAATCTCGAGACGATCAGTGAACAAAATCGCCGGGCCAATGATTTGTGGGACAATTGGCAAACCGTCCAGTTTGGATTGCGAGGATTCGTCATTTTTGGTAACCAAGAACGGTTTGATGAGATTCAGGCGCTCCGAACAGATATCAAAAGTGAGACGGATTGGTTCATGCGAAACGCAAAAACAGATGAAGAAGAAGAATTCGCAGCGCAAATGACGAATTTATATGAGTTATACTATGATGCCTTGTTCCCGTTGACCCAGTCTTACGTCAATGAAAAAAAGGCGAATCGGATCAATGAGGACTTCTTACAGGGGGATAGTCTGTTTTCTTTGCCGATTGCCGAGCGTCTTGTTGATCAAGGGCGATTAAAGCCAACTGCCGATGGTTCGATTGATATTACGCCAGATATTGAAAAAGCATCTGCAGCACTTGAGGAATACCGGACGAATCTCAGCCAACAACAAGAAACGGCTGTCGGTGAACTTCGGAGTGAGGTCGCAAAATCACAATGGATTTGGATCTCCAGTATTGTTGTGCTCATCGCCTTCATCCTCTTATTCGTGCACCCGTTCCTTCGCCGGATGACACGACAATTACTACGCTTAATCGATGATAATCAGAAGCTCGCTCGGAAAGAACCGATTGAGATTGATAAAGCTGCCGAACAGCGACCAGACGAAATCGGATTGTTGCGCGCAGCCTTTAATCGGATGGTCGTCACGACAAATGCCCATACGGATGCGATGCAAGGCAAAAACGAAGAGTTGCAGGCGCAAAGTGAAGAGTTGCTCGCGCAACAAGAAGAACTGCAAGCGCAACAAGAAGAACTCGAAGAAGCGTATCAAACAACGAAAAAGAATGAGGAAAAGCTCCGATTGCGTAGCGAATTGACCGAGGCGCTTGCTGTTCGCGAAACCGTCGAATCGTATCCGGCAATCGTCCAGAAGATGATCGATATCACCTCTTCGGAGTACGGTGCTCTATTGCTCTATGAAGAAGGACAGTTCATGGGTGCGACGACGAATGGGATGACGATGGACTATTTAAAAGTTCTTCTAAAAGATGAGATGTCCGTCATCAATCGATCGGTTCGGGAGATGGAATTTGTCCAATCAGAAAAACGAGTGACACGTCAAAAAGACCATCCGTATTCATTCAGCACGCATGAAGTGACGATTCCGATTGAAGATCCGGAAACGCATGAATTGATTGCAGCCATCTATCTGGTTCGTTATAAATCTGCCTATAAAGGGCAACAGTTGACGGATATTCGCGAGTTTGCGCAACAGATGACGTTATCGCTCCTGCGAACGCGCTCGTATGAAGAGATGCGTCAAGAAAAAGAAAAGACAGAGCAAGTGTTGGATTCCATTCGGGAAGCAATCATTTATCTTGAAGATGGAAACGGAGAGTTATACGTCAACCGACCTTTGTTTGAATTGATTCCAGAACTTCAATCGGAATTCACGGTAGATCGGACGTTACCGTCGAGTGAGTATGTCATCGATGTGATGCGCCAGTTGGTGGATGATGTCGAGGCGTTTAATACGTATCTAGAGTTGATTCGTTCCGGTGAGATTTCACCGGACAAGGTCCGATTTGATATTCGAAATAACACAGCTCATTTAGAAGTCTACGCAGAACGCATTGACGTCGTCGGAGGATGGAAGGGAATCATTCTCGTTTTACGGGATATTACCCGGGAAACAGAAGCCGATCGTCTCAAAACAGAACTCGTCTCAACCGTATCGCATGAATTACGAACACCGCTCTCATCGATTTACGGTTTTACAGAGTTGATGCTAAATCGAAAAATCGATGACTCGAAACAGCAGAAGTATCTAGCGACGATCCATAACGAGACAGAACGCTTATCAAACCTTGTCACGGATTTCTTAGATGTTCAGCGAATGCAGTCAGGTGGACAGTTATACCAAATGGCACATCTCGATTTATTTAGCCTGACTGAACAAGTGATGTCCTTGTATGACGCTTCAAGTGAACGGCACGATCTTCATTTGCAATTGCTCAGCCCGGATCGTCCATTCATTTTAGGAGATGAGGACCGAATCAAACAATTGATGAGTAACTTGATCAACAATGCGATCAAGTACTCTCCGGATGGTGGGCGTGTTGATGTCTGGATTGATACGAAAGACGATCAAGCTATCATTGAAGTGAAGGATGAAGGAATTGGGATTCCGCATCATGCCTTTGCCCACTTATTTGATAAATTCTATCGTGTCGATAATTCCGATACACGTCGAATCGGTGGAACTGGACTTGGATTGTCGATTTGTAAGGAAATCGTCAAAGAGCATGAAGGTGTCATTCATGTCGAATCTGAAGTCGGGAAAGGAAGTCGTTTCATCATCGTCTTACCCCTCAGTCTGACCGAATCGATCGAGCCGACAGAAGAGAATCGACGTTCTAGTTAAAGAACTAGGATACATTTCAACTAAACCGTGTTCAATCCGCTAGGTGCGAGCACGGTTTTTTCTTATGTTTGAAACGAGTAATCTTGTCAAAAAAGATTTCAATAAAATAAAAAAAGAGTGAATAAACAGCAATCCTGAACCGATATACCTATAGGACAAACGAACTATGGTTAAAAAAGGAAAGGGGGAATCGTCATGTATGAGAAATGGCTGGGAATCGTTATAGGCTGGTTACTGTTTCATATCGGCTGGGTGACGTATATGGGCACGGATACGGCAATTGGACAAGTCGTTAACAGCCTGTTCACGATCGGTGGTGTAACGATCTCCCTCTATTTGATTTGGCGGGCACAGCGACGCCAGGCAAGACGCCCTTTTACTTACCGCTTATTTCTTCTATTATTATTCGCTAATGCGATGCTTGGTATCGGCGAATGTGGACAGCTCCTATACTTCCTGCAAGGACGTACACGAACGGAACCGTTTGATTGGATCGACTTGATCTTCAGTCTTCAAATCTTGATCTATATCATTGCTTTCGGTTATTTCCTGCGTAATCGACGACAAGAAGTCAATTTGCGGGTCTTTTTGTTCGATGAGTTCATCATTTTAGTCGTTGCAGGATCTCTTTCGTGGCACTACTTAGTGACGCCTTATTTAGAAGCGAATGCCTTGTTGACGATTGAAACGCTTTTATGGCTTCGTTATCCGATCGGTGATTTATTGTTGCTCGGTGGAATGATTGTCTTATTCTTTGGTTTGATGAAGCGTGGCAATGGCGGCTCGTTATTATTGATTTTACTCGCATTTCATTTTCAGTTACTCGCTGATCTATTATACGTGGTACTCGAACGATTTGATTATCCATTTCCTTCGAGTTGGCTCGATCCGTTATGGTTAGCGACTGTCATGATCGTCGGGCTTGCCGCATATCGCTTTGACGCTGAAGAAGCGCTCGTTCCTCTTGACGTCACACGGAGATGGATCGATGTCTTACGTTTAATTACACCTTACTTATTCTTATTGATTCTATTCGTGACGATGGCACGGCAAACGATTAGTTGGAACGGTTTGACGATTGGTCTGATGATTGCGATACCGTTGTTGATTTCCCGTCAAATCCGGATTGTCGTTGACAATCAACGGTTGCGCGAAAATCTCGAAGCGAAGGTGGAAGAGCGAACGGAAGCATTAGCAACTGCCATGGAGGAGATGCGGCACATGGCATACCACGATGCCTTAACAGGGTTACCGAATCGGTATCTGTTTGCGCGACTGTTCCAAGATGCCTTGTACCGGGCGGAAGCGAGTGAAAGACAAGTCGGATTATTCTTTATCGATATCGATCACTTCAAAGAGATTAACGATACGTATGGACATCGTGTCGGAGATCAACTCATCGTCGATGTCACGACACGCTTACAAAAAAAACTGCCGCCCAATACAGTCATTTCAAGACAAGGCGGAGATGAGTTCGTCGTCTTATTGTTTGACGTTGAACAAGAAGCAGAAGTGGTGCAGTGTGGAGAACATCTCGTTTCCTTGTTCCAACAGCCGTTTCACCATGGCATCATTCCACTTCCCGTAACGGCAAGCATTGGTGGAGCGATCTATCCTGCGCATGCAGCCTCTCGATCAGACTTGATCGAGCAAGCAGACCTAGCGATGTATGAGGCAAAACGTCGCGGGAAGAATCAATTTTGTATGCATGATTCGACGGTAACAAAGATATAAATGAAGTCATGTCATTAAAACACGTTCGTATACTGATCCAAGTGGATCAGTCATACGAACGTGTTTTTTTGATGCCGATCATTTCTTTTGCGTGCGTGCTAAGAACGTTTCAATGACTTCTGGATTCGTCACAGCTTGATTACATGCATCGCTGTCGATACACATATGATGACCAATCGTCTGATGCTGTTCAGCTGAACGACGTGTCGTTGCAGTTACGAGTGTGATGTCACTATACGTATGGCAAATCGCACAAATCCCTTTTTGGATCGATGGCAGATAGGTTCCCTCGACGCCGATCCATTGACCGTCCAAAGGATAGACGAAGTATTTTTTTCGATTCCCGGTATCGTTCCAGCTTAAAAACGTCGTGTGAACCCATTCAAAGGAGTGAAGTGGCGGAACATGTAACTTTTTCGTTTTTTTGAAGAGCTGACGGATGCGTGATTCAGAAATGCTCGGAAACGGTTGGACGAATGGTTCGACGTGTGCTAAATACGCGAGGAGATCTTGTTCGGATTCAGCGTCACGAATGTTCGTCAACAGCGCTTCCTGTTCTGGTGTAAGTACGGGCAATAGATCGAATATTTTTTCAGCAGCACTATACCGGACAGCATCACGAACATCGGGATCATGAACGGCAGCGAATTGATGTTGTAACAGGTCGACTTGATTCCGAATGAAGTTGTATTGATAGGGCAATAAAAATGCGTCCATTCGCGTTCCTCCTTTTCTTTTCATCGTACCGGAATTTGGCAACAGAACAAAGCGACATTTTTGTTTTTTTGCCTCTTGCAAGGGGAATTGAATAACAGAATGAACGAGGAGGTGAAGAGGGACGTGCAGTATTTAACATTTTTACGCCTCATGAATATAGGAGCATTCCTCTTTGCATTGCTAGCGCGCGTCGTTTGGTCAAATCCGGTTACCATTCCTGCGTTACCTCTTGTTCCAGCACCTTTTTTTGATGCGATTACAGGTGTCGTGTTCACAACGTTGTTAATTTGGTGTATTCGACCGGTCCGGGCTTTTCCAGCGGATCGAGAACTGATTGAAGACATCGGGGGATGGCTCGCGTTATCGCTCCTGACACTTGGCGTCAGTAGTATGACCGGACCACCTTGGGAACTCGTCTGGACTACGATTTCATTCATCAGTCTTTGTTTAGTCTATATGAAAATTCAGTATCATCCTCGGCGCTCGCCTTGGATGCGCTCCCCATTTTCAGTATTACTTGCCTGGATGAGTACGATGCTGTTAATTTTACCATTTCGGATCTTATCGGATTTTCAGTTCACTTCGCTATTTGGTCTTTCCGAACAGAAATGGAGTACGATTGCACTCATCGTAGCGATTATCGGAGGACTATTGTTTGTCGTCATTCATTCCGATTGGGTATTCGGTCTCGCGCTCGTCTGGTATTTGATTGGATTGTACTTTAACGATCGCCTCTTTCTTCTGCAACAAATCGTAACAGGGGTCGGAATCGTATGTGTTTTACTCTTGTGCTATTACGTCTTCTATAAACGGCAACGTCTTTTTCGACAGCAATCGCCGAAGTCTTCTTCATCCTAGTCATGTTTTAGATGAATTTGGGGTATATCTCATATAGTTGCTATAAAAGGGGGAGACGTGTGTCATGGGAAAAAAACAATGGATTGGTGTCTATCAAAATGAGACGGATTTGATTCGAAAAATTGAGGATCTACACTTTGCTGGTTATCTAGAAGAAGATTTGTATGTCGTGTTGCAAGACAAAACCGATATGGCGATGTTACGCGGGCAATCAGCAGCGCAACTCGTCTCTGGAAAACGGACGCTATTTGAGCGATTTACAGGCAAACCGGCTTCGGCTGAGGAAATTCAAACCGCCTTCACGGAACTCGGATTACCGGAGTCGGATATTCGTCAACATGTCTTACGTGTCCAGCAAGGTGAGTATGTCCTGTTAGCAGACGAAGCAGGTGCAGCACGTCCTGCACCGGAACCAAAAAGTATTTTGGAGACAGAACCAGAAGGGATCGAGGCAGAACGAAAACTCGATCACGAAAACCGCGCCCTCGAAAATGAAAATGACCGGATGCTGTAAGAGAGTCGTGCAGAAAGGATGATTCTTGATGGAGAGCCAGTATCATACGATTTTAGTGGCAGTCGATGGATCAAAGACGGCAGATCTTGCCTTTGAAAAGGCAGTGAAATTCGCCAAACTCGATCATGCCAAACTCGTCATCGCCCATGTCATCGATATTCAGACATTTGCTAATGTACGTGCCAATAAGCGTTTCATTGATCAAAACGTCACGGAATATGCACAAGGACTGCTCGATCGTTACGAGAAGCGGGCACGAGAAGCAGGCGTCGAGACAGTTGAACTGGTCATCGAAAATGGCTCTCCAAAAACATTGATTCCGAAGGTCATCGCACCACGTGTTGGTGCTGGGTTGATCGTCTGCGGGGCGGTCGGGATGAATGCGATGGAACGCATCATGATCGGGAGTGTCTCTGAAAACATTTCCCGTTATGCAAAATGCGATATCTATATCGTCCGTCCGAAAACCTTGAAGTGACATAAAACAGCACACATCGGTTGATGTGTGCTGTTTTATGTCATGTTAAAAAATAATAGAAGATGCCTAATAAAATCAAAATGATCGGAAGAAAAATGAAATACATCCAAGACATGTTTTTGGCCGAAGTTTTGTGGTCATACTTTTCTTCTGCTGGTTGCTTGGCAATCCGTAACGTAAAGACAAGACCTACGAGACAGATGACTAACGCAATCCAAAACAAAGTCAACATAAGCACGCTCCTCTCTTCCTTTATCATACAGAAATTGGTCATGTTCTGCATCGGTAAGTTGTGACAGTTTAGAGTTGACAGACTTCTAGTTGAGGGGCTAAACTAACTTCATAAGTTTAGGGGGTAAACTAAAAATGAAAGACAATTTACGTGAAGCAGTCCTCCTGTTTGAAGAAGTCATGATCCACGGAACAGAACGCGTGTTGAAGTCGGTCGAAGCACCCGTTTGGCAAATGTATTCACCGGAACAACTTCATGTGTTGAAGCTCGTCGGAAAATATGGACCGATTTCGTCTGGGCGTCTCGCGGCAGTGCAGGGTGTTCACAAAAGTGCCATCTCGAATCGGCTGAAAAAGTTGACGGAAAAAGGTCTCGTCATCGTCGAACGACGAGAAGACGACCACCGGACGAAGTATATCTCACTGACGGAATCAGGTCGGTTAGTGGCAACTGAAGCGGAGCAAGAAATCTATACGTATCTTGAAAATTTGATTGAAGGAAAGGTCGAGGAAGAAGAAATCATCCAGTTCATCGAAACCTTTAAGAAGATCAAAGAGATTTTGCAGTTGAACGACTAAAGACAGAATCGAAGGAAGAGGAGAATCGGATATGCGACAAATCGTCAAATGGCGTTGGGCAATTCTTGCGTTATTGCTCATCGTCACAGTAGGTTTACTATTTACGGCACCAAACTTGGCTAAACAAGCAGAAGAAGCAGGTGCGATTCAGCTTGCAAATGATGCCGATTCACAACGGGCAGCTGATATTTTAGAAAAAGCGGGGGCAAGTGAAGAAACGATCTCGCTTGTCATTCCGCTCAAAGACAAAGTCAGCGATGCCGATCGAACATCAATCGGGCAAATCGTTAAGGATTTAGAAGCACTTGATCGTCCGGTCACGGATGTGCTCGATCCGTTTGAAAACAAAGAGACGGAAGGACAGCTCGTCTCAAAAGACAAAAAGACAGTTCTCGTGCCAATCACGGTCGACGGTTCGCAAGAAGAGATCGTCAAACTGGCAAAACAAATCCGGACGGATCTTTTACCAAAGGATCAAACGATTTATCTAACGGGTGAAGCGTTAATCAACGATGACGTTAATACGAGCTCGCAAGAGGGACTGAAGCGGACGGAACTGATTACCGTCGGATTGATTTTCGGACTACTTCTGCTCGTCTTCCGTTCAGTCGTCACACCGTTCGTTCCACTCGTTGCGGTTGGGTTTACGTACCTGATCAGCCAATCACTTGTCGCCTTTTTCGTCGATTGGTTCGGCTTCCCGGTATCGAACTATACGCAAATATTCCTCGTCGCCATCCTGTTCGGGATTGGGACGGACTATTGTATTTTGCTCCTGAGCCGGTACAAGGAAGAGTTGACGGCAGGACATGACGTTGAGACAGCAATCGTCAATACGTATAAGACAGCAGGGCGTACATTACTCATCAGTGGTCTCGCTGTGCTTGTCGGTTTCTCAGCGATCGGTTTTGCGGACTTCCCGATCTTTAAGTCATCGGTCGCCGTTGCGGTTGGGATTGCCGTACTCTTACTTGTCTTGTTCACACTTGTCCCATTCTTCATGGCCACATTAAAAGAAAAGCTATTTTGGCCATCGAAGAAGGCAGCGAGTCACCAGGATAGCAAGCTCTGGGCACATTATGGTGGCTTGTCGATTCGTCGTCCGTTGCTCGCGATGATCATCGTTGCGATCGTCACGGTTCCGACACTCTTTACGTATGATGACGACCTCTCGTTCAATACCGTCGATGAGATTGGTGCGAAGTATGAGACGGTCAAAGGACTCAATGCGATCTCGGATGGATTTGGGGCAGGTGAGTCGCTCCCGGTCAACGTCATCCTGAAGAGTGATGATGATTTGATTACTGAAAAAACAGTTCCTTATGCAGAACAACTCAGTCGTGAACTGGTGAAGATTGATGGGGTCAAATCTGTTCGTTCGATTTCTCGTCCGACAGGCGAAGTCATCAACGATTTCTACGTCGATCGTCAATTAAAACAAGTTGCTGATGGCATGAAGAAAGCTACCGCTGGTCTTACGGATGTTCAGTCTGGTCTGACGACCGTTGAAGATAATCTCAACGGTATCACAGGACAGCTACCGGCAGGAGATGCGGCTTCAGCAGGTGCGAGTCAGTTGCAACAAGCAGCAGACGGACTTGGGCAAATTAACCAACAGTTGACGCTCGTCGGTCAAGGTCTACAATCGACCCAAAACATCCCGCAAACCGTCGGAACGTTGAATGCTTTGTCTGGTCAATTGAGCCAAGTTCAAGCCGGCATTAGTCAAGCCGCAAGTGGTATCGCGTCTCAAGGTGCGCAAGCGGGTCAACTTGGAAGTGGGTTGACGCAACTCGCGGATGGAGTCGGTCAGGCAAACGCAGGATTAACGAAAATCGAAAGTGGTCTTGAAGACATTTCCGACCTTCTAACCGAGATGGGACAAGCGACATCGATTCGGGGGACAGGTGTGTTCGTTCCAAAAGATACGCTGTCGGATAAAGCCTTTAAACCAGCGATTGATCGTTACGCCATCGATCAACAGACGGGATTGAAGTTCGAAGTCATTCTTGAAGATGATCCGTATTCGCCGCAAGCGATTCAAACCGTCGCTGCCATCAAAGAGACGACAGCGAAGACAATCAAAGGGACACCGTTTGAAGACAGCACCGTTGCATACGGTGGTATCTCAAGCGTCAACAGTGATTTAAATGATACGTCGAAAGCCGATTTCAAACGAACAGTGACGGTCATGCTGATCAGTCTCTTCGTGATTCTAGCAATCATGTTCCGTTCGTTGATCATGCCGTTGTTTATGATCGGTTCGTTATTGCTGACGTATTATACGTCGATGTCGATCGCAGAGCTGATCTTCGTCAATGGACTTGGATATGACGGTATCAGTTGGGCCGTTCCGTTCTTCGGATTCGTTATGTTGATTGCCCTTGGTATCGACTACTCGATTTTCCTCCTCGACCGTTTCCGGGAAGAGACGATCAAGGGACTCGATACGAAGGAAGCGATGTTCCTGTCGATGAAAAAGATGGGATCTGTCATCATCACGGCAGCGATCATCCTCGCAGGAACGTTCGGAGCGATGATGCCGTCTGGTGTCTTGAGTCTCGTTCAAATCGCGACGATCGTCATCACAGGTCTACTCTTATATGGATTGATCGTCTTACCGCTCTTGATTCCAGCGATCACAGTATCGTTTGGTAAAGGGGTCTGGTGGCCGTTTCGACCAAACGCTAAAAAATAAGAACTAACCAGACCGGGTTCGTCTTCTAGATGAACCCGGTTTTGTCATGACGTATACTAAGAGCAGATGATAAGGAGGTAGAGCATGCAACACTTCAAACAACTGACTTCACGGATTTGGTATCAGACACCGGTCAGCGAGACGGACCGCCCGATTCTCGCCGTCGTGCGTGGGGAAAAGCATCAATTGATGATCGATGCGGGAAACTCGTCAGCCCATGCAGCACTATTCTTAGAAGAAATGAAGACACACAATCTTGGATCACCTGACTTATTGGCATTGACCCACTGGCACTGGGATCATATTTTTGGCATGAAACATCTTGGTCTGCCGTCGATTGCGACTAAGCAAACGATCACGCATATGGAGGAGATGCAACCCTACGCTTGGACGGATGAAGCGTTACAAGAACGAATGGATCAAGGCATCGAGATTCCGTTTTGTGCGGACGCGATCAAGCTCGAGTTCGGAGCGACACGTGATATCGAAGTCGTTTTACCGACAATCAGCTTTGAAGGACAACTGGAGCTTGATTTAGGCGGCGTGCATTGCCAACTGATCGAGGTCGATAATGATCATTCTCCCGGCAGCCTACTCGTCTACATTCCGGAAGAACGCGTCGTGTTCTTAGGTGACGCGATGTATGCCGATATCTTTTCACCGAAGTGGAATTATACGGTCGAACGGACGACGCGTTTACTAACGACACTCGATCGTTTAGATGCCGACTATTATATCTGGTCGCATGGAGAAGCGATGCCGAAGTCGGAATTTGAAGAAGAGATCAACATGTTGCATCGAGCCATTCGCGTAACAGAAGCGACCCGAGGACGACTGAAGGACATGCGGACCTTATATGCAGAAGAGACAGGACGACCATTGACAGAAGATGAGACCGAAACATTGATTTATTTCGCAAATGGAACGAAATGACAGATCATAACAAGGGATTGGATACGAGACGTCGAAAAAGAGAAGTACTACTAGCTTGTTAAAGGGAGCGGTACTACATGACGAAGCAAAGATTCGAACGAGATGAAACCGTCGATCGCGTCTTTTTTGGGAAGGCAGGCATCTTCTCATTTATAATCATCGTCGGAGGCATTCTATATCTACTATATGATTTGTACCTACAATGACCGGGACGCATGCGTTCCGGTTTTTTGAATTCAGGGGAGTGCACGAAAACCAGATATTGGGTAATAACTTGCGTGAGGCTGTTCGAGAAGGTGAGAGGAGATGTCGGATGAAACGAATTCAAATTGCGGATTTTGATCGACGCATGCCATCGATTGAACTGGTCGAAAAGGATGATCACTATGAAGCGATGCTTGTTCCGAGTTATGACCATACGTATCCTTCGACACAAATCCGGACGATCCGCTTAGCGGATATCTCCGTCAATCTGATTGTGACTCCGCAAGAAACACTGCTTGTTTCTGCGCTTTTTCATAAACCGGTTCAAGTGACGGATATTGTTTCCTGGATGCAGCTATATACGATTAGTTTTGCCCAGTCGGATCAGACTGGTTATTTCGTCGAACAAGCGGATGAAATTTTAGAAGTCGTCTTGTATCAAAAACATCCGATCGTCATCGCGACACGTGGTCAGGATCGATTGTATTACGATACGACGGGGGCAATCGAGGTCCGACGGGCGATGAATGAATCGGTCGGCGAGCGTCCATTGCTTTATTTGAATGGGGAAGCCTGGTACGGTGTGCCACGTCTGACGTTTAATCGCATGAAGGATGAGTTACACGTCAACGGCACATTTTTATATGCAGACTATATGGACGCACACCACGGGAAAATCGGTTTCTTTCGCGAGAATGATCCTTCTCTACCAATCGTTTTGCTGGTCGGTCAAGCCATCGTCGAAATTGAACTGACCGAAAATCCGGACGGTTCACGTGTCTTGATCTTGGAACAACCATATGACGAAGCATGAAAGTGCACAAAAACCGTTCAGCAGATGAACGGTTTTTGTGTGAGACCGTGAAATCCCTTACAAAATATGCGAAGATAGTAAAGAGACAGACCAAAGGGGTTGAGGGGGACATGGCGAAAGAAACACCGCGTAATTCTAAATGGATGCGTTCTTATAATCGAGCACTCGTCTTGCGGCTGATCCGGATGCATCAACCGATTTCGCGGGTCGAGTTAGCACAACGGACGAACTTGACGAAGCCGACGGTATCGAACATCGTCAGTGAATTGATTGCAGAACAACTCGTGACGGAACGAGAGCTCGGGGTATCAAACGGGGGACGAAAACCGATCATGCTCGAACTCGTCGCAACAGAACAGTACGTCATTGGTATCGATGCAACAAGCCATCAGTTCATCGGGGTCGTTGCGGATTTAAGTGGCAATACGATTCATGAGTCCGAAGCCGTGGGACGCTTTGAGACGAATGAAGAACTGATTGAAGCCATTGGTCGCTTATGCGAGACCTTGATTGCACAGACACAAGGACGAGGAACGATTCACGGAATCGGGATCTCCGTCCACGGGATGGTCAATCCGGAGACAGGTGTCATTCTTTTTGCTCCACGATTCCATCTGCATGATGTTGAGTTGAAGGTACAACTCGAAGCACGTTTTGACTATCCTGTCTTCATCGAAAATGATGTCCGGGCACTCGCTTCGTTTGAGTTATTGTTCGGTGAAGGCGTCGGGGTCGAACAATTCTTCTATCTCTATGCTGGGGAAGGGATCGGGGGTGCTTATGTGCTCGACGGACAGCTTGTCGACGGACAACATCATATTACGGGAGAGGTCGGACATATGCGCCTTGATCTCGATGGTCCGATTTGCTCGTGTGGGAACCGAGGATGTCTTGAAGCGTTGGCAGGCGAAAAAGCATTGTTACGGGATTATGCTATCGTTGATCCACAAGTCTCGACGCTTGCTGATTTGCGCAAGCGATTGAACGAGGGAGACGAGCAGGCGGTTCGTGCGTATGAACGGGCGGGGGAATATATCGGAATCGGGGTCTTGAATACGATTCATCTTTTGAATCCACGCCGGATCTTACTTGGGGGACCGATGTTCGAGCTCGCACCTACGATCGTTGATCAAATCAAGGAACGGGTCGAGCACACGGCGTTGACCGCTGCTTCACGTGAAACCGATGTCAAGATGGTCCCGTGGGGTGAAAAACAGGGAGCGCTCAGTGCTGCGGCCCTTGCAACAAACAGTTTATTTCAAACGATTTAATGAGCCGATTCCATGTCTTGCGAACCAGCAGGAGATGGAATCGGTTTTGTTATTCAAAAATATTTTGATGAAACCGTTTACAAATGAAAAAGTGATGTGCTATAGTCGATGTAAAGTTAGATAATAAATTTAATTTACTAAGTTCATGGTCAACTAAGTGGAGGTGGATGCAGGTTAGCAGGGGCTAATCAAGCTGAAGCAGGAAAGGGAGGCATCGCGCAATGGAACCACACGATCCATGGGTTTCGTACCGTGAAGCTTTCGGGCGTTACGGAGCAATCCGCGGTTTTTATTTTCATCGGTCGACGCAACAGATGACAGAACAGGGTCCAGGCGATGTCCCGACAGACGAGCAGGATATCGTGCTCGTCCGACCACGACGTGACGGTGTGTTTCAATTCCGGATGTCATCGGTACAAGGGGTCCTGACGATTCGTTCATCCGAGCTACACATTCGAAAAAATGAGAGCGGATACATTGAATTACGCGCACTCATGCAACACATGCGCTCTGCCGGTTGTTTGACCCTCGGTGGGGAGTTATATCTCTTCGTCCGACCGGACGTCGATACGCTGGCGTACCGTCTTCGATTGATTGCCCGCGTATTGATTCAGCTCCAGGGAATGCCGATTCAGACGAAGGTGATCGAAGAATGGTGCAAACAAGCACAAATTGAAGGGGAACACGCTAGACGATACGCTTGACTACTTACACATAAAAGGGGAGCTCTTACATGAAATTCAAAAAAACGAAACTCGTTGCTGCAGCATCAGTCCTAACATTATCCGCATTCCTTGCTGCTTGTGGTGGCGAAGACGAGCAACAAACGAAAACGAAAGACGGCAAGACGATCGTCACATGGTGGGGCTGGGCGCCACAACCAGAAGCGGGGAAAGCAGTCGTTGATGCGTTCAACGAATCGCAAGACAAATACGTCGTTCAATTCAAACGCTACAGTGAAGACTATGAAAAACAATTACAAGTCGCGATGTTGTCAGGTAAGGGTCCAGACATCATCGGTCTAAAAGAACCGATGATCCAGCAGTACAAGGATCGTGTCGTACCCGTTGATTCGTACATGGATAAAGCAGCAGGCAAAGGCTGGAAAGACAAGTTCGTCGAGCTTGGAATCGAACAAACGACACTCGACGGTAAACAATATGCAGTGCCAATCGGGTTCACAGGTCAAGCTTACTTGATGTACAACAAGACGATGCTCGACAAATACGGCGTGACACCACCGAAGAACTACAAAGAAACAGTCAGTGCAGTCAAGAAGATCAAAGACTCAGGCGATAAAGTCATCCCACTCATGCTCGGAGCAAAAGATGCGTGGATCGATATCGACGTCTACAACGTCCTCAGTCACCAAGTGGCACCAGGCTACATCCAAAAAGTTCTTTCGGGTGAAGCGAAGTGGACAGACGACGAGATGGTCAAAACAGCGCAAATCTGGCAAGACCTCTTCAAGGATAAAGTCTTCCAAGAAGGTGCACTTGGTCTAGCGACGTACAATGACGGGATGAACCAATTCTTCGATAAAAAAGCAGCGATGTGGGTCATCGGTTCATGGGAAGCACACTCGATGACGACGAAAGAGAAAAAAGAAAAATGGAAAATCGATGATGAGCTCGGATTCGTTCCACTCCCGAACTTAGCAGGCGGAACAGAGCAACCCGTCATCGCATCGATCGACATGGCACTTGGTGTCAACAAAGAGTCAAAACAACAAGAAGGTGCAGCGGAGTTCATCGCCTTCATGAGCCAAGGAAAAGGACAAGAAGTCTACATGGGTGAGTTCGAGATGGCACCTGGAATCAAGGACGTCAAAGTCGATTCAGATGCTGCCTTCACATCGGAAGGTGAAAAAGAGTCGTACAAGATGTTGAACGACACATTAGCAAAAGCGGTTGCTAGCCGTGGTATCCGGGATACGAAATTAAACGATATCCTCGGTAAGGAACTTCAAAACATCGCGACAGGACAAGATCCGAAAGAAGCATTACAACGCGTTCAAGACGCAGCGGATCAATCAGCGAAATAAGACTCGACAGTGAAGTGGTACGCCTGCGTGCCACTTCCTGATTTTTGGACTTGAGGAAAGTGGGGAATCCATATGCAGACAGAGCGACAGGAATTGCCGATTAAACCAAAAGCAGAACCGCTCCAGCCGATAGCGACACGTACGCCTGCGCCAAGGAAGAAAAAGAACATGAAGCGGAACATGGTCGGATGGGCTTTCGTTGCCCCGATCGTCTTGTTCGTCGTCAGCTTCATCTATTATGGGATCTTCTATAACGCCTATAACTCGTTCTTCTCGTGGGACGGAATCTCGTTTGACAAAGCGTTCGTCGGACTCGACAACTATGCTGAGATGTTCCAAGATCCAGACTTCTATCTCTCGCTGAAGAATACGTTCATCTTCACGATTTTAACAGTCACGATCCAAGCCGGTATCGGTCTTGTCTTGGCGTACTTCCTGCATACACCGGGACCAATGCGGACGGCGATGAAGTCGGTCTTCTTCTTCCCGGTCGTCTTGAGCCCTGTCGTACTCGGTGCGGCATTCTCACAAATCTATGATTTCCAGTTTGGTTACATCAATGAGTTCCTCCGTGCAATTGGTCTCGGTAGCCTCGAACAGAACTGGCTCGGTGACCCGGATATCGCGCTTTATTCCGTCATTGCAATCAACATCTTCCAGTGGACGGGTTCTTCAATGGTCATGTACTACATGGCGATGTTGACGATTGAGAAGGAAATCTTCGAAGCAGCAAAAATCGATGGAGCTGGATTCTTCCGGACACTGTGGAGCATCGTCTTCCCGAACTTGAAAGGAACGACGTTCACACTTTCGATCCTCGGTGTCATCGGTGGTCTGAAGACGTTTGACTTAGTCTGGATCACGACAGCCGGCGGACCGGGATCGTCGACGGAGTTCATTTCGACTTATCTATTCCGGAAATCGATGTTGCAACAGGAAGTCGGTTACTCGAGTGCTGTTGCCATCATCCTGTTGACGATTGCCTTACTCATCACGTACTTCCAATTGCACGTACAAAAGAAAATGGATAACTAAGGAGGAACGACCCATGGATGTAGAATCTAAAAAAAACCGCTGGATGATCAACCTTGTATTGGTGCTGGCATCAATCGTCTGGTTATTCCCGATTTTCGTCATGTTCAAAGAGAGTCTCCGAATCAATGGATTCGACAACTATATTGCGACACTGCAAAACCCGAACTTCCCAACGTTCGTCTTCAACAGTTTCTTCGTTGCCTTCTTCATGATCATCATCTCGATCACGATTCTGGCATTCGCGGCGTTTGCCTTCTCGAAACTTGAGTTTGCTGGAAAACGCCTGTTGTTCAACATGGTCTTAGCGGGTCTGATGTTACCCGTCGCTTCGATGATCGTTCCATTGTTCTTCACGCTCCGTTCGTTTGACGGACTGAACAACCACTGGGGACTGATCGGAGCGGAAGTTGCGTTCTTCTTACCATTCGGTCTGATGCTCATCAAAGGGTACTTCGATGAACTACCAAACGAACTGATGGAAGCGGCGTATATCGATGGGGCGACGATTCTTGAAGTGTTCTTCAAAGTCATGCTACCACTCGCAAAACCAGCGCTCGCAACAGCTTTAATCTATGCGTTCCTTAACTCATGGAACGAATACTTGATGGTTCTTACGTTCATGACGGATCCTGCCTATCAGACAGTGACGATGGCACCAAGTTTCTTCAAGGATGCGCTCGGTGGGGACCCAGGAAAAATCTATGCGTCACTTGTTTTGATCAGTTTACCGACGATGATCTTCTATATCTTCTTCCAACGTTTCTTCCAAAAAGGAATGACGGCGGGTGCAGTAAAATAATTGTTTTTGCGTAAGGGGGAGCACAATGTATTTAGGAGTCGATTATTATCCAGAACAAACACCACGAGCGCTATGGGAGGAAGACTTCCGACTGATGAAGGAACTTGGCGTCAACGTCGTTCGTCTGGCGGAATTCGCTTGGTCGATGATGGAGCCGGAAGAAGGCGTCTATGACTTCAGCTTTTGGGATGACGTCATCGAACGCTTGAGTGCGGAAGGATTCGATATCGTACTCGGGACACCAACTGCGACACCACCGGCTTGGTTATGTACGAAGTATCCAGAAATCTTACCGGTCGATGAGAACGGTGTGACGATCAGCTTTGGTGCTCGTCGCCATTATACGGTCCACAGCGAAACGTACCAGCGTCTATCCGTCAAGATCACGGAAGAAATGGCGAAACGATACGGTCAACATCCTCGTGTCATCGGGTGGCAAACGGATAATGAATACGGGCATGAGAAATCGGATCGTTCTTACGGTGATGTCGACCGCGCTGCTTTTCAGCGTTGGCTAGCGAACCGTTACGGAACGCTCGATGCCTTGAACGAAGCATGGGGAACCGTCTTCTGGAGTCAGACGTACACGGCGTGGGAGCAAATCCCGGTACCGCGTAAAGTCTATCAGGAACACAACCCATCCTTGCTCGTCGACTTCGATCGCTTCTGTGCCGACGGCTATACGTACTACAACAAATTACAAGTTGATGTCTTACGTCGCTACATTCCAAAGGACGTCTTCATCACGCACAATCTGGTCTACAGTGACATGGCGGTCAATCAGCAACAAATGGCGCAAGACCTCGATTACGTGGCGTTCGATAACTACCCGGTCTGGGGTGGACTACCGGAGCCGAACCGGTTCGAGAAGATGGCAAGTGATCACGATCTTTGCCGCTCTTCGAAGCAAGGAAAAGGGTTCTGGGTCATGGAACAGTTGAGTGGCGCGCAAGGCTGGAGTAAAATCGGTTACTTGCCACGACCAGGACATATTCGCCTCTGGACGTACCAAGCGGTCGCGCGGGGAGCAGAAGCGATCGTCTACTTCCGCTTCCGGGCTGCTCATTTCGGAACAGAGGAGTTCTGTCACGGCATCATCGATCATGACGGCAAACCGAAGCGGAAATTCGAAGAGGTCAAACAAATCATGACGGAACTGAATACGTATGGCGATGAGATCAACGCGAGCCGTTATGACGCGAAAGTCGGTGTCTATTTCGATCAAGAAAACGTCTGGGCGTGGACACACCAGCCACACAGTGATGCGTTTGATTTCCGGACGGAGTTCGTCCGCTTCTATGGTGGAGCGGTTCGTCAACAAGTCGCAACCGACATCGTCTTCCCAGGTGACGACTTGTCGCATTATAAACTGATCATCGTTCCACTCTATTTCTTGACGAATCCAACGTTCGATGACGCCTTGATTGCGTACATGGAACAAGGCGGTCACGTCATCTTCACGTACCGGACAGGCGTCAAGGATGCACGGAACCATGTCGTGCCGACGACGTTACCAGGTAAGTTCGCGCCGTATGCGGGCATCGAGATCGACGAATACGAGTCACTCCAATCCGTTCAGCAACATCAGGTGACAGGCATCGGCGAGATGGCAGGACAATCCTCAACAGCCCGCCTCTGGTGTGATCTCATCACACCAACGACAGCAGAGACGCTCGCTGTCTATAAAGATACGTTCTACGAGGGTGTAGCGGCTGTGACGCGCAATGCCTATAAAGGAATGATTACCTACATCGGCTCATCGATTGATGACGCGATGATTGATACGATTTACCGTCAAGCGTTCACTGAGGCCGGCATCGAGATGATCGAGGCGCCGGATCAAGTCGAAATCGTGCGTCGTCACGGCGAAAAACGTGATTTCCTCTTCTTGATGAACCATGATACGAAAGAAACGCGGGACGTCACGTTAGACGGAACATACAAAGCATTGACAAAAGATGAGACATATCGTGGAACGGTCCAGCTCGCACCACTTGAGACACTGATTCTGACGACGTAAGGAGGAAGAGAACCATGGCAATCTTTGAAGTAGCAGGACGTCGTTTCGTCATCGAAGGGAAACGGGTCGCTCACGTCGTCACGATTGGTGCGAACGGTAAGCTGATTCACACGTATTTCGGTGCCAAGTTACCATATCGAGATGATTATGAAGCATTACCGAGTCCGATCGTCGCACACAGTTCATTTGAATCACCAGATGGCGTCGCGACGTACGATTTCGTACCATTCGGCGAGATGTTGTACACGGAGCCGACTTTGAAATCGGAACGAGAAGACGGACAGCGGATTCACCAGTTCCAGTTTGAACGCTCCGAGCAGACCGAAACGAAATTGACGCTCTGGCTGTTTGATCCCTTGCAGGAGATGCGTGTCGGAGTGCAGTACGAAGTGTTCGCTGATTATGACATCATCGGTCGTTCGATCGTCGTCGAAAACACGGGACGATTACCTGTTCGTTTGACAGCAGCCCAGTCCTTTGCGATGGGACGATGGCATCAACCGAATTTAAAACTGCATCACTTCGCTGGGATGTGGACAGGTGAGTTCAAGAAACAGATCACACCAGTGACACCAGGGCGTCAGACGATTGAAAGTCGACGTGGAGTGACAAGTCACCAAGCGAATCCTTGGTTCGCACTTGAGCAGGACGCGACAGAAGACAGTGGTGAAGTCGTCTACGGACATTTTGCTTATTCTGGCAACTGGGCGATTCACGTCGAACAAGATGCGTTCGGTTTTGTCCAACTATCAGGGGGCATGAATCCGTTTGACTTCAGTTGGAAACTATCACATCAACAACAGTTGACGACACCAACGTTCTACATCGGCTATGCGGACGGTTTCGCGGATATGAGCGCCCATGCGCATGCGTTCCAGCGTGACGTCATCATGCCGCGAGCGACGGAGCGTCCGGTTCTCTATAACTCATGGGAAGCGACTTATTTCGATGTGACGGAATCTGGTCAACGTGAACTCGTTGATCTGGCAGCAGGAATCGGCTGTGAGCTGTTCGTCGTCGATGACGGGTGGTTTGGCGAACGCCATTCCGATCAAGCGGGACTCGGGGACTGGCACGTCAATCGGGAAAAGTTCCCGAACGGTCTAGAACCTTTGATCTCGTATGTGAAACAACAAGGCTTACAATTCGGTCTGTGGGTCGAACCGGAGATGGTCAATCCGGATTCTGATCTATACCGGGCGCATCCAGATTGGATATACCATGCGCGCGATGCGGTTCGGACGACGTCACGGAATCAATACGTCTTAAACCTCGGATTACCAGAAGTCGAGCAATTCATTCTCGAGATGATGGATGATTTGCTGACGCGTCACGCGATCGACTACATCAAATGGGATATGAACCGTGCCTTCTCGGAACCAGGCGTTCCAAAAGACCAGACGGATCGCCAACAAGAACTGTGGAAACGTCACGTCGATGCATTGTATCGAATCTTTGACGAATTACGTCGCTTGCATCCGACGGTCGACTTCGAAGCCTGTGCCGGTGGTGGCGGACGGATCGATCTTGGAATCCTCTCACGGACAGAACAAGTCTGGACGAGTGATAATACCGATCCACTCGATCGCTTACAAATTCAGCATGACTTCTCGTATGCCTACAATGCGAAGATGATGAGTTGCTGGGTGACGGACGGACCGAACTGGTTAAATGGACGCAATGTACCGCTTGCAACACGCTTCGTCTCCTCGATGCAAGGCACACTCGGCATTGGTGGTAACTTAAGCGAATGGTCAACGGATGAACTTGCGGAAGCAAAAGGTTGGATTGAGACATATCAAGCGATTCGTCCGACGATTCAACGCGGTATCCAGTATCGCTTATCTGCATTTACACAACAGACGCCAAGCGTCATGCAGTATACATCAGAAGAAGAAACGGTCCTACTTGCGATCGCGCCACTTCGACAGTACGGAACACATCAGTATCACTTCAAACTAAAAGGACTCGACCCAGCAATGCGTTATCAAGTCGAGGACCGGACGTTAAGCGGCGCTTACTTGATGCAACAAGGCTTGACGTTCTCATACACGACGGACTATGAAGCCCGCTGCTTGCGGATTCAGCCAGTCCACCGTGCGCTCTCACTACTCGAATCAAAGGAGACGATCGTATGACAGACCAGACGTTAGAAGAACAATTTGAACAGCGGTTTGGCTCACCGTCGACGCATCGCTTCTTTGCACCAGGACGGATCAACTTAATCGGCGAACATACGGATTACAATGGCGGTCACGTCTTTCCATGTGCGTTGACGTTCGGCACGCATGCGATCGCACGAAAACGAGACGATCAACGTTTCCGCTTTTACTCACTGAATTTTGAGCAAGACGGCATCATCGAAGTCGCGCTCGACGAACTTGCGTATGATGCGAAGCACGGTTGGGCGAACTATGCGAAGGGTATGATTACAGTCTTACAGGAAGCAGGGTATCGAATCGACTCAGGATGTGACATCCTGATTCAAGGTGACATCCCGAATGGAGCTGGTCTTTCATCATCGGCTTCGCTTGAACTCGTCATCGGTGTCTTGCTCGACCGATTATACGGATTAGAGATTCCACGTCTTGATCTCGTCCGGTTCGGTCAACAAGTCGAAAACCGTTATATTGGCGTCAACAGTGGTATCATGGATCAGTTTGCGATCGGCATGGGAAAAGCGGGAGCGGGATTGTTGCTCGATTGTGAGACGCTCGATTATACGTATGCCCCACTCGATTTGACGGGGTATACGATCATCATCATGAATACGAACAAACGCCGTGAACTGGCGGATTCGAAATACAATGAACGCCGAGCGGAATGTGAGTCAGCACTCGCTTACCTCAATCAATTCACGCCACGAGAAGCGCTCGGACAATGGACGACGTCAGAATTTGCGAAAGTCGCATGGGAAGGCGAACGTTTGATGCGTCGCGCCCGACACGCGATTTCAGAAAATGAACGAACGCTTCAGGCACTAGCGGCACTTGAAGCGGGAGAACTGAAGACATTCGGTCAGTTGATGAATGCGTCACACGTCTCGTTACGCGAAGATTATGAAGTGACAGGGATTGAACTCGATACACTCGTCGAAGCCGCTTGGGAGCAACCGGGCGTGCTCGGCGCGCGGATGACAGGTGCTGGTTTTGGTGGCTGTGCGATTGCAATCGTCGAAGACGAAGCAGTCGACGCGTTCAAACAAGCTGTCGGCGAACACTATGAAGCACGGATCGGATACCCGGCGACGTTTTATACGGCGACGGTCGGTGACGGAGCACGTGAAATCGAACGGGAGGTCATCTAAATGGCAACGTTAGTCGTAGGTGGAGCTGGTTATATCGGCTCCCATGCTGTCTATCAATTGATTGATTCCGGAAAGGATGTCGTCGTCATCGACCATCTGCAATCCGGTCACCGTGAAGCGGTTCATCCGCAAGCACGTCTATATGAAGGAGATATTCGCGATCGTGCTTTTCTCGATCGCGTCTTTACGGAAGAGACGATTGAACAAGTCGTTCATTTCGCTGCTTTTTCACTCGTCGGCGAGTCGATGACGGAACCATTACGTTACTTTGATAACAACGTTTACGGGACACAAGTGTTGCTTGAAGCGATGATCGCGCACGACATCAAACAGATCGTCTTCTCTTCGACGGCAGCGACATACGGTGAACAGGAACAGATGCCGATTCTCGAGACAGCGGAAACGCGTCCGACGAATGCATATGGCGAGACGAAGTTGATGATGGAGAAGATGATGCGATGGTCTGAACAAGCGTATGGTTTACGTTACGTCGCGTTACGTTACTTCAATGTCGCCGGTGCACGAGCAACAGGTGAGATCGGAGAAGACCATACACCAGAAACACATTTGATTCCGCTCGTCCTTGAAGTCGCCAACCGACAACGGGCAGAAATTTCGATCTATGGGGATGATTATCCAACACCGGATGGCACGTGCATTCGTGATTACATCCATGTTGAAGACTTGATCGATGCCCATGTACGCGCACTCGATTATTTAGCAGACGGCAACGACAGCGCAGTCTTTAACCTCGGTTCAAGCCAAGGGTTTTCCGTGCGAGAAATCATCGAAGCAGCTCGTCGCGTAACGGGACATCCGATTCCGGAACGCATCATTGAACGTCGTGCAGGGGATCCGAGTATCTTAATCGCCGGATCCGCCAAAGCAAAGGAAGTTCTCGGCTGGACACCACAACGCACCGACATCGAAACGATCATCCGTGATGCTTGGAATTGGCATGCGCACAATCCAGAAGGGTACCGGACGATCGTTCGTTAAAGAGAGACAGAATGAGGAGAGTGACGGCGATGAATGAACTCATCCAACAGTTAGTAGCGCAAGCAATCCAGGAACGCTTGATTGAACCGGAAGATGCGATCTACGCCCGGAACCGGATTCTAGCGCGGGTCGGTCAAGCCGATTTTGAAGAACAGGCAGACGTACCATCTCGCCCGATTCCCGATATTTTGGATGACATGATTGAAGTGTTGATCGTAAGTGGACAGTTACCGGCGCGTCTTGAAGACAAAGAGCAGTTCGCAGCAGATGTGATGGATATCTTCGTCGCCAGTCCGTCTGACGTGACAGCGACGTTCCGTCGTCTGTACGCTGAATCACCGGTAGCGGCGACGGATTACTTTTATCAGCTCAGTCAAGCGAGTAATTACATCCAAACGAAACGGATCGCTAAGAATAAACGTTATCAAGCGGATACGGCTTACGGGACGATCGATGTCACGATCAACCTATCGAAGCCGGAAAAAGATCCACGTGAAATCGCAGCAGCTCGGACGGAGGCACCGACGACATCGAACTATCCAACCTGTCTGTTGTGCGTCGAAAACGTCGGTTACGCGGGCCGTGCGAATCATCCAGCCCGAGCAAATCACCGAATCGTTCCACTGACACTGCTGGAAGAACCGTGGGCATTACAATACTCACCGTACGTTTATTACAACGAACATAGCATCATCTTGTCACAGGAACATCGTGACATGGTCATCAATCGGGATGCGTTTGCACGCCTGCTCGCCTTCGTCGAGCAGTTCCCGCATTACTTTGCTGGTTCGAACGCTGACCTGCCGATCGTCGGCGGATCGATTCTGACGCATGATCATTATCAGGGCGGACGCTATACGTTTGCGATGGACCGGGCAAACGCTTTAACATCCTTTACGTTCCCGGATCAGCCGACAGTCGCTGGCGAAACCTTACACTGGCCACTGAGTGTGTTGCGTCTGAAGAGTGAAGATGCGTCGGCACTACTCGATGCTGCGACGACCGTCTATGAGACGTGGTTGACGTATACGGATGAGAGCCAAGAGATCCGTTCACATACCGGTGAGACGCGACACAATACGGTGACGCCGATCGCCCGTCAACGTGATGGACAATTCGAGCTCGATCTCGTCTTACGGAACAACCGGACGTCAGCAGAACATCCGGACGGTATTTTCCATACGCATGCCGATATTCACCACATCAAGCGGGAAAATATCGGTTTGATCGAAGTGATGGGACTAGCGGTCTTACCGGCACGCCTGCTCCAAGAGTTGCAACAGGTCGAACAGTTCATCACAGGTGAAGTCGACGAAGTGGCTGTCGCGCATGCTGACTGGGCGCAGGAACTAAAACAAGCGTACGTCGGACAAGATGTCACGATGTACGTCGAGCAAGCGGTCGCTGCGAAATTCGTACGTGGTCTCGAGGACTGTGGCGTCTTTAAACAGACGGAAGCAGGTCAGGCGGCGTTCGGGCGATTCGTTCAACTCGTGACGCGCCAACCGGTGGAGGAACAACGATGACGCAACTACTTGAGAAAGAGTTGATCCGACATACGTTACGCCAGGAAGGCATCGAAGTGACACTCTGGAACTACGGCGGCATCATCCAAGATATCCGGACGACCGATCGGGATGGTCATTTAGAAAGTGTCGTCCTCGGTCTCGAGACAGTGAACGATTATCAACAGCACTCGCCTTACTTCGGGGCAATCGTCGGACGCGTCGCTGGTCGAATCGGACAGGCGCGCTTCGAAGTAGCGGGACAGGTCTATCCGCTTGTCGCAAACGACGGTGCGAATCATTTGCATGGGGGGATTCACGGATTCGATCAAGCATGGTTTGATGTCATTGAAGCGACGGATACGTTGTTCCATTTGCACTTGAACAGTCCGGATGGAGAAGAAGGTTATCCGGGAACGGTCACACTCGACGTATATTATCGATTAGAGGGAACAACACTGACGCTTGAGATGACGGCCGTGACGGATCAGACGACACCACTCAATCTGACGAATCATACGTACTTCAACTTATCGGGAAATGCGAAGCGGGATGTGTTAGATCATGTCTTGACGTTACCAAGCGACTGCTACTTACCGGTCCAGCCAGACGGCTTACCGACAGGGGAACAACGGGACGTCTCCGGAACCCCGTTCGATTTCCGAAACGGTCAGTCGATTCGTGACGGGATTACGCTTGAGCATCCCGAGACGATTGCTGTCGGAAACGGCTACGATCATCCGTTCATTTTACGAGAGGATACGCTACGACTGGTAGATCCAGTGTCCGGTCGTATCGTCGACGTCACGACGAATCAGCCGGCGGTCGTGCTCTATACCGGAACGCAACTGCTGACCGATTATACGGTTCATGGTGTTCCGGCTCGACCATCACTTGGTCTATGCCTTGAAGCACAAGTCCATCCGAATGCAGTCCATGAATCTGATTTTCCATCAATCTTGTTGTCACCCGGTGAAACCTATCACTGGAAAACAGCTTATCGCTTTGGCGTAATATCTTGATTGATTCGAAGAAGAAGCCCCACTTTCCGTATCCGGTTGGACAGGAAAGTGGGGCTTTTTGTGTATAGAAGGAAATCGGGAAGAAAAGTGCGAAAGGTGATACTAAAGCATAATGAAAGGAGGGCTTTCGATGCAGTATGCCGCTACTCCTTGTCTCGTTTTTGCGGGACAAGCCAAGCAGGCGACCGTGTACTACGAAAACGTATTTGCGATGACACGTCGGCGTATCATAATGGATGAAGCAGGAGATACGGTCTCTCACGCACATTTATCCAATGGTGCGTTTGAATTGATGCTCTGGGACGAGAGTGCCGCACCGAATACCTCTTCTTCGCTCCATCTATTGTTGACTTTTACGTCGCTTGAAGAGCTCGAGCAAGTGTATCTACGATTAACGACAGACGGTCAAATCGTCACACCCCTTGATGTAGCAGACTTTGGAGGTTGGTATGCGCAAGTCCGCGATCCGTTCGGGATTCTGTTCGCTCTATCTTTCAGCGAAGAGGGACGAGAATCAGAGGCGTTGCTCGAGCGCGAGTAGTGTCCGCTTCATATTCAGACCGCCATGATACCCGAGCAGATCGCCTTTTTTGCCAATGATCCGGTGACACGGAATCGCAAGCAGTAATCGATTTTTCCCAATTGCCGTGCCAATCGCGCGAGTCGCGTTCGGCCGGAAGAGACGTTCCGCGATATCGGAGTAGGTGGCGGTTTGACCGTATGGTACCGCGCGTAAAGCATTCCAGACTTCAAGTTGAAACGGGGTACCGACTGGTGCGATTGGAAAGGACAGTGTCGTCGACTGCTGATTTAGATAAGCCAGTAGCTGCTCCGTATACGGAGCAAGCGCGGTATCAGAAGCAATCCGATCGGCTCGCGGGAAGTGTTTCCGCGACCAGTCGTCGAATAAATCCTCCGGTTCATCCCAAGCGCCGACATAACAGAGACCATCTGCTGTAGCGGCGACCGGAAACGTATGCGTATTCCAGTGCAAACGAGTGAAGTACAGTTCCATGACATGTTTTCCTTTCTACACGAAATGAAGTGATGAATCCAAAAGGGTGCTTCTGACGCAGAGGTACCTCTTTTCGATTACGCGCGCGAACCGACCTGTTGACGTGGTGGAAGATGGATCGATTGACCAAATAAGGCTTCCATCGATTCCGTCAAAGCTTCGCTTCGACTCGGATGTGCCATGACAGGGAAGAGGAGATCCTCCCGTTTTGCTGTCAGTTCCAGCGCTTGGGTGAATTGTCCGACGAGACGATGGGCATCGTCCCCGATCATGTGAATACCAAGGATCAGTGATGTTTGCTCGTCAGCGATGACCTTGACGAATCCACTCCCACCTTCGATCGTCGTCGCTCCGTTTGCATTCAGCGGGAACTGTCCGCTTTGAACAGCATGTCCGGCTTCGGCCGCTTCTTGTTCCGTCATCCCGATCGAAGCAATCGGTGGGAAGGTCCGTAGAACCGTCGGATAATACGGTGTCGTCGGATCGACGTCTTGACCAGACAAGTGGGCTGCCGTTCGCTTCGCTTCATGAATCGCACGGATGGCGAGCTGTGGACCCGGTGTCACATCACCGATTGCGTAAATATGCGGTTGATTCGTTCGTCCAGTTGCGTCAACTGGAATCGTCCCGTCTTCTGCAAGCGTCACACCAATCCGTTCGAGACCGAGTGTCAAACTGTTCGGGATTCGGGAAAGAGACTGGAACAGATAGGCACCCTGATAGGCGACTTCTTCTCCGTTTTTCATGACGGTGACGGTCGCGTCCGATGAAGCCTCGATACGTGTCACGACATCCGACACGAGATGGATTTTTTGTTTTTTGAATGTCCGCTTCAGTTCCTTTTCAAGGCTTGGTTCGAGTGACAACTGATCCGCAAACAACGTCACCTCTGTCCCAAGTGCGTGGAAACAGGCGGCCGCTTCGAGTGCTAACGTGTCAGATCCAATGATCAATAAGCTCTCTGGCAGTTGCTCGAGTTGATAAAGCTGTTCGGCGTTCAAACGACACGATTCCTCGTGCTGGATGCTGTGACTACCGGTCGCAATGATGACGTCCTGGAATCGGTACGTATCGAACTGATGTCCCGACTCGACGCCGATCCGGTCCTCTGACAGGAAGGAGGCTGCACCAGAGATATGTTCAATCTGGTTCGCCTGACAGAGGGCGACCACTCCTTGACGTAATTGCTGCACGACACGATTCCGGTAAGCATTCAGTTTACTGAAATCATGGACAGCAGAAGTGGTGAATCCAAGGTCTTCAAGATGCGGCAAGCGTAACATCTCTTCTGCCGCATGCGCATAGACCTTGGACGGGATACAGCCTCGGTTCAGACAAAGTCCACCGAGTTCAGCTTGTTCAATCAATGTAACGTTTCGACCGCCTTGTGCGGCGCGAATCGCTGCCGTGTAACCTGCGGGACCTCCACCGATGATCAGGAGATCCCGTTCTTGTGTAAGTTCGCCAACAACCATGTTAGATCAACTCCAAAAGTAGGGTGGTCGGATATTCAATCAGTGACACGAATCGGTTCGTAAAGGCAACAGCCGTTGCTCCGTCTGCGACACGATGATCGAACGACATCGACAAATTCATCATCGAGCGAACGACGATTTGATCATTCTCATCGACACAGGCTCGTTTTTTCGTCTTATGGAAGGCAATCAGTGCTGTCTCCGGATAGTTGATGATCGGTGTTGCTCCCGTACTACCGAGTGGACCGACATTACTCATCGTAAAAGTGCTTGGTTTTAAATCCGCTGCGCGCAAGGCACCGTTTTGAGCACGTTGTTGCAGCGCGACCAATTGTTCATGCAGTTCCGTCAGTGAAAGCTGATCGGCATGACGGATGACCGGAACCATCAACCCGTCCGGTGTTTCCGTTGCCATGCCAAAATGGAAATCCTGCTCTAATCGAATACAGGCATTTGCTTCATCGAGTTTGGCATGAAAGACAGGATACTCTTTTAAGGCAACAATCAACGCTTTGATGAAGAAGGCGTTAACGTTGATGTTTCGTCCAGCTGCTTTCCATTCGGCACGTAGTGCGAGCAAACGCGTCATGTCGACTTCCTCGAAATGAGTGACATGAGGAATCGTGTACAGCGACTGGGTCATCTTTTTCGCGATTTGCTTGCGAATGCCGCGAAACGGAATCGTTTTCGGTGATGTCTCTTGGTACGTGACTTCTTCAATGATCGGCGCAACTGATTCTTGTGGAGCAGTAGCAGCCTGGACTAAGCGAAGCACATCGTCCTCTGAGACGCGACCCGATGGATCGGAAGCCGTGACAGCTTCGATATCAATCCCGTGATCACGAGCGATTTTTCGTGTATATGGTGTCGCGAGGACCCGTTTTGCTGGAGAAACTTGAACAGGTGGGGCAGTGACAGCAACCGATGCTGGTTCAGGAGCGGGCGACGCTTTAGGTGTTACCGCGACCGGCATGTCGGAAGCGTTACTTGCTTCGATGTGCAATAACGTCGTACCGACTTGCACCGTCTGACCGACCGGAATGATGATTTCCTTGACGATCCCGGAAACGGGAGCCGGTAGTTCAGCGACCATCTTATCGGTCGCGACTTCGACGACCGGTTGATCCGTCGTGACATGGTCTCCGACTTGAACGAGGTAATGGGCGATTTCACCTTCTGTCATTCCTTCACCGACATCATGTAATTTAACTTCGATCATGGCATTCAGCTCCTTAAAACTCGACCGTACGCTGAATCGTCGCAAGGACACGTTCTGGCGTCGGAATGTAATGGTCTTCGAGGGCGAACAGCGGAACCGGAACATCAAAACCGGTCACGCGGGCAATCGGTGCCCGTAAATAAAGAAACGCCGTATCGTTAATTAATGTCACGAGATCATTACCGAGACCACCCATTGCTGCGGCTTCATGAACGATGACGGCACGACCCGTCTTTTGAACGGAAGCAGCAATCGCTTCCCGGTCAAGCGGATAAAGCGTCCGTAAGTCGAGGACTTCGCAAGAAATCCCGCGTTCTTGTGCAGCCGTTGCTGCCTTTTGGGCTACTTGAACCATTGCTCCCCAGGCGATCAACGTCACGTCCGTCCCTTCGCTGACGCAGCGCGCTTTTCCGATTTCAACGGTATACGATTCGCTCGGTACGACTTCCTTAAATGAGCGGTAACTGCGCATCGACTCAAGGAATAACACGGGATCTGGATCTTCAATCGCAGCAATCAATAATCCTTTTGCATCGTATGGCGTCGCCGGACAGACGACCTTGAGACCAGGCATCGATGTAAAGAGTGCTTCCGTGCTGTCGGAATGGATTTCCGGTGCCCGGATGCCGGCACCATAAGGCGCACGAATGACCATCGGCACACTGTACCGTCCCATCGTCCGCATCCGGACCCGGGAGACGTGCGTCATGATTTGTTCATAGGCAGGGTAGATGAATCCGAGAAATTGAATCTCGACGATCGGTTTAAAGCCATTGATGGCAAGACCGATCGACGTACCGACGATGCCGGCTTCACTGAGCGGTGTATCGACGATCCGGTCTTCCCCGAACTCTTCCTGTAAGCCGTCCGTCGCTCGGAAGACACCACCGTTTTTTCCGACGTCTTCTCCAAGGACGAGTGTCGTCTCATCCTCCGACAATTTTGTCCGCAGGGCATCCGTGACAGCTTGAACGAGTGTCATCTCTGTTTGACGATTGATTGGTGTTGCCATCTCATTTCCCCCTTGCTAGCAGATACGCTTCTTTTTGTTGCTGGACATCAACCGGTAAGGTCGCGTACGTATGGTCGAACAAGTCATTGACGTCCGGTGCCTTGAATTGCTCCATCGCAGTTACTGCTGCTTCGACTTCTGCCTGGTGCCGTTCCTGTAGCTGTTGCATCCAGGTTTCGTTAAAGTAGCCTTGGTGTTTTAAGAACTGTTCAAGTCGATCGAGCGGATCGACCCGGTCACGCGAGCGGGCTTGATCACGGTATTTCGTTGGATCGTCTGCTGTCGTATGCGCACCAAATCGCCATGTGACGGCTTCAATCAATGTTGGTCCACCGCCAGAACGGGCACGCGCAACGGCTGCTTGCATCGTGAAATAGACGGCAAATGCATCGTTCCCATCGATTCGGACGCTTGGCATCCCGTAGGCAATCGCTTTTTGTGCGATCGTTTCAGAATGCATCTGTTTTTCGATCGGAACAGAGATCGCGAATTGATTGTTTTGGTTGAACAGAATGACTGGTGCTTGGAAGACACTCGCGAAGTTCATTCCTTCGTGGAAGTCGCCTTCAGACGTCGCTCCGTCACCAAAGTAGGCGACCGCAACGTTCGTCGTACCTTTTCGTTTTTCCGCCCATGCGGCACCGACGGCATGCGGGATTTGTGTCGCAATCGGTACGGCAGGAGGGAAGATGTGCTTCTCAGACGGCACGCAACCTTCGACACGACCGTTCCAGTAGAGGAGGGTCCGCACCATGTCAGCACCGAACGTTAACGTCGCACCGTGATCCCGGTATGTCGGGAATAACCAGTCCTGCTCGGACAACGCCAGTGCACTACCGACTTGCGCCGCCTCTTGTCCTTCGAACGGTGCATAAGTGCCGAGGCGCCCTTGACGTTGTAAGTTGATCGCCTTCCGGTCGAACGTCCGGATCCGGTGCATCTGTTCATACAGGGTGAGGGCAAGCTCTTTCGTCAGATCGTGTTCTTTTGAGGCATCGATGATACGACCTTCTTCATCGATGATGCGTTGAATCGGAAAATGTTGCTCCATGTCAGTCCCTCCTTCAGTGGTTACGGATATCCCATTTAGGTTTTGTCGTATTCGTGAAGATGTTGTTGTGTTTTGCCCGGATCTGCATCCGTTTTTCACACATCCGGTTCGCGGCTTCGACCGTCGTGATGTTCTCTGCTTGCGACTCCTTGAAGACTTCGAGCACGGCGTCATAGATGTGACGCGTCTTCAGGAGAACCCGTTCGTGATTTGCTCCGTACAGTTCGTCAGCGACTTGAATCAATCCACCACCGTTGACGATATAGTCTGGTGCATACAAGATGCCGCGATCCATCAAGACGTGCGCGAGCTGTTCATCCGCAAGCTGATTGTTCGCCGAACCGCAGATGGCTTTGCACGGTAAGAGGGCGATATTTTGGGCGTGAATAACACCGCCATATGCACATGGAACGAAAATATCAGCGTCTGTTAGATGGATTTCGTGAGGTGAGACGACGCGAACTGTGCCAGGTGCCATTTCGGCTTGGGTCACGATTGCTGCGAGCGCGGCTTCATTGACGTCTGAAACATAAATCGTCGCACCGGCGAGTAACAGTTGTTCGGCGACTTTGAAGCCGACCTTTCCAAGTCCTTGAATCGAATAAGTCGCGCGACTTAAGTCGTCCGAACCGAATAACGTCTCGATCGTCGCCCGCAGTCCATAGACGACACCTTCAGCCGTCGGGATCGATGAATCCCCGCTTCCGCCAAAGGCTTCCGGAATGCCGACGATCCGTGACGTTTCCCGGCTAGCATGAACGAAATCATCCATCGTCGTGCCCATATCGGTTCCGGTGTAAAAACGTCCGCCGAGCGAATCGACGAAGCGACCGAAGGCACGGAAAAGCTCTGGTGATTTATCTGTCGCCGGATTACCGATGATGACGGCTTTACCACCACCAAAATCAACATCAGCGGCAGCGCATTTATACGTCATGCCACGTGACAGGCGGAGGACATCGTCAAGTGCTTCATCGACAGAAGTGTAAGGCGCCATGCGGCAACCACCGAGAGCGGGACCGAGCGTCGTATCATGGATGGCGATGATCGCTTGTAACCCTGAGACAGGGTCGTTGCAAAAGACGACTTGTTCGTGACCCGCGATTTTTTCCATGATCGAGAGCGTTGGATTCGTAGATGGGTTTAACATGTTCATAGTAGAGTCCTCCTCTATCAAATATAAGTAAGCGCTTTCATTTTGTTGGAGCATTCACTTGCAATTTTTCTTGAATCCGGCTTTTTTCTAAAATGAATTGTGTCACTTCTCCTGTACCGATGATCGATTGTCCATCTCGGACTTCGATGTCAGCGTCAACGCGACGTGCTGTGACGCGTGTTACTGTAGCGGTCACGATCAATCGTGCGCCTTCTGCTGCCATGCCAAGATGCTTCAACGAAACCGCGCCCCCGACACCTTCTTCGCCTGCCTCTAGGTAAGGCAGGATGAGTTGACGTGCTGCCCATTCCATATGGTAGACCATCGACACGGTCGAGTATGCTGGATGAACCAATTGACCTTCGAACCGTGCAAACATATCTTGCGAGACGACCGCTTGAATCTCTGCTGTATCCCCGACAGCTAAACCTGGTTTCATCGTGATCCCCCTTCACTACAACGAATCCTCATTCAATCAAGTGGTCTTACCAAAAATAGTATAACACTTGTCACACGATATTTTATCAACCCGTTACAAAATGAGCAAATCATTTCAGAAATATTTTCCAAAAAAAGACTCTCAATCATGGAAAATAGCTTTATAAGCCAATTGATTTACTGATAAAGTGCGTTGAAGTGATAAAGTGAGAATCGTTTGGGAGCATTTAACAAAACAAGATTGACAACATTGTGAACGTATCGTACGTTAAACATATAACTAAAAATAAACGACCGTTTAATTATTGTATACATGATGAGGAGGTGCAGGTATGTACGATCAACATCACGAAACGATGAATGCGCAAACGCGGGAGCAGCTGCAGATGGAGCAATTACGTCAAACGATGGAACACGTCACGCGCGTTCCGTTCTATCAAGAACGTCTGCAGACATTGCAGATGACGGCACATGATTTTCAAACGATCGAAGATCTACGAAAATTTCCATTCACACGCAAGCAAGATTTACGCGATCATTATCCGTTCGGGCTATTTGCCGTCGAACGAGAACAGGTCACCCGAATTCACGCCTCGTCTGGTACGAGTGGTAAACCGACCGTCGTCGGGTATACGCAAGAAGATTTAGACGACTGGGCAGGTGCCGTGGCACGTAGTTTAGTCTTAGCCGGTGGTTCACCAGCTGACTTGTTGCACAATGCATACGGCTACGGACTGTTCACAGGTGGACTCGGTCTTCATGCAGGTGCTGAAAAACTAGGCATGACGATCTTGCCGATTTCCGGCGGCAACACGGATCGCCAAATCACGTTAATCGAGGATTTCCGACCGGATGGCATCTGTGGGACACCTTCTTATATCTTGCGATTAGCAGAACGCATGATCGAACGGGGCATCGATCCACGAAAGACAAGCATGCGTTACGGCATCTTCGGAGCTGAACCCTGGTCGGAAGAGATGCGTCAGACACTCGAACAGACCTTTGATCTACAGGCATTCGATATTTATGGACTCAGTGAAATCATGGGACCAGGTGTCGCGATGGAATGTCAGGAGCAGGCAGGTCTGCATATCATGGATGACTTATTCATTACGGAAGTCATCGATCCCGTTACGGGGGAACCGGTACCAGATGGCATGGTCGGGGAACTCGTTTTTACAAGCTTAAAAAAGAAAGCGCTTCCAATTATTCGCTACCGGACGGGTGACTTAGCATCGATCACGCATGAGACGTGTGCTTGTGGTCGGACGACGACACGGATGTCACGTGTCAAAGGTCGGACAGACGACATGCTGATTATCCGAGGGGTCAACGTCTTCCCGTCAGAAATCGAGCGAGTCTTGCTCCAACAGCCGGACGTGACGCCGCATTATCAAATTCATCTCGTGCGTAAAGCGGGACTCGATGCCGTTGAGCTACATATCGAATTCGAAAATATCTCGGAGCGACAAAGGCGTTCGATATGTGACGTCATCAAGTCGGAATGTCTCATTTCTATTGATCTCGTCTGTCACCCGCATCAAGGGTTACCACGATCGGAAGGGAAAGCCGTTCGAATCGTTGATCGACGCTCGACATCACTCGTCTGATTCAAAGGAGGAACTAGCATGTATGATGCAACACAACTGTTCGAACCCGTCCAACTGACGGAAGAGGAAAAATTGGCTCGCTTTAAGGAGCGGATCGAGCGAGGTGAAAAAATCGAAGCCGATGACTGGATGCCTGCTTTTTACCGGGACACGCTGATTAAATTGATTTCGATGCACGGTATCAGTGAAATCATGGGTGCACTTCCGGAAAAAGAATGGGTTCCAAAAGCACCATCACTTCGCCGGAAGCTCGGCATCATGGCGAAGGTCCAGGATGAGATGGGGCATGGACAACTGTTGCTTCGTGTCGTCGAGGATTTGATGAAACCGTATGGCAAGACACGCGGGGATTTGATGGATGATTTGTTCACAGGACGATTGAAGTTCCACAACGTCTTCCACATGCCGACGCGGTCATGGGCTGATGCTGGGGTGATCGGTTGGCTCGTCGATGGCGCGGCGATCATCACGCAGACGAACATGCTCGGTGCTTCATATGGACCTTACGCACGGGCTTTACAACGGATCTGTGCGGAAGAGGTCTTCCATGCGCAACACGGAGAGTCGATCATCATGGCACTCGCGGAAGGGACACCGGAACAGCGGGCGATGATTCAGGAATCACTGGATGAGTGGTGGGAATCCTTGTTGATGTTCTTTGGACCAGCCTCGAAAGAGACGACCGGGACATCGAAACAGGACGTGACGATCGCCTATAAGATTCGGACGAAAACGAATGAAGAGTTACGGCAAAACTTCTTTACGAAGTACGTACCACGGATTCGTTCACTCGGACTCGTCATTCCGGATCCGACGTTACGTTTTGATGAAGAGACAGGGCAGTGGGAATATGCACAGCCAGACTGGACAAAATTCAAGACGATCATCCAAGGGGGAGGACCACGTTCGAAAGAGCGACTGGACTTGCGCCGGACATCTTATGAAAATAACGCCTGGGTACGGGATGCACTCGCTGAAACGAAGGCATGAGAGGGGAAAGCACGATGAACGAGACGTTTTATCACGAATTCGAAGTCTTTAGCAAACGAACGCCGAACGCGGCGTTCACCCATCAATTCAGCTTGCTCGCTCCGAACAAGGAGATGGCACTGTTGATGGCGCAAGAAAACTTCATGCGCCGGGAACCGGTCGTCGACATCTGGGTCGTCAAACGCGAAGATATCCGTGGTTTATCACCCGATGAGAAGCAGATGTTACAACGCCTTGATAATAAGGACTACCGGACGACGAAAGGGTACGGCTACTTGAAGAAAAAATGGCGTCATTACGAGCAACAGATGCTCGATGAAAAAGAGATCATGTCTTGGCAAGGAGGCGATTCCAAATGACGGAACAAGAACGGACGGCACTCGCCTCCTTACTCTATCAACTCGCGGATGATGATTTCCTTTACGCGTATCGTGGTTCGGAATGGCTCGGACTCGCACCGCATATCGAAGAGGACGTCGCTTCGTCTTCGATTGCGCAAGATTCAATGGGACACGCGGCGATGTATTACCAACTCCTCGAAGAACTCGGCGAAGGAAATGCTGATGCATTAGCTCATGTCCGACTGGCGCATGAACGAAAGAATTCGATTCTCGTCGAACGTGTCAACGGACCTGGCTACTACATGGAGAAGCCTGAATATGACTGGGCATTCGCCGTCGTACGGAACTATTGCTACACGGTCGCGAAAAAGATCCGGATTGATGCTTTGAAGTCGAGCAGTTATGAGCCACTCGCTACGGCTGCCGTCAAGATCAACATGGAGTTGTACTATCATTTGCTGCACTGGCAAACATGGTTCACCCAGCTTTATCAATCGACGGAGACGGCGCGGCAGAAGATGGATGCAGCCCTAGAAAAAGTCTTTTACGACTTCGGTGACATGTTCGATTATGGCGAACACGGTCAATTGATCGAAGAGATGCGGTTGATCGAAGGACAAGGCATTTTACTCGATCGTTGGTATCAGACGATCACACCGTTACTCGTCGAATTGAACGTGACGCTTCCGGAAATGCAGATGACGCGTAACGGGCGGGACGGCGATCACACGGAAGATTTGAATGACGCGCTTGCGACACTCGGAGAAGTCTACTTGATTGATCAGACGGCGACGTGGTGAAAGGAGAGGGAAGCATGACGACGACACTCCAGGATGCAATCCGGGAAGCCCTGAACGGGGTGAAGGATCCGGAAATTGATAGCGTCAGTATTTTAGATCTTGGCATGGTCGAGACGATGGACGCGGAAGCGACGGAGCATGGTTACCTGGTGCGCGTCACGCTTCTCCCCACGTTCCTCGGTTGCCCGGCGCTTGAAATCATTAAAAAAAACACCGAATCTGCCTTGCAGGTGATTCCGAACGTCGAACAGGTCGACGTCCAGTTCCGGTTTGATCCACCGTGGACATCGGACCGGATCACGGAACAAGGCATGCAAGGATTGAAGGAGTTCGGTATCGCTCCTCCTCGGTTTGAGCAAGGGAAGTGGGAGATTGACTGTCCGTATTGTGGATCGACGTATGTGACGATGGAAAACTTATTCGGACCGACAGCATGTCGAAGTATTCTCTACTGTAAATCGTGTAAAAATCCATTCGAGGCGATGAAACCCGTCTCTACTCTCATGTGAAGGAAGGTAATCAAGATGGCAAAATTAATCGCACTGTACAAACACCCAGAAAACAAGGAAGCATTCGATCAGCACTATTTTGAGGTCCATGGTCCATTGACAGCAAAAATTCCAGGACTGCAAGAAATGAATGTCACGAAAATCGTCGGTTCACCAATGGGCGGGGACGGAAAGTATTACTTGATGTGCGAGATGATCTATGAAAGTCAGGAAGCGATGCAAGCAGGCATGCGTTCGCTCGAAGGAAAAGCGTCCGGGAAAGACTTGATGAGCTTTGCGGGGGATCTCGTCACATTGATGATTGGTGAAGATGTCCATGCCGACACAACAGTACGTTAAGACGGAAATGGTCGATCGGATCGGTCGGATTCGACTCGACCGAACGGCACGATACAATGCGCTGAACCGAACGATGGTCCGGGAAATCGTCGAGGCGATGGAGACGTTCGACCGAGACGAACGGGTGACGGTCATCGTCTTGACCGGAAACGGAAAATCGTTCTCAGCGGGCGCCGATATCGAGGAGATGCTCGAGGCGACACCGATCTCGATGGAACTCCTCGATCCGTTCGCGGACTGGGACCGGATCAGTCGAATCAAAAAGCCGATCATCGCAGGTGTTCACGGTTTCGTCCTTGGCGGCGGTTTTGAACTGGCACTCGCTTGTGATTTAATCTACGCCGATCCCGAGACACAGTTCGGATTCCCGGAAGTCGGACTCGGCGTCATGCCAGGAGCAGGCGGGACGCAACGTTTAACGAAATGTATCGGTCGGACGCGAGCGCTCGAGTGGCTCTTCACCGGAGACCGGATGAAGGCAGAGGAAGCGGAACGACTCGGTATCATCAACCGGGTGACGGCTGATGTCGAAGCGACGGTGCTGGCGATGGCAGAGCGGTTATCGAATCAACCGAGCATGGCGTTGCGGTTGATTAAGGACGCGGCAAACAAAGCCGTCGATTTATCGTTACAGGATGGGATGGAGCACGAACGCCGTAACTTCTATCTCTTGTTCGCGACAGCCGATCAAACAGAAGGCATGCAAGCATTTCTCGAAAAACGATCACCGATTTTCAATCAACAGGAACAGGAGTGAATACAATGTCGACAGTACATGAAAAAACACTTGAAATGAAACGGTCCGTCTATCACTTGCTCATCAACGGCGAACAAGTCGAGGGTGCAACAGGCGAGACGTTCAAAACATACAATCCGGCAACGGGCGAAGTGATCGCGGAAGTCGCAAAAGCATCGAAGGAAGACGCCGATCGCGCCGTTCAAGCGGCACGTGATGCGTTTGATCACGGGAAGTGGAAGATGTGGCCGGTCGGGCGTCGGGCACAAGTCTTGAATAAGGTTGCGAGCATCATGCGTTCCCGCTTCAACGAAATCGTCGAACTGGAGATTCTTGATACAGGGAAATCACTGGCAGCGGCGCAAGGACAAGTCACGCAAGCGATTGAAGACTTTGAGTTCTATGCGGGTGCGATCGTCGGTCACCGTGGTGTCGTCAATAACGTACCGGGACAATTCCATAACTATACGGAAAAAGAAGCGGTCGGTGTCTGTGCACAAATCATTCCGTGGAACTATCCGTTAATGATGGCAGCTTGGAAAGTCGCACCAGCAATCGCCGTCGGTTGCTCGGTCGTCGTCAAACCAGCGACATTGACACCATTGACAGCGATCATTCTCGGTGAGATTTGTCTAGAAGCTGGTGTACCAGCAGGTGTCGTTAACGTCATCCCGGGATCCGGACGCGAAATCGGCAACCATCTTGTCGAGCATCCTCACGTCGATAAAGTCGCCTTCACGGGTTCGACGCCAGTCGGTAAAGACATCATGGGACGTGCGTCTGAGACGCTAAAACGGGTCACACTCGAACTCGGTGGGAAATCACCGAACATCGTCTTTGAAGATGCGGACGTGACAGCAGCCGTTGATGGTTCGTTGTTCGGGATCTTCTATAACAGCGGTCAATCGTGTGAAGCGCGCTCACGTCTGTATGTCCACGAAGAGATTTACGAAGCGTTCATGGAACAATTCGTCGCGAAGACAAAACAACTTGTCCTCGGTAACCCATTCGATAAAGGGACACACGTTGGAGCGATCATCGATCAACAACAGGTCGACGTCATCGATGGATACGTCCAGTCAGCGAAAGCGGACGGGGCAACGATCGTCACAGGAGGTCATGCGACAGCACCAGAAGGATACGAAAAAGGCTTCTGGTACGCACCGACGATCATCACTGACGTCACGCACGAGATGAAAGCGGTCAACGAAGAAATCTTTGGACCGGTCGTCGTCGTCATGCCGTTCAAAGATGAAAAAGAAGCGATTCGTCTAGCAAACGATACATCATTTGGACTCGGCTCAGCTGTTTGGACGAAAGATGGCGCGAAAGCGACACGTGTCGCGAATCAAATCAAAGCCGGCATCGTCATGGTCAACTGTCCGTTCTCTGCTTTCCCGGGTACACCGTTTGGTGGCTATAAACAATCAGGCTTCGGTCGAGAACTCTGTATCGAAACACTTGATCTGTACACGGAAACAAAAAGTATCTTGTCGTATTACGGCAGTCGTCCACTCAATCCGTTCGGACTATAAGCAAGAGGGAAGGCTGGAGTTCCGTCGGGAAGTCCAGCCTTTTTTAACAGCACAGGGGATAAGGGGGAATTCAGATGGTAGAACAAATCGTCGTCGTCGGATCCGGCGTCATGGGACGTGGCATCGCTTATGTGGCCGCACACCGCGGATTTCAGGTGACACTCGTTGATATCAAAGAGGAATACGTCAAAGGAGCACTGCAAGAATTAGAACGAATCGCGGAAAAAGGCATCATCCGTGGCAAGATGACGACAAGTGAAGTCGAGGGACTGTTCGATCGGCTGCGTCTGTCGACCGACCTAGCCGAGGCGGCACAACAAGCAGATCTCGTCATTGAAGCAGTACCGGAACAACTGAGCATCAAACAGCAAGTCTTTGAAACGCTAGAAGCGAATGCGCGTCCGGACTGTTATTTCGCGACGAACACGTCGACGATGAGTCCAACGGAAATTGCGTCCTTTACGAACCGGGCGGACCGGGTCATGGCGATGCATTTCTTCAATCCGGTCCATCTGATGCCACTGATCGAGCTCGTTCGTGGTCTTGAGACGTCGGATGAGACGGTCACAGCTCTTGAGCAGGTCGCGCGTCAGATGCAGAAGGAAACGGTCGTCATCCGCGAGTTTCCGGGATTCGTGACTTCGCGGATCAGTGCACTCGTCGGAAACGAAGCGTTCTACATGTTACAAGAAGGACTCGGGACACCAGAAGAGATCGATAAAGCGATCAAACTCGGCTTAAACTATCCGATGGGACCATTCGAACTCGGCGACTTGGTCGGACTCGATACTCGGCTCCATAACTTAAAGTATCTGCATGAGAAGCTCGGCGAAAAATACCGTCCGGCACCACTGCTCGAACAGTATGTCAAAGCCGGACGACTCGGACGTAAAACCGGTCGTGGCGTCTATGACTATACGAATCGCGAGGTGACATCATGAAACGGGTCGCCATCATCGATGCCGTTCGGACACCGATCGGACGCTATAACGGCGCCTTGCGTCAGGTTCGTCCGGATGATTTAGGAGCACGCGTCATCGAAGCGTTACTTGAGCGTAATCCACAAGTCGATCCGAAGACGATCGAGGAAGTCATTTTCGGTAATGCGAATCAGGCGGGAGAAGACAATCGTAACGTCGCCCGGATGTCGGGACTACTAGCTGGTCTACCGGTCGAAGTCGCTGGTACGACGATCAATCGCTTATGTGGGTCAGGGCTCGACGCTGTCATCGCGGCAGCACGAGGGATTGCCTTAGGTGAAGGCGAAATCTATATCGCTGGTGGGACGGAAAGCATGACGCGTGCGCCGTTCGTTCTCGCGAAGCCGGATCAGGCCAATCCACGTGGCAATCAGACAATGTACGATACGACGATTGGTTGGCGGTTCGTCAATGATCGTTTAGCAGATCAATACGGAACGGATTCGATGCCGGAGACAGCCGAGAACGTCGCCCGTCAGTACGGAATCTCGCGCGAAGCGCAGGACGACTTTGCGTTCGAAAGCCAACAACGCGCGAAACGAGCCATCGAGGCAGAGCGCTTCACGGACGAACTAGTTGCAGTCACACAAACGGACCGGAAAGGTAACGTCAGCGTCTTCGACCGCGATGAACATCCTCGTCCTGAGACGACACGTGAGAAACTGGCGACACTTCGTCCGTTATTCCCAAGTGGTACCGTGACGGCGGGGAATGCATCTGGTGTCAACGACGGTGCGTCGGCGTTGTTATTGATGAGTGAAGAAAAAGCAAACGAACTCGGTTTGACGCCGCTCGGGTATTACCGGGCGAGTGCGACGGCTGGGGTTGAACCTGCCATTATGGGAATCGGACCAATTGACGCGACGGAAAAAGTCCTCCGACGGGCAGGGTTGACGGTCGAACAGCTCGATCAGATTGAGTTGAACGAAGCTTTTGCGGCTCAAAGTCTTGCCTGTATCGAAGCACTTGGTTTACCAAGCGAAAAAGTCAATGTCAACGGCGGTGCGATCGCCTTCGGTCATCCACTCGGTGCAAGTGGGGCGCGGATTTTGACGACATTATTGCATGAGATGCGCCGGACGAACCGGACGTATGGTCTCGCGACGATGTGTGTCGGAGTCGGACAAGGGATCGCACTTGTCGTCGATCGGGAGGGACTCGTATGATTCACTTAGAACGAGAAGGCTATATTGCGATCGTCCGGATTGATCGTCCGGAACGTTTGAACTGTCTCGATTATCCGACGCTTGTTGCCTTGCAGGAACAGGTCGATGCGTTATCGGTCGACCCGGAAGCGCGGGTCGTCCTGTTCACAGGCACGGGAAAAGCATTCAGTGCGGGTGCCGATTTAAAAGAACGCGTGCATCTAAACGAAGAAGAAGTCCGGCGCAATGTCCTTGCGATCCGGAATGTCTTCACTTCGATCGCACAATTGCCGCAACCAACAATCGCAGCCGTCAACGGTCACGCGCTCGGCGGTGGGTTCGAGTGGATCCTTGCCTGTGATTTCCGTTTTCTCGTCGAGGATGCACTCGTCGGCTTGACTGAAACTAGCTTCGGGATCATTCCAGGAGCCGGTGGAACACAACGCTTGCCACGACTGATTGGGGAGACGCGGGCGAAGGAATTGATCTTCACGGCGAAAAAAATCGATGCGATGACAGCAGAACGGTACGGACTCGCGACAGCCGTTGTTGCCCGGGAAGCGTTGATGACGACGTGTCTTGAGTTTGCTAATCAGATGTTACAGAATGGTCCGATTGCCTTGCGCCAAGCGAAGCGAGCGATTGATCAAGGGCGGGATGTCTCACTCGAAGAAGGAATACAGCTCGAAACAGAGGCTTATGAAGTCGTCATTCCGACGGCTGATCGTCAGGAAGCGCTACAAGCCTTCGCTGAAAAACGACCACCACGCTTTGAAGGAAGATGAGGATGGTCGACGTTTGAAATAACCCGTATACTAACGATACACACTATGAACGACTGAAGAGAGAGTGAATACCATGAGTGCGAACACCCAATCGATGATCTTTACGATTTACGGCGATTACATTCGCCATTACGGCAATCAAATTTGGGTCGGGAGTTTAATTCGACTCGTCAAAGAGTTCGGACATAACGAACAAGCCGTTCGGGTTGCTGTGTCCCGAATGGTTAAACAAGGCTGGCTCGTCTCCGAGAAACAAGGAAATAAAAGCTTCTATTCATTGACACCACGTGGGGTGGAACGGATGGAGGAGGCCGCACGCCGGATCTACAGATCAATACCGCACGACTGGGACGGGAAGTGGCGGACGCTGATGTACACAATTCCGGAGGATAAACGCCAGATTCGTGATGAGCTCCGCAAAGAACTGACTTGGAGTGGGTTTGGCAACTTATCGAACGGGGTTTGGATTTCACCGAACCCGCTTGAAAAAGAGGCGGAACGATTGATCGCGTCGTATCAGATTGAAGAGTATGTCGATTTCTTCGTCGGTGAATACCACGGTCCGAAGCAGGATCAATCCCTCGTCGAGCGTGCGTTTCCGCTGGAGGAATTGCAGGAGCGTTACGAAACGTTCATCACGGATTACAGCCGGCAATACATCGTCCATCAAAGTCAGCTCCAACTCGGAGAAATGACGGATGAACAGTGTTTCGTCGAACGGACGATGCTCGTACATGAATACCGGAAGTTTCTATTCACGGATCCCGGATTACCGCAAGAACTGTTACCAGATGCTTGGAGCGGACATCACGCGGCGCTCTTGTTCGAACAATATTACCGATTGCTCGCACAACCAGCGAGTCGGTTCTTCGAATCGATCTTTGAAGAGACGCACGATGTGTCGCAACGCAGTGCCTCGTACGACGCGGCGGAACATCCGCTGTTTGCAGAGCGGTGAGCATATATTCGAATGAAAAGAGCGGGACGGATCAGTTGATCCGCCCCGCATTCGTGTCATTCAGATGTGTTCTGTTCAGCAGATTCTGCGAGAATATTTCGGAAGGCATATCCTTTATCGACATAAGAATCAATCGACTCCTGAATCATCGCGAGATCCGCTTCTGTTAGTTCACGCACGACTTTACCGGGTGAGCCGATGATCAGCGAACGGGGTGGGAAAACTTTTCCCGATGGAATTAGCGTATTCGCCCCGATGATGCATTCTTCACCAATCTCTGCGTGATCAAGAACGGTCGCACCCATTCCGACGATCGAACGACGTCCGATTTTGCAACCGTGTAAAATTGCGTTATGTCCGACCGTTACTTCATCTTCAATGACGACGGGTGCCCCTTCATAGAGATGAATCGTCGCGTTGTCCTGGATACTGCAGCGTTTCCCAATTGTAATCGGTCCTTCGTCACCGCGTAAGACAGCGTTGAACCAGACGGTAGACTCGGAACCGATCGTGACGTCTCCAATCAGATAAGCACCAGGAGCGATGAATACATCGGAGGCAACGTTCGGATGAATCGATTGATACGGAATCTTCATAACAGAATGACCTCGTTTCTATAATAATATGAACTACTATTCATTCCATGTCAGTATAGCATGTGAGTGAAGTAGAGAACGGAGGAAAGACATGTTTCCGATTTGTGAGCTCTTTAAAATTCGATATCCTTTGATCCAAGGAGGAATGGGTAACATTAGTCATGCGGCGCTGACGGCAGCGGTGTCGAATGCCGGAGGACTCGGAACGCTCGGGTGCGGGACATTGTCGGTCGATGAAGTGGCGTCGCGGATTCACGAGACACGAATGCTGACGGATCAACCATTTGCCTTGAACATCGCGATTCGGGTGTCTCCTTATACGGAAGCACTGATTGATCTCGCGATTGCAGAAAAGATTCCGGTCGTCTCCTTGTCGGCAGGAAACCCGACACCGTACATAGAGCGACTTCAAGCTGCCGGTATCAAAACGATTGCTGTTGTCGCTTCAGTCAAACAGGCGTTAAAGGCAGAACAGGCAGGCGCTGATGTACTCGTAGCGGAGGGAGTTGAAGCAGCAGGCATCAATTCACCGCTCGAGTTGACGACGTTGACCTTGATTCCGCAACTCGTCGATCGGGTCAACATACCGGTCCTTGCAGCGGGTGGGATTGGCGACGGACGTGGACTAGCAGCTGTCCTGTTGCTTGGTGCGGCTGGCGCACAGCTCGGAACACGGTTGATTGCGACGGAAGAGGCGAAGGTTCATTCGGCATACAAGGCGCACTTAATGGATGCGACCGATACCGATACACGCATCATCGGACGTTCCGTCGGATTCGTCCGACGTGTCCTTGATGGTCCTTACGTCGAACGACTCACAGTAGAGACACCTGCTGCTTTTCTCGATCAGACGAATGAGTCGTATCATATTACAGGCGCTCTTGAGGGCGATGAGGAGAAAGGATATGTCAACGCTGGACTGGTTGCGGGATTGATTCATGATGTGCCGACTGTTGCGGAGTTGTTTACGCGCATGATGACGGAAGCAGAGGAACAGCTGAAACAAACGACGACTCGTTTTACGACATGAGCATATAGTGAGGGACCCGTGATGCCACTTGTGGACAGCGGGTTTTTTCATGTTTTTTTGAAAATGGGACATTTGTCCTTTTCAAGTAGGGCACGAGTAAGGTCTACTCTAGTGTAGAGATTAAAGGAGGAGATGACGTGCAAGGAGTCGTGTTTGCTTTGATGAGCGGTCTGTTCATCGCCCTGCAAGGCATATTCAATGCGCGCCTTGCGACAGGCGTCGGACCGTGGTTGTCCGTATTGATCGTCCACTTTGTGGGTCTGATGGGTTGTTTAGTCATTTACAGTTTCGTACGAGATCGGAAAATCGGTGGCTTCCGTCAGTTACCATGGATTTATGCGAGCGGCGGTTTGATTGGCGTGCTAGTCGTCGTAACGGAACTGACAGCAATCCAAAAACTCGGGATGACATGGGCGATGTGTTTATTACTCGTCGCACAGATTTTATGTGCGTTTGTGATTGATTTAAAGGGATGGTTCGGTGTCTTAAAAAAACAAGGAAATCGTGGTCAATGGGTTGGTGTGGGTCTCATACTTGCAGGAGTTGCGATTTTCTCACTTGCCTAAAGGGGGGAAATGAACATGGAAAGCGTCATTCAACAGTATGGACTGGATACGATTTTGACGGAAGAGACGCGCGCTTGGTTGCGTCAAGAAACCTTCCAAAAAGGGGAACTCCTCTGTACGACAGGGGCAGCGATCGACCGGATGTACTTCATCGTCGCAGGCAAAGTTAAGATATCTGCTGCCTCGTCAGAAGGGAAACAACGGATTCTACGATTCAAGACACCACTGACAGTGATCGGTGACGCTGAGTTCATCAACGAACGGGAAGTATTGAATACGGTCGAAGCGGTGACCGACGTCGAGGTGTTGAGCGTACCGTATGCGATTTTACGCGAGCACAATACGACGAACGTCTTTCTGCAATTTTTATTACGCACGATCACAGCGAAGTGGTATGCCGACTCGAAATCAGCGTCGCACCATGTATTGTATACAGTTGAAGAGCGATTTGCAGGATATTTGTTGTCGATCGCTTCTGAAGCCAGTGACAGTTTGTTTTATCAGGAGATGCGGACGTCGAACCTGCATGACGTCGCTGACTGGCTTGGAACGAGTTATCGCCATCTCAACCGGATCATCACGAAATTATGTGAAGAGGAGATTCTCGTTCGACGACGCGGGAAAATCATCATCGTCGATCTGGAGCGGGTTCGCGAGAAGGCGAACGGTAACAGCTATGAGTAAGGAGGAACGAACATGGTAATAGGCATCGTGTGTGCCGTGTTGGCAGGGATGTTAATCAGTTTACAGACGGTATTGAATGCTCGGATGAGTGACGCGTTCGGTGCTTGGGCGACAACGACGCTCGTCTTCTTCGTCGGCTTCATCGGAGCAAGTGTCACGTATGTTCTGTTTCGTGGTGGAACAATCGGGCAGATCCAAAACGTATCACCACTCTATTGGTTTGGTGGACTTGTCGGTGTTGGCGTCGTTTTTTGTGTCATGCGTGGAATTCAATTACTTGGTCCGTCCGTCGCGATCTCTGTCGTTCTGATTTCGCAGTTAAGCTTTGCTCTCGCTGTCGATACGTTCGGCTGGTTCGGTTTACCACAAATTGATTTATCGTTCGGTCAGCTCATCGGTCTCGCCGTCATGGTATGTGGGATCTTCGTTTTGAAGCGGTATCAAGTCGTGGCGCCGGAAGAGAAGGCGGCGGATCAAGTAGAACGTGTTTCATGACTTATTTTTTTCATAACAATGAAACAGGTCAGCAAACCAACGTTTACTGACCTGTTTTTATATGCATTTTTTTGAATTAAACCGTCGTCGTATCTTTCCATTCCTGCTCGATGAAGGCATCGCGACCAGAGGCAGCACGATCTTTTTTATAGTGTTCTGGATTTTTCTTATGGAAGTCTTGATGATACTCTTCCGCCGGATAAAATTCAGAAGCGGCATCGATCCGCGTTACGATCGGTTGTTTGAAACGATTGCTTGCAGCAAGAGCGTCACGAGAAGCGATCGCTGCTTCATGTTGAGCGTCCGTATGATAGAAAATCGCTGGTGCGTACTGCGTGCCGCGATCTTGGAATTGACCTTCTGCATCCGTCGGATCCGTTTGTGGCCAGTAGAGTTCGAGCAGACGCTCGTACGGGAACAGACTCGGGTCAAACGTGATTTGGACGACTTCGAGATGTCCCGTCGTTCCTGTTTTAACTTGCTCGTATGTCGGGTTATCGACGTGTCCGCCCATGTAACCCGATACGATTCCCTCGATTCCTGGTAATTCTTCAAATGGTGTCACCATGCACCAAAAACATCCACCTGCAAATGTTGCTTTTTCCATCTGTCTCTTCCTCTCCGTGGGAAATCCCCATTGTATGTCTGACAGCGAGAAAACGAAAACGACTCCTTCGCTTGGTTGCAAAAGGAGTCGCCGCTTTTTATCAACCAAAGCTTTCGCTTTGCTGGTCGTAGCACCTTGCTATGCGCAGGTTGCTGGGACGTCATCGATCCAGATCTCTCGGTCCACTCTTGATAAGGGTATATGAAGTTGATGTCATTCGTTATCATTGTTGTGATGATACCATTCAAAAAGAAATAAAGTCAATCCTTAGGTTTCAAGGCACGTAAAACCGTCGCTCCGAGTGTCTTCGCACCAATCAACAACGCCTGTTCGTTGATTTCGTACTGCGGATGATGCTGTGGATAGTTGACGCGACCGTCCGTATATCCGGAGCCAGTAAAGAAATAACTTCTCGGGACATGTGTTAGATAATGCGCGAAGTCATCCGCAGCCATCATTGGTTTGAGTGCCCGGACGGATGCTTCCGGTAAGAAAGAAGCGGCTTCCTGAACAAGTTTTGTCTCGTCCGGATGATTCCAGAGTGCTGGATAACCAGTCGTGAAGTCGATTGAATAGGTAGCACCGATGCCGGCACATGTCGTTTTGGCGACAAGATCGACTTCTTGTCGGAGCTGATGCCGCAATGTCTCATTGAACGTCCGGATTTCCCCGACGATGCGTGCTTCACCCGTGACGATGTTCGGAGCCGTTCCCGCATGGAAAGAACCAATTGCAAGAACAGCAGGCTCAAACGGATCGACCCGTCGACTGACGAGATGCTGTAAGTTGCAGACGAGCTGCGCTCCAGCGACGAGTGCATCTTTTGTTTTATGTGGTGCTTGGGCATGCCCGCCTTGACCGTGGACGATGATTTCGAATTCGTCGATCGCACATAATGTATGTCCTTCCCGAAACCCAATCGTACCAACCGGTAAATCATTTTCGAGATGTGTCGCAAAAATCGCATCGACACCTTCGAGGACACCGGCTTCAATCATTTGAATTGCTCCACCGGGAAAGACCTCTTCACCATGCTGGTGAATGATTCGAATCGTTCCTTGCAATTGATCACGTAACGGATAGAGCGTAGCAGCCAGGGCCATCACCATTGCCGTGTGACCATCATGCCCGCAAGCATGCATGATACCAGGATGGATCGACCGGAAAGCAAGCGTTGTCTCTTCCTGAAGTGGTAATGCGTCAAAATCTGCGCGGACAGCAATCGTCGGACCAGGTTGTTTACCTTCAATCGTCGCGACGACCCCACGACCTCCAACGGCTGTTTGATGAGGAATGCCTCGTTCTGTGTAAAAGGCAGCAATCCGTTCTGGTGTGCGGACTTCTTGGAAGGACAGTTCCGGATGCCGGTGGAAATCACGACGTAACGCGATCATCGTGGGTTCAAATTGTTCAAGTGCTTCAAAAAGTTGAGTTTGCATCTTCAAGCTCCTTTGACGTGTGTCTTTTCGTGAAAATGGGTACAGATACAGGTAATCACGAAAGGGGATAATGAAACATGGGAGAAATCGTCGTCAACGCTGTACTTACAATCAAAGCAGGACTCGCGGATCAAGTTTTCCCGATTCTACAAACGGTCTATCATGCCTCACAAAAAGAAGAAGGATGCTTACGTTATTCCTTGCACCAATCGATCGAGGATGAGCATCAATTCATGCTGTATGAAGTGTATCGGGACGAAGAGGCGCTTGAAGCGCATATCGCATCCGATCATTATAAAGCATACCGTGAACAGATCGAGTTATACTTGATGGATCGACAAGTAACGAAATACGTCGAGATGACATTCTGACGTGTTGCGATAAGAAGAGACGAAGCCGTCGAATTCGACGGCTTCGTCTTTTTTTGTCTTACATCGATTTAAATCCGAGGAAATGCTCTTGCCAACGCGGTTCATAAATCGAATTGATTTGGAGCTGTGAACCGCCCGCATGGATGAAGTGTTCGCTATCGAGCATGATTCCGATATGCGATGGACCATCCGTGTAGGTGTTCTGGAAGAAGACGATATCCGAGCGTTTACCACTCGAGATACTCGTCCGGCGATTCGTAAAGAAAGCACCGTACCAGTAGCCACGAACGTTCGTCCGACCACCGTATTTTCCAGCCTTGTTCGTCGCGTAGTGAATCAAACCGGAACAGTCAAAACCACCATTCACGGCATCTTGCGAACCCCATGTGTATGGTGTGCCGATATGTTGGACTGCTGCTTGGATCAGCTTTTCACCACGCGTATTGTTCTTTTTGACGACCCGTTTATCGGACGTGATCGTCACAGCGGATACAGGAAGATAAACAGGTGTCCAGCCTGACTGGATGACATAGAAGTTTCCGACTCGATGACGCGGATAAACCCGTTTGCCTTGTTCAACGAGTCCGTTGCCTTTTGGACTTGTCGGACTCGCAAAGAACGACGTCGTCTGTTTGACCGTATAGATTTTCGCCCGGTCGATCGCTTTTTGTGTCAGTCCCATATCGGGTTTGCTCGTGCTGATATAAGGGTTGAGGACATAACCGGTTTGACCATTTGCCAGGCGAACTTGCCAAAAGTCATCATCAATCGATTTCAGACCAATCAGTTTTGTTCCTTTCTTCAAATAGGCAGCTGGGCGACTGTAAGCAACGTCGGCAGAGAAGAGTGGCGTCTGGTCCAGGTGGACATAAAATGTCGTGCCTTTTTTTGCTTTTGCCGTCGGCTTGTTCAGTCCGATACGACTCGAATCGACGAAACCAAAGGCATTTTTATATTTGACGCGTGTATAATAACCGCTTTTTCCGTAGATCGAAATCGAGGTACCTTTTTTTAGTGTGCCGATTTTTTTGCTCGAAAGTTTTGCCTGCGAACGAATGACGACATCGTCTTCCGTCACATAGCGTTGACCAGTGACGTCATACAGATCCGGCTTTTTCGTCACGAGATCCGTCGTCTTGACGTAGCCGTAGACCGATCCTTTTTTCAAGCGTGTGTAACTACCGCTTGTGCCGTAAACCGTTAGTTTGTCAGCTCGTTTGACGGAATACATAATTTTGCTCTTCGTCGAAGCAGACGTGTAGACGGACAAGTTGCGTTTCGCGTATCGTGTCCCGGTTGATGCATAGACTTTTCCAGTACCGAGATCAGCTGTCTTGACGTAAGCATGAACTCCACGGAAGATGATCCGACTATAGGTACCGCTTGTGCCATACACCGTCAGCAGCGTATTCGTTTGGTGTTGCTTCAAGACAGGACTTGAAGATTTGGCGTCCGAATAGATTGGCGTAGCGCGCTGAACATAGAGGCGTGCAGTCTTCGGATAGTATTTCAACGTACCGAGATGTGCCGTCAACACATAGGCATACTCGTCGTTTCGTTTGATTCGTGTAAATGACCCCTCGATGCCGTACGTCTGAAGAGAAGTATTCACAGGAATCGATTGTACGACTTTTCCTTTCGTAGTCGCAGTAGCATAGACCGTCGTCTGCTGTTGGACGTAACGTAGCCCGGTTTCCGGATGGTTCACGACCGGCGCATCAGCTAAATCAGCCGTCAATACGAAGGCGTAACCCGTCTTAGTCGCAACACGCGTAAAAGTACCGACCGTACCGAACGTTTCGAATGCTTGATTTTGAGTGACAGCTGTCTTCGCGCTCGTCGTCTTCGGTTCAACGAAAAGAGAAGTCGTTCGTTTGGCATAACGCAGTCCTGTTTCCGGATAATTTTCGACCTGCGCATCAGCTAAATCAGCCGTCAATACGAAGGCGTAACCCGTTTTAGTGGCCACGCGTGTAAAAGTACCCGTCGTACCGAACGTTTCGAATGATTGATTTTGAGTGACAGCTGACTTCGCGCTCGTCGTCTTCGGTTCAACGAAAAGAGAAGTCGCTCGTTTGGCATAACGCGTTCCAACTAATTTCGGAAGTTGCTCGAGTTGTGTCGTAGAGACGTAGACGTATTGCTCGTTCCATTTCAGACGTGTGAACGTGTCGAAAGTGCCGTATGTATCGATTCGCTGATAGGCAGGAAGTGTCGTCACGACGGTGGAATCAAATGGTGAAGCAACTAATGAGAGTGGACTTTTCGATGTCAGTGTTGCTTGTTTTTGAAAGACAGGTGCTGTTTGCGTTAACGCGTTGGTTGCGACATAAGCAGCGCCTTCTTGCCAACTGACACGGGTAAAGTCACCGTCCGTGCCGAGTGTCTTGAATGTCGTTCCTGCTGGTAGTTGTTGGATGACCGTTGCGGAATCAGCCGTTTGTAGCAACGCAGCATCCTCTTTCAAATAAGCCGCCCCGGTCGTCTCGGTGACTGTTTGTGTTTCTGCCGTCGGTTGAGCAGGTGGCGATTCAGCGAAAGCGGGTGCGGGTAAAACCGAGCTCAACATTAACGTTGCGGCAAGTCCAGCAACATGAGCAGTCCATTTTTTCATCAAGAGGTTCACTCCAATTCTTAAAATTTGTCATTACGAATAGTGTAGCATGCGCTTGTTTAAAAATTGATGAAAATCAAAAAAATAGGAGATTGTCCATAAAAAAACGGTATGCCTCGGCACACCGTTTGAAGTCATATGTTAGTTATCTTCTTCGTGATCCACTTGCCATTCCCAGTCAAGCATGCCGTAAATCAAGGAATCGCGCCAGTGGTCTTCGAGATAGACCGTCTCGCGAAGCTGTCCTTCCTTCGTCATGCCGACCTTTTGCAACACGCGTTCGGAAGCGACGTTCCGTGGGTCACACGTTGCCGTGATGCGGTGTAGTTCTAGTTTTTCGAAACCGAATTGGAGAAGGAAAGAGGCGATCGACGTCGCATATCCGTTCCCCCATTCATCAGGCGAGAGGACGTATCCGATTTCGGCGATTTTATTATCAACGTCTGTGATGACGAGTTCACCGGCGCCGATGACGACGTCACTTGGAAACGTCACGGCAAAGACATAACGACGTCTTGGTGTCTCGAGTTCACTTTCAAGCGCATCGTGTAGGAATTGTTTCGTATCCGTTTCGGTATTCGGTCCCCATGATTGGAATTGACTGACGATGGGTTGTGAGGCATAGGCGTGAACCGCTTCTACATCTTCTGGCGTAAAACGACGAATCCGAAGTTGATCATTGATTTTATAACGCATGCAGCATCCTCCTCTTTCAGATGAAGTCACTTTGATTCTATTTGACAGATGGGGAACGGATTCCTGTTTGACACGGGAAAAAGGGCGTGCTAGGGTGGTTGTATCGAATGGAATAGGGAGTATCCTCTAGGGTTCCGTACGGCTGGACCGAGGGAGGAACATGGACGTTTGTCCATGCAACGGAGGGATAAAAGCCCGGGAGTAAAGCGAATCACCTCGCTTACTCCCGGGCTTTTTCATTTGAATTTACTTATCAGGAGGCAATTACTATGGCAAAGTATTGGATTGGGATCATCGTCGCGGCATGTTTTGAAGTCGGCTGGGTCATTGGATTAAAACATGCGGCAACACCACTTGAGTGGACTGCAACGATTGTCTGTATCATCGTTAGCTTTACCGTGCTGATCAAAGCGAGTAACCATTTACCGGTCGGAACGGTCTATGCTGTCTTCGTCGGTCTCGGAACGGCAGGGACGGTCGTGACGGACATCGTGTTATTCGATCAAGCGGCTTCCGTGATGAAATTAGCATTGATCGCTGTCTTACTGGTCGGCGTCATCGGTCTGAAGTTAGTCAGTGGAGAGGAGAAATCAGCATGAGTTGGATTTATTTAATCATTGCCGGAATCTTTGAGATGTTTGGTGTCGTCTTGATCAATACGTTCAATCAAAATAAGAATGCGAAGAATCTACTGTTGATGGGAACAGGATTCGGACTCAGTTTTCTATTTTTGACACTTGCGATGAATGGTTTACCGATGGGAACAGCGTATGCGGTATGGACGGGAATCGGAGCAGCGGGTGGTGCGATTCTCAGCATGGTGCTCTATAACGAATCAAAAGACTGGAAGCGGCTGGTCTGCATCGGTCTTGTCTTGAGTGCTACAATCGGCTTGAAACTCGTCGGTGAATGATCGTTTACATGTCAAACAGATGACGTTTTAATGGAACGCATATTTTTTGGCATATTTTAACGCAAAAGAGGAAATACTCCTTATAGAAGTCACGCATGACAAATCGTGTCGATAAGGGGAGAATATTCATGAAAACGAAACAATATATCGGAACATTCTATTCAGAAGAAGAATTGATCTCAAAAATGGATGAGTTACACATTCAGGGACATCGGGAGGAAGACTTCTACGTCATCGTCAAGGAGAAGTCGAACATCGCACTCGTCCGTAGCCAGATGGACGCAGAAATCGCTACGACGAAACCGTCTTGGATCGACCGGATTCGTGGAAACAAAGGACGCGATCAAGAAGTCGATGATCTGTTCGGGTCACTTGATCTATCAGACAATGAGATCGAACAACGCAAAACGGAAGTCGAAGGTGGGGGCTTCGTTCTGTTACTTGAAGTCCAAGACATCCAGTTCGATCCACATTTAAATACAGATAATACGCATCCTGATGTTAAAGTTCGCTATGGTAGTGGCGAAGAGACGCATACGTCATCAGATGCGAATTCCAATGCACAGCTCGGCTCCGGTAATCCGCTTGATGTTGATAAAGATTCGAAGGAAGAGCATGCAGAGATTGATTTGCACCGTGCCGGTACTGATAAGATGCCGCAAGACGAGCAGGCAATCGATCATTCAAAAAAACTCGACGGGAACCGAGAACCGGATATTGCAATGCGTCGGGATGACGATTTCCGACGTCCGGAAACAGAACGCGAGGAAAAAGAACATGATGCAACGCAAGACAGCGAAGAACGTCGTCAATCGAAACATCAATCGGATGACATCGCCAAGCAAGATCATGGAAATAATTTAGACCGCTAAAATAATAGATTGGAATCACGCGTTAGGGTCATCATCAAAGAAGGTACTTTCCGGATCAAATCCGAAAAGTACCTTCTTTTTGTATGGAGATTAGACGAGAATCGTCTCGCCTTATTTATGATCCGGATTTGATCCTGTACGCACGTTGGCGTTCAATTGATCAATCGCTTGCATATCAACGTCTGACAAGCTGAAGTCGAAGACATCAAGATTTTCGCGAATGCGGCTTGGCGTGACAGATTTCGGAATCGCGACGATATCGTGTTGCAAGTGCCAACGGAGGACGACTTGAGCCGGCGTTTTCTGATGGCGATCGGCGATATCGACGATGACCGGATGCGTCAACGCGTCGCGTCCTTTCATCAACGGACTCCAAGCTTCAACGACGATACCGTGCTTGCGGCAAAAGTCTCGGATCGCTTCTTGGCTAAGGAACGGATGGAGTTCAATCTGATTGACGGCAGGAACGATCGATCCTTCGGCTAAAATTCGTTCCAAGTGAGGAATATGGAAGTTCGAAACACCGATGGCACGCGTCTTTCCTTCTGCATAGAGATGTTCGAGCGCCCGCCATGTCTCGACATAACGATCTTCTTTTGGCATCGGCCAATGAATCAGATACAAGTCAACATAATCGACACCAAGCTTTTGCAGACTCGTCTCGAAAGCGGCAAGTGTCTCTTCATAGCCGTGATCGGAATTCCAGACTTTCGTCGTTAGAAAGATCTCTTCTCGGGGAATGCCCGAGTCACGCAGCGCGCGACCGACACCTTCTTCGTTCTCGTAAATCATCGCCGTATCGATTGAACGATATCCGGCGCGGAGTGCTTCGCTGACCGCTTCATATACTTCTTCTTCCGGTACTTTAAAGACACCATATCCGAGTTGGGGCATGCTGATGCCGTTATTTAACGTAATCTGTTGCATCGATTCATCGACTCCTTTGTAGTAAATTCTTCTCTTTTCTAGTGTACGCGCTCCTCCTGTAAAAATCGAATGATTGCCGAAGTGAGTTCTTTTGCGTATACTGAGCGATAACAAATATTAGGAGGCGATCCTGTGATTCGACAAGCTGTTTTACAATACATACATGAGCAACACGCACTCGATCAACTCGAAGAAGTGATAGGTGATCGTTCAGCAGTCCTGATTCATGGACGTCAGGCCTATGAAGCAGCCGCTTTTGCTTTACCAGAATTACCACGTTTTTTATTTGAAGGACATTGTACGGATCAACAGGTGGAAGCTTTCAAACAGGTATGTGCTCCATACGATGTGATTCTCGCGCTCGGAGGTGGAAGTGTCATCGATACGGCAAAACAAGTCGCGTTTCAATTACAACGCCCAATCATCGTCATTCCGACGATCGTCTCGAACTGTGCTCCGTGGACTCCGCTCAGTGTCATGTATAACGAAGAGGGACAGTACATCCGATTTGATACGTTTCCCGTCGTGATTGAAGCTCTTTTACTCGATCATCGGATTATCGCAGCAAGTCCGTATGATTATTTCGTAGCCGGACTCGTCGATACGCTAGCGAAGTGGTATGAAGCACGTGCCTTAAGCGGATCATCGGCTGAAGATCCCGTCATTGAGATGGCGCTTCGAACAGCTGAACGTTGTAAGGATCTTATCTTGTCGACGAATATAACGGAAACGCGTTTTCGTGAGTATCCCGTTGAAATGCAACATCTCGTCGAAACCGTCATTCCGTTAGCTGGAAGTATCGGCGGTTTTGGTGACGCGGCGACGCGTGGTGCAATCGGACACGCAGTGCATAACGCGTTATCTCCTCATCCGGAAACACACGCGTTTTTACACGGGAGTAAGGTCGGTTACGGACTACTCGTTCAGGAGAAGTTACTCAGACATGATGATGATTACATAGAGTTGCGTGACTATCTTCTTGCACAAGAACAGCCGACGGCACTCGCAGACTTCGCATTATCGCTCGATGTCGTCGAAACACTTGCTTTACGGACATCGAAAGAGGAATTGTGTCGTCTGTTGCGTCCGATCGTGTCAATGGAACAACTAGTGGATGCTATTACACGGAACGAGACGGTTTCCGTTTCGACAACTTAACATAAAAAGACGCACATGTGCCGAATCAGACGGTCCATGTGCGTATTTTTATTGTGCTTTCGCAAAGCGAGCATAAGGAGCAGGGCGACCGAGTAGGTATCCTTGACCAAGATCGAAGCCGAGTTCGCGGCAAAGATCGAGTTCTTCTTGCCGTTCGATGCCTTCCGCTAAGATTTGAATCCCCATTTCTCGTGTCAGATGACGGGCTTTTCGTAAAAAGGCTTCGTTTTCTGAGTTCGTATCGCAGTGATCGATGAAGGAACGATCAATCTTAATATAATCCGGTTGAAGCAAGGACAACATATCGAGTGTCGAGAAACCAGCGCCGACATCGTCCAGTGCTACTTGAATGCCTTGCTTTTTATACTGTTCGAAGACGTGTTTCAAATGGTTGACGTCTTCAATTTTTTCCGTTTCGACGACTTCGAAGACGAGCCGACTCGGATCGACTTGATAACGTTCGACGATTTCAAACGTATGGCGCAGGCAGTACTCCGGATTATAGATCGTCGAAGGGAGAAAGTTGATGAACGTTTTTGTTGTGCCACCGATATGATGCGTCGCACGGATGGCTTCTTCACGCGCCCGCTGATCAAGACGGGAATGAAGTCCCATCTTCGAGGCCGTCGAAAACAAGACACCAGGCGAGATAGGCGTGTTATCATCTGCTGCTCGCAATAAGGCTTCGTTCGCGACGAGCACGTTGCGCTGGATATCATAAATCGGTTGTAGGTGGCTCGTCATGATCCCATGCTGGATGAAATCAATCGCAGACCGATGCTTCAGTTGTTCTAGAAGTGCTGAAGCTAGGATGGGTGCTGTCACATAACGCGATTGTGTGGCGCGACACGACACCGGATAATCCGCTACACGTAAGAGCGATGTCAATAACTGTTCGAGCTGTTCAAACGATTGATAGGAATAGATTTCTGGCGTCGGTGATTGAATATGGAGTGCTCCCGCTTCAACGAAACGGATGGATGTCGTACATTCGGCGCAAGGATGCCACATAAAGGGATGTCCACCTCTCAGTACATCAAAAAAGATGTATTTATTAAATTGGTTAAATTCTTTACCCTGAACAAAAAAGAAAATAAACCTGTTATTCATAATCATTGACCTCATACAAAAAAGAGAAGGAACGACGGACACATTTCCGTACGTTCTCTTCTCTATCGGTCACATTCTTTCATTGTGAAGTGTAAACAAACCAGAAAGCGAGATGCAAGATAGCGGCTATTGGAACGAGCCATTGGAACTTCGCTTTCCGTGTCTTGTGCCGGACTGTGTACATACCGATCCAAGAACCGAGCGCACCACCGAGGAAAGCAATCGTCAATAGTGTCGCTTCGGGTGTCCGGTAAGCATGTTGTTGCGCTCGACGTTTATCCTGCCACATCGAGACAAATCCGATGAGTGTCAGGAGGAGATAATACCCTAAGATGATCCTCATGAAAAAACGACTCCTTTTCTACCGTTCGGCACCACCACCGCCGGAACTTCCGCCACCACCACGACTGCCACCATTTCCACCGCCACCACGCATGATCGCGGAGAAGATGTTCAAAATCGCAAAGAAGAACATACCACCGGTGAACTTCATATCGAGGAACAATAAGATCAATAATCCAGCACCGATCAGAATCTTCGTCCAAAGCGGAAGTCCGTCGTCATGTTGTGTTTTCGGAGGATCCTGTGACTCAAGCGATTGATCCTTTGAGATGACACTGACGACCGCTTTATATGTTTCGGACGCTGCTTTTCCATACTCACCGTTCTCTTTATAAGGAACCGCGTATTGATCGAGGATGCGCCCAGCCGTGATGTCCGTCAAGATCCCTTCAAGCTTATAACCAACTTCAATCCGGAATTGTCGATTTTTTTCGTTTGGAGCGACGACGACAAGAACACCATTGTCTTTTCCTTCTTGACCGATGCCTTGGCGCCGGAACGTTTCATTGGCGTAAGAGCTTAAATCCTGTCCCTTTAGATCGGGAACCGTCTTGAGGACGACTTGTGCCTGTGCCGTCGTATATCGTTCGAGTTCCTGACCGAGTTGCGCGAGTTCGGCTTCTTCCGAAGGGGTGAGCAGCTGAGCATCATCCTGAATGAAGAAGGCTGCTCCCGTCCGTTCTGAAACGGCACTAGCTGTTGGAACGAAGAGGAAGAAGACGAGGAACGCGCTCAACAGAAGTCGCGTCCACCGCCGAATCATTTCGAATCACTGTTAAAGTCGACGGTCGGATTTTCCCGGTCGCTGTCTGAAATCTCGTAATACGGCTTTTTCTCGAATCCGAAGGCGGATGCGTAGAGTGTCGTTGGGAAGCTCCGACGTTTTTTGTTGTAGAGGGTTACAGCATCATTGTAATCCTTGCGGGCGATCCCAAGACGATTTTCTGTTCCTTCCAGCGTGTCCATCAAGGATTGGAATCGTTCGCTTGATTTTAGTTCCGGATACGTCGTCTGCAAGGCAATCAATCCGCGAAGCGAAGACGTGACTTGTTGGTCGGCTTCAATTCGTTGCTCGGTTGACGCAGCACGCGCAAGACCCGCTTGGGCTTCTGCGACTTTTCCATATACTTTTTCTTCTTGACCCGCGACACCTTTAACAGTTTCAACGAGGTTCGGAATCAAATCCGCACGACGCTTGATTTGGTTGTCGACTTGCGACCATTTATTCGATACATCTTCTTCTACATTGACGAGGCTGTTGTATTGTCCGATTGCTAAAAAGGCAATCACGGCGACAACAACGACTCCGATGATTAATGGGAGTTTTGATGTACTCCGACTTCTGCGTGCCATGTGGCATTCACTCCTTTAGTTATGTCTCATCCCTATATACCCTTAACGAAGTGAATTAGTTTCAAAAAAATGAAAAACCGTCAGCTAAAATAGCTAACGGTTTGAACTTACATGTAGACGATGACAGCTAAGACAGCTGCTAAGACAAGACGGTAGATTGCGAATGGAACGAGTTTGATCTTGTTGATCAGCTTCAAGAAGAAGCGAATCGATAAGAGGGCAAACACGAACGACGCAACGAAACCGACAGCATAGAATGCGAAGTGGTTCGGTTGAATGTTCTCCCAGTTCTTAACGAGCGAAAGGAAACTAGCACCGAACATGATCGGTACAGCCATGATGAACGTAAAGTCAGCTGCCGTCCGGTGATTCATCCCGAGGAAGACCCCTCCGGAAATCGTTGAACCAGAACGGGAGAAGCCAGGCCAAAGGGAAATACATTGGAACAGACCGACGAGTGCTGCTTGGCGATATGTAATCTGATCAAGCGATGTGGTTTTTGGTTCCTTTGGTCCGAATTTATCGGCTGCGATCATCAAGAGGGCACCGACAGCAAGACCGATGATGACCGTTTCAATCGAGAAGAGGTTCTCATCGATGAAATCTTCGAATAACAACCCGAGAACAGCTGCTGGTAGAAGACCGATCAAGACGTGACGTAGTTTTAACTTGTGTGTCCCTGATGCGTCATGTTCGCCTTCAATCTTATACAAACCGATCAAGCTGAAGAGGCGTTTCCAAAAGACGACGATGACCGCGAGGATTGATCCGAGCTGAATGACGACCTTAAAGGTGTTCGCCGAATACTTACCAAGAAATTCTGTTGTTTGTAACCACATGTCATCCACGATGATCATATGACCAGTCGAGGAGACAGGTGCGAATTCCGTCATCCCTTCGACGAAACCGAGTAAAAGAGCTTTCAAGAGTTCAATGATGTGCATGGTAATCTCCTTCTATAATGATGTGCTATGTAAAAACATATCATGTTTTATTCTTGTGAGATAGAACCAATCAGAATATCGGGCGCAAGACCGAGGAAAGTATGGATTGATAACGGAAGGAAAAAGGCGTACGATGACTGTATAATCAAACAAATATTTGAATGAGGTGAGAGAATGCGTGAAGCGACTGAACCGATCCGGATTTCAGGAATTGATTGTGCGAACTGTGCAGCGAAAGTAGAGCGTGGCGTGGCAAACGTAACAGGAGTCAAGGAAGCGACGTTGGATTTCGCAGGGCAACGTCTCTATATCACATACGCATCCCCAGATATCCAAGAACAGACGTATCGTCACGTTGTTCAGCGTGTTCACGAACTAGAACCAGATGCTCTCCTGCAACGCGAGCAGGATACACGAGACACGACTGAAATGGTATTTTGGACAAGGTCAAAGAAACTTCAAACACTCATAGGTCTGACTTCTTTCGGAATAGCATTTCTTGTTCCCGAGTCCATACAAATATGGTTGTATCTTACGGCGTATGTATTCATCGGGAATGAAGTATTACGTAATGCACTTCGGTCGACACGACGCGGACAGTTGTTTGACGAGAATTTTTTGATGATGCTCGCGACGATCGGGGCATTCGTCATTGGGGAGTATACAGAAGCGGTGGCAGTCATGTTGTTTTATCAAATCGGTGAATATTTTCAGCATAGGGCTGTCAATCAATCACGACGCTCGATTTCAGCATTGATGGATATTAGACCAGAGCAAGCCGTGCTTGAGGATGGGCGACGTGTGCGTCCGGAAGATGTCATTCCAGGACAGCGAATCATCGTCCGTGCTGGGGAACGGATTCCACTTGATGGAACGATCAAGCAAGGTACTGCCTTTCTGGATACGGCAGCATTGACAGGAGAATCGGTTCCTCGGCGTGTACATGAAACGGATCATGTGCTAGCCGGTACGATCAGCACGGGCGGACAGTTAGTGATTGAAGTAGATCGATCGTATACGGACTCGGCGGTCGCGAAAATCATTTCACTGGTAGAACAAGCCTCTCGTCATAAAGCACCGACGGAAAAGTTCATCACACGATTTGCGCGAGTTTATACGCCGGCTGTTGTCGTGATTGCGCTAATTTTAGCGGTTCTGCCGCCTCTCTTACTGAATGCTTCCTTTAGCGAGTGGACGTACCGGGCGCTTGTCTTTCTCGTCATCAGTTGTCCTTGTGCGCTCATGCTCTCCATCCCGCTCGGCTTTTTTAGTGGAATCGGTGCTGCTTCAAAGCGAGGCATACTCGTCAAAGGCGGAAATCATCTAGAATCGTTGCAACGAATCGATACCCTCGTCTTGGATAAAACAGGTACGTTGACGAAAGGGAATTTTGAAGTCGTCGCTATTCAAGCACATACGATGACGAAACAAGAGTTACTACAAGTAGCAGCTCGGGTGGAACGGCAATCGAATCATCCGATCGCGACTTCGATCGTCCGGGCGGTTGATGGCTTACCATCTAAAGATGGTGGCATTCACTTATCAGAAATAGCAGGGAAAGGCGTCAGTGGGGAGTACGATGGTCGACTGCTGCGTGCAGGAAATGCCGAGTGGTTAAAGGAACTGGGCTTTACACCTGATAAAGAAACCGAAATCGGTACCTATGTTCACATTACTCAGGACCAAGACTATCTGGGATGGATTCGAATTGCAGATCAACTGAAGACGACGACGATGGAAGCGATCATCCAATTGAAAAAGCGAGGCATCCGTCGAATCGTCATGTTGACAGGCGATCGGAAACAGACGGCAGAAGCAATCGGAAAACAGTTGGATCTCGATCACGTCATTGCGAACTTGTTGCCGCATCAAAAAGTCGAAGCGCTGGAAGAACTGATGAAGACAGCAAAAGGAAAAACAGCGTTCGTAGGGGATGGAATCAACGATGCCCCTGTCCTGACACGGGCGGATGTCGGAATCGCCATGGGCGGAATCGGGAGTGATGTGGCGATTGAAGCAGCGGATGTCGTTTTGATGACCGATGAGCCGAAACAGCTTGCCGATGCGATGGATGTTGCCAGAACGACGCGAAAGATCGTCTATCAAAACATCTATTTTGCCCTTGGAATCAAAGCAATCTTTTTGTTACTTGGAGCCTTTGGAATCGCAACGATGTGGGAAGCCGTCTTTGCTGATGTCGGTGTGACAATGTTAGCGGTCCTGAATGCGATGCGTCTATTAAAGATACGTGCATGAACAAATATGCGATCATTTCCTCTTTTGAGGAGATGATCGCATATTTTTAGATCACCCGAGTGCGACATCGAGAATCATCATGACCGTAAACCCGACCATCAGACCAAGCGTTGCTAAATCGGATCCGTTCTCTGCTTGTGATTCCGGAATCAATTCTTCGACGACGACGAAAATCATCGCTCCGGCAGCAAACGATAACGCATACGGTAGAAGCGGTTGAACGAAGAAGACCGCGGCTGCTCCGACCATCGCGGCAATCGGTTCGACGATTGCTGACAATTGACCGTAATGGAAGGCGCGCCGGCGCGACATTCCTTCACCGCGTAGTGGAATCGATAGGGCAGCTCCCTCCGGCATGTTTTGTATCCCAATACCGAGTGCGAGCGTCAAGGCACCGGCGACGGTCGCCCCGTCCATGTTTAAGGCAGCGGCGCCAAAAGCGACACCAATCGCAAGACCTTCGGGAATATTGTGCAACGTGATCGCAAGAAATAGTAACGTCGTTTTCTTGAGTCCTGTCGAAGGACCTTCCGCTGTCTCGAGTGGTGCAGATAAGTGCAAATGCGGTGTGACGAAGTCAAGCAAACGGACGAAAAATCCACCAGCGAGAAAACCGATGGCAGCAGGAATCCAGGCGATTCCTCCATCCTGCTCCGTGAACTCGATCGCAGGAGCAAGCAGCGACCAAAACGACGCGGCAATCATGACGCCGGCGGCAAAACCGAGCATCATGTTCATGACGCGTTTTTCAATCGTCGTAAAGACGAAGACGAGTGCCGCACCAAGTGCGGTTAACCCCCACGTCATCATTCCGGCAAGCAATGCTTGCACGACGACGGGGAGGGAAGTAAACCAATCCAACATGACTATTCCTTCTTTCCGGGGACGATTTAAAGCATCCATCTGTATGAGAGCTTACCCGTTTTCGATCCGGACGATTCGTGTGAAGGGAATTTCAATGACTTCACGTCCGCGCAGAAAGAGAACGGAACGTTCGGGTTCTAGTCGTTCCACGAAACCGACGACCGTCACGTAGCTACTTTCCTTATAATACGTGATTTCAAGTTCGTTTCCTTCTATTAAAGCTTCTTGAAGCAGAAAGTGCCATGATTCTTGCAACTGTTCATCAATTTCAGGCAAGTCGAGCTGATGCATCTGGACATAATATTCCCGCAACAGTTGCAAATGTTCCGGCATGAGAAAAGGAATCCATTTTAAATTTCCTCGATCACGATACGCTGTCATGAAGATCACCTCCCGGATGACCGCCGACGAAACGAAGACGACGTTTGGCGACACTCGTATCAAGAAACGAGACAGCGAGGCGAATCGTTCCTTTTCCGTAGCGGAGGTTGACGACATCCATTGCTTTTAATAACCGTCGTCGTTTCCAGAGCCGCGCATTATCCTCGAACAAAGACAACTGTAAGGTGCCTTGATCGGCAGTCAAATGCCCCACTGCGACGGATAAAAAACGAACAGGTTCTCCGTCGAGCCAATTCGGTTCGAATAATTGTAAGACGTGACGCAGAATGATTCGTTCATCGGATGTCGGATAAGGCAACCGCACTTGACGGGAGAAACCACTTCGGACGACGTTTCGAGAATAGCGGACGCCGATGTGAACGGTCCAGCCGACTTGATTCGAAAAGCGACAACGTGCGGCAACATCCTGCACGAGTTCATTGAGCACATTCCGAATGCGTTCGAACTGATAATAGTCCTGCATTAAGGTCACACCGTGTCCGATCGTCCGTTGAGGGGCTTTCTCGAACAGATGACGAGGCGCAAGAAGTGTCGGTGACGCGTCAAGACCCCAAGCGTGGTGCCATAGTTCGGCACCGATGACACCGAATCGTTCGTGCAACTCTTCGACAGGGCGCATTGCAAGATCACCGATTGTTTCAATCCCCATCATCTGCAGATGTTGTTCCATACGGTGTCCGACCCCCCACATCTTCCGAATCGGAAAATCATGAAGACGTCGTGCGACGTCGGCATATCCACATCGCGCGATGCCTTCTTTTTTCCCGATTAAATCAAGGGTCAGTTTCGCGATGACGTTATTTGGACCAATCCCGATCCGGACGTGGATGCCGGTCTGTTTCAGGATCGCTTCTTTAATTTTGAGGGCAGCTTGCAGGTCGGAACCAAATAGGCGATCGGTTCCGGTCATGTCAATGAAGCTTTCGTCAATCGAATAGACGCGGATCGCTTCAGGTGGGGCGAATTGGTGCAGGACATCAAGGACACGTATTGACGTCTTCATATAAGCGAGCATGCGTGGTTCGACAAGTTGAATCGTGCGACGAACAGCGTATGGCAATTGCTCGATTTCATATAGTCGACCGGCTGTCTTGATTCCTAGTGCTTTTAAGGCAGGGGTGGCAGCGAGAATGACGGATCCGCTTCGTTTTAAATCGGAGACGACCGCTAAGCGTGTCGTCAAGGGAGGGAGATTGCGATACTGGCATTCACAACTGGCGTAGAAGGACACACTGTCGACACAAAAAATACGTTTATCTTGTGGTAAAACGACGGAAGAAAACATTTGAATCACTCCTTTACATAAAAGAACGTATGTTCTTATTTTGATTTTCTTTGACTATAGCATGGTCTCAAAGTGTCTCAAAATAAAAACTGTTGAAAAAAGGGGAATTTGAACGATTTTCCCTCATATAAAAGGAGTTTGATATACTAAGGGAGAGAAAAAGGGGGAACCTTCATTGAAAGAGACCATTATCCGTTTACCAGAATTACCGAAAACGCTTCAACCAGAGACGTTCGATCAAGTCGAAATCGATGACCCGTATCTAAAAGGGGCGCGTTATGAGAAAGAGTCGATGCCGAGTGAACTGACAGAACGCATCGATGCCTATCAAGTGTGTTTTCAAAATGTCTCGTTCGCGAATCTCACCTTTGACCGTGGTTCGTTCGAAGATATCCGTTTTGAGCAATGTGACTTAACGGGATGTCACTTCCAAGAAACTCGTTTTCACCGCGTGTCCTTCGTCGGATGCCGGATGACGGGTGTTCAGTTCGAAGATTGTACGCTGGACCATGTGACGATTCAGGAAGGACTTGCGGATTACGCACAGTTCATTCGCAGTACGGTCCGTCACCAACACTGGAGCGAAACGACGATGAAAGAAGCACAGTTCTTCGAAGTGAAACCGACCCAGTGGAAACTCGAAGCGGTCCGGCTTACGGATAGTCAATGGATTGAAACGCCGTTAAAAGGTCTCGACCTCCGGCAGACGGAGCTCTCTGGTATTACGATCGATCCGCGATTTTTACCAGGTGCTGTCATTACGGAAGAGCAAGCAGTTGCCTTTGCTCGTTTGTTAGGTCTCGTCATCCCATAACAAAAAGAAGTCCTTGTTTCGATGGATATTCGAAACAAGGACTTCTTTTTAATGAAAGTTACTGTTCTTAAAATGACATCGTTTCGCCATCCTCCGGAATCAGGAAATGGGCAGAGAGATGGAAAGCAGTTAAAAAGTCAGCAATCATATCACGTCGCAAGAGACAGTGGTTGACGGACTCGAGGTGCGAGACGATGATCGTCGCTTCCGCCGCCGCTTCGTGTACGGCAAGGAGATCACGCTGTGACATCGTGATCGGCTCTCCGGTCAAGAACTGAGCGGCACCACTGTTGACGACGATGATATCGGGTGTATGTTGTTCGATTGCATGCGCGACCTCGTCGCACCAGATCGTATCACCTGCGATATAAAGTGTTGGTTCGTCCGGATGGGTGAGGACGAGCCCAGACACACGTCCCATCCGTTCGCCGATTTCACCGACACCATGCTGTCCACCTGTTCGATGGATTTGGATATCACCGATCGTTACACCGGAATCGAAGGAAGAAACGTTCGTGAAGCCGGCTTCTCGAATTTGTTGCGCGTCTTCTTCTTGCTGCGCATAGAGTGGCAAATGCTTGGGTAGAAGTTGTTTTGCAGCATCGTCGAAATGATCGGCATGCAGGTGCGTGACGAAGATTGCGTCAGGATCAAGCAGTGTCTTGACATCGACCGGTAAGTCGACGAGTGGATTGGCGACGGCATTTGGTGTTTGACCGAAGGGAGGTAAGCTGCCTTTTTCGCCAAGGAACGGATCAATCAGTAAGACTTGATTGGCATACGTGACAACGAGTGTTGCATTACGAATTTGTTGAATATCCATTAGGTTCATCCTCTCTCAATGACTCGGATTGACTATTCCCTGTCTGGCATTCAATGAATCCTATCGTAAGCGTTTCTCCATCGCCATGACGTCGACATATTCGCCGTTCAACTGTCCTTGTTCCTTAAACGTTCCGACGATCCGGAACCCGGAGCGGATATAGAGTTTTTGTCCAATTTTATTGAATGGGAAGGTAAAGAGGATCAGCTTATGCATCTGATGATCACGGGCATGTTGTTCAATCGTTTCGAGCAAACGTGTGCCAATCCCTTGTCCACGATGTGTCCGAGTGATATAAACCGAAATCTCACCGACGGATGCGTAGACAGGACGCGGATTATACGGATCGAGGGAAATGAAGCCGAGGACACCTGTGTCATCTTCAGCGACATATCCGGCATATCGATCGGTGCGTTCCGCATACCACTGGGTCATGAAGGATAAGTCCTTTTGGTCGGTCTCAAGCGTTGCGATCCGATCTTCGATGCCTTCGTTATAGATGGCGAGAATCGCTGGTAAGTCGTGTTCCGTTACGGGACGAATATGCATGACGCTCACTTCCTCATCGCTTTTCCTTCATTATATCGGTTACGTGTCAATGTAGTGATATGTTTGTGCGATAAGAAAAGCGCTGATTTCCTTCATATGAAGGAAAACAGCGCTTATATCGATCTTAAGAGACCGTTGACGTCTCGTTTTCATAAATCGGAACCCAGCCGTCTGTCGTGACGAAGATCCGAACAGCAACGACTTTACGATCGTCTTGAAGCGTAAAGTAGTGGCGTGTGTTAACAGGAACGGAAATCAAATCACCAGGATTGAGTTCGATATTGTAGTAGCCGACCTCTTCGTCTTTGATCGCGAAGACGCCATGACCGCTGACGATGAAACGAACTTCATCATCCGTATGGTGATGTTCTTTCTGGAAGTTGACGAGCAACTCATCCAGGTTCGGTGTCGTATCCGAAAGTGAGATGATATCAGCTGTCTGATACCCACGACGTTCTGAAACGTCTTTGATTTCTGGAGCGAACGTATCGAGAATCGTTTGTTTGTCCGCATCCGTCAGTGTGAAGTTTTCCACGAGAGGCGCTGGAAGTTTCGAAACGTCCCACTGTTCGTAAAGAACGCCGCGTGACGCAAGGAAGTCAGCGACTTCCGTTTGATCCGTATACCGTGTGTTTGTTTCTTGGAATAAGACTGTTGCCATGAGATGATTCCTCCTTTTAATGAATGGATTGACGGCATGATTGCAACGTCAACGTGTAATTGAATAAAAACTCGAAGGCTTCGAGGTGTTTCTTTGCTTCAAAGGCGGTCGGTGCCCAGACCGTGATCCCGTGATTGCGGATCAGGACGGCACCACTATCCGCTGTGACATGAGGTGCAAAAGCAGCGGCAAGCGTCGGGATGTCCGCATGATTCGGAATGATTGGCACCGTGACCGTCGCATCCTCTTCCCAGTGTCCGAGTGCCTTGATGATTTCTTGACCGGAAAAGGTGATACTGCCTTGATCGCCATAGAGTTCCGAAATCACATTGTTCGCAATCGTATGGACATGCAGGGAACAACCGGCGTCCGTTCGATTGAACACTTCGACATGGAGCAATGTCTCAGCGGAAGGACGCCCGGATTGCTCACCAATCAATTGACCGGTCGCATCGACATGAACGAAGTCGTCAGGAGTCGTCTGCCGTTTATCTTTTCCGCTTGCCGTCACAAGGAATTCAACCGGGACACCGGACGTCCGGATGGCGAGATTGCCACTCGTACCAGGGAACCAATCGCGCGCCGCAAGCTCTTGTTTGATGGCGCGTAGCTCTTCATACCGTCGCATGAATGTCATGTTGTCACCTCCGCTCGTGTTAAATCATGAACGATATCGTGGAACGTCTCAAACGGTGTATAGGCGATATCGTTCTCTTCACACAACGTGATCAGATAATCACGGGCATAGACACGATCCGCTTGTTTCGCGAGTTCGAAGTCCGTCACCGAGTCACCGATGACGATGATGACGTCACCGTCTTTACGTAGTGTCCGGGCAACGGACGTTTTACAACAGCCGCACCCGTTCGTACAATGGGCATCGCAGGCGTTTGGCCAATCGATATGGACGAATGGACCACTGAAATCGGCGACGTTACAGTAAATCTGTTCTTGTTCAAGGAATGGCGCTAAGATCGGTTCGACGAAAAAGTCCATTCCACCGCTGACGATCGAAAAATCGATGCCTTGACGACGACTGTACTGCAGTAACTCCGAAAATCCGTCGCGAATAACCGCACGCTCCAACAAAAAATCAAGATAGGCTGTTTTCCCGTCAGACGGCAGAAGTGCGAACATTTGCCCGACACCACTCTGAATCGATAACGTCCGGTCGAGTACGCCGCGTTTTAACGGTTCGAAGTCACTCGCTGGCGCAAATGCCTGCATGAGTGCGATGATATTATCTTGCGTCGTCACTGTCCCGTCGAAGTCACAGAGAATCCGTACGGTCATGACTTGATCCCCCAAGCGTCGAGGGCGATTCGTAATTCTTCATGACGCGATGCTGCCGTCGATAGGGATTCATTTGCGAGTGCCGCCTCGAGTGCCTGACGGAAAGCAATGACACCAGCCGCAGCACCTTGCGGATGACCATGTACGCCGCCACCGGCGTTGATGACGGAATCGATCCCGAAGTCCCGTACGAGTTGAGCGACGAGTCCAGGATGAATACCGGCTGAAGGAACCGGGAAGATCGATTTCGTCTGACCGAGACGAGTCGCTTCGACTGCGATGCCACGGGCGACATCCTTTGGCAAAGCGACATTGCCGTAAGGAGACGGGAATAGCGTCAAGTCTGCCCCAGCAGCACGCGGTAATGTGCCGAGTAAGACAGGGGCCGCGACTCCGTGATTCGGGCTAGCAATCAACGCACCGCTATATGCTGGATGATTGAAGATCGGAACGTTGATTTCCGGATCACTCGCCAGTTCGCGTAAGACGTCGAGTCCGTATGTGAAGGTATTCAGCAAGAAAGCAGTCGCTCCAGCGTCAATCAATCGTTTGGCTTGATCCTTGAGCGTAAAGACGGGACCGCTGAGTGTGATCGCATATAACGCACGTTTACCAGTCCGGTGGAAGTGAGCATCGATGACCTCACGTCCGATTCGTGCCCGGTCAATCGTCGGTGTTAACGGATTGTCGTATAGGATCTCATCGTCTTTGACGAGATCAATCCCACCAGCGAGTTGTCCTTCGAGTTGATCACGAAGAAACGATAAATCGCGTCCGATGACTCCTTTGAAGATGCTCATTAACAATGGGCGATCTTCGACACCAATCAAGGAACGGACCCCTTCAATCCCGAATTTCGCACCTGGAAAGTCCGACGTAAATGTATCGGGTAGTAGCAATTCCGTTAATTTGATTTCACCGTCGAGTGAGAGTTTCCCGAAGACGGTCGTCAGAATCGCAGAAAAGTCGCGCGACACGTTATGTTCCGGATAACGAATTGTGATATATCCTTTGCCATCGCGCTCTTCGGTATGTACGACTTCCCCTTTGAACGAGGCGAGTTGTTGTTGTTCGAGATGATTCAGTTCCGTCCAAGAACCGACTGTCAGACCAAGCGCGAGTTGTTCAGCGCGCTGCTCGAGTCGATCACGGGCAGTCAATTGATAAGTAGCAGTGATATAAGCCATGTCTTTCCTCCTTCAACAAAAAAATGGTCTCTCGTCAGCGACAAGAGACCATGAATGATTCGAACGTGGACTCTTATCTGTCAGCTTAGTAGCTGCAAGAATTAGCACCGTGCCAAAAGGTCGGTTGCTGCGACATCGTAGGGCTTGTCCCTCCGTCTGCTCTTGATAAGAATTGGATGAAATTGTGAAATCTAATTGCAATTTTTACATGAGAATCGCTACTTGTCAAACTATTTTTAGAAAATTTATTTTTTTGAAAATACTCTTTCTATAGATGGCATAAAAATGATATCCGTTTCTGCTTGATTTCGATTTGACAGCGAGGAAGTCGATTGCGTAAGATTCAAATCAATATCACACACGACAACTACATACGACTCTTATCGCGAGTTGGCAGAGGGAATTGGCCCGATGACGCCGCAGCAACCGACCACTAGGCACGGTGCTACATCCAACAGACGTTTCGTCTGAGAGATAAGAGGACGCAGTGACTTTTCTGCGCCTCTTTTCGATGACGAAAAGAGGCGCTTTTTCGTGTATCACATAGGGGGAAACTGAGATGACATATAAAGCATTCACAGAACAGGACGCGATTGATCGTGTTCGGACATTAGGACTGATCGGCGACGGAACTGTCGAAGCAGAAGAGATTGGCGACGGGAACCTCAACCTCGTCTTTCGGATTCGAGAAGGCGAACATCGCTTGATTTTAAAACAAGCACTCCCGTACGCGAAGGTCGTCGGGGAGAGCTGGCCGTTATCGCTCGAACGAGCGTGGATCGAGCAATCCGCACTCCGTGAATTCGCACGGCATGCCGTACCGTTCGTGCCGCGTGTTTTTCATGCTAGTCATGAAGAGGCGTATACGGTCATGGAAGATCTTTCACATCTGACGATCGTTCGAAGCGGTTTACTCGCAGGTGAACAGTATCCGTTGCTTGCGGAACATATCGGTTCTTATCTCGCTCGGACGTTATTCCATACATCGGACTTTGCACTTGGTCCGGTTGAAAAGAAACGTGTCGCCCGAACGTACTACAATCCAGACTTGTGCGACATCACGGAAAAATTAATCTTCACGGATCCGTTTCATGACGCGGAGACGAACGAGATTGAAGCCGGACTCGAAGAAGAGGTGGCACGTCTATGGGCAGACGATGAGTTGAAACGCGAAGTCGCAAAACTCGAAGCGCTCTTCATCACGAAAGGAGATGCATTGCTGCACGGCGATCTACATACAGGCAGCATCTTCGCCTCAGCGACGGAAACGAAAGTCATCGACCCTGAATTCGCCTTTTATGGTCCATTTGGATTCGATGTCGGACAGTTCATCGCCCACTTATTCTTCGCGGCATATCCGGATTACCCGGCACTCCGTGATGCCCGAATCAAGGATATCGATACGTTCTGGCTGACGTTCGCTTCAACGTTCCGTGCCTTATGGGAACGGGAAGCCGTCGAACCGTTCCAGGCACCAGGACTCGTCGATGACGTATTGAGCACGATCTTGCAGGATGCCCTTGGCTTCGCCGGTTGCGAATTGATTCGGCGGACGATCGGTCTCGCACCGGTCGCTGATTTAGAATCAATCAATTCAACGACGGAACGCTTAGAGCGGAAACGTCACGCTCTCCGTCTAGGAACAGCGTTAATCAAACGCCGTACAGAATGCCGGACATTCGATGATTTACGAAACTTTGACGTAACGGAGGAACTTAGCCGATGACTACATTCGTTCAAAGTATCCGTTACGAAGACCGTGTCTTGACGATTCTCGATCAGACACGTCTACCGCAGGAAGAGCACTATGAAGTCATTGCTGATCTCGCGCAAGCGGTTGAGGCGATTAAACAACTGCGCGTTCGGGGCGCACCTGCGATCAGTTTATTTGGGGGATTCGTGCTCGTTCAAGAAGCATACCGGTTTGAAGCGGCGCTTCCGGTCTACAAGCAAGCCTTGCTTGAGACATCAGCGACGTTACTCGCGACACGACCGACGGCCGTTAATTTGCGAAATGTACTCAATCAGCTGAATCCAATCATTCAAGACGGGACGTCGGTAGAAGAGATCCGCAAACGGTTGGAAAAACGAACGTTCGACTTATACGACCAGGATGCGCAGACGTCACGTCAAATCGGGGTTCATGCACTGGAATTATTCCAATCAGGCGACCGGATCCTAACAATTTGTAATGCTGGGTCGATTGCGACCGCTGCTTATGGAACAGCACTTGCGCCGTTCTATATCGCAAAAGAGCGTGGCATTGAATTATCCGTTTTTGCGAGTGAGACGCGACCGTTACTGCAGGGAGCACGACTGACGACATGGGAGCTGCAACGTGCCGGGATCGATGTCACGTTAATTACGGACAACATGGTCGCTCACACGCTGAAAGAAAAACAGATTGACGCAATCATCGTCGGTGCCGATCGCATTACACGAAACGGAGATACGGCGAATAAGATCGGGACGTTCCAATTGGCATTACTTGCGCAAGCCTTCGGTATTCCGTTTTACGTCGCGGCACCACTCTCAACATTTGACTTTTCGCTCGTTTCCGGAGATGCGATCGAAATCGAAGAGCGTGATCCGCAGGAAGTGACGGCAATCCAAGGTGTTGCGACGGCACCAGCGGGAGTCGCTGTCTTCAACCCAGCCTTTGATGTCACACCACATACGTTGATCACGGGCATCATCACGGAACTTGGTGTCATCACGCAACCGAATGAAGAAACGATCGAACAATTAACAGGGCTTCAACCCCTCGGATAAGGAGATATGTCATGAAAAAATTAGCTTACGCCGTCCTAGCCCCGGCACTGTTACTAGCGGCTTGTGCGAATGGAGAAGCGACGACGACGAAGGTCGTCAAGGATGTACCAAAAGGGGTTCAATCGGACGTCAAGATCGCCGTCATCCGCAACCTGGCATCGGATGATCATACGAAACAATTCCTTGATGGCGCACGAAGTGAAGGCGAAGCGCTCGGCTTTAAAGTCAGCACGTTCATCTCAGAAGGCAATGACGTCAAGTTCAAGGAACTGGTCGCACAAGCGATTCAACAAGATTATGACGGGCTCATCATCTCGCACGGCAAGGAAGACTACGCCTATGACATGATCAAACCGGCGGTCGATAAAGGACTGAAGGTCGTGACGTTCGATACGGTCACGAAGAAAAAAGGAACGGCGTTAAAAGGTGTGACGGAAACATTCCAAAACGATCATCAACTCGCGAAGCTATCGCTCGATGAAGTGACGAAGGTGACGGACAAAAAACCGGTCCGTGTCATCAAACTGTGGTTCGGACCAGGTTTTGCCCCGCTCGATCGTCGTCAAGAAATCTATAAGACATACGAAGCAGACGGTAAGATTAAAACGCTTGAGACGGTTGGACCGACAAACTTCCAAGATGTCCAAGGGGATATCGCGACGAAGATGAATGCGATTCTCGCGAAGTATCCGAAAGGAAGCATTGATGCGGTTTGGGGAGCGTGGGACGAAGTCGCAAAAGGGGCTTATAAATCGCTCAAGGATAATAAACGTCAAGAAATCCCGCTGATCTCGATTGATGTCTCGAATCAGGACATCAACCTGATGCGTGAAAAAGGCAGCAACTGGGTCTCGACGAGTGCGGTGGATCCATTCTTGATTGGACAAACAGACATGCGATTACTGGCTAAGAAAATCGCCGGCGAGAAGACGCCGGATAGCTTTGATCTCGATGCGAAACTTGTGGAGCAGAAAGCGTTGAAGCAGGATACGACGATGTATAATCTCGATACGATCATCAAAGGATGGAGTACATCGGAAAAATTCAATGAACCGTGGATGGACCGGTTGCGTGACGTCCATAAAAAACAATGACGTCTACCAATCATCATTTGAAGATGACCGGGATTTCACTGGCGTTTCCAGGAGTGCAAGCCTTAAAACAGGTCTCGTTTGAAGTGAAATCCGGTGAAATCCACGCGCTTGTCGGTGCGAATGGTGCCGGTAAGTCGACATTGATGAAAGTCTTATCCGGAGCGGAAACGGCGGACGAAGGAACAATCCGTCTCGATGGGAAGGCGTTGTCCATCACGTCACCGCGTGATACGAAACAGATTGGAATCGACCTCGTCCAGCAAGAGGTCGATGTGGCGCTTGTACCTTATTTGACGGTCGCTGAGAATATCTGTCTCGATCTGTTGACGGACGGAACGATGACCGGTTTGGTATCGCAGCGCCGTTACATACAGCGTGCCAAGGAAGCGTTAGCGACATTACAGGCGGAGATTTCCGTCAAGACACGTGTCGAGGAGTTGCGGCTTGCTGAAAAGCAACTCGTACTGATTGCTCGCGCTCTCGTCCAAGAACGCCGTTTTTTGATTTTAGATGAACCAACGGCACCTCTCAGTCAGGCGGAAACAAGCCATCTCTTTTCAGTCGTGCGTCGTTTAGCCGAACGGGGGCTTGGGATCATCTTCATCTCGCATCGCCTCCAGGAACTATATGAGATTTGCGACTCCATCTCGGTCATGCGCGACGGTCAACTCATCTCACGACATCTTTTGACAGACATCACGAAGGAAGCTGTCGTTGAGCAGATGCTCGGGCGTCAGCTTACGTCTGTTGCGAAAACGTCACGGGTAAATGCAACGAACGTATTGACGGTCGAGAGTGCTACGAATGCGGACGTCCACGATATCTCCTTGACGGTTCAAGCAGGTGAAGTCGTTGGTATCGCGGGTCTTGTCGGTGCCGGTAAAACGGAATTATGCAAAGCATTGTTCGGCGATCGCCCGTTTCAGGAAGGGAAGGTTCGCATAGGTGGAAAAGCCCATCGCCTTCGCAATCCACAAGCTGCGATTCAAGCGGGAATCGGTCTCGTTCCAGAAGAACGACGAAAAGAAGGAATTCTTGTTGCCGATTCTGTCGCAGAAAATCTAACAGCAGCGGCAGCTCATGATTTCGTCAACCGCTGGGGGCTGATGGATCGTCGCAAAGAAGCAGATCAGGCATCGCAATGGGTCAAGGAGCTGGGCATTAAAGTGGCAGACGTGAAACAGGAAGTAGGTCAACTATCCGGTGGGAATCAACAAAAAGTCGCCATCGGAAAATGGTTACTGACCGATGTTTCTGTACTCGTCTTGGACGAACCGACAAAAGGTGTCGACGTCGGAGCCAAACAAGATATCTATCGTCTGATTGACGGACTCGCGCAACAACAAAAAGGGATCCTTTACGCGACGAGTGAATGGGATGAACTTTTGACCGTCACGGACCGAATCTACGTCATGTTCGATGGACGGATCGTCCATGAAACGAAGACGGCGGACACATCAGAAGAAACCTTGTTGTGGTATGCGACAGGAGGAGGGCAACGATGAATGAGGTAGTATCAAAACAAACGAACCGAGGGAAGGGTTTACGTCCTGTCCTCGGATTCTTGAACGACTGGGGGATCGTCCTCGCGATTCTTGCCCTCGTCCTGTTTTTTGCGACGACGGCTCCGACATTCCTCCAAGGAACGAATTTGATTAATATTTTACGAAGTATCTCCATCGTGACGATTATCGCGATCGGCTTGACCGTTTCTTTGACGGTCAATGGATTTGATTTATCGGTCGGGTCGACCGCGACGCTTGCGAGTTCTTTCGTCGTCTCGTTCTTCGTCTGGTACAGTCTACCGCTCGGTGTCTCGATTGGTTTAGCACTTCTCTTATCTCTTAGCGTTGCTCTGGTGAACATCTTACTCATCGTCTGGTTTAAGATTCCGGATTTGTTTGCGACGCTTGCGACGATGTTCATCGTCGAAGGTGTCGCGATGACGTATACCGGTGGTGGTTCAATCAGTGCCGGAATGCCGCGCCTGGACGGTACACCAACAGTCGGCACGATTCCGGAGGCATTCGCGAAAATCAGCCAGGCGCCTTGGATCATCGTCATCATGCTCGTCGTCGTCGCTGTGACCCATGTCTTTTTAAGCCATACGCGACATGGTCGTTTTCTCTATATCATCGGTGGGAATCCGGAAGCCGCACGACTGACAGGAATTCGTGTCAACCGCTACCGGGCACTCGCGTATCTGATTGCTGGGTTACTTGCTGCGGTCGGTGGGATTTTGCTTGCGTCACAAGTCGGATCGTCGCAAATCAACGCCGGTTCCGGTTATCTGATGCCAGCGGTCGCGGCGGCATTCATCGGCTCGTCGTTCGCAGGACAAGGGAAGCCGAATGCGCTTGGTACACTTGTTGGGGCTTGTCTCGTCGGGATTCTTGAAAATGGTCTCGTCATGCTGTCTGTTCCATACTATTCGTTGAATATCATCAAAGGGTTGGTCCTTGCGGTCGCGCTCGCGACGACTTATGCGCGGTATCGTAAAAAATAATTAAAATTCGACGTTTCGTTTATAACATATTCGGTAATATTCAATATATGAAAGGATGGTGATGCACATGAATGATTACCAATGTAGAGGGAACGATCGCATGTCGCTTCTGAAAGAAGAGGATCACCGGACTTGACGAACGTTGTCCATTGACACGGATGTATTCGTGTTTTACGTGCAACTGCACGGTTCAAGAACGGATCACGGCATGTGTTCGTTCCTGAAACAAATAAGGGGGAAACGCTACGGCGTTCCCCCCTTTTTCATGTGCTAGAAACTGCTCGTATTTCTTTAAAAGCGTAGCGGAATATGAGATGATATAAAAAGTCAGAAAATTCAACTACTACGAGAGCAAGGGGCCTGACAATGCGAACATACACTAAGGAGATTCAAGCGATTATCGACAACGTAGAGAAAGTCATCATCGGTAAGGAAGATGTCATCACACAATCATTGGCAGCATTGCTAGCGGGCGGTCACGTCCTATTAGAAGACGTACCGGGAGTCGGGAAGACGATGCTCGTCCGTGCGTTCAGCCGATCGATCGGGTTGACCTTCAAACGTGTTCAGTTCACGCCAGACCTACTTCCGTCAGATTTGACGGGTGTATCGATGTATAATCAGAAAACTAGCCAATTCGAATATAGACCGGGTCCTTTAATGGGAAACATCGTCTTAGCCGATGAGATCAACCGAACATCACCAAAAACTCAATCTGCCTTACTCGAGGGAATGGCGGAAGCGAACGTCACCGTCGATGGTGAGATTCATACGCTTCCGAATCCCTTTTTCGTCATGGCGACACAAAACCCGATTGAACATGAAGGCACGTATCCGTTACCAGAAGCACAACTCGATCGTTTTCTCGTCAAAGTCAAAATGGGTTATCCTGATTTCCACCAGGAAATGAAGCTACTGACACGTTTCGAACGGGATGAACCAATTGAAACACTCGAAGCGGTGATTGGTCGCGAGCAATTGCTTCAGATGAAAGAAGAAGTCAAGAACGTCCATGTCTCACAGCCCGTCAAAAAATATATCGTCCATCTCGTCCAAGCGACCCGGACGAACGGTTCACTTTATCTCGGCGCGAGTCCCCGTTCTTCGATCGCCTTGATGAAAGTCGCGCAAGCGTGGGCATACATGGAAGGACGCAGTTTCGTCTTACCGGATGATGTCAAACATCTCTTGATTCCGGTCCTGTCACACCGCTTGATTTTGACAGCGGACGCGCGTTATCACGGTCAATCGTCTGAACGGATTTTAGAACAAATCAAAAAAGAGGTTGCTGTACCAATCCAACAAGACGTGGAGTCCCTATGACGAAGTGGCAAATTGGTTGGCGTTACGCTGTACTCCTTTTGACGACGGTTGCCTTATGGACATATGCGCGCGTCGATGGCGGAAATGTCGCTTCCTTGCTGTTTTATGTCATGGCTGGTTTGACCGTCTACTGGACGCTCTTCCTCGTTTGGCCTGTCACGCAGGCACTGGCGACGCGCGAAGTATCGAATAAGATGCTCGTTGCCGGAACGGATATCCCGGTTTCCTTACGGGTTCGCCGGCGTTTCCCGTTCCTTGTCGGAGCCGTCGAGGTGACGGAGGCGATTCCAAACGAACTCAGCGAAGAAAAACTCGATATCAGCCGTCCGCTCCGTGCCCACTACCGAAAGACAGAGCACATCGACTACACGATTCCATCGATCCGCCGAGGAGTGTACCAGATTCCTGGCTGTATCGTTGAAATTACAGATCCGTTCGGTCTGTTCAAGCGGAAGCGGATGTTTCCGGTCGAGACGTATCTTGCGATCGAACCGGCACGCCTTGCCGTTCAACTTCCGCATGAGGAGGATCGCGGCGATGGAGGAATCTCCCCTGTGTCGCTTGATCTTCGTCAGTCGTCCTTTACTGTCGTCGGGGTCCGGGAATACGTCAGTGGTGACCGGATGAATCAGATCGACTGGAAAGCGACAGCGAAACGTCAAGGCTTAATGACGAAAACGTTCGAACGAGAGCAGGAACGGGAGACGACGATCGTCTTTGATGAGGGGACGGAAGCGGGTGAAGCCTTCGAACGCGTCATCTCGATGCTGGCAGAAGCGACGGATCAGTTGAACAAACGACGGCTGAGCTACCGCATTCACCTCGTCGGACATGCTGTTCAATCGTTGTCGTTACCTCTTGAAGGAGCGAAACTGACGCATTACCTGATGACGGCGCAGCCGAGTCGGACGCGGACGTTCATCGAGTCATGGGAGTATTCGTCAAAAGCACTTCGATTGAGTGGCAACGTCCTTTTCATCACACCGGATCTTGAATCGAACAATGAACTATGGATTTCGAAGATTAATCAAGAAGCCACCGTTCATGTCTATACACCAGAACGGAGGGGAGTGCGATGATGCGACGCTTGATTTGGAACGCCATCGCGGCAGCCGTCCTGACTTGTTTCATGCCACCACTTCTCGAACTGACGACGTTCGAGCATCTCTGGTCCTTCTTACCGATGCTGTTTCTGCCGTTGCTGTTGTCGCATCTATCGCGGCGTTACTTTTTACTCGGAAGTCTCGGTGGATTACTGCTGTCGTTCTATCTGATTTTGACGCCGGGAGCAGCACCATGGGGCATCTTTACGGAAATCAGTTTAGATATTCAGAGCGTCATCAATGGTGAATTACCAGGACGACCCGCTTTCGCGCTCTCGATCGGTTTGATTAGTTTCTTGATCGCCTATCTCGCGCGTCGGACGTTCCCGAATCGTGGGTTCGTCTTCGGACTTGCCTTCGGAGTCATTGGATTCATCGCGTATTGTGATACATGGACGGATTACTCGGGAGAGACATTCATTCTCTATCCGATCATCTTATCCTTGTTATTGCTCTATGCGACGGAAGTCAACGAACGACCACGCGCTTCTTACGTTCGTCCGCTGAGTGCCTTATTCATCATGAGTGCCGTCATCGTCGCTGCTGTCCAAAGTCCTGTCATCAATGCGACATGGCAAGACAGTTGGTACGATTTGACGTCCGGGCTTGAAGGTGAAGGAGAGCCGACGAATGCGATTCAAAAGGTTGGCTACGGTAACAATGACGAGCAACTCGGAGGACCGTTCCAGATGGACGATCGGGAAGTCTTCCAGGTTGAAAGTGAAGGGAACCGATACTGGCGAGTCGAGACGAAAGACATTTATACCGGCAAAGGCTGGGTGCTATCGGAATCGAACCCGGAAATCGATGGACGGGGTTTCTTCTCGCACTTCGGGCGAGAAGTCAAGACACGTGAGGAAACAGCGACGTTTGAGATGGCACGTGAATTACCGTTCGTGCCATATAACGGAGATAACGTCCGGGTCTCGGTCGATCAACAACGACAAAATGTACTGGTTGATCCAGAGAATCAAAAAATATCGTATCTAGACGAGGCGGATCGTCAACGCAATTATCAAATTGACTACTCGTATCCGCTCTTTACGGAAGAACAACTCCAGACAGATGAACCAGTCAATTTATCGGAGAATGAAACAGAGCGGTATCTCCAACTGCCGGATGGTTTACCACAGCGTGTCCGTGATTTAGCGGAACAAATCGTTGAGGGTGAGGAGACACCGTGGGACAAAGCACGGGCGATTGAAAATTATTTCGAAGAAGAGAACTTTGAATACAATACGGAGGAAGTTGCCGTACCAGGAGAAAATCAAGATTACGTCGATCAATTCCTATTCGAGACGAAGCTCGGATACTGTGATAACTTCTCGACGTCGGCTGCTGTTTTGCTACGGGCAGCCGGGTTACCCGCACGCTGGGTGAAAGGGTTCACGGGAGGCGAATCCGACGTCATCGGAGCTGCCGTGACGAGTTATACAGTGCGAAATAAAAATGCGCACTCGTGGGTCGAAGTGTATATCGAAGGACCAGGCTGGGTACCGCTTGAGCCAACAGTCAGTTTCGATGGAGCAGGACAATACACGATCGATCGGGAAACGGATAATGAGACGGAACAAGCAAATCCGCAACGTGAGACAGAAGATAATACGGAGACAACGACGCCAAATCGTCCGCAAGAAAATCTTCTTGATGAAGAACAGACGACTAGCGCTGGACAGACGGAGCAGAAGTCAATTCCATTTTGGCCAATCTTCCTGACGGCACTTGCTCTCTTGTTCCTCTATCTGTTCCGAAAACCAATCATTCGAACGCTCGCGATTCTCTTCTTCCGAAGACAAATCGAGCGACCGGAAGGATTCCGCCGGATGTATCGCTACCTCTTACGACGTCTTGATAAAAAAGGATTCCATTATCAAGATGGTCGGACGCTTGCGGAACTCGCTCACGAAGTCGATGGGTACTACGAGACGTACGCGATGCGACCGTTGACGGATGCTTACGAACGGATGGTCTATGGTGGAGAATCACTGTCGGCTGAGAAAAAACGTGAATATTTCGAAAATATCATTCGTCATGTAGAGGGTTGATATTTACGAAACGATACAGTTACAATGGGAACAACGTAAATCACACACATGCAATCTCCTTTGTATATACTCGCGAATATGGCGCGAGAGTCTCTACCGGGTCACCTTAAACGACCTGACTATGAAGGAGCAGACCCTTCGTATACATTTTTTTGTGAAGCGGCCTGCTCTTTTTCCATTTTATCCATGGGCGAAGAGTGGGCTTTTTTCATAGGGTACGCATGAAATCAGAAAGGCGGGAACAGATTTGGAAGCACATTTGGACCAGGAAATGATTCTCGTCCTCGATTTTGGAGGACAGTACAATCAATTGATCACACGTCGTATTCGGGACCTTGGTGTCTACAGTGAGTTGCATTCGCATAAAATCACTGCAGCAGAAGTAAAGGAAATCGCACCTGCTGGTATCATCTTCTCAGGTGGTCCACGTAGTGTCTACGCAGAGGATGCGTACCGGTGTGACCCAGAAATCTTCGACCTCGGTATTCCAATCTTCGGGATCTGTTACGGCATGCAGCTCATGTCACAACATTTCGGCGGAACAGTAGAACGTGCGGGACATCGTGAATATGGAAAAGCCACATTGACGTTACAAGACCCGTCACCGATGTATGCGAATCTACCGCTTGAACAAACGGTCTGGATGAGCCACAGCGACCTCGTCACATCTGTGCCAAACGGATTCGTCGTCGATGGAACGAACGTGTCATGTCCGATCGCTTCGATCAAGAACGAAGAATTGAAAATGTACGGTGTGCAGTATCATCCGGAAGTGAACCATACGGTCTTCGGAAAAGAATTGCTCAAGAACTTCCTCTTTGAAGTCTGTCAATGTGCAGGCGATTGGTCGATGGAGAACTTCATCGAAATCGAAGTAGCGAAGATTCAAGAACAAGTCGGCGACAAAAAAGTCCTCTGTGCACTTTCTGGTGGTGTCGACTCGTCTGTCGTCGCAGCCTTGATTCACAAAGCAATCGGTGATCAATTGACATGTATGTTCGTCGATCACGGTTTATTGCGTAAGGGTGAAGCGGAGAGCGTCATGAAGACATTCGCGGATCACTTCCACATGAACGTCATCAAGATTGATGCCCAGGACCGTTTCCTCGACAAACTCCGTGGTATCTCGGATCCAGAGCAGAAACGTAAAATCATCGGCAACGAGTTCGTCTACGTCTTCGACGAAGAAGCTTCGAAGCTGACGGATATGGACTTCCTTGCGCAAGGTACGCTCTATACGGATATCATCGAGAGTGGTACGGATACGGCACAAACAATTAAATCACACCACAACGTCGGTGGATTGCCGGAAGACATGCAGTTTGAATTGATTGAACCGATCAACACGTTGTTCAAGGATGAAGTCCGTGAACTCGGGAAGGAACTCGGTCTTTCTGATGAAATCGTGTGGCGTCAGCCGTTCCCAGGACCAGGTCTCGGAATTCGTGTCCTCGGTGAAATCACAGATGAGAAACTCGAAATCGTCCGTGAATCTGATTTCATTCTTCGCGATGAAATCAAAAAAGCAGGACTCGAGCGCGAAATCTGGCAGTACTTCACAGTCCTTCCTCCAATCCGATCGGTTGGTGTCATGGGCGATGAGCGGACATACGACTATGCGGTCGGAATCCGCGCTGTCACGTCAATTGACGGAATGACATCAGACTGGGCACGTATCCCATGGGACGTGTTAGAGAAAATCTCGGTTCGAATCGTCAACGAAGTGCAGAACGTTAACCGCGTCCTGTACGATGTGACATCGAAACCACCGTCAACGATCGAGTGGGAGTAATAAGAACATTATTAAAGGCTTGGGGTATTATTAACTTACCTCAGGCTTTTTGATTAGGAAAAAGTGTTTGATTTAACATTTCTTTTTTCTTTAATAGTAGGCTAAAAAGTATGTAAATGAGGTATATTTATATAAAAGTTAAAAAAAGTTAAACAGGGGGGTAAAATGAATTTTACAAGAGGAAAGGTTTTTAGTAGAAATAACAATATTGAAGTACTTAATTATAATTTAGAGGATGACTATTATTCGTTTATAAAAAAAAATTCTGAAAAAGGTTATGAGCAAGTTATTTTGACTACAGATTTTATGCTAGCTATATTGAAATATTATTTTATTGATAGAAAATTCACTATTAAAGAAATTATACCTGTTGATGAAGAAGGTTTTTTGGTATCAAAATTTGAGTCGTATATTGAAAGAATAGAAGAGGATAGAGATCAATTTTTAAAGTTACTAGAAGAAATGGATTTTTTATTTTATGAGAAGAATGCCCTAGATATATTTAAAATGGAGCTATCAGGTAAAAATAAGTTTGATGAAAGAATTAGGCTTAATGTTCAAATTAATGGAATAATTAATATAAAAGAAAGTTGTTATGAAGAAGAAAAAGAAAACATTCGTAATGTGATATTAACTCATTTTGGTTGGAAACAGTAATGAGTGTGATAAATAAGCTTTTTTATACACTTTTCAAAGCTATTGTAGTGGCGATTTTAAGTATATACTTCACAAGTATTTTTGATATTGCATCAAAGTTGAGTTTTGTTCCCCCAGAACGTAGTTTTGTCACATCTAATACAATATATATAGCAATTCTAATTTTCATATTTTCTATCTTCGAGGAATTATATAATGCATACTGTTTGAAGTTTGAGATGTTTTTTTCAGCAGATACTGATAAAAGAAGTGAAAAAGAAAATCCTACAGTTATTTTAGATGAAAAAACCAAAGATATCGGATTTGCTAGAATATATTTAGATATATCGATTACTGGAACAGAAAAAAGCTTAGCAAAAAATAAAGTAATTTTATTTTATCCAGAATCAATAACACTTCAACCTGCGGTAAATCAACAGGGATTTGTTAATGTTGAAACTGCTAAAAGAAAATGCGAAGTTGATATATTAAAATTAGTAAATGAAAATTCTAAACATGTGACAACAACTAATTGTAAAGTTATATTTTCAGTTTTAAAAAAAGATGATTTTTCAGGAACTGAAAAATTATTAAGTGTTGATGTAGAAACAAACAATAGATTTAGACGATGGTTTCTAGTAAAGAAAAAATCGAATCAGTTAAAAATAAAAATAAAGGGGTAATTTCGAATTGAGTAATACTACGAGATGGGTTGATACTACAAATGTTTCACTTGAGGGAATACTTAGTAAATTTTTAAGTGACATAGAGCCTAAAGAGTCACAAGAAAAAATTAGTTATATTAATTTTAGTGTAAGTAAAGAATTTGAAGAAAATAATTTTTTTAAATTTGGAAATAAACAAATTGAATATAATATTATAAACTTTAGTTTCGATTCAGTTTTTCCTGGAGTATTGCCTATTGAAGACCGAACGACACCAACAACAGGCGTGATTATAGTTTACACTTTAGTTAATAAAGTTAATTATATTATTGATAAGAATACTGATGCTTTGATGATATTACGACTGCTACTAGGTTATAAAAATAAGTTAGAGATTGAAAAGAAATCTTCTGACATACATAGTAAATTATTGACGTGGATAATAAGCAGATTGTTTAAAGAAGAAAATGAATTGGTAATGACTATCTCACCAGAAGATGAAAAAACTTTAACACTTAATTCAATGGTTGGCTTTAAAGGTCAAACTGATGATCAAATCAGTTTTGTATCGGCAAATGGAGATAGTATTCTAAACATTTTAAGTACCTTGTCGTTTTTATTAGAAAGTAAAATGTTGAAACAAATAAAATTAAGATTAGAATTTGACAAACATGAGAACTTAGAAATAAATTTAAAAGATACTCAAACTATTTCTGCTAATGTGAATAAATATGATGGTCCCTTTGATGAATACTCTTCAAAACCGCAGAAAATGGCCGAAATTTATTTACTTATCTACTTGGAAATCATGCCGTTACTTTATTTAGAATATCAAAAAGATGTAGAAAATGAGATGTGGGGAGTTAAAGAACAGAAGGAATTTTTAACATTAGTTAAAGATAAATTAATAGCTAAAATAAATGAAAAAACTCAGCTTATGGATGAACAATAAGTATCAATATATTAAATAAGTTATAGTTATCTCATAAATATGAAATGATTTTAAAAAATGTAAAATTAAAATAAAATATAGAATTTTAAATTTGACAAATTAAATGATTTAAAACCTAAAACCGAACGTTCGGATAAATTAAGTGGTTAAATTTCGTTTTTATGGTTGACCCATGAATTTGACCGTGCTACGATGTGTCTGTTCTTATTTTTCATACCACTAAAAAAACATAAATAATGCCGTATAATTCTGGGGATAGGGCCCGGAAGTCTCTACAGGAACACCGTAAAGGTTCCTACTACGGCGCACACGCAGCATCGTGCGCTTATTGAAACGGCTTTTACCGCTTAGGTAAGGGCCGTTTTTTGTTTTCAAGGAGACGGCTTATTTGGAAGGAAGGCAATCATGAGCACACAATTGAAACAGCCACACCAACCGAAAGCAAAAGAAAATGCGATTGCGCGTTTCTTTGATTTCAATGGGCTTGGTACGAACATGCGTACAGAGTTCATCGCCGGCATGACGACATTCTTCGCGATGGCGTATATCTTATTCGTTAACCCGAATACATTAGCCGAAGCAGGAATGGACGCAGGAGCAGTCTTCGGTGCCACAGCACTCGTTGCGATCATCGGTTCTGTCACGATGGGATTACTAGCGAACTATCCAATCGCGCTCGCACCAGGAATGGGACTAAATGCTTTCTTCGCCTACAGCGTCGTCATCGGAATGGGTATTCCATGGCAAACCGCACTTTCAGGCGTTCTCGTCTCAGGTCTCGTCTTCATGGTATTAACAGCTTCAGGTATTCGTGAGATGATCATCAATGCGATTCCAGAACCATTGAAAATGGCAGTTGCAGCAGGTATCGGATTGTTCATCGCGTTCATCGGATTAAAAACAGGTGGTCTCGTCGTTGCGAATGAAGCGACACTCGTCTCACTTGGCGATTTAAGTAAAGGAACAACGCTTCTCGCGGTATTTGGTCTTGTCGTATCTGCGGTCCTAATGACGCGTGGTGTCAAAGGAGCGATTTTCTTCGGAATGATCCTAACGGCAGTTGCTGGAATGATCTTCGGTTTGATTCCAGTTCCAACAAGTCTTGGTGAAGTCATTTCAGCACCGCCGAGTATCGCACCGACATTCGGACAGGCATTCCTTCACTTTGACGAAATCTTCACGGTTCAAATGATGATCGTCATCCTAACTTTCTTCTTCGTTGATTTCTTTGATACAGCAGGTACACTGGTTGCAGTAGCAAACCAAGCTGGTCTGATTAAAGAAAATAAAGTACCACGTGCTGGTCGGGCGTTAATCGCTGACTCAACAGCGACGGTAGCAGGTTCGATTCTCGGAACGTCAACAACGGTTTCTTACATCGAATCAAGTGCAGGAGTTGCAGCAGGTGGTCGTTCAGGAATGACGGCAATCGTCACAGCGTTATTCTTCGGTCTTGCTTTATTCTTCTCACCATTGCTCGCAATCATCACAGCGCCAGTCACGGCACCCGCATTGATCATCGTCGGTGTGTTGATGGCAGCTTCACTGCTTCAGATTGATTGGAAAAAATTCGAGTACGCTGTTCCGGCTTTCTTGACCGTTATCATGATGCCGTTAACGTATTCAATCGCAACAGGGATTGCATTCGGTTTCCTCTTCTACCCGGTCACGATGATCGCGAAAGGACGAGCAAAAGAAGTGCATCCGATCATGTACGTGTTGTCACTCGGCTTCCTCGGTTACTTCATCTGGTTGCACTAATTCAAACTGCGTCTTTCTTCTATATAGAAGAAAGACGTTTTTTTGTTAGGAGAGGGTAAGGGAGAGGAGAGAGGGTGATTCAGATGTTACAGCAGATTACTGAACCTGTATTTGAGTACTTAGCTGAAAATAGGTTACTGATTCAGTTAGCTAGAAAAGTCGGATTACCACTTGGTGGGACGTTATTTGTCGGAGGGCAGGGCGCTGAAGAGACACTCGACACTGTTAAACAATTTAATCAAGATGGACGAGCCGCCACAGTGGATTGTTTAGGCGAGTTCGTCGAGACAGAACAGGACGCGGTAGATATCGCGGATGAATGCATTAAAGTCATCGGACAGATCAAAGCATACAATCTAGACGCACAAGTATCTTTAAAGCTGACATCAATCGGATTAAGAATTGATCCGGATATCGCTTATCAACAGTTGAGTCGCATCGCGGAAGTTGCAGATCAACAAAACATGCGTGTGACAGTCAATATGGAAGAAGCGATGATGGTCGAGTCGATTATCCAAGTATTCGAGCGTGTACATGAACATTATCCGAACGTCGGGATTGCGCTACAGGCAAACGTCTATCGAAGTCGTTTTGATCTAGAACGTCTTCACGCAACAGTACGTATCGTCAAAGGGGCATATGACGGAGACAATGAAACTTATATTCAACCAAAGAAGACAGTAGATGAGACATACCTTCAATTAGTAAAAGTGAATTTGCTAAATGGGAACTACACGCAAATCGCGACACACGATGAACAGATCATTCGACAAATCATTGACTTTACTCAAATAAGAAACATTGATCGATCGCAGTTCGAGTTTCAAATGCTTCAAGGCATGCGACCGAAACGACAACAAGAGTTAGTTCGACAAGGTTATCATGTTGTCATCTACGTTCCGCATGGTGTGGATTGGTATACGTATTTGATGAGACGGTTAGCAGAACGCCCAGCGAATATCGCGTTTACAGTAGGTGCCATGTTAAGAAGGTAAAGACTTTGCAAAGTTTTTTTGAAATAATGCTTGTGTTTGTCGAATTTTGTTGTTATATTAATAAATGTTCCAGCGAGACGCCTTTTATAAACGGTTCGTTGGGGCTGAAAAGTTTTTTAAAAAGCATGGTTGACATAATCAAAACAACCTGTTAATCTATTAAAGTCGCTAAGGCGGCAGACGAACTTTGAAAACTGAAAGATGAGTCAAAAATCGTATTCTACGGAATACAAAAACGAATGAAGCGCAAGCGTCGGCGATTGGGG